>NZ_LR134380.1:1896250-2529375 GCF_900637585.1 Legionella pneumophila subsp. pascullei
CAGCTCAGTAAGTCAGACAGCAAGATTTTTTTCCTCGGCTCAACCAGAGAAAGGATCCTCTGGCTCAACGCTATTTGATATGGATAAAAAACCATGGTAGGTGATATTTAAAGAAAACCTGAACGGGGAGTTAATTCTACTTCATTTTCATGAAGATGAGCGGCTGCCCAGGCCTTTAAAAATACAATGGCTTCCTTTGGGCTTTCCATAGCAAGTGAATTACTTGCTTTCAATCCTTCCCCAAAACTCGCATTATGAATGGAAAAAGCACTGGCATCCAGGTGTTGATTAGCTTTCATACAGGAGTTAATTGACGAGGTCATTGCAGATTTAGCACGACTCAAATTACCAGCTTGTTGTGCCCATATTGCATAACGAAAAAAAGCTTCAGCCAGCATCATATAAGCATAACTACCATATTGATTTAGGTTTGCCTTGCAAAGCTTAATTACCTCCTCTAAAATTTGTTCTGCTTCATCTGCGGAAACAACCTTATCTAATTTTTGATATAAAAATTGGATATAACGCTGGCTTGCATGAATCGACCCAAATTTCATAGCCTGATTTAACCAGTAGAGTTCTAAATCAGAAAAGGATTTTTCTTTTGCTGCTAATGCTTTTTGGGAAAGGTGAAAATAATAAGCACCACGTAATAGATTAAAATGATTGACTTCTCCACCGTCATGAGTGAAAAAAGGTTTAGGTACTAGTTTATCTTTGGTGAGAACTAATCCAAAAATCGAGTAGAGTTTTTTCCAAAGCGCATCGTATTCACTTTTCTCACAAAGCGTAACAAAATAAGCGGAAAATTTGGCTATTCTGATAATAAAAGATAGTGATTCTAATGAAATTTGAGAGAAAAATTTACTCTCATCAAAATCCTGGCTGCCTAAAGAGGAGATAAACATCCAATCACCAAGATTTGGGTGTGATTGTAAGTCACGTAAACTATTTTTTCTCTCGATGGCACATTGCAATTTTTTAAATCCTCAATATCTTTGTTAAATCACATGCGTAGCAATATATTAACATATTGTACATAATATTGCACACATGACTTGATACTTTGTATATACCTCATGCAAATACATAGCAATCAACTTATACTCAAACAGAAACCTCTATATGTTGGTTAATTGCATTAGCAAAGAAAATACAATATTGCGCTTTTAGTAATCTATTTGCAATATTATTAATCTATAATTTGAATGTTATCTGCGATAAAAGGAATTTATCATGAAAACGATAAATGCTCATGTCCTGAGATCATTAGCTATTCTTAACTTAATTTTTCTTTTGTTGCTTACTGCATCATTTAGCAATGTAATAAATGCCGCCAATACTAATGCAGCTCAGTATCTTTCCGGGAATACTCAGCTTGCTTATTTCATCGGGATTCACAGCTATCCTGGTAACTACTACTGGCGCGGCCCTGTATATTACAAAAACGCTTACTGGACAAAATGGAGATACATTGGCTATGGTTGCCAGAAAAGCTGCCTAATAGACCGATGGAGTGGCCGAGTGATTCGCTGTGCCAAACGTTGTTTTTAATTATCTATTGTTTAAACAACTTGGTGTAAATACCTCTTCCCAATAGCTGGAGGGAGTTTTTCCACGTCTATTCCAAAAATGAGGAAGCAGTTTATTTTTATACAAACATGAAGAACTCGGAGTTTTCTCCGTTGTTGTCTCTAGAGGATTGGGTAGTTTGACTGTGGCAATAGACTGCTTATTGAATCTGTGCTGGATAATATTATAGGTTTTTTCAAGATAGTCTGGTATCGTTCTTGTTGTTTTTTGCTCTTTGGCTATCAATCCTACCAATTTAGCACGTTGCTCAAGCTGGTCTCGCACATTAATTTGTATTTGTTTTAATTGTTTTCCAACACAGCCAACCTCTTCCAGCAGCTGTATCAGATGTCCTCTACGTTCCATCATTTTTTTCGGTATTTGTTGCTTGTTTTTCAAAAACTCATAAATGATATCAATCACTTCTGGAGTGACCTCTCTTCTTAAATGATTAAGTTTTTTATTCAGATGTTTTAATTGTTTTTTTAAAAGAACCTCTTTGTCTTTCAAAGATTCAAGTGATTCATCCAAAGCTCCAATGGCATGGTAGGTAAAAAATAAAGGAGTAAAATCACTGTCACTTTGGTGTGTGCTCATAAAATGCCGTAAGGCACTATGATTTCCTGTTGGTGAACTTAGTTGACATAGCTGATTATAATTATTTCTTACACTTGCAGGCAAACCATCGATTAACTGCTTGTCTGCAATTAATTGCAAATTAACAAATACCAAGACAAAGCCTTCATAACAATGACGCCTTAATAGTAAATCCGATATATTTACCCAGCGCCTGAAAGCATTTAATCGAGAATCGGGACAAGATTTATGCTGTTGAATGTCATTTTTAAGAAAAAATTCCAGTTGCTGTCTTAACTTAAAATAACTTTGTTGCCTCAAATTTGATTTTTCTTTTCTTTCAAATCCTGAAATATCGCTAAAATCATCCAAAGTAAACTGCCTCAATTGCTCTCTTAATTTAGTATCAATCAATAATGCATAATCTGAGGCAATTTTGGACTCTATAAAGCTGTAAGTTAATTGATTTTTCCTGCTGTGCGCTATTGATTTTTGAAATTTTCTATCAGCAATCAACTTGTCAAATCGTTCTGAGGCCAAAGGTTTTTGCCAAAAAAGCTTATTGTCCTTTGTCGTCAGGCAGTAACGAAAATAATTATGGGACACTGTCGTAAACTCCTTTCCAACAATTGATTTGTTAAACTAAGCAAAGTAGTCAACCAATCCTTTGGGTAGATGCTTAGTTAATGAGATGATTTTATTTTTATCTTCAGCTGATTGAACAAGATCTATATCAACATTATGATTTTTCTGAGAATATTGGCGGGAATTTGTGTCAGTTCCAATATGCACTTCAGATAAATTTATGCCTTGTTGAGCCATCATCTCTCTTAATCTGGGAAGCGCTTGATCAACAATTTCTTTTACATAAACACTGTGAGTAGATATGTTAACAGATGCGTTATCCTTTACAACGTTTACATTAATTTCCAAAGGCCCTAATTCCTCAGGATGAATTTTAATCAAGGCACTTTTTACTTCCTGATGACCAAGCCAAACAATATGTTCGGATAATTGATTTGACCACTGCGAGTGATTTACATGAATTGGAATTGTAAAATTTTTAGGCGCGTAATTATTGGAAGCCACTGGGGGGTGAATATCTGAACCAGCTTTGGGGGGCATTTGATAGGAATTACCAGGTATTTCAGAACCCACTTTACCTACCTCTATTCCCGATCTTATTACCTCAGATCCAGGTTCGAGATTCATTTTAATCTCTTCTAATGTTGGGAAAGCATCCCCCTCTTTAACTAATTGATGATTTTTCAACAAATCACTCTGCAATTGATTTGTTGCCTCCTTTTGATAAGAGTTAATATTATTCTCTTGATTACCTGCTTTTGGAAAATCCAGTTTCAGTTTGCCAGATTCAATGGATGCTATTTCTGAGTCCCAAATTTTGTAAGTTTCATTTGTCTGGCTTTCAGGTTTAATTATTGGTGGTTGGAAATTTTCAGAATTAATCCATGTCAGAGCCACATTTTTCTCTATTGTCGATTCAAATTGCCCTGTATATTGATTACCTGTTATTTCATTAACATCAGGTAATTCAGTACTGAAGCACAATTGATTATCTGATGATTTCAACTGCTCATTGTGTTCTTGAATGTGTTCGTCAACCTTTATCTCGTTAAATTGCAGATTTGGCAAAACTTTATTACCTTCTGAATTTTGATGTTCATATTCGTATGTTGTATCTGTACTGTTTGTTGATAAAATTTCAGCCATCAGCAATATAAAAGATTCAGGAGTTAATAAATCACCGTCGCTGTCAGAATCCTCATGAATATCAATCAATTGCTCAGATTTTAGATCATTTTGAACCGTTGACGAGGTATCCGGGAAAATGGATGAATTGAGTATAAGGTTTTTCAGATCAAGCATGTCACACTCCCTGTGTTATGATTAACATATAGCAAAACTCATACCATCTGCAAGCTTACTGAAAAAATAATTAAGGGATAGTTAAAAAATATTGCATGCATGTAAAACCTCTTAACACCTACTATAACCCCTAAAAAAATAATGCTAGTTTTTTGACATGCTTTACAGGAAGAGAAATTTATTATGTATTACTATTTATTCAGCCACCATAAATCTAAGAAATCTATAGATGGTTTGATTGAACAAGTAAAAAAATTGTTAAATCATGTGGAAATGAAACAAAAGGCGTATTTTTTGAATTTATTAACTCTCCGTG
Source organism: Legionella pneumophila subsp. pascullei (assembly GCF_900637585.1). Classification (NCBI taxonomy): domain Bacteria; kingdom Pseudomonadati; phylum Pseudomonadota; class Gammaproteobacteria; order Legionellales; family Legionellaceae; genus Legionella; species Legionella pneumophila. The sequence goes on from NZ_LR134380.1 coordinate 1,900,602, forward strand.
TTAGCGAATTTCAAAACGAGCTTGAATCGGAAGCTTCAAATACCTTTAATACACAACAGATACTTATCCAGTATGAAAAGTTTGCGAAAACCTTACTCATTTGTATAAAGCAACCTGAACGAACATCCTCTGCAATACATAATTACCAAAAGGGATTTTACTATCCTGTTGCTGTTCATGATAAAATTAAACCAGATCCCACTATAGAGAATGTAGCTAAAGCAACTGTGGGCATCGGTCTGACGTTGCTTTTTGGTTCAATACCAACATTTATTTTTAACCCCCTCCTTGGTGTTATTATGGTATCACTCGCTGTGACACTGCTGTTACCAAGTGGTTTTTGCCTGCTAATTCCAGACTCTCCAGATACGACAAGAAAAAAAGAAGAAGAAAAAAGGATTTTTGTAGAAGGAGCAAAACTTATTAATCCTGATATTCTATTTGAAGAGTTTGATGAAAAAACATACCCCTCCGTATCATTAATTAAAACATGATTTTATTGATACTGAATGAAAACTTCCTAAAATTGAGCTATTATTTCTAAAGATTATTAATAATAATGATTTTGGGAGTTCTTTATGAAAGTGGGTCAAGACAGTCTATCAACAAAATCACAGTTAACAGTTGATGGAAAAACCTATAATTACTACAGTTTGAAAGAAGCTGAAAATAAACATTTTAAAGGAATTAATCGCCTACCTTACTCCCTGAAAGTATTGCTTGAGAATTTATTACGCTTTGAAGACGGCAATACAGTAACGACCAAAGACATCAAAGCAATTGCTGACTGGCTCCATAATAAAACATCCCAGCATGAAATTGCGTTTAGACCAACAAGAGTGTTAATGCAAGACTTCACTGGTGTTCCCGCAGTTGTAGATTTGGCCGCCATGCGTACTGCCATAGTAAAAATGGGAGGTAATGCAGATAAAATTTCTCCTCTTTCGCCTGTCGATTTAGTGATAGACCATTCAGTCATGGTCGATAAATTCGCCTCAACTGATGCCCTTGAAGTGAATACCAAAATCGAGATAGAAAGAAATAAAGAACGCTATGAGTTTTTACGCTGGGGACAAAAAGCTTTTTCTAACTTTCAGGTCGTCCCACCCGGAACAGGAATTTGTCATCAGGTCAACCTGGAGTATTTAGGAAAAACTGTGTGGAATAGCGAAAGTGATGGCCAATTGTATGCTTATCCGGATACTTTGGTTGGTACAGACTCTCACACCACTATGATTAATGGACTAGGTGTCCTGGGTTGGGGAGTCGGTGGTATAGAGGCCGAAGCAGCCATGCTGGGACAACCAGTATCCATGCTAATCCCCGAAGTAATCGGCTTTAAATTATCAGGCAAACTTAAAGAAGGCATTACTGCGACTGATTTGGTTCTTACCGTCACTCAAATGCTGCGAAAAAAAGGGGTTGTTGGTAAATTTGTCGAATTTTATGGTCCTGGACTTAATGATTTACCTTTGGCAGATAGAGCCACAATCTCCAATATGGCACCTGAGTACGGCGCAACATGTGGCTTCTTTCCAGTAGATAAGGAAACAATTAAGTACTTGGAATTGACTGGCCGTGATAAGCATACCATTGCCCTTGTTGAAGCTTATGCTAAAGCGCAGGGCATGTGGTATGACAAAGATAGTGAAGAACCAGTGTTTACTGACTCTTTACATCTGGATTTAGACAGCGTTGAACCCTCTCTGGCTGGCCCTAAACGACCCCAGGATAAAGTAAATCTGAGTTCATTGCCTATTGAATTTAACAATTTTTTAATCGAAGTTGGAAAAGAAAAAGAGAAAGACAAAACCTTTGCCGTTAAAAACAAAGACTTTCAAATGAAACATGGTCATGTAGTCATAGCAGCAATAACCAGCTGTACTAACACCTCTAATCCAAGTGTACTGATGGCAGCAGGACTGGTAGCAAAAAAAGCGATCGAAAAAGGATTACAACGCAAACCATGGGTTAAGTCTTCTTTGGCACCTGGTTCTAAAGTAGTTACAGACTATTTAAGACATGCCGGCCTGCAAACTTATCTGGATCAATTAGGTTTTAATTTGGTTGGCTACGGTTGTACCACTTGTATAGGTAACTCGGGTCCTTTGCCTGATGATATTTCCCACTGTGTTTCAGAGCATGATCTTGTTGTTTCATCCGTTCTATCTGGCAATAGAAATTTTGAAGGACGTGTTCATCCTCAAGTCAGAGCCAACTGGCTCGCCTCTCCCCCATTGGTAGTCGCTTATGCTTTATGCGGAACAACTTGCAGTGACTTAAGCAAAGACCCAATTGGGAAAGACAAAGATGGAAATGATGTTTATCTTAAGGACATCTGGCCATCTAATAAAGAAATTGCTGCTGAAGTAGCCAAAGTAAGCGGTACCATGTTCCGTAAAGAATATGCTGAAGTCTTTAAAGGTGATGCTCATTGGCAGGCCATTCAAACAAGCTCAGGACAAACTTATGAATGGAATCTTGATTCTACCTACATTCAACATCCCCCATTTTTTGAAAATTTAAGTCTGAAACCAGAACCTATCAAACCCATTAAACAGGCTTATATTTTAGCCTTATTCGGTGATTCAATTACAACGGATCATATTTCACCTGCCGGCTCAATCAAAGCCAGCTCTCCAGCAGGGTTATATTTAAAATCCAAAGGAGTCGATGAGAAAGATTTTAACTCCTATGGATCACGCCGCGGTAACCACGAAGTAATGATGCGAGGCACTTTTGCCAATATACGCATTCGTAATGAAATGACGCCTGGACAAGAAGGTGGTGTCACACGTTATGTTCCTACCGGAGAAACCATGTCGATTTATGATGCCGCCATGCGTTATCAGGAAAATCATCAAGATTTGGTTATCATCGCTGGTAAAGAATATGGAACAGGCTCTTCTCGCGATTGGGCAGCAAAAGGCACTAATTTGCTTGGCGTTAAAGCAGTGATTACTGAAAGCTTTGAACGAATCCATCGTTCCAATTTAATTGGCATGGGTATATTGCCATTACAATTTAAAGATGGCATTACACGTAAAACGTTAAAGCTGGATGGTAGCGAGCGCATCAGTATTGAAATTTCTGATAAATTAACCCCGGGCGCGATAGTGCCTGTAAGCATAGAAAGGCAAGACGGGCACGTTGAAAAGATAGAAACCCTTTGTAGAATTGATACTGCTGACGAGCTTGAATATTATAAAAATGGCGGAATACTTCAGTATGTATTACGCAAAATAAGTTCTTGATCATAGGGCACTTTGCTGCCCTTCTGCATTAGAATGTTGGGTTTCACAACAAGAGAAACCCAACAACATATAAAACTTCAGTAGTAATTAAACTATACAGCCAAACTTTTCTTTACTCTGTTAAATTATCATAATACCATTTATACCCCATTCAATACCCGGGTTTATTGCACTCATAAAGGATAAATAATGAATCATTCAAAAAAGGTTCTGAACGTTTTTTCTTTAGTTATGATCAACGTCATTGCTGTAGATAGTTTACGGACCTTGCCTATCAGCGCAAAACTTGGATTTTCCCTGGTCTTTTATTATATTTTTGCAGCTCTTACCTTTTTTATTCCAGTAGCATTGGTTGCCGCAGAGCTTGCTACCGCCTACCCTAATACCGGAGGAATTTATGTCTGGGTTAGAGAAGCATTCGGGAAACGAGCAGGATTTATCACCATTTGGCTGCAATGGATCTATAATGTAGTGTGGTATCCAACCATGTTAGCTTTTATCGCCGCTACTTTATCCTATTTAATCGCTCCTCATTTAGGAAATAACAAATTTTACTTATTGGGCACAGCACTTACTTTGTTTTGGGTGTTTACTTTTTTAAATTGTTTTGGCATGAAACTATCCAGCATTGTAAGTATCATCGGTGCCTCCATAGGCACATTATTGCCTATGATAGTGATTATTGTTCTGGGTACTGTTTGGATATTTCAGGATAGGCCTGTAGCAGTCAATTACCCAACAACATGGCTACCTGATTTTAGTTCTTTAGGAAATTTGTCTTTATTTTCAGCGGTTTTATTTGGCCTTATAGGAATGGAAATGTCTGCTGTTCATGCTGAAGAAGTAAAAAACCCACAAAGAGACTATCCAAAAGCCCTTTTTTATTCAGCTCTTTTAATTATATCCACCTTATCATTAGGTTCTTTGGCTATTGTTATTGTAGTACCAAACGATAGCTTAAGCGTTGTTTCTGGTCTTGTTGATGCCTATGCCGTATTCTTTAATTCCTATAATATGCCGTGGATGACATCAGTGATTGCCGTATTAATTATTTTAGGAGGCCTCAGTGGCGTTTCAGCCTGGATAATAGGCCCAACCAAAGGATTACTTGTATCCGCGCGCGATGGCTCCTTACCTGCACTGTTTTCCCGTGTTAATAAATACGGCTCGCCGGTAGCAATACTACTCACTCAAGGCGTTATATTTTCTATATTAAGCACAGTCTTTATTTTACTTGATTCAATTAATGCTGCGTACTGGGTGTTAAGCGATTTAAGTGCTCAAATGGCATTGTTGGTATACATCATGATGTTTGCTGCAGCAATTAAATTGCGATACAGCAGGCCTGAACAGCCGCGTGGCTATACTATTCCTGGTGGAAATCTGGTGATGTCACTTATCTCTGGAATAGGAATTATCTGCTGCATAGCTGCTATGATTGTTGGATTTATACCCCCTGCACAAATCCCTATAAAGAATGTTTTTCTCTTTGAGTGTTTTCTAATTGGCGGTCTCATTCTATTTGTTTTAATTCCCTGGTTATTTGCTAAAAAACATGACGAGCAATTATGTAGTGAAGAGTAAGTTGAGCAAGATTTAAAGCCCACAAATATTTTTGTTGGGCTTTTCAAGATTGTTCTTAAGAGTAATTAATAATACTAACCTTCTTCCGGGATAGACATTAAACTGGCATTGCCACCTGCAGCAGTTGTATCAACAGTATAGGTACGCTCATGGCAAAGTCGAATCAAATAGTTAGGGCCTCCAGCCTTGGGTCCTGTGCCAGATAACCCTTCACCACCAAACGGTTGAAGACCTACAACTGCTCCAATCATATTACGGTTTACATAACAGTTCCCTGCATGAACTCTTTGCCTAATGTATTCAACTGTTTCATTAATTCGGCTGTGTATTCCCAGTGTTAAACCATAGCCAGTTTGATTGATTTGATTAATTACCTTATCCAGATCCTTTCTCTTAAACTGAATCACATGCAAAATTGGCCCAAATACTTCTTTTTCCAAAGCGCTGATATTATCAATTGCAATGGCTGTTGGTGGCATGAAATGTCCCGATGAAACGTCATCACTAACGGAGCATTGATATAATATTTCATGATGTTTTTTCATGTTTTCGACATGATTTTTCAATATAGATAAAGCTTCCTTGTCTATAACAGGACCTACATCGGTTGATAACCATTGCGGATCTCCAACAACTAACTCGGCCATGGCTCCTTTTAATAATTCTACAGTTCTTGGATAGACTTCCTCCTGCACATACAATACTCTCAGGGCTGAACAGCGCTGTCCTGCGCTGCCGAAGGCAGAGGTGACAGCATCCACCACCACTTGCTCCAATAATGCTGAAGAATCGACAATCATTGCATTTTGACCACCTGTTTCTGCAATTAAAGGAATAATTTCACCACCTCGAGTAGCTAATGTCCGATTAATCAAATTCGCCGTGTCTGTCGAGCCTGTAAACAGAACTGCTTTAATTCGTTTATCTGCGACCAAAGCAGCCCCTATAGTCTCACCAGCGCCTGGAATTAATTGAATTGCTCCTTCAGGAATACCAGCTTGATGCATTAATTTTACAGCGTAGGCTGCAATTAATGGAGTTTGTTCAGCCGGTTTAGCAATCACACAATTACCTGTAACTAATCCGGCTACGACTTGTCCAGTAAATATAGCCAAGGGAAAATTCCAGGGACTAATACACAATATTGTCCCGCGAGGATGTAAATTCAATACATTTAATTCCCCGGTGTATCCATTAAAGCGTTGAGGACTCCCCATAAGCTCTTGGCCTTTCTTGGCATAGTATCGACAAAAATCAATAGCTTCTCTTACTTCAGCAATTCCGTCACTCCAGGTTTTACCAGCTTCCCGACAAGTTAATACCATGAGTTCTGCCATATTGGCCTGTAATAAATCTGCAAATTGGTTTAGACAAGAAGCACGTTCTTCTACCGGTTTCTTACTCCATGATTCAAAAGCTAATTTTGCTTGATTTAATGCCACCTCAACATCATCAAGGGTTGCTTGCTGCACTGAGCCAATAGCATATGCCGGCTGCTGTGGAGACATTACCGTTTGCAGTAAGTCCCTGGATAATTTCCGACCGGAAATCATAGGACTTGCCTGCCATTCTTTTGTTTCAATTTTTCCCAGTTCCTGCTGCAATAAGGCGCGTTCAAGTCGATTTGTAAGGTCAAAGCCTTTAGAGTTTTTTCGTACGGGTAAAAAGATATCTTCTGGCAATGGTATATTTTTGTTTATTTTATTAAATAACGATTTTGCTTTAGCCACTGGATCTTCTACCAACTCGCTAATCGGTGCCTTATCATCCACTATGCGATTGACAAAAGAAGAATTTGCTCCATTTTCCAGTAATCGTCGAACTAAATACGGTAGTAAATCCTCATGGCTACCAACTGGTGCATAAATACGGCATGGAATCCCATAACAATTAGCAGGAACAATCTGTTCATAAAGCTCATTACCCATCCCATGCAGACATTGAAATTCAAAATCTCTATAATCTCCTACCAAATTCAGAATCATTGCCACAGAATAAGCATTATGAGTTGCAAATTGCGGATAAATAGCATCGGTCATAGTCAGGATTTTTTTTGCGCAAGCCTGAAATGACACATCAGTAAACACTTTACGGGTAAAAACCGGGTATTCAGAAAAACCTTGCATTTGCGTTTTTTTGATTTCACTATCCCAATAGGCTCCTTTAATCAATCTGACCATAATACGCCGCTGCTTACTTCTTGCTAGAGCAGCAACCCAATCCAGGACATAAAAAGCTCTTTTTTGATAGGATTGAACAGCCAAACCAAACCCATTCCATCCCTGTAAACTCTCATCATTAAACACCTTCTCTATCACATCAAGCGAAAGATCCAAACGCTCTGACTCTTCAGCATCAATTGTTAAAGCAATGCCATAATCCTTTGCTAAACGCGATAAGGCAAGTAATTTGGGGGGTAATTCTGCGATGACACGCTCATACTGAAATTCACTATATCGTGGGTGTAAGGCAGAGAGTTTGATGGAAATACCAGGGCGTCTGTATACATCTGAATGTTTATCTGCTTTCTCTCCAATTGAAATGATTGCTTCCTTATAGGCTTCAAAATATCTTGCGGCATCTGCAGATGTTAAGGCAGCCTCACCCAGCATATCGTAAGAATACCTGTATCCCCTGCCTTCCTTTTTCTTCGCTCGAGCCAAGGCTTCATTAATGGTACGTCCCATCACAAATTGCTTGCTCATAATTCGCATGGCTTTATCAACAGCTTTTCTGACAACAGCCTCACTACTTCGATTAACCAATTTTAGTAACGCTTTGGTTAGTGTATTTTCAGCTTTTTCAGGAGTTAAAACTTTACCAGTTAACATTAATGCCCAAGTAGTGGCATTTACAAAAAAAGATTCGCTCTGTCCACGATGGGCTCCCCAATCACCGCCAGCCAATTTATCTTTAATCAAATTATCAATGGTTGCATTATCAGGAACACGCAATAACGCTTCTGCCAGACACATTAAGGCAATTCCTTCATCGCTTGATAAGGCATACTCTGTTAAAAAAGAATCTATGCCGGTGCTTTTCTTTCTCTCGCTGCGAACTGATTCAACCAATTTTGTAGCACTGGTTTTAATCGCAATCATTTGCTGAGGATCAAGCGCTGCTTTTTCACTCAGTTCTGAAATTAAAAAAAGCTCATCCATACGATAAGCTTTATTAATAGCAGCTCTTAATCCTTCCGGTAAATGAATGGACTGCTTTTCCAGCATAATGTTCTCCAAAACTAAAGTGGTAATTGAAAAAAATCGTCATTAAATTTTTACCATATACGACAAAAATTAAATTCATTATTCTCACGATGAAGAAATCCAATCATGATATCTTACACCAGCTTATTTGCCATGACCTATCTCTACGAAAAGGCAATATTTTGGATAAAATCATAGTATCGAGTAATGAGTTGGGCTATACAAAACCAATGCATCAGCATCCATTTTGTGGCATATTATATGACGACAATGCTATTCGATAAAGTAAAAACGTGCTTTTTAATCCATAAAATCGGGATTAATTTAATCCTATTTGATCTAATTTTAACCAAAAAGACCTTTTATTGACCTGTGAGTTAGTTTCAATTTTAGTCTTAATGTCAATTATTTAGTCAATTAACTTTTCCAATCAACAGTTAACCTCATGATATGATTAATATTTTCACCCAATGACCAACTTAAGTCCTTATAAATTTACAATTAACTTATTTGTTAATATAATCACCATCTTTTGTAATAACCAATAATGGTGATTTAACAAGAAGAAAGGAGCAGTATGAATACATTATTTACTCTAATCTCAACTGTACTACTAACAAGCAACATCACATCCAGCACCCCATTGTTTGCCAAGCCTGGAACTGACATTAACACCCAGGTGCAACATCTTAGCCACAAGGCTCCTCAATTAAACAAGAAAGTTTTAAAACTGGCCTTGACAGCTTATAAGAATGCAAGCAAGAGAGGAGCAGTTAAAAAACCTGTTCTTACCGTAATTGATTATTCCTTGCCTTCAAATAAACAACGTATGTGGGTGTTCGATCTTCGTAACGAACGTCTATTATACAATACTTACGTAGCTCATGGTAAAAATTCAGGAGTTAATGTTGCCAGGAGTTTTTCTAACAGAGAGTCCAGCAAACAATCCAGTTTAGGTACCTATATCACCAAAAACACCTATATTGGACACAAAGGCTACTCCTTGAATCTCCAGGGCCTGGATAGAGGATTTAATGATAATGCATACAATAGACGTGTTGTAATACATGGCGCGTGGTATGTTGAACCTGACTTTATCAAAAAAGCTGGCCGTGCTGGTTTATCCTGGGGCTGCCCAGCTATAGCACAAACCTTGGCAAAACCCGTGATAAATACCATTAAAAACGGTTCGGTTGTTTTTGCTTATTACCCTGATAAAAAGTTTTTATCTAACTCAGGATATCTGGTAGCATAAAAAAGTAAGCCAGGGACTCAGCCCTGGCTTTTCGCAGTCATCCGTATAAGAACTTACGTTCTTATTGTCATCCTGACAAATCAGATCCTTCTGATTGCAAATCCATTTGCACGACTCATATCCTTATAAGTCTTGATTAAAATTTAGCAACGGAAAGGGAGAAGTGCAAGGCGTTAAATCACCCTTTTACCCAATACTATTTTCAATTTATGAATGGTATTTTTTTATTATTACAATAAAAATCAATAACTTAATCACTTAAACAATAATTATTTACAGGCAAATACAATAATTTCTTCTATGGAATTGAGAAATTTCTTACATCAATTACAGCTTAAATAACGTCGTTTTCTCATTATAAAGAAATATGCTGCTTGATTATGTTATAAGATGTGGTAGTTTATTTACGAAGAAATGTAGCAGGGTATGATTATGAACCAACAACTAAATGCAACCAAGAAAGATAAGCTTCAAGTAATCGATTGGCTTATTGAAAATTTTCCTAATGCATTTTTTAAAAAAGGGAACCAGGTCAAACCGCTCAAAATTGGAATATTTGATGATCTAATTGATTTTTATGAGCGACTGGATACTCCACCTTTTAGTAAAAAATCATTAAGAGAAGCATTAAGTTATTATAGTGCTTCCCCAGCTTATTTAAGCTGTCAAAAACCTAATACAGCACGCGTAGATATTTATGGTAATGAAATCGATGTGGTTACACCGGAGCAAGCCAAGTATGCTTATCAGCGTTATCAGGAGCGCTATGGTAATAAGAAAAGCCAGGAATTAAAATAGCGCCAAAAATAGATCAAGTGCAATTAGCTCAGGCACAGAAAAGCTACCTTTGTTTGGTTTTATTGTAGAACCATAATGTAATTAATGCTTACATCAGAAACCAGAGTGGCCTTCCTAAGAAAGGGGTTATAGCATAGGCCTTTCATATCAATGATATTTAAATCGTACAAGCGTGCCATTTTGGCTAATTCACTGGGTTTGACGAATTTATCATAGTCATGTGTTTGTCTGGGTAACAAATTAAGCACATATTCCGCAGCAATAATAGCGCCAAGATAAGCCTTTAATGTTCTGCTAATAGTTGATAAAAATAATAGTCCGTTTGGTTTTAATAAACGTCTGCAATGTCGTAATATTAATTCAGGGTTTTGTACATGTTCCAATAATTCCATACAAGTTATTACATCAAATTTTTGATCCTCATATTCTTCAATAGGACTGCAATAATAATCAATCTGCAACTGATTTTTATGAGCATGTTCTTTGGCAGCGTGAATGGCCTCTGGTTCTGCATCTAATCCACTCACATAAGCTCCTGCCTTGGCCATAGACTCACAGAGTATCCCACCACCACAACCGACATCCAATATTCTCAGCCCCTTCAGATTGACATGTTCTGAAATAAATTCAAAGCGAGCGCCATTGATATCATGCAAAGTTCTGAGAGGACCATTAGTATCCCACCAATCATTTGCAAGTTGGGCAAATTTATGTACTTCTTCAAAAGCAATACTCGATTCAATTTGATTCATAAGACAATAAATCCATTGGTTTAAAGAATTCAATGACGCGTTGATTAGTAATAAAGCTTACATTATATGGGTGTTCTGAAACCAGTCCTATTAATAATTTATTTGGGGGTATTTTCTCAGCAATTTTACCAAATAAGATTAACTGCACATCAGGCTTCCTGATAGCCAATTGCTCAAATAAATTTTGCATAAAGGGCTTCCAATGACGAGCATGATACGGAACCTTATCTTTGCTATAAATCAAGGAAGCATTTAATAATAAAATTCCCTTTTTCATCATTCCTTTAAAAAATTCTTCTGCTGTCTGTACTAAACAGGATTTATCTATCCTGGCGATCGCTTCTTGCGAAGTATTTTCGTGTAAATCGCCGCGAGCAATCAATAACGTTTTAATCCAGTTACGCAGTGAGGTGGCTCGATTAACTTCCTTGCTCAACCCAGTGCAGCTCCATAATAACCTTACAGAATTATCCCAAAAAGCATATCCATTAGCAGAAATCTTGCGTGGATATGGAGACTCCCCCAAAAGAATATATTGTGTTTGACTCAAAGGCAGACTAAAAGCAGAAAACAACTGATTTAATCCAGGTAACCAATGGCTATCCTCTTGTATTTGTTTTAAGTAACCACTATCCATTGTATTCAATGCTTTCATCAGAATTTCTTTCCATTCCTCATGGCATCCAACTAATAACTTCTCATACATCTTAATTTTTACCTTTCCGTCATGATAATTAAATTTTCAAATTGGGGTATCTTAAAATTGCCTATGTTTTTAAACATAGATTTCAACAACTTTAACATTATTCTTAAACCATGAGAAATTATCTTAATTTTAACATCAAGATATAAATCCGCTTCCCTCACTGAATTTGAATAAAGCCCTGTTTAGCTGCTTATATGTTGATTCTGTGTTGCCTGAAAATTCAAATTACTCTAACATCATTTAAAAATGATAATCTGGAGTGATTATGTTTTTGGCCAACTGCAATATAGAGGAATTAGTTACAGAACATATAAAACAATTTCTAGCGGATGAAGAACTCTCCTTCTCTGGCTTAAAAGATTTAATTCTCAGTAAAACCCCAATTCCCTGGATCCATTCCTCTGTAGCATCTACTCTGTTTAAATCCAGAGACTCCGATAAAACAGAAGTAAAAAAAAACCTTGAACAGCAAGCTTATAAAGCTCAACTGGCCGAGGATAAAACTCAAAAAGAGCAGGATGATGCCGAAGCATTAAAAGATAAAAAATTAAAGGAAATTTTAACTCGTGAATTAAACCACATCCCAACCCAAATTAGCGAACAGCAAACGGAACTCAGATTACTTCATTATAAACTTGAGCGACTCTTCGAAAGCCAACCTAAAGTCGATGTGATTCAGCATCCTGATTCTCCTTTGAAAAGGACAAAATCGTCTTCCAGCCATTCCGCATCGATTGAGCGTCTACAAAGATCTATCAATGAGCATGAAATTAAAATTCAATCACTTTTGGAACAGGAAATTAACAATAAAATAAAATTAAATGAAATTGAAAAACGCACCAACATACGCTCACAACATCACACTAAAAGGGTTAAGCGAGCTCAGGCAAGAATTGGATACAATAGTACAGGAGAGGATGCTCTCAGTACATTATCAGGAAAAAATCAATCCATTTTGTTGCGAAGTATTCAAAAACAACATCATGCTCTTGAAAAAAAATGTAGTGATCTCATTCAGGAAGCCGATCAGATTAATTATCCATTATTTCTTGGGGAACTTCAGAAGTTTTTAAATAAAAAAAATCGCAATTTATCTTCCCAAGAAATCGAAGCGTTAAAGTCTGTTATAAAATTTATAAAGCAACACTTGGAATTTGAGCATGAGGCAATCAATACGCAATCCAGTCTCCATATTAAAAAGCAATCCATCAGTTCCCAGATTGTAAAATTACGAGAACTACAAAATAAACTAAAAACCTTAAAAAATAATAACCCCCATTTGACTGCAGCAAATGAAGAATTGATTTCACGTAATTTGGAATTATCGGCTATGAAGGAGCATCATGCTAACTTACGCCATCGCTTGGGTACCCCCGCTTTACTTTTATTTGGATTAACGTTTCTGTTTTCAATTCCTCTTATTTTAACCATAAGCGGAGTAATTCCCTTTTTCATTGCGCCTGCGCTGCTTTATATTTTAGTCTCAGCACCTCCAACCATCCTCCTGTTATCAACTATTAGTGTTGGTATAGCGGCTATCGTTTTCAGCTTTAAGATGCATTCCAATGAATCAGCTATTAAATCCAATTTGCAAGCGATCGAAACAAACTCCAATCAAATGAGTCGAAATTCCCAAGATTTAAAATCATTGGAAACGCTTACCATCCCCACTCTTAATATGCAAATCAAAAAAGATGAAAATTTAAGAGATCAATTAATGCTTTCTTTGCAAAAACTGCAAAGTCAAGCTGCCCAGGCTTTCCAGAAAGCAAAAGAGGTAGAGTGTCTATCCTATGCCAACTCTTCACTTTTAAATTCCGGCAATACTCAATCGAATGACGCATCATTATACACGCATTCGGAAGAGCTCGATGAAGCACTAAATGACTCTCTGGAAGAAGTGGAAGAAGAAACCGTTAATGGGATAGTGTAAATTGCCTTTCTATCAATAAAATTTCAATGGAGCAAGTCTAAGTATTAATTCCCAGTAATAAAACTACTAGTCTAAATATTGATAAATTAATCTTTATGATCTAAAATGCGACAATTTGATTATTAGGAGCAATCTATGTCTCTTGCTACTTATGATGTAAAACAAGAACTTGTCAAGCTTACCCAGAATTTTTTCTCTATTGAGAATCCATTTTCTGAATTAAAAAATTTATTAATTGATAAAAAGACTATTCCATGGATTCATAATCAAATAGTTGAGCAGTTATCCCAAATTAAAAAATCAGATGAAACAGCTGCGATTACGCGTTTAGAAAAAAGCGCTTACGAACAACAAATGAAAGAAGATGACGATGAAAAAAATCGGGATGTTGAGGAGTTACGCCAAGATCTTCTCCAAAGGAATCATTTGACAAGACAACTCGAGATATTGCGAGTCCGCAAAGAGCAATATGAAAGGGAATTGCTCATTCGCAATACAGTATCCCATGTCCATACTCATCCGGACACTCCGGTAGTGCATCAACATCCTTCTCAACCAGTATCTGTACCCTTGCTAAACCCTAATACTCACGTGCACACTCACCTTGAAGCTACTTTAAGTACCCAGGATATTGAGCTGAGTATTCAGAGAATTAATAGAAGAATTTCAGAGATAAGTAAAGAATTGGAAGTTCTCGACTCCAGAAATAATGAAAGAGAAATTCGCAGAGGCGATAGAGAAAAACGCCTTCAAGCACGTCTTAATTATGTTCAAAAAACAGCAGGAGTTGCCAACACCCTATCTCCTAACAATCAAAAAAAACTGTTATCCAATATTGAGAAAGAAAAAAAATCTCTCACACAACTACATTCCTCCTTGCTTCTTAAAGCCGATCAATTAAATTACTCTATTTTTCTTCAGCAATTTGAGCTCTCTTTACAATCGATGCAACGTCCATTTCAAGAAATAGACGCATTAAAAGCTATTGTGAAAAAAATGAAAGAGCATTTGAATTTCAAAGAAAAAGCTGCATCGATTCAATCTCGATTAAATAATACGATGCTTACTATTGGGAATAACAACGGTAGATTGCAGCGACTTCTTTCCAATTTGAGTTCCTTACAGCTTGCTAATCCTGATTTAACAAGGAGAAATGAGCGCATGGAAGAACAAAACAGAGAGCTTCTTGAATCGTATAATAGCCATATAAAAACACGAAATAAACTGTTTTTCCCGACTCTCATTTTATCAGGATTGTCCCTGCTCTTTTCTATTCCATTGATATTAACTCTAACTGGAATCATCCCCTATATTATCGCCCCAGCCGTATTGCTAACTTTGGTTATTGCTCCTCCTGCCTTATTATTGCTTGCTGGACTTGGTGTTGGTATTGCCACAATCACTTATGCTGTGAAGGCTTACTTCAATAATTCAACTATTGAATCAAACAAGGAAACAATAGAAAGTAATAGACGGCAAATGGGCACAAATCAACAGGAAATTTATACTCTGGAAAATCAAACGATTCCCAATCTTAAAAAAGAATTGTTACAAAACGAAGAGATTAAAAATCGTCTAACTGATGAATTACAGCATATTGAAAACCTGGCCGAGCAGGCATTAAAGCAAGCAAAAGAAGTAGAGCCATACGCCTACTCATCTATGCCTTTCTTTAACCCGGAAGTTATTGTTCATCAGCATCCTTCTGTAAATAATGGTATGGTGACCCCCAGCGCTCCACCGTTGGACCCTCTCTATCCTGTCGTTCGACATTAACTTCCAGTCTGGGTTATTAAACCAGGCTGTCATCCGGGTGACTTAATATGATTTCCCGGATGACATAGTGGACTATAAGTTTCTCTTTAAATAATGACCACGGGTAATTCTGACCAGGAAGTGGTATAACTGGGAGAGCGTAACTGTGCCCGCATAGCCCAAGGCTTCACATACCCTTCTGCTGCCAAACGTAAGGTATGACGACCGTATTTCGTATTGATTTCATCTAATACTGACATCAATCGCTCTGTCTGATTCAACTCTTTCTCTGAAACCTGGTTAAACAAATCCATCTGCAAACAGTTTTTCTCAATTAAATCTCCTAAATAAACGCCTACCTTTTGGTAATGAAATCCGGAGCGAAATATTTTGCGCAGGCACAATTTGGCACAACGAATCAAATGCCGCAGATCATCAGTTGGATTAATTAATTTAAACCCTATGGATTGCTGATATTGCGGTAAATCCAAACGAAATCGATTAGTTTTAATAAATATGGAAAGATGACATGCCATCAATTTTTGATGACGTAATTTTTCCCAAGCTCTGGCACAATGGCTGCTGATGGCCTGAGCAAGAGCAGAATACTCTGTTTGCATACAACCAAAGGATTTGGAAGATATAATACTTTTTCTTGACTCAAAATCCTGTAAACTACCACATGAAACACCACGCAACTCAAGCACTGTTCGTTGCAATACAACACTAAATACATTTTTAATTAGTTGCAAATCCATACCAGCCAAATCATGAGCGGTATAAATACCCTGTTGTACTAACTTTTTACCCCATTGCCGTCCTATCCCCCATACCTCACCAACAACTATTTTAGCTAACCAATGATATTGATTTTCAATGTTAAACACAGGGATCCTTAACTCTTTTTTCGCAATATGGTTTGCCAGTTTAGCCAGGGTTTTGGTTGCTCCTATACCTATAGATACAGGTATACCGGTATGGCGCAAAATAGTTTTTTGTAACTTGCGACAAAACTCATCATGTTCAGACTGAGGCAAGGTATTCAAATCAAGGAAGGCTTCATCAATGGAGTAAACCTCGATTACCGGCCAATTGTCTTCAATAACTGACATAACCCGACGTGATATATCAGCATACAATGAGTAATTGGATGAAAACACATGCACTTTATGCTGTTTACATAAGGCCTTGACTGCAAAATAAGGCACTCCCATTTGAACACCCAAAGCTTTGACTTCATTAGAGCGCGCTATCACACAACCATCATTATTAGACAAAACCAGAATAGGTTTATTTGCTAACGCTGGTTTAAACAACCGCTCACACGAGACATAAAAATTATTACAATCGATCAGCGCAAACATCACGATACCGTATGAATGACATGAGTGACGACCCCCCAAATCACCATATCGTATTCCTCTGTGATATCTATGGGAGGAAAATCAGGGTTTTCAGCCAACAACTTAACTTGCCCATGCTGACGGGATAACCGTTTTACGGTCAATTCGCCATTCAGGGCAACGATTACAATTTTTCCATGAGTAGCCTCTATGCCACGATCAACGATTAAAATATCACCGGAATAAATGCCAGCATTTATCATGGACTCACCGGAAGCTCGTACAAAAAATGTGGATGCCGGATGCTTGATCAAGTACTCATTCAAATCCAACATGGATTCAATATAGTCATCACCCGGAGAAGGAAAACCGGCTCTTACAGAACTGGAATATAAAGGAATCACTGGAAATTCCTTTTCTCCTTGAAGATATTTCATCACATCCTGTATGCGAGATTCAGGTATACGAACTGATCTGGTTGCTTCTCCATATTTACCTTGCCCTCGAGGACGTCCAGCACCTGCTCGTGCACCACCATGAGACATATACTCCCCTAAACTTGATTTTTGAATCGTAATTCAAGTTTAGTTTTAAAGTAGTAAATTGTAAAGTTCAGACAATAATGAGAGTTCCATATGACGACTATACTGAATTGACGCCAATACTCAAATTACGCTATTGTTGGGGATTTAGTGTAAGACTAAAGAGCCATGGTCAAATTATATAAGGAAATAATCAATTCAATAGATAATCATCAGACAACTATGGTGGAGCAACTCCATCAATTTTGTGAAATCAATTCTGGAACAACTAATTTAACAGGATTAGCCATCATGGCTGAGACATTGTGTTCAGCATTCAAACCAATCGCTGACACCACAGAATTAATAAAATTACCGCCTTTGTCTGTGATTGACATGACCGGAAGCACGGTTACGCAATCCTGTGGAGATGCATTGTTCATTAGCAAACGTCCTCACTTAAAACGCCGAATTCTGCTAAGCGGACATATGGATACGGTTTATTCCGCCAGCAACCCTTTTCAAAAATTAACCTACATGGATGCTAATCAAATCAATGGCCCAGGTGTTGCAGATATGAAAGGCGGACTAATCGTCATCTTGCATGCATTAACAGCCTTTGAAAACACTAAATTTGCGGAAGAAATGGGTTGGGATGTATTAATTAATTCAGATGAAGAAATTGGTTCACCTGCATCAGGTTCATTATTTAGCAAATTGGCACATCGCTATCAAGCCGCCCTGGTTTATGAACCAGCAATGACACCTAAGGGTACTTTGGCAAAAAACCGCAAAGGCAGTGGAAAATTAACCCTTGTAGCAACAGGAAGGGCTGCTCATGCTGGCCGGGCATTTGATGAAGGAAGAAACGCCATATGCTATCTTGCTGAAGCAGTTACTGCTGTCCATGCCTTAAATGGACGAAGAAATGGAGTAACAATCAATGTAGGTAAAATCGCTGGCGGAGAGGCGCTGAATGTTGTACCGGACAAAGCAGTGGCTCAGTTGGATATCCGAATTAGCCTGCCAGAAGATGAAATTTGGGTAAGAAATGAATTGAATAAGATCATCAGGCAGCTGGAACGACCTGATTATTCCCTAAGTGTGCATGGCATTTTTGGACGGCCTGTGAAACGTGTTTGCTCAGGGACAGAACGGCTTTTTCATCGGATTCAAAAAATTGGAGAAGCACTTGGTTTAACTATTGACTGGAAAGACAGTGGGGGTTGTTGCGACGGTAATAATTTAGCTCATTATGGCTTGCCTGTTCTGGATACCTTAGGTGTTCGGGGAGGCAATATACATAGTTCAGCTGAATATATATTGCTTGATAGCTTATCAGAACGCGCTGCTCTTAGCGCACTTCTCCTGATAGATTTGGCACAGGGTGGTTTAGAGGATCTAATAAAATGATGTTATTTCGTAGTGCTCGCGACACTGACTTGGATGCGATCCATCAACTGGCAGAAATCAGTGGTGTTGGGATGACAACTCTCCCTAAAGATAAAGAATTATTAAAAAAACGCTTGGAATGGTCTTGCGAATCCTATCAAAGAAATGTCACTAACCCAGGTTGTGAATATTATTTTTTTGTCCTAGAAGAGCAAAAAAATAAACAAATTGTCGGCACCTCCGCTATAGAAGCAAGCACAGGTTATGAAATACCTTTTTATTCTTATAAAATCTCTAAAAGAACCAGAGTCTGTCATACACTCAACATACGCAGTGATTATGAGGTATTAAGTCTGGTCAATGACAATCAAGGTCGCACGGAAATATGCACGCTATTTCTTCATCCTGACTATAGAAAAAATAATAATGGCCTATTGCTTTCGAAAGGACGTTTTTTATTTATGGCACAATATCCTCAACGTTTTGCCCCGATTGTCATTGCTGAAATGCGTGGGATCTCTGATGATAAAGGCAACTCGCCATTCTGGGATAATGTCGGAGCTAATTTTTTTCATATGCCTTTTGTAGAAGCAGATCGTCTCACACTAGCCACTAATAAACAATTTATCGCTGATTTAATGCCGCGCAATCCTATCTATGTCAAACTACTCTCGCCAGAGGCACAAGCAGTCATTGGCAAACCACATCAATCGACTATCCCGGCCATGAATATTCTTTTAAAAGAAGGCTTTCGTTATAACAACTATGTTGATATTTTTGACGCCGGACCTACTATCGAATCACCATTATTAGAAATTAAAACGATTGCTTTAAGTCGAATCATGGTTATTAAAAACATCAGTGATGAAGCGAGCAGCAGCAATCGCTATTTACTCGCCAATACCCAAATGGATTTTCGATCAACAATTGGTCACTCTGTTTTTAATGAGCGAGAAAATACCTGCATTATTAGCAAAGAAACAGCAAAATTACTTGATGTAAAACAAGGAGATAGCCTGCGTATATCACCCATACGTACCGAAGATACTCCAACATTGTAACAAAGGAATAATGATGTCTAAATTACAAATTATACAGAGTAAAGGCCAGTATATTAATGGAGAATGGACAAAGGGGAATGGGATCATTCTGGAATCAACAAACCCCGCTTCTGGGACTTTGCTTTGGCAAGGAAATAATGCGACAGATGAGGAAATTGCAAATGCCTGTTTCGTTGCACATCGCGCACTGAAATCCTGGGCTAATACAAGTTTTGACGAAAGAGTTCGCTATACTAAAGTATTTGCTGAACAGGTAGAAAAAAATCGTGAGCAACTGGCACGTCTTATTTCATTGGAAACAGGAAAGCCATTATGGGAGTCTCAAACTGAAGTCAACTCAGTAATTGGCAAAGTAAATTTGTCAATTCAGGCTTATCAAGAAAGAACCTGGCCAAAACAAACTGAAGCTGCAGAAGCCAATGCCTGCCTGCGTTATAAACCACATGGTGTTGTTGTAGTATTAGGTGCGTTTAATTTCCCCGCTCATTTAAGCAACGGGCACATTGTCCCTGCCCTGCTTGCGGGGAATACAGTACTGTACAAACCAAGTGAACATACTCCTGCAGTAGCAGAATTGATCATCCAATGTTGGCATGATAGTGGCTTGCCTCCCGGGGTTATCAATTGTTTGCAAGGTAATGCAAATTGTGGAAATACCCTATTGTCTCAAGACATTCAAGGCGTATATTTTACCGGGAGTTATGCAACAGGGCTTCGTATACACCAACAATTCTGTGATAAACCCGAAGTTATTTTAGCTTTGGAAATGGGTGGAAATAACCCTTTGGTCATTGATGAAGTGAAAGACATCGATGCCGCTGTCTACCATACATTGCTTTCAACCATGATTACTGCAGGACAACGTTGCACATGTGCAAGACGAATTATAATTCCTGATTCCCAGACAGGCGATCTATTTTTAGAACGTTTTACCAAGGCTTGTAAATTAATGAGGATTGGCTCTTTTGATAGTCAACCAGAGCCTTTTATTGGGCCTGTCATCAGCCATGTTCAAGCATTAAAACATCTCCATGCGCAGAAACAACTTATAGAAATGGGAGGCGAAATCATTCAACCGATGTCACTTCTTGTTGAGTACACAGGACTCCTTTCTCCTGGCATTATTGACATGACTCGTGTGAAAAATCCACCAGATGAAGAGATTTTCGCACCCTTTGCACAAATTTACCGCTACAATCACTTTGATGAGGCAATTCAATTAGCGAACCAGACACGTTATGGTTTGTCATCCGGTTTACTAAGCGATAATAAAGACCGCTACCAACAGTTTTATCAAAATATTCGTTCTGGACTGATCAACTGGAATAGACCTACCACAGGTGCTGCCAGCAGCCTTCCATTTGGTGGCGTCGGATGTAGTGGAAATCATAGACCAAGCGCCTATTTTGCTGCTGATTATTGTGCTTATCCTGTAGCAAGCATGGAGCAACCCTTGTTAATAATTCCAGCGCAACAATTACCAGGTCTAGTATTGGAATAATTATTATGAATGTTTATGAATTGAATATGGATGGACTTGTTGGGCAAACACATCATTATGCAGGACTTTCAGCGGGTAATATAGCCTCTACAAATAACGCATTATCTATTTCCAATCCTCAAGCTGCAGCAAGGCAAGGTTTAGAAAAAATGCGTCAACTTTATAACATGGGGCTAAAGCAAGGTTTATTACCTCCACATCAACGACCTAATTTGAATTTACTGTATCAGCTGGGATTTAAAGGCACTCCCAGTGAACAAATAAATAAAGCCTATAAAACAGCACCCGAATTGCTTAGTACCTGTTACTCTGCGTCAAGTATGTGGACAGCTAATGCAGCAACCGTTTCTGCAAGCGTGGATACTGAAGACAATAAAGTGCATTTCACTGCTGCAAATTTAATCAGCAATTTGCATCGCCACCAGGAAGCTGATTTTTCAAAAAAACTATTGGAATTTATATTTTCCAACTCTAATTATTTTAATCATCATCCTATATTGCCCAAATCAACGGGCACAAGCGATGAGGGAGCAGCGAATCATAATCGCCTATGCCAAAGTCATGCGCACACAGGCATTAATTTCTTTGTATATGGGAAAAAAGTGCTGGGGAATCATCAATTTGAACAAGGCCCAATAAAATACCCTGCTCGGCAAACTAAAGAAGCATCAGAAGCCATCGCTCGCAACCATTTATTAAAATCTGAACAAGTGATTTTTGCCTGTCAAAATCCATTGGCAATAGATCAAGGTGTATTTCATAATGATGTCATCTCAGTTGCTAATGAACATGTATTTCTGGTTCATGAAGAAGCTTTTTATAATCAAGCTTATGTTTTGGATCAACTAAGAGAAAAAGCTGATTTTCCATTAGCGATAATTGAGATCTCAAAAGAACAAATCAGCGTTAGTGAAGCAGTAGATACCTATCTTTTCAATTCTCAATTGATTACCTTACCTGATCAGAAAAATATGATTTTAATAGCTCCTGCTGAATGTCAGACAAACCTTAAAGTAAAAACTTGTATTGATGAATTAGTCTCTGATCCCAAAAACCCCATTAACTCGGTCTATTACCTGGATCTGAAACAAAGCATGCGCAATGGCGGTGGACCAGCCTGTTTACGCTTACGAGTTCCTCTGAATGACTACGAACTTAAAGCAATGCACCAAGGTGTTCTAATTGATAATGATTTGTTAGACACTTTAGATAAATGGGTTTTAAAACATTACCGAACTGAACTGCAAATCTCCGATTTAGCCGATCCGCAACTATTATATGAATGTCTGCATGCACTGGATGAATTAACACAGATCTTGAAATTGGGCTCAATATATCCCTTTCAATCTTGAGTATCCGAACTATGTGGAAAACAAAATTCGGCAAATGTATTTATATTTCACCCTCGGGATATAAAGTCTATCAAAATTTATTGTATCGTTGGCTTACTTTAGGTAGCGAGGCATGGCAAACTGTAATTAACCGCTATATACCTCGCAGACCTGGTTTACATTATTTGCAAATATTGACACTTATGGCACGACAATTTCCTAATGATTGCTGTTTATTAGGTCTTGGAGGAGCAGGAATCGCTCATCTGTTGAGTGCACAAAAAAGCATGCCCTCTATCGTTGCTGTAGAAAATAGTGAAGAAGTGATCCACATTGCAAAACAATTTTTCATGACAGATTTAATCCCTAATTTCACCATTATTCACCAAAACGCTCAAGATTTTGTTCATGAAAACAAAAAAACTTTTAAGCATTTGCTTCTTGATTTATATGACGCAACACATTTTCCCGATGAATGTCATTCTATAGATTTCTTCATTGATTGCAGAAAGCAATTAACTGATGATGGGTTTTTAGGAGTGAATTTGGCAAATGCTAGAGAACAATGGGATCTGGTTCAATTAATCAAGAAACAATTTCCATCCAATATCATTATCCCAATAAAAAAATGTGCCAATATAGTTGTCATTGCATCCAAAAATGACAATAAAGACTTTTTTATTAAGCAAGTAAAGAATACTAACGAAATAAAAAAAATTGCATGGGTAAAGGATTGGGGTTATGTTGCTGATTATTAATGTTCATCAAAAGCAACAATAATTTTGTTATAAATGAAATCCGGCCAAAAGCTAACCTATATTGAAATATTTTATCTTATTTTCTCATGTAATTAATCGCTGCAATTAATGCCTCATCAGAACAATCGGTATTAGGAACACCTGCCGCATTGCATAAACCGCCATGGTACATCAACCCTTTACCTATCTTAACATTGTACAGCAGATAATCCATTGGGGTTTCAAATTGTAAAGGATTATTTTTTGCTTCTATTTTTGCTTGTTTAAATCGCAGCTTCCATGCCTTTTTATCAAATGCTGGAGGAGCTTTTATAGCCTTGGCTAAATCAGGGGCATGACAAGTTTTGCAGGCAATTTCGTAAGTATATTTTCCTAAATTATCAGCAAAAGCCAGATTACTTGTTAAATAGATTAACATTATAATCAATGCATTCCTTTTCATCACATCCCCAAATTATCATCATTGCTCTAGCAATCTTAGAATTATATGAGATATTTTGCCAATTGAAATAGTTTTTTATTTTTTAATTAAAGCGTATATACCATTATCTGAATAAATGGTTATAGAAATATCGTAACCAATTTATTAGTACTGAAGAAAGTTTGCAAAAAATGAAATAAATAGACTAAAAGTAAGATTTACAGCCATATTATAAAAAGGAGTAATATCTACTCCTTAAATTTCCATTAAATCTTTTTCTTTCTCGGCTAATACCGCATCAACTTCAGAAATATATCTATCCGTCAGCTTTTGGATCGCTTCTGCAGCACGTCGTTCATCGTCTTCGGAAATTGCTTTCTCTTTAACAAGTTCTTTTAGCTGATTATTGGCATCCCTTCTGATGTTTCGAATTGAAACTCTTCCTTGCTCTCCTTCATGGCGAACCACTTTAATCAATTCCTTTCTGCGCTCCTCCGTTAAAGGTGGCATAGGAACTCGAATAGCTGTTCCCGCAGTTGCAGGATTCAAACCCAAATCAGAGTTTAATATAGCCTTTTCTATAGCTGCGACCATAGACTTTTCCCAGGGCGTAACTAAAATGGTTCGGGAGTCACTGGTAGTGATATTCGCAACCTGGCTTAAAGGTGTAGGACTTCCATAATAATCTACCATTACATGATCTAATAGACTGGCATTTGCCCTGCCAGTACGGATTTTTGACATATCCGTATGCAAAGCCTCAATAGTCTTTTTCATGCGTTTTTCTGAATCTTGCTTAATCTCATTGATCATGATTAGCTCCGACTATAGTTCCTACTCGTTCTCCAGTTACAATTCGTTTCAAAGCATTAGGAGCAGCCATATCAAACACCTGCAAAGGCATTCCTTGATCTTGACACAAACAAATTGCAGTGGAATCCATCACTTCCAAACCTTTAGTTAAAACTTCTTTGTAAGTCAAATAATCATAACGCTTTGCGTCAGGATTTTTAAGTGGGTCAGCAGAATAAACACCATCTACCTTTGTTGCTTTTAAAACGATGTCAGCACCTACCTCAATTGCCCTCAAGCAAGCAGCGGTATCTGTTGTAAAAAAAGGATTTCCCGTTCCAGCCGCAAAAATCACTACCTGACCATTGCGCAAGTGAGTGATAGCCTTTCGTCTATGGTAAGGATCAACTACTCCAAGCATTGGAATAGCTGACATAATACGAGCAGGCAAATCAATTCGTTCTAAAGCATCACGGAGTGCCAATGCATTCATAAGAGTTGCCAGCATCCCCATATGGTCTCCTGTAACTCGTCCAACACCCGCCTGAGAAAGCGCTTTTCCTCTGAATAGATTACCACCACCTAAAACCAAACCAACTTCCACACCCATATGAATCAATTCTGCAATATCTCGAGCTAATGAATCGAGAACTGACGGATCAATCCCAAATTGAGATTTCCCCATCAGCGCTTCGCCACTAAATTTAAGCAGAATGCGTTTGTATTTTAATTTAGGTTGACTTTCATTCATCATGTACGAACCTGAGCCATCACTTCTTCAACAAAATTGTCCTCTTTTTTCTCTATTCCCTCACCTACTTCATACCGAACGAAGGATATTACCTCGGCATTTTTCTCTTTTAAAAGTTGCCCCACTTTAATGTTAGGATCTTTTACATAAGGCTGTCCTAACAAGCTTACCTCATCAATAAACTTATTGATTCGTCCATCAATCATCTTATCAATGATCTCTTGCGGCTTACCACTCTCTTTCGCTTGAGCAGTGAATATTTCTCTTTCGTTTTCAATTGCTTCAGCTGGTACCTGCTCACGACTAACTACCATCGGTTTGCTTGCAGCAACATGCATGGCAATATCTTTAGCCAATGCTTCACTTCCATTTTTTAATGCGACCATAACCCCAATACGGGAACCGTGTAAATAATATCCAATTACGCCGTCGCAATGCACTCTTTCCAATCGGCGCAATTTAATATTTTCACCAATTTTGGCAACCAGTTCTTGTCTTGCTTGCTCAACAGTAATACCAGAAGGTAATACTTGATTGGATAAATCTTCAATATTCTTTGGAAGATTTGTTAATGCAACATCGGCAACAGCATTGGCAAAATTAGTGAAATTCTCATCCCGTGCAACAAAGTCTGTTTCACTATTGATCTCAAGCATCACTGCTGTACGTTCATCAGAAGAACGCGCAATAACGATTATACCTTCCGCTGCGACTCTATCTGCCTTTTTATCTGCTTTTGCCTGGCCAGCTTTACGCATTTCAATAATTGCTTGCTCGATATCACCGTTAGTCGCTATTAGAAATTTTTTACATTCCATCATACCTGCGCCTGTGCGCTCACGCAATTGCATTACTAATGCAGCACTAATTGTTGACATTTTGATTTCTCCACATAGCAAAAAGGGGGCTTATTAAATTAACGCCCCCTTTATTCAAATAGTAATTATTCTCCGGATTTTTCTTCTTCTTTAGAATTTGAAGTGACCTCAACAAACTCTGAATCAGATGATACCCTTCCTACAGTGTTGCTATTTTTACCGTCTAAAATAGCATCAGCGACACAGCGAACATAAATGTCCACAGCACGCATTGAATCATCATTGCCTGGTATAACATAATCAATATTATCAGGGCTATTATTGGTATCGACAACACCAATTACCGGGATTCTTAACCGACGAGCTTCTTCAACAGCAATATGTTCAAAACCAACATCAACCACAAATAAGGCATCGGGCAAACCACCCATGTTCTCAATTCCACCAAGACTACGCTCTAGTTTTTCAAGCTCTCTTGTCAGCATTAAGGCTTCTTTCTTAATCATGTCATTAAACAGTCCTTTTTCCTTCATTTCTTTTAATTCTTTTAAACGGAATATTGATTGACGGACTGTTTTATAGTTAGTCAGCATACCACCTAACCATCTGTGATCAACATAAGGCATACCGCATCGCCGTGCATGTTCTCGAATACTGTCTTGAGCAGCTCTTTTGGTACCTACAAAAAGAATTTTTGCTTTGTTTGCTGCCAACCGACCAACGTAATTCATTACGTCATTCAGCATGGGTAATGTTTTTTCAAGGTTAATGATATGGATTTTATTTCTTGAGCCAAAAATATATTCACTCATCTTTGGATTCCAGAAACGTGTTCTGTGTCCAAAATGAGCGCCTGCTTCGAGCAATTCACGCATACTTACATTGTTCATATTATATCTCCAGGGTTAAGCCTCCACGCTTCCCATACGAAACCCGCCAAGGGACCCTATCGTATGTGACGAAACGTGTGTGTATTTAAAGCGCGGTATTTATAACATATTCGTGCCAATTCAGCAATGAAATTAATATTGTAATCTCTGTGCATAACAAAAAAATCGGTTATATATAGAACATTATGTAGGACACCAGTAATTGACCAAAACCTATTTGGAAATAAGCCTATATTAATTTGTCCATTTTGATTTATACTTCATTGCGCATGGAAGTTATACAAATGTTGTACTCAGGAGAATCCTATTAACATTAAATTTTAAGAGGAAACGATTATGAGTAAAAAATCTATCTGTTTAGCTGCTCTTGCTTTGGCATTTACTTTTGGACAACCTGTTTTTGCCAATACAAGCAATACTACTCAATCAAAGCCTTGTCATTGCCATGATCACAAAAAAGCACTTAACCAACTTAATTTAACTCAAGAGCAAAAAAGCAAAATCAAAACAATTAAGATACAAGCTCAAAAATCAATCAAAGAAAATTATAAACAACTTAAGGCAATCAAAGAACAAATCAATGCTCTCATTGCCAATGAGAAGCTTGATGAAGCTAAACTGGATAATTTAATCAGCCAAAGAAATAAAATATCAGGAGCTATGTTAAAAAACCGGGTAATGATGAAAAATCAAATTTACAATCAGCTTACAAGCGAACAAAAATCACAATATAAACAATATAAAAGGAATATGTAAAATTTAGATTGGTACCGAATTTTCTGTTATCGGTATCAATCTACTCCAACTTATAAGATATGAAAATTGATAATGTTTCGCCTAGTATACCAACCCATAGAATGCCGCAGCAGCTGCACTGGCAATGATACAAAGTGCAAATATTATGGTTCGCACCACATTCTTCTTTGTTTGGTGTTTCATAACAAATCCTGGAATGATGGTTATCCTGATTGATGTTTCATCTAAATTATAGTTCAAATTTCTCCTATCGCTGAAGATATAATGAATCGCTCTTGCACTGAATAGCCTTGGCCGCTATAACAAATTCAATCGAAAACACTTGCTATAGATTATTGACTTATGTCTTAATTCAGAACAATCTATGTTTGCAATAAGCAATATTGTTGCTGCAGAATAAAAAACAAACCCAATTATGAGAGCACATATGATTTTTTTAAGTATTCCTAGAGGAATGGAGTTTAAGCAAATTACAGAAGAAGACCATACTAACGACTATTTTGTTGATCCTGATGGAAAATTACCAAGAATTAATATCCAGGCATTAGTTAAAGACGCGCTGCAGTATAACAAAGGAAGAAAAAAGGAAATCACCTTGTCTGATTTTACTATCTATAGACACAAACCACCTTATAGAGATGAACTCTTTCTTCAATATAATCCGGATCATAATGGCAAATATTTTACAAAAGAATCTGTAAGTCTGGTTAATGGTAAAGAATTTATCAAAAATAAAACTCCTGCGACTTCATATGGCACTTTTTGGTTTCAAAAAGTACAACTATCCGAAAGCAGAATGGATGAAGTGCTTGCCAAACGAAATGAACAACGAGACAATCGTCGACATACAGGAGATAGTCCAAACCCAACATAAATAGAAAAAAGGTATGCGCAGGATGCATACCTTTATAATTAGATTAAATGACAAATGCAAGCGAGGCTTTTGTATCTAGTTGCTGAGTCAATTCACTTTGCATCGTCAAATAAGCCCCTACAACCTTATAAGACTCTTTCGCGTAAAAATCTTTTGTTGAGTACTCTTGAGGGCCAGCGAGTGCTTCCAGCCGAGTATTTGCTGCTGTTATGACTTTGTCCAAATCATTCAAGATGGTAGAGTAATTATCACCACTGGCAGTTACCGTTTTCATTCCTTCAAGAGTTTCTCTGACAACAGTTAAAATTTTATTAAAGTTTGGACCAACAGTGGTGCAACCTCGATAGATGGTAATGAGACGATCGACAAGAGAGAAAAAATTAATCATCTTTTGCAAATTTGATTCAAATATACGCATACATGTTACCATTTCTGTTGTGCTGCGTTGGGGATACTTATCCATCAAGGCATTCATCACCTCGACAACATTTTTCACAAACCCATCAACAGCCTTAACGGAATAACTATTTTTCTTAAATACTTCGAAAATAGAATGGGCATTACTCATCGGATCCTTTAAAACACTCACACTTTTAATAAACGCATTAATCTGCTCCCAAATACGGCTGCCATCCATTTTGTTTTCTATAGCTTTTTGATAGTTTGCGATTAACATTTTCGCAGTAAAGGCATATTGAGATAGGAAAAAGCGATCGCTTTTTTCGGCTACTATAGCTTGCAAAGTAAAAATTGGATTATTCCATTGTCCTTCATGACACGGGACATTCCATTGCTGAGCTTTCGCTCTGATTAAAAAGGTTTTTTGTTCGGTTGACAACGTAGTGATTACGTTAGTTTTTGTTTTATACAATTCAAATGCATCCAGCTTTATTTTCTCTATAGCTTGTTCATGAGCTTTAATAAACTCAGTAGGAGAATCAAAATGATTAGCAAACTTCATTGGTTGTAGTTTATTGGCTTCAAATTCAAAATTACAATTGTATTTCGCCTGACGAACTCCTGCAGCATTAATTTCATTGCCATCTATGTCATAAACATCTCTGGCATTCTCAATCGCTTTATCACCAAATGCTTTGATCATTTTGACATAGTCAGGATTAGTAAAACCCTTTCCCTGAATAGGAGTTTTATAATTGTCCATGGTATGAGCATTTTCATGGTTACAGGCGTATTTAATCAAATGCATCGTAACATTAGATGGAATAAGCTCGGGATTTGTTGAGAAAAATTGATGTAACCCTTCAAGGATGTCTTCTCGATCATCATAAAAGAAATAATCGACCTGCTCTCTCGCTTCCAAAGATGAAGCTCTTTGCATATGAGCATACACAAGTGTAGTTTTCGATTTATCATGTAACCAGCCGTTTTGAATTTTTCCGGCATTCGCAGGATCGGTTGCCTCACGGAGACTGGTTCCTGCAAGCACCAAGTTGTATGCATCAGCTAATAAAAACGGATCAAACTCCATGCCTAAGTCGGTGCAAAATTTTCGAATCTGGACAAAACAAGAACCATTGCCATTAGAGCGAGCATTACGCTTATCATCCCTATCACTTTGACGATTTGAAGCAATTAACGCAACTTCTTTGGTATAGCGGTTTGAAGTGTCTCGAATTCTTTGGACAAGCTTTGGATTTTGTGCAACGATGTTTATTAGATTGGTAACACCGACGCAACCATCATAATCAAAACCCGAATAACGAACTGGCATTTTATTTTCCTCTCAAAAAGATTACATAACCACTGTCACTTTAATTAAGGAGGAGATTTCAAACTAGGAAGTCGGAACATCGCCTTGAGTAAAGTGAAACTTTCTTCATAGCGACGCACCCGTTTCCTCATGAAACTAGAAATTACCAGTCCTCTAGGTAATCCATATAGAGAAGACACATCGAAATTTTGCTAAAGAATATTAAGCAAAGTCCATAATGTTAACATTATGTAAAGATATATGTCAATTTCTTGTTTATAGCAATAATTAAAGAGAGTTTCTTCTATCCATAGTTTAAGTACACCTAATAAGGTTCAATTTGGAGTGCATAAGCTCTCATCTGACACAAGTTGATAGAGAGCTCAGAGTTTCTGGGGTAGGATATGTTAACAGGAAATATCAAATCAAAAGTACTTTCTTTGACTTGTGATACTTTCATCCATAATGCCTAATTGCACTAACAAGGCTTCAGGCAAATGCAAACCACTCTCCCCTAGTTGCATTAATAAAATATTACGCTCATTTGAATTAAAATCTTTTATCGCTTTTCTAAAAGCGTTGATATTAAATTGATTATGACCTTCATTATCGCTCATATAATTTCTTTTAAAATAATCCGGATAAAAAGCCAATAAAACAAGAGCTTTATCAAATAATTTATTGTTACAGCAATGCATGACGATATCGAAATCATTCTCATCGATGTATGTAAAGTATTCATTGATATCAATAGGATTTTGTTCCATTAAAAATTTCACAACAGCTTGAAAATCATAGTTATTCAGGATTAATGCTGCATTATGCAAAAAAGTCTTGTCTGATCGGTCATGCACCAAGAGATTAACCTGATTTTTAATCAATAGCTGAATGATATCAATGTATTTTTTGGTATCCTTTGCTAAAGAATATCCTTTCAATGTCAAACTCAAAGGACAATGGCCAGAATGACTCTGCTGCTGATCGATATTAGCGCCATGTTCAATAAGCCATTTTACATTTTCAACTTGCCCAAGATAACAAGCGGCCATCAAGGGGGTGAATGTATCCGTTTTATCAAAATCTAGTATTTTTTCGTCAGGACCCACTTTTAAAAATGGCAAATCGATATCCGAGTCATTTAATTCTTGTTCTTTTTCAAGGGAATAGTTAGCGAAAATTATCCTTCCTATTTGAGTCATTAACACTCTATCCCCTACTTTAAGATCAAATCCTTCCAAATTATAGGGCATTTGTTCTAATCGGTACTGAGATATGTGAGTTTGATAAAATTCTTGTGCCGATAGCCAACCATCGCCAGGATTAAGAAAGTAATAATACCTGGAAGCCTGCTCTTCGTAGGTATTGTAGTTGATTAATAGTTGTTGCCCTGCCTTGATGTTTTTAGTGGTCATTACTTTTACTACTTTCTTGCGATTCAATGTAATTTCAACAAACTCCGCATTATCCTGGCTATCCGAAAAATTGATATAACGAGTCAAATTACCTTTTCTTGCTGCATCGACTACCCGTCCCTCAACATACATCGCATAACTTTTATCAGAACCAGCATGTTCCATTAGATATTGTTCAAATTCTTGTTCAGAATACACTTCTCCTGTATAAATACCAATGCAAGTCCCCTTGGGGATGTCTTCTCTGGCAAATAAACCTCGCCCACCAGTTTTTCTGAGTAAATGGACAGGCTGAACAATAACGAGATCGTTTCTGTCTATAGCAGATGGAATGTAATCACTGCTTGACATGTTATCAATATGCAAATCAACCATAATTTTGCTCGTATCAATCAATTCATGATTGCTTTCCAGTCCATTGACAGGAGTAAACAGTGTGTAAATATTACCTGGGAGATGTGACATCCCAAGTCTTTTTTTATGTACCTTTTTTTGGGTAAATTTAAATTTAGATTTGTGCTCATTACTACCATGATTCAATTGCTGTTCTTTAAACTTTGACTGAATGGCACTTTTCTTTTTAAGCTTGCTATCATTATTGCTTCTTGGCATAACACTGCTCTCTTGAAAAAAATAATGTAAAATAATCATTAAGGAGATATTATAACCTATTAGGTTTTTTTTTGCTCTATTTTGTGAGCGATTTTCCTAGAAAATCTATTCTTTTGCTGATTGAAGAGTATTGTTGCTCCTCTTCCCCATGTGCTAACATTTATGATTTTGGATAAACCATAATGGGCGTTACAATTAAAACTCCTGATGAAATTGAAAAAATGCGTGTCGCTGGCCGGTTGGCCGCGGAAGTACTTGAGATGATTGGACCTTATGTCCAAGTTGGCATTACTACTGATGAGTTAAATACCATTTGCCACGATTATATTGTCAATGTACAAAAAGCCATTCCTGCCCCTTTAAATTATAATGGTTTCCCCAAATCAATTTGCACCTCAATTAATCATGTGGTATGTCATGGAATACCAGGAAAAAAAATTTTAAAAGATGGAGACATCATCAATATTGATGTCACTGTTATAAAAAATGAATACCATGGTGATACCAGTAAAATGTTTATTGTAGGTACTCCTTCCGTCAAGGCCAAGCATGTAGTGCAAATAGCCCATGAGTGCTTATATATTGGGATTGATATGGTTAAACCTGGTGTTCAGTTAGGCGATATAGGGCATGCCATACAGCAACATGCAGAAAAAAATCGTTGCTCCGTGGTTCGTGATTACTGCGGACATGGAATTGGCCGTGTGTTTCATGAAGATCCTCAAGTACTCCACTATGGAGTTCCCGGAACAGGGATGAGGTTAGAACCAGGTATGACTTTTACCATAGAACCTATGGTAAACATAGGAAAACACCATACTCGATTATTGCCGGATCATTGGACTGTTGTTACCAAAGATCATAGTCTTTCGGCTCAATGGGAGCATACACTTTTGGTAACTGATACAGGTGTTGAAATTCTGACTTTACGTAATGAAGAACGATAATCGCATCATAAAGAATACGATCAAACAGTTCAAAGAGAAGCTGTGCAAGGACTTTAGCCAAAAAGCCAATATTACTTCCATCACACGCAAGCTTGCTGTATTTATTGATGCTATTTTAATTCAATTATTTATTAAAAATAAGTTGCACATGGGAGACAATTTTTGTCTCCTGGCTCTTGGAAGCTACGGGCGTAGAGAGCTTCAACTCCACTCGGATATTGACTTGTTAATATTGCACACTGAGAAAGTAAGCAATATTCAATTACAACGCGCACAAAAATTTATTCAGGATTGTTGGGATGTAGGACTGGAAGTAAGCCATCAAATTACCACTGTTTCTTCATGTGCCAATTTAGCCAGTCAGGATTTGAGCGTAATTTCTACCATTATGGATATGTTCTTGCTATGTGGGCATGGTGCCTTAATGGAGGAATTGATTTACCAAACCCACACCTTACACATGTGGCCTAGCCATCAATACTTCTTTGCCAAACTTCAGGAGCAGCAAAATCGTTATGCAAAGTATGGAGAAACAGCTTACAATCTTGAGCCTAATATTAAAAACGGTCCGGGTGGATTAAGAGACCTGCAAATTTTGCTAAGCATCAGCAAACGCCATTTTAAAATTAAAAAGTTAGCCGAAGGAATCAGTTACGGCTTTATTACTGATAAAGAATATGAAGAATTGAAATACTGCCAGAATTTTCTTTGGCGCGTTCGATTTGCCTTGCATATGTTAGCAGGAAAGCCTGAGGAGCGCTTATCATTTGATTATCAGGTTAAACTGGCTCAATTTTTCGGATATCAGGATCAATCCCATATCCTGGCTATAGAGCAATTTATGAAGGACTATTTTAAAGTCATCAAACGCAATAGAGAGCTAAATGAAATGCTCTTGCAATGGTTCAATGAAACCATAGTTTATCATCAAAAGCAAAAAATTGTTCGCCTGGATAATGAATTTCAACTGTCAAACCAGTTTATTGAAGTACGCAATAACCGTGTGTTTAAATTAAATCCGCAATCGATATTGAAGTTATTCTATTGGCTTGTCAAACAACCTGACATCGAAGGAGTAAGAGCAAGTACCATAAGATTAATAAGAGAATCCTTATTTTTAATGGGCAAACGTTTTAGAGAATCAAAAGAGACCGCAAATATATTTATCAACATATTCAGAACTGGTAATGATCCCTACGATGCATTACAACGAATGAATAGATATGGCGTTTTAGCACACTATCTTGATTGTTTTGCTACAGTTACGGGACAAATGCAGTATGATTTATTCCACGCCTATACCGTAGATCAACACACTTTATTTGTTATCCGAAATATATCGCGTTTCAAAAAGAATGAATATGCAAAACAATTCCCTCTGTGTGCCAAAATTATCACTACTTTGGAAAAACCCGAAATTTTATATCTTGGTGCTTTATTCCATGATATAGCCAAAGGTCGAGGGGGAGATCATTCAGAATTAGGCGCAATTGAAGCACAACAATTTACACAACGTCACTTTATGGATGCAGAAGATAGTAAATTGGTTATTTGGCTTGTACGCTACCATTTGCTCATGTCACAAACTGCTCAACGTAAAGATATTTATGACCCTAAAACCATCGAACAATTTTGCCAACTTCTGCCTCATGCAAGGTATTTGGATTATCTTTATTTGCTTACGGTAGCAGACATTTGTGGCACAAATCCTACTCTTTGGAATGCCTGGAAAGACTCATTACTTAAAGAATTATACCATGCAGCAAAAACCAGACTTCATAAACAACAGGAGTTGGTTGACGAGGCCGCTCTCATATCCATTCGAAAACAATACGCTACGGATATATTAATTTCAGATGGGATATCTTCCAGAGTAATACAGGATTTATGGAGTCAATTTAAGGGAAAATATTTTCTTCACGAATCTCCTGAAGTGATAGCCAGGCACACCAAGGCAATCCTGAGCAGCAAGCAATTTCCGGTGGTAATAATCATGCCACATCATAGTCAGGGAGGCACTGAAGTATTTATCTACATGCCTCATAAAGATGAGAGATTTACTATCACCACTTCGGTATTAAGCAATCATCACGTTACTATACAGGAAGCGGCAATTATTACTTGCGATAATCAATTTGATTTAGATACTTATATCATCTTGGATGAAAACAATCAGGCTTTTTTGAATGAACGACGCGCTGAAGACATCCAAAAAAGTCTATGCGAGCATTTGGCCAATACAGGACGACTTCCTGCTATTTCTCGCAGAAGATTATCCAGAGCATTGACTCATTTTAATGTCAAAACACAAATTAATTTTATTGATGACAATACGAATCATCAAACCCAACTATTTCTTATTACCAATGACAGGCCAGGTCTTTTGGCGACCATAAGCAGGGTATTTCTTGCTCTAAACATTCATTTACATAATGCGAAAATTGCTACAGCTGGCGAGAGGGTAGAGGATATGTTTTATATATCCAACCAAACAGGTTATCCCTTGAGTCATGAAGAAAAAATAATTTTAAGAGAAAAATTAATTCTGGAACTTTCTAAAAATAAGTATTAAGTACTATGTAAAGATAAATTACTGGCGAAGTTTTCGGAAAAAATCAGACAGCAATTGAGAGCACTCTTCCTGCATGATCCCCTCGTCTATTAATACCGAATGATTGAGAGTATGTAAAACATTAAATATGGATCCGGCCGCTCCCGTTTTAAAATCTCGGGTAGCAAATACCAAGCGTTTTATGCGTGCGTGAACCAAAAGCCCCGCACACATAACACAGGGTTCAAGAGTAACATAAAGCGTTGTATCTAATAATCTATGATTATTTAATTTTCTCGCAGCTTGTCGTATTGCCCTGAATTCAGCATGATCAGAGGGATCATGGCTTTTCTCAATGACATTTCTGCCAACGCCTAATAATTGGTTGTCTTTGCCAACCAATACGGCCCCAACAGGGACTTCCCCTTCATTACGAGCTAAAACAGCTTGCTCGTAAGCCAGTTGCATCCAAAATTTATCAATCATTCCCATTCAATAGTAGCAGGTGGTTTGCCAGAAATATCGTAAGTTACCCGCGACACTCCCTCTACTTCATTAATAATTCGATTAGATACTTTCCCTAAAAAATCCCAAGGCAATTGAGACCAATGGGCCGTCATAAAATCAATTGTCTCAACAGCTCTCAAACAAATTACGTAGTCGTAGCGGCGTCCATCCCCCATCACACCAACGCTTTTTACTGGTAGAAAAACAGCAAATGCCTGACTGACTTTATGATAAAGTTGCGCGTTATGCAGCTCTTCAATAAAAATAGCATCAGCCCTACGTAATATATCTGCATATTCTTTTTTTACTTCGGCCAAAATTCTTACACCCAATCCTGGCCCAGGAAATGGATGACGATAGACCATGTCATGCGGAAGTCCTAATTCCAGACCTACTTTGCGGACTTCATCTTTAAAGAGTTCACGAATAGGCTCCAGCAATTTAAGATTTAAAGTATCAGGTAAACCACCAACATTATGATGAGATTTAATAACCACAGCCGCATCATTAGTACTTGTTGCTGCAGATTCTATGACATCGGGATAGATTGTGCCTTGAGCCAGCCATTTTATATCAGTCAGCTTCTGCGCTTCATCATCAAATACTTCAATAAATGTCCGCCCAATAATTTTCCTCTTTTCCTCTGGACAAGTCACTCCCTTCAAGGCAGTTAAAAACTTATCCTCTGCATTGACCGCGATAATTCGTATTCCCATATGCCGACCGAACATACTCAACACTTGCTCCGCCTCATTAAGCCTGAGTAAGCCCGTATCAACAAAAACACAAACCAGTTGTTCTCCAATGGCTCTATGCAGCAAGGCTGCTACAACAGAAGAATCAACTCCTCCTGATAAGCCCAGCAAAACTTTTTCATTTCCTACCTGTTCCCTGATTTTATTAATGGCCTCATCAATAATATGTTCTGGAGTCCAGTCTGTTGATGCTTTACAAATACCTACGACAAAACGCTGTAAAATTCGTATACCTTGTAATGTATGAGTAACTTCTGGATGGAATTGCAAACCGTACATTTGACGACTCTCATCAGCCATACCTGCAATTGGCGCATTACGTGTTTCACATATAATTTTAAATCCTGGCGGTAACTCAGTAACTTTATCTCCGTGGCTCATCCATACATCCAATAGTGCGCTACCATCCGCCAAGGTACGATCTTCGATATTATTTAATAATTGACTATGGCCATGCAAACGCAACTCAGCATAACCAAACTCTCTTAACGTCGATGAATGCACTTGGCCACCGAGTTGTACAGCCATTGTTTGCATCCCATAGCAAATACCCAGCAAGGGCAAACCACTATCAAATAGCCATTGAGGTGCTCTGGGATTAGCGTCATGCGTGACTGTAGAAGGACCTCCTGATAAAATCACACCGCAGGGATTTAATTTCTTAAATTGTTCATGATTAATATGATAAGGATAAATTTCACAATAAACTCCCATTTCTCGGACACGTCTTGCAATTAATTGAGTATATTGAGAACCAAAATCTAATATTAATAATGGGCTTTTTTTCAAATCATTCATTATTAATTATCCACCTGATAATTGGGAGCTTGCTTGGTAATACTCACATCATGCACATGTGACTCACGCATACCAGCATTGGTCACCTGCACAAATTCAGTTTTAGAATGCAATTCCTCGATAGTAGCACAACCGGTATAGCCCATACAGGAGCGTAAACCACCTAGTAATTGATGAATAATGGTTTGAACTGGTCCTTTATAAGGTACTCTTCCCTCAATGCCTTCAGGAACCAATTTTTCTGTACCCAAAGAAGCATCCTGAAAATAGCGGTCACTTGATCCCTGAGCTAATGACATTGCTCCAATGGACCCCATACCTCTGTAATTCTTATAAGTACGCCCCTGATATAATTCAATTTCACCAGGAGATTCTTCCGTACCTGCAAACATACTGCCAAGCATTACAGTATCAGCACCGGCAGCCAATGCTTTACAAACATCGCCAGAAAAACGTATTCCTCCATCGGCTATCACAGGAATTATCCCTTTAAGTTCTTGTGCCACATTTGCTATAGCACTGATTTGCGGGATACCAACACCGGTAACGATACGAGTGGTACAAATTGATCCTGGCCCTATTCCAACTTTTACAGCATCAGCCCCCGCCTCATATAGATCTCTTGCGGCAGCAGCGGTTGCAATATTACCACCTATGACTTGTACATCAGGATAATTCTTTTTAATCCATTTCACACGATTTAATACACCCTGAGAATGTCCGTGGGCTGTATCTACCACTATGACATCAACTCCAGCTTCAACTAGAGCTGCAACTCGCTCATCGGTCCCTTCACCAACACCAACAGCAGCTCCAACCCTTAACTGCTCAGAACTGTCTTTACAAGCATAGGGGTTGTCTTTTGCTTTTTGTATGTCTTTTACTGTAATGAGTCCACGTAACTCAAAACTCTCATTCACCACCAATAATTTTTCTATCCGGTGCTTATGGAGCAAGCTCCTGACTTCTTCCCTGCTTGCTCCTTCTCTTACAGTAACCAAACGCCCTTTGGGAGTCATTACTTGTGCCACAGTTAAATCCATATTTGTTTCAAAACGAATATCTCGACTAGTTACTATTCCTACCAAATGCTTACCATCGACCACTGGCACCCCTGAAAAATTATATTTTGTCATGACTGCAAGCAATTCTTTAACCGTCAAGTCAGGAGTTACTGAAATAGGGTCTTTCACCATACCACTTTCAAATTTTTTAACTCGTCTTACTTCTTCAGATTGATCAGCGATGCTCATATTCTTATGAATAATCCCCAAACCACCTTCCTGTGCCAAGGCTATAGCTAACCTTGCTTCAGTCACTGTATCCATTGCTGCTGAAATTAAAGGCATGTTAAGGTGAATTGCGCGAGTTAATTTGGTTTTCAATGAAACATCTTTGGGTAAAATAGTTGAGTGGGCAGGAACTAGCAATACATCGTCAAAGGTTAATGATTGTTGCACAATGGATAGAGGCATTTTATCTCACTCCAGTAATTAAATAACCAAATAGTTTACTACAAACATTAAAAATTTTAAACATTTATTGTATAAATATATCACTACAATCCTTTAATTACTTTTTATAACAATTAAGTAATGGATAACTTGAATTAATGAATGGATAACGTGTAAACTGTTGGTTAAATATTGTGTTGAATCGAAAAAAATAGGAAGGGTTCAGCGTTGGCTAAAATAATAGTAATTACATCTGGGAAAGGCGGAGTAGGTAAAACCACTTCATCAGCGGCGATTTCTTCGGGACTTGCACTCTTAGGGCATAAAACTGTTGTTATTGATTTTGATATTGGTTTAAGAAACCTGGATATCATCATGGGCTGCGAAAGACGTGTAGTATATGACTTCATCAACGTTATTAATGGTGAAGCCAATTTAAACCAGGCACTAATCAAAGACAAACGAGTTCCTAATCTTTGCATACTGCCTGCATCGCAAACTCGTGATAAAGATGCATTAACTCTGGAAGGAGTTGAAAAGACTCTGAATGAGCTAGCAAAAGATTTTGATTTCATTATTTGTGATTCCCCTGCTGGAATTGAAACAGGAGCACTTATGGCGATGTATTTTGCTGATCATGCCATTGTTGTTACTAATCCTGAAGTGTCTTCTGTTAGAGACTCAGATAGAATTCTGGGAATACTAGCCAGCAAAACAAAAAGAGCTATAGAAAATAAAGCCCCTGTTCAAGAACACTTGTTACTGACACGCTATGATCCGGAGCGAGTAGAACGAGGTGAAATGTTGTCTGTAACCGATGTAAAGGAAATATTAGCTATTCCTTTAATTGGTGTTATCCCTGAGTCCAAATCGGTTCTTAAAGCCTCAAATACTGGCACACCAGTTATACTGGATGAATCAAGCGATGCAGGTATTGCTTATCAAGATGCCATAGCACGTTTTTTGGGTGAAGAAAGACCCATGCGTTATATAAGTAATGATAAAAAAGGAATATTTCGTCGCTTATTCAGTAAAAACAAGGAGGAAGTGACAATATGAGCATATTTAATTACTTACGCAGAAGAGCCTCTACTGCATCTGTTGCTAAAGAGCGTTTACAAATCATTATTTCCCATGAACGTTCTCAACGCAATACACCCGACTATTTACCTAAACTGCAGGAGGAAATTCTTGCAGTTATAGCAAAATACGTGAATATAAGCCGGGATCAAGTGAGTGTTAATCTGGAACGTATGGAAGACAGTGCCGTTCTCGAGCTAAACATTACAATGCCAGATAAATCTTTGGAAGATACGAACGCCTAATTCTCTTATGTTTTTTATATTTACAGGGACATATTACATTATCAAATAATGTATTTAACCTGCCTACTTAATATTCATATTAAAACATTCCCCTCAAAAATATTTCAAAGAGTTTGAAATGAAAACCTAAAATGAGTTGAGCTTTATATCTATAAAAGAGCAAAAATCTTTGTTCAATGGTTCTGTGTATAAAATTCAATTAATTAAAACCAAATTTGATAAAAACATATGGGAAACTATTTGAGAGACACTAATTGTTGGGCAGGATTACTCTTATAACCCTACCCAGGTTTATTGAAAAGAATGCTGTAAGTTATTAAGCCGTTTCCGTTTCCATGTCATCCTTAGCTGGAATCTTTTTTTCTGATTTTACCTTCTCGCCATATGACAATGGACGCCGCAGATCCTCATCAGAAAAATCATCCACCCTTATGACATCCTGTCTGGCCTGCTCAGCCTCTTCCAGTTGCTTCGCTTC
This sequence comes from Legionella pneumophila subsp. pascullei, assembly GCF_900637585.1. Taxonomy (NCBI): domain Bacteria; kingdom Pseudomonadati; phylum Pseudomonadota; class Gammaproteobacteria; order Legionellales; family Legionellaceae; genus Legionella; species Legionella pneumophila. The sequence continues at coordinate 1,941,604 of NZ_LR134380.1, forward strand.
AACTGGAGTCAATATTTGACGCTCAAGCGCTTCCCGTATTTGTTCTTGGAACGTCAATGAGTGCAGCATATTATCTTTAACAGCCTTCATCACTTTACGCTCCAATTCTTCAACTGCGCAAATCTTATGGAATGCTTCCTCCATCCTTCCCAAGGGACAGTTATCTCCAGGTTTCTTATAAACCAATCTCGTGATTCGATTTCTTGTTTCATTAGGTTCTATCAGTATTCTTGCTACCTTATGACCTAATTTATCATCCGGTTTGTGTCTTCTGTTGCCTAGTGGTTTTAGAACAAATGACAAGACAAATCTTGCCCAGCGTGCCGGAAAATTAATGATTACTCCGTGCATAGCCATTTCACACTCATGCAATAACTGTTGACAACTCCAATGAACTACAGGTAAATCGGCGCGAGGTTCCCCATCCTCATAAAATCGTTTTAAAACAGCGGAAGCCATGTATAAACAACTCAACATGTCACCTAAACGTGCTGATAGTTTTTCCTTTCGTTTTAACTCACCACCTAAAACAATCATTGAAAAATCTGCTAAAAAGGCCAGATTGGAGCTGTACTTATGAATTAATTGATAATACCTTTTTACTGAACTGGCCGGAGATTTGCTAAAACGAGCATCGGTCCATCCAAAAATAAGTGACTTTGTAAAGTTAGTAATAACAAAACCCACATGGGCAAAAAAAGAATCATCAAATGCAACTAAATCATTGTTTCTAACACTTTCTAACTCTTTGAAAACATAAGGATGGCAACGTATTGCTCCTTGTCCGAAAATAATTAAGCTCCTGGTTAAAATATTGGCACCCTCGACTGTAATGCCAATAGGAGAACCTTGATATCCTCTTCCGATATAATTATTTGGCCCAAGACATATTCCTTTACCACCATGAATATCCATTCCGTCCAGTGCAAGTTGTCTTGCTCTTTCAGTAGTATGATACTTTAAAATTGCCCCTGCAACAGAAGGTTTTTCCCCATGATCTATAGCCGCTGCAGCCATAGTTAAAGAAGAATCAATGATGTAAGCTGATGAAGCTATTCTGGCAAGAGGTTCCTCTATCCCCTCGAACTTACCAATTGGTTGGTTGAATTGTTTGCGAATTCTGGCATAAGCACCAGATGCTAATGCGACTGCTTGAGCACCTCCACTGGCGCTTGATGGCAAAGAGATTGCACGCCCCGCGCTCAAGCACTCCATTAACATTCGCCATCCTTGACCTGCCATGGAAGCTCCACCAATCAAATAATCAAGAGGAATAAAAACGTCTTTGCCTTGAGTTGGACCGTTTAAAAAACCAGTATTTAAAGGGAAATGCCTGCGTCCCTTTGTAATCCCGGGAGTTGTTGCAGGAATAAGCGCACAAGAAATACCAATGTCTTCACCTTTGCCTAGCAAGTTGTCCGGATCAAACATTCTAAACGCCAAACCAATAACAGTTGCTACCGGGCACAAGGTAATATATCGTTTGTCCCAATTCAACCGAACTCCCAATACCAACTCACCATTGAACTCCTGCCTACAAACAACACCTTTATCAGGGATAGAAGCCGCATCGGAGCCAGCGTTAGGTCCCGTCAATGCAAAACATGGAATCTCTCTCCCATCGGCCAATCTTGGCAAGTAATAATTTTTTTGCTCTTCTGTTCCGTACTTTAAAAGTAATTCACCAGGACCTAGTGAATTAGGTACCGAAATAGTTGTAGCAGCAGTAATAGAACGACCGTAAATTTTTACCAAAATTGACATCTGGGCAGTAGCAGAAAATCCAAGTCCGCCATACTGCTTTGGAATTATCATTCCCAGAAAACGATTCTCTTTTATAAATTGCCAAACCTCAGGAGGAAGATCCGTTCTATTATGAGTAATATCCCAATCATCTAACATTTCACAGAGTGTATTCACAGGACCATCTATAAAAGCCTGCTCTTCTTCAGTTAACAAGACAGTCGGGGCATTCCTTAATAGAGAAAAATTAGGGTTGCCACTGAATAAATCACCTTCCCAACTCACTGTACCGGCTTCCAAGGCCTCTCTTTCAGTAGTAGACATAGAAGGCATGTTTTTTTTGATTATTTGAAATAAATGTTTTGATAACACTTCCCTTCTTAAAGGCTTGATGGAGCCTAGAATTAATACCGCTTCAATTGCCCACAATACGATTTGCGACAATAGGCCAGGAGAACCGAATTGCAAAACCAAGCCAAGAAAAATGGTATAACTAATAGCCCATACCGATATTGATGCCTGTCGGGTTAATAGAATTCCAGCCGCACCAATTGTTGCTAGTATTAATATGAGTTCTGACACAAAATTCTCCTTATTATAGGCTAATCCAAATTAAAGAATTTATTAGACTTCTTGTTCGATAACAAAATCTGAAAACCTGTTAAGACGTCTAATCAAATTATAGCATCAACAACCTCTATAATTTGCTTTCCTACAGCTTCAGGGTGCTCCATTGGAAATAAATGTGTCCCCATAGTTTTAAAACATTTTACATTAAAATGATTTTTCATATACCGAATGTCCATTCTATCAACCACAGTACTCTTGTCGCCATAGATTAATGCGGCGGGAACTATAAGTTTACCTTTATAGCGAGGAATAACATGTGGAATTGTTCTATATATTTGATATTCAATATGCCTGTCAAAACGCAAATAGTATCCATCCTCTTTATATTCTAAACCATATTTAATATAGTCATTCAAACATTCTTCTGTAAATGTTTTAAATAAATCCCTGGTTTTTAAATAGGAAATTAATTGTTCATAGTTTTGCCAATGCTCACGCCTTTTCTTTGTTTTAAAAGCTGGAGTTACTCTGTCTATGATACCTAAAGCCTTAGCCAATCTCACCATGCTTGATTTAAAAGCACCAATGAGAGGTGAGTCTAGCATAATGACCGCTTTAAATAATTGCGGCTCTTCTATCGCAGCGAGCAAACTCAGCACCCCACCTAAAGAATGACCAACCGCAATCACTGGTTGCCCTGCTTGTCGTTTGATGCTTGCAATGATCTCAGTAACCAGGTTATACCAGTTTTCTCCTACGGGATAATCAGGATCATGACCAATTTTATCTATAAAACAACAGTCAAAACGAGTTTCCAGTTGCTCTAGTAGCTGTTTGTAACATAGTGATGGAAATCCATTGCCATGAGCAAAATGGATTAACTCTCTCATTTGAGCACCATTTTCCTGCTTTCATCTCGGAGACCATAGACACCGTAACTGTAATAGGCTGCCAATAATATCAACAAAATCACTCCAAATCCGGGAAAAATAAAATGAAGCGATAACATGATTACCAAAACCACCAACATTGGCGTTGATGCGACCATCAACAGTCGGCTGGACTTTTTAAAGGATATAGTGAACGAAAAAAAGATTCTGGAAAATACTTGTCCTAAAAAGGCAATGACCAGCAATACAGTCACCATAATCGAATATAAAATAGCAACAACTATTGGATATATCATCAATTGAGAGGCATATTTCAAACCAGTAATCGCATTATCCTGAATAATTTTTTTGCCATCAAATACCATATTCATTTCTTTATCTAATGGCTGAACAATAGGAACTCCTTTCTGTTCATTTACCGGACTGCTACCCAACAATTCTGGTGTTGGCAATAAGAAATTAATACTATTTTTCTTAATCAGAATATTAAGGTAAGGATATTTCTCTGTGAAATCAGTCACTTGTCCTGTTGTGTCTATAATGATTACTACCTGATTCCTATCATTTCTGATTAAATAGGGCATTGGTTTATCAAAAATAACATTACCATTTTGTACATAAACAGTTGGCAATTGCAGTAAAGGCTCAATGATTTGCTGATTGAACGTTTTATTAAAATCAGAAGCAATTCTTATAGAAAACGGTATTGAACAAATAGCAATAACCAATAATAGATAAATCAAACCAATTCCACGCCAATGTTTTCCGACATCAACAAAAAGTCTCTTTGAATAAAAAGACATATACAGTGCTTGCCAATAACTATAGATAGGAGCATCAATTGGTTTTAGTTTGTTTTTTTCTTTAGCCACGCCACTCTCCCACTCGTTTTCCTGTTCTCTGATCAAATACATGCAACTTCAATTTGGGTAGCTCTACATGTAATTGTCTGTTTGAAATCACCTGCTCTGCTGAAATCCTCAAATTAATCTGTTCATTATTTTTTACACATTTTGCCTGGATCAATTTATCAGCCCCCATATCATCAACAAATTCTACATGAAGTTCAACAGCCTCTTTACTTTGACTGGAACATAGTTGGATGTGTTCGGGGCGAATTGCCAAAGTAAGATCCGCATTATCTTCAATGGAATGAAGCCAATTGGGAGCTGAATAAGCTATCCCTATGTTGGTTTGAATACAATCCATTTTCTTATCGTATTTGCCAGAAATAAAATTAATAGGGTAGTGTCCGGTAAATCCTGCGACAAACCGCGTAGCCGGACTACGATACAGTTCTTGTGGTGTTCCAATTTGCTCAACTTCGCCATGATTAAGCACCAAAATTCTATCAGCCATAGTCATTGCTTCAGTTTGATCATGAGTAACATATAAACTGGTCGTATTAAATTGTTGATGCAATCGTTTAATTTCATGTCGCATCTCAGTTCGTAATTTTGCATCCAGATTAGACAATGGTTCATCAAATAAATATACTGCTGGAGACCGCACAATAGCTCTACCCATCGCTACTCGCTGCCTTTGTCCCCCAGACAGTGCTTGTGGCTTCCTGTCAAGATAAGGTGTCAAATGCAATAAGTTAGCTACTTCAGCTACTTTTTTATTAATATCTGCTTTACTCAGACGCCTCAATTTTAAACCATAAGCCATGTTATCAAAGACAGTCATATGAGGATAAAGAGCATAATTTTGAAATACCATCGCCATATCTCTTTTTGCGGCTGCTGTATCATTAACACATTGATTATTAATAAGTATTTTCCCTGAGCTTAAAACATCAAGTCCTGCTATCAATCGCAATAAGGTCGATTTACCGCAACCTGATGGGCCTACAACAACCATGAATTCGCCCTTTTTGATATCAATATTAATTCGATTCAAAATTGTTGTTTGTCCGACCTGTTTTGACACTTCGATCAAATTCAGTGTTGCCATTATTTCAATCCCTTTTCGAACCAACGCTGCATCAGCATAACCACCATACAAGGTGGCACAAGTGCGATTAATGCAACGGCCATAATATAGTGCCATTCCGGTACTTGATCCGCTACACCTGATAAATAACGAATTCCCATCACAATAGTCGTCATTTTAGTTTCTGTCGTGATGACTAAAGGCCATAAATATTGATTCCAGCCGTAGACAAATAAGATTACAAACAAGGCGGAAATTTGGATTCTTGATAAGGGTAACACGATATCAATAAAAAATCTCAATGGGCCTGCGCCATCTAATTTAGCAGCGTCAACCAGTTCTTTAGATATGGTTTTAAAAAACTGACGAAATAAAAAAGTTCCAGTTGCTGATGCTAATAATGGCAAAGTTAGACCAGAAAATGAGTTCAATAGACCAAATGAAGCAACAACTTGAAAAGTAGGCACTATTCTTACTTCCACTGGCAACATCATCGTTGCAAATATCAAGGCAAAACAAGATTTTTTAAAAGGAAAATCAAAATATACCAATGCAAAAGCAGATCCCAGAGCCAGAATAATCTTACCCACTGCAATGATAAAAGCCATAAATAAGCTATTAATTAGCATGGAAGTGATAGGTTCACCACCAGTTACAGCCAAACCTTCAGTCAGCACACTTTTAATATTTTTGAAAAATGAAGTCCCTGGAATTAATGACAATTGAGAATGCATCATGGCAGTTCCTTCATTACTTGCGGCAACTATAGCCAAGTACAAAGGCGCCATCATCAATCCTATAAATAATAATATTAACCCATGCGACCCAAAACGTTTTAATTGTCTCATTCGTAATGAACCTTTTTTTCAAGGTATTTAAATTGTAATAAGGACACACCAATTACAATAATCATCAATAATACAGATTGAGCTGATGAACTACCCAAATCCATTCCCTCAAAACCGTCTTCATACACCTTATAGATTAAGTTAGTTGTGCTATTACCGGGACCGCCGTGTGTCATGACTTGAATAATTCCAAATGTATCGAAAAAACCATAAATTAAATTCATTAGTAACAGAAAAAAGGTGGTGGGCGACAGGATGGGGAAAATGATTTGCCAGAATCGTTGCCATGCATTAGCCCCATCCATGATTGCTGCATCAATTAATGTCTGAGGAACTGCTTTAAGAGCAGCAAAATAAAATAAAAAATTGTAACTAAATTGTTGCCAACTCGCAGTTAAAATGACAACCACTAAAGCCTGATTCGCGTCATTGACATAATTAAAATGAATTCCCAAAAACTCCAGTGCCTGAGTCAACCATCCTAAAGTTGGATGACATAAAAATCGCCAAAGTATTGCGGCAACAGCAGGAGCTATTGCATAAGGCCATATTAATAAAGTCTTATAAATTCCTTGGCTTTTGCCTCTATAATTTACTAAAGTGGCCATCAAGAGCCCTGAACTCATAGTAATAAACGTGACACTACCTGCAATTACAAAAGTAACCCATAGGGCTTTTGCATAAGCGGGGTCAAGAAATAAGTCAAAGAAATTTGTAAATCCGGCAAAGTGCTTATACAAACCAAAAGCATCAGTATAGAAAAAGGATTGGAGTAAAGCGCTGCATGCAGGCCAAATAAAAAAAATAATAGTAACTACCAGCTGAGGAATTATAAATAGCCAGGCAAATAAACTCTGATGATTAAATTTAGACATTAACTAACCATGTAGTTGTTAAAAAGACAAGTATCATCGCAATAGTTTAAAATAAGATTATATCGATTTTAAATCATTATGCGAGTTGTAAAAGATATAATATAGTAAATTATCATACTATGCATTCTTACCTTAAAAAGGATCTTATCTTGCATTACATACAAATTAATAATCCAGGGCCTCATAGTGAGTTAGCCCTTGTCGAAGGTCCAAATCCTGGTTTTAATGAATCTCAAATTCTTGTGCGCGTCAAAGCCACCGCATTGAATAGAGCTGATTTAATGCAAAAATATGGTAAATACCCCCCTCCTCCGGGAGAATCCGACATACCCGGACTAGAAGTGGCCGGAGAAGTAATAGCCAGTGGAGCCAAGGTAAAACAGTTTAAACCGGGTGATAAAATTTATGGTCTTGTAGGGAGTGGAGGTTATGCTGAAATTTGTCCAGTAGCAGCTTCTTTAGCCCATCACATTCCCACCCATTGGAATTTTTCACTTGCTGCAGCACTCCCGGAAGCGTTAACTACAGTCTATGCGACCTTGTACGATTTAGGTGGCTTAAGTGCAGGACAAACATTATTGATTCATGGCGCAGGAAGCGGAATAGCCTCATTAGCCATACAAATGGCTAAATTAACAACAGCTAAAGTGATAACCACAGTAGGTGATTCAAATAAAATAGAAAAAGCGTATGCCTTGGGTGCTGATCAAGTCATTCATTACAAGGAACAGGATTTTGAATTACTAATTGAGGACAATTCTGTCGATTTGATCATTGACTTTGTTGGTGGGGATTATTTTAACAAACACTTACATTTGCTGAAACCTCACGGTAAATTAATCCAAATTGCTTGCCTTAAGGGAAGCAAAGTAGAATGCAGTCTGGCATTGCTCATGCAAAAAAGGCTACAAATCATTGGATTTGTACTCAGGTCACAAAGCATTAAAGAAAAATCGAGGCTTTGGAAATTGGCTCATAACCATTGGTTTAATGCATTTGAAAACGACAAAATTAAACCAGTAATTGACTCGGAGTTTGAGCTAAATCAAATAGAGACAGCACAGCAACGTATGCAGCAGGGCTCTCATTTTGGAAAAATAGTCATTCGCGTAGCTAAGTAATCCCAAGGTTCACTAATATCTCATGAGTTCAATATTACACGCACTGACCTTTTCGAAACCACCTTGGCAATGTCCATCGAGCTCATGCTTCTTTGTTGATAAACCAAAAACTCTTCTTACTCTTTATTCTCATTCCTCATAGCTCAACTATCAATACATCTTGAGATATTCAGACTCATTTTGCATTGAGTCGCAAAGTTCGCTCTAATAATTGAGTATAAATTGGCTCATTACGTGCTAATTGCACCACAATGGTTGCCGTGATGCATGAGATCATAAGAGGAAGAATTAGAGAGTAATTTTTAGTCATTTCAACAACCAGGACCACACCAGTAATTGGCGATCGTACTGCGGCTGCAAAAAGCGCTCCCATACCTGCAACCGCAAACATTCCAGGTTCAATTGAAAAATCCATACTCAACCATTGGAATAAATGGAAAAAACCTAATCCAAATAGTGTTCCCAAAGCCAGCATTGGGGCAAAAATCCCGCCAGGCACACCACTTGAGTAGGATAACATCGTCATAATAAACCTGATAACAATAAGACTGCATAATACACTAAACGCAGGTGACATAGTCAGTGCTTCACTGATAATCACATAGCCACCTCCGACAGTAGCTGGATAAGAATAAGCCAGATACCCAACTAACAATCCAACGGCTAAAATATAATATTTCTTGTGTTTGGGATTTTGTTTATCCAACCATCCAACAGTTCTCATGAGCGTGACATTGAATAATAAACCAATTAACCCCATTAATATTCCAAAAACAAAGAATAGCCACAAAGACCCCAGCGTGGGTAATTCAAAAACTTCCATTTGAATAGCCGGTTGTGAACCTATGATAAGATGCAAAACAATCGTTGCCATTACACAGCAAATAACCACCATTTTAAAATTGGTAAATGAATAATTAAACTGGTTACGCATTTCCTCCATGACAAAGAGCACACCAGCCAAAGGGGCATTAAATGCCGCAGCTAAACCAGCTGCAGAACCAGCGGCTATTAAAGTATCCCGGCGACGGCGTGTAAGCCGAAACAACTCTCCAAGCATCTGTCCGAGATTACCACCCATCTGAATAGTAGGCCCTTCTCTTCCCATAACCATTTTTGCCGATATAGATAACACACCCCCAAAAAATTTTACTGGTATCAGGCGCTTCCAAAATATTGGTCTCACATGAAGTAAAGTACCTTCAATTTCTTGCACACCACTTCCTGCCGCTTCTGGCGCGATGTATTTCACCATCATCCAAGCGATAAATAGCATCATCATGGATATCAAGGCGGAAACCATTCCTTCAGGAAGCCCATAACTGCCAGCGATACGAAATAATTGCTCCAATAAATGATCTACCTGTTGAATAGTCAGTTGAAATAAAGAAGCAATTGTGCCTGTTAATATCCCTAATAAAACTGATACAAAATATAAAATCAGTATTTTTTTACCCATTATCCTTCACCATGTTCATCAAATTGATGATTATTTTTAAACCGACTTGGTCCGATAAAGACAAAATTGTCTCAGGATGAAATTGAACCGCATGCACAGGTAGATACTCATGAGAAACCGCCATAATGACATCATCTTCACTTACAGCAGTAACCAATAATTCATTGGGTAAAGCCTCTGATCTGGCATAGAGTGAATGGTATCTTCCCGCTTTAAAACAATCTCCCAAGCCTGTGAACAAACCCTTGGTATTTAATACCCTAATTAATGAGGACTTTCCATGCATAGGATAATCAAGAACATCCAAAACCCCTCCAAAATACTCAACAATACCTTGTAGACCCAAACAAACACCAAATAATGGTATTTTCTTTGAGAGTATCACCTCGATTGTTTCTGAAAGCTTAAAATCAATTGGTTTGCCTGGGCCAGGTGATAATACGATCAAATCAAAATGATTATTCTGTAAATAGCCAATTGCCTTGTCATAACGAACCGTAATAACGTCAGCTCCTGTTTGCCTTAAATAATTTGCCAAAGTATGAACAAAGGAATCTTGATGATCGATAAGTAAAACTTTTTTATTTTTCCCTACCAGAGCGATATCCTCTGTTTTCTTTTTAGCTTTTAACCATGGTTTTTGTAAAATGTCTAAAAATGCGGAAGCCTTTAATCTCGTCTCCTCTTCCTCTGCTTCAGGGATAGAGTCATAAAGTAAAGTAGCACCTACTCTAATTTCTGCAACTCCCTTTTCTATTCTCACCGTTCTTAAGACCAATCCCGTATTCAAGTTTCCATCAAAACCAAACCATCCTACAGCTCCTGCATACCATTTACGTGGAGATTTCTCGTGTTGTTCAATAAAATTCATAGCCCAAATTTTAGGCGCACCGGTTACAGTAACAACCCACATATGAGTTAAAAAAGCATCTACTGCATCAAATCCATCTCTTAAAATACCCTCCACATGATCCACTGTATGAATCAATCGGGAATACATTTCAATTTGACGGCGCCCAATGACTTTTACACTCCCTGCTTCGCAAATTCTTGACTTATCATTCCTGTCCACATCGGTACACATGGTTAATTCTGATGCTTCTTTCTCTGAATCTAATAATGTCTGAATATTGTGAGCATCCTCAATAGCATCCGCTCCCCGTTTGATAGTACCCGAGATAGGGCAAGTTTCTACTCTTTTGCCTTGAACACGAACATACATTTCAGGTGAAGCGCCTACCAGATATTCTTCGTCGCCCAAATTAATAAAAAAACCATATGGCGATGGATTTATTTCTCGCATTTGACGAAATAATGTTGAGGGCTTTTCAGCAAAGTGAGTATAGAAAGTTTGGCTTGGAACCACTTCAAACAAATCACCACAGGAAAATTTTTTTTTGGCTTTCTTGACCACTTCGGCATACTCACCTGGTTCATGATCACAGCTTTTTTCCGGTTTATGAATAGGTTGATAGGGTGCATATTTTCCTTCTCTGGACAAAGATTGAGTTGATCGGCCCTGATATTGAAAATCATAGCGTCTAACAAAGGCCTCTTCCTTACGGTGATTCACTATGTAAATTTCATCAGGCAGATAAAGAACCATATCTCTTTGTGTTTCATTTCTTGGTTTACATCGTTCCAACTGTTCAAATTGATAAATCAGGTCAAACCCAAAAGCACCATATAAACCTAGGTAAGAATCTTCTTCTGTTTTAAAAAAATTCAATAAGAGTCGGATTATACTAAATACTGACGGTTGATGACTTCGCTCTTCCTCGCTAAATACTTTGTCTGATGATTTAATTTTTAGCTGACAAAATGAGGCTGTTTGGCTAATTATCTCCCATGAATCTGTTGTTTTTAATAACGGATAAAGAAAAGATAATAATATTTCTCCCCGTTGATTTAATGCCTCTAAGCGGATAGTACTACTTTGACAGATCATAACTAATGGGGGATTATAAAAACCCATGTCCCAACAAGTATAGCGTCCTGGATATTCAAAGCTTGAAGCAAATACAGCTCCTCTCTGGGAATCAAGACTTTCAAGCAGAAAGTCTATGCCTTGTTGATAATCCAACTCTTGTTGAGAAAACTCAACATGAACACCGCCGAGAGTTTTATATTGTTGTAACATGAATACCATTCTCTATCATTTAATTCGTACAAATATTCATTCTACTGTAAAACCACTGTTCTGCAAGAATCTTGTAACATTTCAATATGATTGCTATTTATGTCTTCAGGATAGACTGCAAATCCTGCTTCAAAAAAACATTATTGCAGTCATGATGAAACAGGATCCCAAGAACAAAGAACGCAAACTGGCTCAACAGACTAAAAGATAATTAAACTAATACTTCATTTTTAGAACAATACCGCTATAATGTAAAACCCTTATATTTGGATATGGTCATGACTCTCTCTGCTAAAGATCTTGAAAATATTTCAAAATTGGCTTATTTAAACGAAGATTCTGAGCATTCTGCAAAATTAACTCAAGAAGTAAGTGCAATCATGGATTTTGTTGACCAGCTCAAAACAATTGATACAAGCCAAGTAGCACCTCTTTTTCATCCCTTGGCACTAAATCAACGCTTAAGGCCAGATGAAATAACAGAAGCGGAATGTCTTGCTGAATTAGAAGCCATGGCGCCTTTATTTGAGGATAACTTATATTTGGTTCCCAAGGTGATATCATCGGATAAATAACAATGGAACAATACTCACTGGCTCAATTATCAAAGGCTCTTCATGATCGAGAATTTTCAAGTGTTGAATTAACACAATACTGTATTAACAAAATTCAAAATAATAAAGACTTGAACGTATTCATCAGTCTTGATGAAGAGCAGGCTCTTAAAGAAGCGCAATCGGCTGATTTGATACTAAAAAATGGGGAGGGAAAACTCCTGACTGGAATTCCCATGGCCCTCAAGGATTTGTTTTGTACAAAACGATTAAATACAACTTGTGCTTCGAAAATGCTGGCCAATTTTCAGGCTCCCTATAACGCCACTATCGTCACAAAATTAAAGCAAAATGGCGCAATTATGATTGGAAAAACCAATATGGATGAATTTGCCATGGGTTCCTCTAATGAAAACAGTTATTTTGGCCCTGTAAAAAACCCGTGGGATAAGGAAAGAGTGCCAGGTGGATCATCAGGTGGTTCCGCAGCAGCTGTTGCTGCAAACTTAGTTCCTTTTGCAATTGGCTCAGATACCGGTGGCTCAATTCGTCAACCAGCTGCCTTTTGCGGGATCAGTGGGATAAAACCCACCTATGGATTAGTCTCTCGATTCGGAATGGTTGCCTTTGCCTCAAGCCTTGATCAAGCGGGCCCATTTGCCAGGTCAGCGGAAGATCTTGCCATAATACTTCACTGTATGGCTGGATTTGATAGTAGGGATTCCACGTCGGTTGATACAGTCATACCTGATTATTCAGCAGAAATTAAAAAACCAATAGATAAAATACGCATAGGACTTCCTTCCTGTTTTTTTCAACCTCAAGTCGAAAAAGGCATCCAAAATGCCATACATGAGGCAGTGAAACTATTCGAGAACCTAGGAGCTGAAATAATTGAAATTGATTTGAAGCTTCAGCCACTGTGGGTACCATGCTACTATGTTATAGCTTGTGCGGAAGCTTCATCAAACCTTTCGCGTTATGATGGCTTAAGATTTGGCCACCGGAGTAAATCCGCTTCAAGCTTAATTGAATTAATCACTAACTCTCGAAGTGAAGGTTTTGGTAATGAAGTAAAACGCCGAATCCTAACTGGAACCCATGTGCTCTCATCAGGTTTTTTTGACGCCTACTATTTACATGCACAAAAAGTCAGGCGCTTGATTCGAGATGAATTAATTACAACTTTAAATTCTGTAGATGTTATCCTTGGACCAACAACCCCTACCACCGCTTTTAAACTGGGTGAAAAAATAGATGATCCCATACAAAATTATTTGGCAGATGTATTTACTGTAGCGGCTAATCTCGGGGGTCTGCCGGCTGTTTCTATACCAACTGGTTTTGAGAATAAGCTGCCAATTGGTTTGCAATTAATGGGCAAACACTTTAGTGAAAGTCGTTTGCTTGCAATCGCACATCATTATCAGCAACATACCAACTGGCATTTAGCCAATCCTAACAAGCAAGGGTGATATATGGAATGGGATACCGTCATTGGTCTTGAGGTACATGCTCAATTAAAAACCAAATCAAAGTTATTTTCAGGAGCATCTACTGCTTTTGGTGCCACCCCTAACTCGCAAACGAGTTTTATCGATGCTGGTTTGCCTGGTGTTCTACCTGTGTTAAATGAACAAGCCATCATAATGGCTATCCAATTTGGTTTGGCAATTCATGGAACCATTAATGATTTGTCTGTTTTTGAACGCAAAAATTATTTTTATCCTGACTTACCCAAAGGCTATCAAATCAGTCAGTATCAAAAACCCATTGTTACTAATGGCTATTTAAATATACAGCTTGGTGATAATCTGGAAAAAACAGTCCATATTGCACGCGCTCATTTAGAAGAAGATGCTGGCAAATCCCTACACGATGCCCATACTGATTACACCGGGATCGACCTCAACAGAGCAGGTACCCCACTATTGGAAATAGTCACAACCCCTTGCCTGTACTCGGCTGAAGAGGCGATTAATTATTTAAAAACGCTGCATCAATTAGTGAGATTCCTTGGAATATGCGATGGCAATATGCAAGAAGGTTCTTTTCGGTGTGACGTCAATCTGTCTATAAAACCTAAAGGCAGCTCAGTTTTAGGCACACGAACAGAACTTAAGAATCTGAATTCATTTCGTTTTATTGAAAAAGCCATTGCTTTTGAACAGGCAAGACACCAAGATATATTGGAAAGCGGTCTGTCAGTCATCCAGGAGACTCGCCTTTACAATCCTGACAATAACACAACTCAGGCGATGAGAGGCAAGGAAAATGAAAATGATTACCGTTATTTTCCTGATCCTGATTTATTACCAATTCATATTGACAAAGAACAAATTGAAGAGATTAAAAATAACCTGCCGGACTTGCCTGAAGCAATTTCCAAAGAATTAAAAAACACTCCGTCCCTAAATGATGAAGACATTAATTTCATATTATCATCACCGGACACTTATCAATATTACAAAAAAATTAAATCCCTTTGTCCGGCTGCTGATAAAACAATTATCAACTGGTTAAAAGGCCAATATGCCGCCTTTCTTAATGAACACAACCTAACCTTTGAAACACCACCAATTTCAGCTAAAACCATGGCTGCTTTCCTTAGCAAAATTCATGAGAAAAAAATCTCTTCCAGTATTGCTAAAAATATTTTCAGTATGCTTTGTGCAGGCGAAGAAGATATCGATGCGATTATTGAACGCGAAGGCTACCAGCAACAGAATGACAACTCGGCACTGGAAGAAATAGTTGAGCAAATAATCAAACAATATCCCGAACAAGTTACAGAATACAAAGCCGGTAAAGAGAAATTATTAGCTTTTTTTATCGGACAAGCGATGAAACAAACTAAAGGGAAAGCAAATCCCGAGCAAATCAATCTGTTATTAAAAAAACATCTTGGATGATGCAATATTTTTATAATTCACAATGCTCATTTATGGCTTTGTTGATTGATTGCCAGCTATTATCATCTTTTTGTCAGAAGGTATAATGCAAGCATTCAATTATAGTAGAATATTGTAACCAATTTTCATATAGAATTAATTGCATACATGACTTTTTTCCCGGTATTATTTCAAGCTAATTAATTTGTCATTTCGCTAAGGATTTTTGAAATAATGAAAATAAAGTTTTTGTTATCAATGATAGGAGTAATACTAAGCACACAATCAGCCTATGCTAAAATTCCTGATAGCTCAGCATCAAGAGCACAAAATATAAATGACAATAAGAGCACAAAAAACGCTAATAACTTTTTAAAGAAAATCACGCCTGAATTTGCTTACAGCTATATAGATTTTAACTTTGATTCGACAGCTGGTCTTAATTTCAATCGGTACAATGGGCATTCCAATCTTTATTCAATAGGTGCTGATCATATTTCTCCAGTACCGAGCATCATTGCAGGTCTTTATGTTTTAAATATAGATACTGAGGTGAGCTCTCAATTTCGATTGTTTCCCAATACTCCGATTCCTTCCAGTCAAACGATTCATAACAACACATTGTTTGGACATATGCGTAAAATAATAACTCCAAAATTTGATATAGATATTGCTGGAGGATATGGTCAAAACAGAATAAACTCACAAACTTTGATAAATCGCACTATCCCTGATATCGCTTTTTCAAAACATACTAATGACAACTGGCTTGCCAGCATCAATGCAGTTTACAGAAAACGATGGAAAAAAGTATCTCTAAGAAGCTATGTGGGAATATTATACAGTCAAATTAATTCGGGTAGTTATATATTAGCCTTCCAGTCCAACCAACGCGGGCAAATCATAGCGCCTTTAACTACAAAAACAACCTATGTTATGGAAGGGACTGAAATCAGTTACAAACTCAATCCACCATTAACCCCTTTTGTTAACGGTGGTTTGATTCAAATTGCAGATTTCACCAATAGCCGACCTATACTTACACAACAAATTAATGGATCTCTACCTCAGCTCAATATGGATAAAAATGGCTACAAACTTGGTGCTGGTGTTATTTTTAATAATAAACAAGTAACTTTAAGGCTAGAAGAAAAATATTACAGCGCAGGAAACATTTTTGAAAGTTATCAAACGACTGCTGGATTGGAGTACCGATTTGATTAGTTAGTTGTATAGTAGTTTATTTATTGTTCTTCCATACCAGAGGCACGAAAGTTATTTATGTAGTAACATGGATCAAACATATCTGTGATCAACACGGCTGAAAAACATTATTTATGCCCTTCCTTCGCAGACTATATACTGTTTAATAAAGAGATAGCTCTTTCATCTTTTATTTAAGAGTAGCAAAAGGATAATTTTCGTGAATAAACTGACACTTTATTTCCCTCAATTCCTCAATCATATAAAGTGGACTGAATTTTTCCTGGGGCTGGCAGTGACCCTATTGGTATTACTCACCTTGCTCTTTAATGTTCCCCCACTCAGCTCACTAATCTCCCAAATTGAAGGAAGAATTTATGATCAAATAATCAACCTCAATTGGCATTCAAAGCCTGAAAGCCTTAAAGTTATTATCATCGATATTGATGATAAATCATTAGAACAACAAGGAAGATGGCCATGGCCAAGAAGTAAGATAGCTGAATTATTAAATAAATTACAAGAGAATGGTGTGGTCACTGTTGGTTTCGATATAGTCATGTCAGAAGCGGAAACGAATTATGCTTTAGCTCTCATAGAAAAACTGAGTCAATTTTCTGGAAAAATGACAACAGATCAAAAACGGTTGATTACCACATTAAATAGCATTGCAAATCAAGTTGATAATGATCAAAAGCTTGTTAACGCTTTAGGCAAGAATAATGCGGTACTTGGTTTTTTTTTTCATAATAGCGAAGATATTAGAAAAGGCTCTTTACCGACACCATTAAGAGATACTGACAACAAACCTCTCCTGGAAAATAAACTATCAGTGTATCAGTTTACTAATTTCAACAGTAATTTGGCAGCATTTACTACAGCTGCAGCTTCTGGCGGGTTTGTTACTAACTTACCCGATAAAGATGGGATTATAAGACATGCTCTTTTATTGGCCAATTATAAAAATAACCTCTATCCCAGTTTATCTTTGGCAATAGCAATGAATTACCTCTTAACTGACAAGATTTCTCTGAAAAAATATAACGACCAATTGACAGGTATAGAATTAGACGGAACCCAAATCCCCACAAATCGCAAAGGCCAAATTCTTATTCCATTTTGGGGCGGCCCAGGAACACTAAATTATTATTCAGCGACCGATATATTGAACAATCAATTCAATCCTGAGGAATTGGCTGGAAGTATCGCCTTGGTTGGCTCATCCATAACTCTCTTATCTGATTTGCACCATACACCAGTCGCCCAATTATTTCCTGGAGTTGAAATAGTCGGCAATATAGTGAAAGGGCTGGTAGAACAAAAAATTCCCCGAGAATTTGACTGGGAATCATTGCAAGGAAAACTTTGTTTAGTGATTTTTGGCTTGTTATTTGCGTTTGTATTTTCTTCTTTTGGTATATTTGGCAAATTAATAGTCTTTTTGATAACGACTGTAATAATATTGACTAATACTCTTGTCCTGTTCGTATTTTACAATAATTACATCCCCCCGGCATTTTTATTAACCATCACTACCTTGCAAACTTTTGTTAATTTTTTCTATTCCTATGTTATTGAAAAGCGGCAAAAAAGACGAATAAGTGAATTGTTCGGTCAATACGTACCAAAAGAATACGTCAAAGAATTAATAGAACATCCTGAACACCACGCTATGGAAGGGTTGAACCGTGAAATGACAGTTCTGTTTACTGACATACGTAACTTCACAACAATGAGCGAAGCACTTGGTGCAGGTGGTGTAAAACTATTGTTAAATTCTTTTTTTACCCCAATGACCAAAATCATTTTTGAACATAGAGGAACAATTGATAAATACGTTGGAGATATGATAGTAGCATTCTGGGGAGCACCGATAGAAGACAAAGAGCATGCGAGTCACGCCGTTTTATGTTCTCTCTCCTTCTTTGAGCACTTACCCCAAATTAATGACAATTTATTGGAGCATGGGCTGCCACAAGTTGATATTGGAGTAGGTATAGCAACTGGTCCTATGAACGTTGGTGACATGGGTTCTGAATTTCGTCGAGCCTATACTGTTCTGGGAGATACAGTTAATCTTGCTTCCAGATTAGAGGGTCTAACCAAATTCTACCGAGTCAATATACTGACGAATGATAAAACTTGTTCCTGCCTCAATAACATCTTGTGGCGTACGATAGATAAAGTGGCGGTCAAAGGTCGAAAAACTCCATTGACTATTTACCAACCTCTAGGTATTGTTACTGAGGCATCTGAAAGGCTTCTGCAGGAACAAGAAAAGTATGAAACTGCATTAGCCCACTATTACAATCAGGATTGGCTTATTGCAGAGTACATCTTCAATGAATTAAAAAATGAAAATCCTGGAATATATTTGTACCAAATGTATATTGAAAGAATAGCGTCATTCAAAAAAAGACCTCCTTCGTCTGACTGGAATGGGGTTTATGTTCATACCAGGAAGTAAGGTCAAGAAGAAATTTTAAATACCGCAATAGGAAGGATTATGAAAACAATTCGGCTGTTTACGATATCAATGATTGCATTTTTTTTATTACTCTCTTCAATAACTCATACTGTGTGGGCTGAAAAACCAGGACACTCCAAAAAAATGGCAGAGACTACAATCACATTAATTTCCAACAACAAAATCGATTCAATTGCCAATTGCTCACTCCAATCGATCACAAGTTGTACCATACTTCTTCATCTTGCAAACCCTGGTACCCCAGGAATACTCCATGTGACTAACCACTCTTCTGTTGTTACAGCAACCCATATTGAAGCTGTACTTCCAAGCTCACTTGAGTTTCTTGTTGATGTGATTGAAAGTGGGTGTGATGTAGTTCCACCTGGAAGTACTTGTTCAATATATTTCTTTCCAATAAGCGGCCCCATTTCTCCGCAACCAGTTCAGTTAATTGGCGACAATATAAGAACTACTACATTTTATCTTGGTATAGAGATGTGATATATAGCCAGACCACCAACTATTGCCAATTATATCCGTTAGGAGTAGCTCATGAAAAAACTGATCTATATTAGTCTAGTTTTTGTTATAACCAATGCATTTGCGCAACCAGTAGCCACGGTATTATTCGCCAAACAAAAAGTCACGTCAGTCAGAGAAGGCAAGGAGTACTCCCTCTCAAGAGGTTCTCAATTGGAGCAAGGGGACACCATTGTTACCGGAACAGGTGCTCTCATCAACATCAAATATAAAAACGGGACTCTGGTAAATATAGGTGAGAACTCCAGATATAAAATTCTAGCCTTTTCCCCAAATGCATCTGATGTTCAAATCAAGGCTGAATTATCCCAAGGAAAAATAAAATTTAAAACTACAGGGAAGTCAAATGAAAGCCTGAAAACACCCGTGATAGCAATGGCAATTACAGGGACAGCTGCCGAAATATTTGTAAAATCCGATAAACAAACTTATTTTAACTTAATAGAAGGAAATATAAATAATTACACTCCTGGAAGTTACATAGCCACACCGCAGGGGGTTGTAGCTGGTGCCTTTCCTGCTGAGGGTCAGGTAAACACTCCCGCTGGCACAGATGGAAGCATCTCTGATGCTGAAACAACTGAAACCATCTCATCAGATACTACTGACGCATCAGATACTACTGATGCAACAGACACTGCCGACGCAACGGATACCGCCGACAGTGCCCAAGAGGCATCTGATACCGTTGGATTTATTGAGTCAGCTCAAGTAGTGGATCAAGCAACAACTGACTCAATAGAGGAAGCAATTGAAAGTGAAATGGCCGAGATTTCCCTTGAGTGTATAACTGTTATATAGCTTGGTATGTCATTTTTGTATGGCGACTTTACCCCCTGCTTCATATAGGGACTAAAGGCATATAATGGTATGCATTGACACCAAATATTGATATGAGTCGGTCGATAAGCCGGGTTCTGTCGTGGGCAACCATTCATCTGGGACATACGTCACCGCATGCCTCAAGCGACCTACCCGAACCCCGTATGGGCCATACGTTATGACTTTGCAGTCAAATGGATTCCTATTTGGTCTTGCTCCGAGTGGGGTTTTCCCTGCCACGATTGTTACCAATCGCGCGGTGCGCTCTTACCGCACCATTTCACCCTTACCTACGACTCCAAAAGGAATAGAAGGCGGTATATTTTCTGTGGCACTTTCCGTAGGCTCACACCTCCCAGGAGTTACCTGGCACTCTGCCCTATGGAGCCCGGACTTTCCTCCCCTTGCCTTTAGGCAAGGAGCGATTGCCTGACCGACTCTGATTTCAATATTAGCAGAGTGCCCAGGCAAAGGCCATAATTAACGATGAATTTCTATTAGAATACCGCGAAGAATAACTGAACTTGGAAAATATTAACTACACAACTGAATTAAAAATCACGGGTACCAATGAATTCATCATCGAAATAACGCTTTAATTTAGTACGCAAAGTTCCACGACTTACACCAAGAACTCGAGCAGCTTTTGATTGGTTATAACGAGTTAATTCCATAACAGTACGGAATAAAGGCGCTTCTACTTCCTCAACAATTAATTGATACAAGTTTAAATTAGCATCTTTACTGCCGACACTTGTTAAATAACCTTTCACTGCGCTAACTACTTGATGTGACAGGGCATCATTACCTTGCGTCACTTGTTGCATAACTGCACTCATTTTAATCTCCTAATACAAATTTAATGAACATAATTCATGTCCAGCACATTAATTTGGCTCTAACACCATGACCGATATAATATCAAATATCTCAAAGAGTGTAAACATTGTTTCAATGATATTCATTTATTAAGGAATTATTAAGTCTCTATTGTATCATTTTAGTTAGGTTTGTAAAAATAATTGCACTTAATTTTCTAAAAATTTACTTTTGAAATAATAATTATTAAGCATTAAAGAGGTAAACATTTCCTTTATAATTGGAAATATTTCAGGTATTAATAATTTAATTAATAAAGAGAATTAGATCACAAAATTGATAGAGCGACCTTACTTTAATACAGGATTCAAGCCAGTCGCTTATTAATAATATTATTAAAGAGACATTTTCGATTTTTTGCTTATTTTACTAAGTCACAGTAAAACTCTCTCCACAACCACATTGCCCAGTCTGATTAGGATTATTAAAAACAAATTTGTAATTTAACCCTTGTTTCACATAATCAACTTGCATATTTTTAAGAAATGGATAACTTGTTCTGTCAACACATACCAGATAGTTATCGGATAAAGAAACTACCATATCTCCTTCTAAAGGCTCTTTTACATAATCGACTACATAGGATAACCCCGAACACCCTGTCTTTTTTACTGACAATCTCACTCCTATGCTCCCTGGATTTTGCTCCAAATAGGAAACCAAGTGCTTTATTGCTGATTCACTGAAAGTGATATTAGGGCTTATGCTGTTCGCTTGTTGTATTTCTACACTCATCTCTTTACCTCTCAAATTTCTTACGCATCAAAATCAATGCTTCTTTGTATATGTCCTCTATCTGAACTGCTACAGGATACTGACTGTTAGGTATCTGTAATACATTAATTAAAATCTGAAAATCAATTAATGGAAGTGTTTCCAAAGCTTTACCTTCAATCTGACAACAGATCCATTCCATTGCCGCGATAACATAAGGATTGCCATTCGTTTTAAATCTGGCCCTGGATATGTTCTTGTCTTTGTCATATTTTATATAAAAATGCACTGTATTCAGTTGATTAGCCTGTTGACTTTGTACACCTATTGCAAAAGGATCATTTAAATCCAGCGTACCTGTATGTTGAGGCTGAAAAAAATAATCCTGTACAATTTTATTATACATCATAATGGTGATAATTCGTGAAGCCGACTTACTTGTGTGCAAATTATATCAATCGCTTTCTTTATTTGCTCCTCTGTAGTAAACCGTCCTATGGATAAACGGACCGCTGATTGCGCGTCCGTATCAGTTAAACCAATTGCTCTTAGGACATAAGATGGTTGAATACTCGCAGAAGAACAAGCAGAAGTAGTCGACACCGCCAACTCATTTAAAGCAAACAACAATGAATCTCCATTTAATCCAACAAAACTCACATTCAGATTTCCTGCGATACGCCTTTGCTCATTTCCATTTAGTTTAATAGCAGGTAAATGCCGTATTCCGTCCCATAGTTTTTTGCGTAAATTTAGAATACGCATCTGTTCGGTAATTCTTTCAGCCTCTGCAATAGCAAAAGCTTCCCCCATACCGACAATTTGGTGAGTAGGTAATGTTCCTGATCGCAATCCCCCCTCATGCCCACCACCAAAACTTAAAGTCTGTAAACGAATCCTTGGCTTATGCCTCACATACAAAGCCCCTACCCCTTTAGGCCCATAGTTTTTATGAGCAGAAAACGACATCAAATCAACTGAAAGCTGGCTCAAATCGATTGGTAATTTACCTGCGCTTTGAGCAGCATCAACATGAAATATAATTCCCTTGTTTCTTAATAACTCACCAATAGAGGCAATATCTTGTATGACACCAATTTCATTATTAACGTGCATAATAGAAACCAGAATAGTATCTGGTCTAAGGGCTGATTCAAGTTTCTCAAGGGCCAACAAACCATCTGATTCTGGATTAAGATAGGTGACTTGAAAACCTTCTTTTTCCAATTGATGAAAACTGTCAAGCACGGCCTTATGCTCAGTGCTCATAGTAACAAGATGCATTCCTTTATTTTTATAAAACCGGGCAGCTCCTAAAATAGCTAAATTATCTGCTTCTGTAGCGCCTGATGTAAACACTATTTCTTGAGGGGAAGCATTGATAGTTTCTGCAATTTGAGAACGTGCCTGCTCAACTGCCATAGAAGCAACTCTCCCATACTCATGAGTTGCTGATGCAGGATTACCAAAATCCCCTTCAGGACCTAAATATTTTATCATTTGCTCAACAACACGAGGATCAACTGGTGTTGTTGCCATATAATCAAAATAAATCGGTTTTATTGCCAATTTTATTGCTCCTATTGTCTTTCCTTGCCCACTCCAATGATTTCTGAACCTGGCTAAGCATACCTCTTAAAATGCTAACTTCCATTTTTTCAAGGTTGATTCTATTAAACAGCCGCCTTACTCTTTGCATTAATCTCCTCGGATTAGAGGGTCTCAAAAATTTAATTTCAATAAAAACTTCCTTTAGATGTTCATAAAATTGTTCAATTTCATCAGCTGTAGCCTGTTCTTCATTACGGAGAGCTACTTCAGCACGTGGGGATAATAACTTCATACGAAGTTCATAGGCTATAATTTGTACTGCTTGAGCCAAATTTAATGAACTATAGTCCGGATTGCTTGGGATATTAATATGGTAGTGACATTTTAGCAGCTCTTCATTAGTAAGTCCTGCGTGTTCTCTACCAAATACAATAGCCACTTGAGTATTATCTGATTGTTGTTTTATCAATTCTGCACAGGAAGCTGGAATCAATCCAGGTAATGACAACCCCCGTGGCCTGGCACTCGTACCTAAAATCAACTGACATCCAATTAAAGCTTCGTCCAAAGTATTTGTAACAATAGTTGCATCCAGGACATCATCAGCCCCAGCAGCCATTTCTTTGGCTTTGAGATCAGGAAATGACTTCGGACTAACCAGGTACAATGAACTTAGCCCCATAGTTTTCATGGCTCTTGCAGTGGAGCCAATATTACCAGGATGGGAAGTTGAAACCAGAACGATTCGAATAGAACTTAACTTCATAACAAATTATTCCAAATACGATTGTTAACTATATCATAGGATTTATTGATTGAACTTCTCTTTGTTTAAAAAAAATGTGTTAGAATTGCTGATTTTATAGCTAAAGAGTATATCCATGGAACCACTTTTAAATATTGCTGTCAATGCTGCGCGACAAGCTGGTGAAATCATTAATCGTTATGTAGAACAGGTTGATCGTTTAAAAATAACTCCTAAAAACAGCCATGAATATTTTAGCGAAGTGGACATTAAAGCAGAGCAAGTTATTATTAGTACGATACAGAAAGCCTATCCAGAGCATGGAATTCTTGCAGAGGAAAGCGGTATTCAGCAAGGCGATAGTGATACAGTCTGGATAATTGACCCTCTGGATGGTACTTCAAATTATCTTCATGGCTTCCCTTTTTATTCTGTATCCATAGCTCTAAAAATTAAAAATCGCCTTGAACATGGCGTTATTTATGATCCCCTGCGCCATGAGTGTTTTGCTGCAAGCAGAGGACGCGGGGCAAGGCTAAACGATAGAAGAATACGTGTGTCCAAACAAACCCAACTCACTGCTTCTCTGTTAGGTACAGGTTTTCATTTTCGTGATGTAACTCTTGCCCAGCGATATTTGCCAACCTTTGAAGCCTTGCTCGGAAAATGTGCTGGAGTTAGAAGAACAGGTTCTGCTGCTCTTGACTTGGCTTATGTTGCAAGCGGTCGTCTGGATGGTTTCTGGGAGTTTGGTTTACGCCCATGGGATATTGCTGCGGGAGCCTTACTGATCCGAGAAGCTGGGGGACTAATAAGTGATGTTCAAGGCGGAGAAGATTTCCTAAATTATGGCGACGTAGTCGCTGGAACCCCTAAGGTATTTAAGTCACTTTTACAAACAATATCACCAGTTTTAAAATAAGTTGTCAATCTAAGCCTATTAAGGCGATGACTTGGGTTTATCGATTTCAAGTAATTTTTAAATATCCGCTCTCTCACAGATGAGAAAGCGGATTAATGCTTCTCTTGAGCGTTAAAACAACTCCTATCTCAATCCCGGCTTCATTCCTAAAATTACTGGTAACTCATCTGCCATCGCTGTGCCCAAATTTTTAGTCAAGCGGTCAAAGACATTTTGCTTGTAAGTATAGTCAACCATATCAGTAATTTTAATTACCTCTCGTGCCAACTGCCCACTACTGGCATAACCATCAATTAAACCATTAGCCAACGCTTGCTCACCAGTCCAAAATAGCCCGGAAAAGGTTTCCTCATTAATCTTTAATCTATTTCCTCTTCCTTCTTTGACACGCGTAATAAATTGTTTATGTACTATATCAAGCATGGTTTGCAGCTTTTCTTTCTGAAATTCAGTAGTTGGGGAAAAAGGATCCAGGAACGCTTTATTGACGCCTGAAGTTTGTAACCTGCGTGAAATACCAAGTTTCTGCATTGCATCAACAAAACCAAAACCATTATATAAAACACCTATTGAACCGACCATGCTTGCAGGGCTTGCGTATATTTCATCTGCGCCAACAGCAACGTAATAAGCAGCGGATGCACACATATCGACACAAACAGCGTAAGTTTTAATGTTTGGTTTTAGACTTTTGTAATATTGCAAAACATTGTAAATATATTCTGCCTGTACAGGGCTGCCTCCAGGACTATTTATCCGGACAATTAATGCCTTTAATCCTTTACTTTTATATGCCTTCTCAATCCCTTTTGTGAAATTATCAGCACTTGCGGAACTGGAATCTGCGATTTCACCGTTAATATCAATCAATCCAATATGCTCTTTATCCTTAGATGCTTCTGTGGTTTTAGCGACTGAAACGATTTTATAAGATGAATAAATTAATATGACCAGGATAAAAGCTCTTATAATCCATTTCCATAGACGTTTTCTTTTCTTTTCTTTGAGATAGTCAATTACCAACTGATTAAGCAAAGCTTGTGAATCCAAATTAGAATTAGAAGATGACTCATTATTCATAAAAAACTCTTGAAAAAATGTAAATAATACCCATTTTATGGCATGTAAACTAGAATTAATACCCCAAAATAACTAGAAAGGTGTTCCTATGCGAATGGACAAACTAACATCAAAGTTTCAAATGGCTCTTGCAGATGCCCAATCCCTGGCCTTAGGTAGAGATAATGGATTTATAGAGCCAGAACATTTAATGAAAGCCTTACTCGATCAACAAGGTGGAAGTTGCAGACCTCTTCTTAGTAAAGCGGGTGTTAATATACCACTATTAAGAACCTTAATTGACCAAGCTCTGGATAAACTCCCTAAAGTATCAGGTACCGGAGGCGATATTCATATATCTAATGCGTTGAATAGACTACTTAACCTGACTGACAAATTATCGCAACAAAGAAAAGATAACTTTATTTCAAGCGAGCTTTTTATATTAGCAGCGATAAGTGAGGATAGTAACCTTGCGAAAATCCTCAAACAAGCCGGAGGTGACAACAAAGCCATTGAAAAGGCGATTGATGAGTTAAGAGGTGGAGAAACTGTTAATGATCCAAATGCAGAGGAACAGCGACAAGCCCTTGAAAAATATACCCTGGATTTGACTGAACGTGCCGAACAAGGAAAACTGGATCCAGTTATTGGACGAGATGATGAAATTCGACGCACCATCCAGGTATTGCAAAGAAGAACTAAAAATAACCCTGTATTAATAGGTGAACCTGGTGTAGGTAAAACAGCTATAGTGGAAGGTTTGGCGCAACGAATTATTAATGGTGAAGTGCCTGAAGGATTAAAGAATAAACGCTTACTGGCACTGGACATGGGTGCATTGATTGCTGGTGCAAAATATCGCGGGGAGTTTGAAGAACGTTTAAAGGCAGTTCTTAATGATTTGGCAAAACAAGAAGGTCAAATCATATTGTTTATTGATGAATTGCATACTATGGTCGGCGCTGGCAAGGCTGAAGGAGCTATGGATGCCGGGAATATGCTCAAACCAGCATTAGCTCGAGGTGAATTGCATTGCATCGGGGCTACCACATTAGACGAATACCGACAATATATTGAAAAAGATGCTGCCCTTGAAAGACGCTTTCAAAAAGTACTGGTCGATGAACCCAGTGTGGAAGACACCATTGCTATATTAAGGGGTCTTAAAGAACGGTATGAAGTTCACCATGGAGTTGAAATTACAGATCCTTCGTTGGTTGCTGCAGCAACGCTATCCCATCGTTACATCAGCGACCGCCAACTACCCGACAAAGCCATTGATTTAATTGATGAAGCAGCCAGCTTAATCCGGATGGAAATTGATTCAAAACCTGAAAGTATGGATAAACTGGAACGACGTTTGATTCAGCTAAAAATCGAGCGTGAAGCATTGAAAAAGGAAAATGATGAAGCGTCTAAAAAAAGACTTGTTGATTTACAAAAAAGTATCGATGAATTAGAGCAGAATTATTCAGACTTAGAGGAGATTTGGAAAGCTGAAAAGGCAACCATGCAAGGATCCACACAAATCAAGGAGGCACTTGAGCAAGCCAAACTGGAAATGGAAACTGCCAGAAGAGCTGGAGATTTAAGTCGTATGTCTGAATTACAGTATGGTCGTATACCTGAACTGGAAAAAAGATTAAGCCAGGTCTCTTCAGTCGATGCTATGGAAACAAAGTTGGTACGCAATAAAGTCACCGAAGATGAGATCGCAGAAGTTGTTTCAAAATGGACAGGGATCCCCGTATCTAAAATGATGGAGGGAGAAAAGGAAAAATTACTGAAAATGGAAGAAGCTTTGCATAGCAGACTTATTGGCCAAAATGAAGCAGTAGATGCTGTTTCTAATGCCATAAGACGCTCACGTGCAGGGTTATCAGATCCCAATCGTCCCATTGGTTCGTTTCTTTTTCTGGGTCCAACCGGCGTAGGAAAAACCGAATTATGTAAAGCGCTAGCTTCTTTTCTTTTTGATACGGAAGAAGCTATGGTGCGCATTGATATGTCTGAATTTATGGAAAAACACTCTGTTGCACGCTTAATCGGCGCGCCTCCTGGCTACGTAGGATATGAAGAAGGTGGCTATTTAACTGAAGCAGTCAGGCGCAAGCCCTATTCTGTTATCTTGCTCGATGAAGTAGAAAAAGCTCATACCGACGTATTTAATATTCTGCTTCAAGTTATGGATGATGGCCGTTTAACAGATGGTCAGGGACGTACTGTTGACTTTAGGAATACCGTTATTGTTATGACCTCTAATCTGGGATCTCAACTGATTCAGGAAATGAGCAGCAAATTTGATTACGATCAGATTAAGGCTGCTGTAATGGATTTAGTCAGCCAACATTTTAGACCTGAATTTATCAACAGAATTGATGAATCGGTGGTATTCCATTCCTTGACAAAAGAACAAATTGCAAAAATTGCTGCAATCCAAATTAACTACTTGCATCATCGTCTGAAACAACAAAACATTACTCTTGAAGTCACAAATGACGCTTTATCTCATTTGGCTGAAGCAGGTTTTGATCCGGTCTATGGTGCCCGCCCCTTAAAACGTACCATTCAGCAAAAATTAGAGAATCCACTGGCGCAATCATTATTGACTGGAAAATTCAAATCAGGGGAAACCATTATTGTATCCTATAAAGATGGAGTAATGGAATTTTCCAAGCAATGATTAATGTTATCATTTTGGATAAAAACACTGGAGTCCTGAATCAGGACTCCAGTATTAGGAGATTTCCAGAACAAGCTGCATAAGCGCATCAAACAAATAAAGCAGTAGTGCGAGTTTCTGCGTTGTCTTCCTGAGCTTTATTTACTGCTTGAACTTTTTTAGATAAAGCCAATTCTGTTTGAAGAATGAATGTATTCATTGGTCCTTTTCCACCAAAAAAATCAAAATTAAGCTCAACTTTAGGATTAGCTTCAAAATATGTTTTAAGAAGCCTGATTGCATCAAGCATATCCTTATCAGTCAACTCATTGGGATTTATTTCCACACCCAGAGCCTGGTGAATGCAAAACCGCAATTGCTCTTTTACACCCTCGTTTTGTAATAACAAACAAAAACCACCCAAAGCCCGATATCTTGCAAGACTGTTATTACAGTTTTTCATTGCTTCAATAAATGATCCACAATCCATCGTACTAAAATTATCCTGAATATGTCCGGTATACAATAGGTCGATAATTTTTTCTTGTATGACTTGTGATTCAATTTGAGTTTTTATTTGCTCTTCCATCAACTCTGAAGACACAGTTTTAAAATCAGGACAACTTTTTGGCAAGAATTTGCCTAGATGAGTCAAAGCCTCTTCGACTTGTCGTTGCTCTTCTTCAATTTGTTTTACCAATGATTGAATGAAATTTATGGCTTTGAATTGATTTAAAACAACAGGATTACGTCTTTTATGCTCATCAATAATTTCTTGTAAATAAATTTCAAAGTTCTTATCTGCTGCAAAATGAGGATAGCTTTTATAACGCGGCATTTTCGCCTCATCCTTGCCCACAATCAATTGCATATTATCACGAAATGTTTCTAAAGCAGTTACAATCGTTGTTACATCAATAATTTTCAGATCATTTATTCTATAATTCTTCTCCATCTCTTCAGGTAAACCTAAAGCGAGTCTTATTGCTTGAAACAATCGACAATCTTTTACATCAGATGGTGCTTTATATTTAAAAAAAAATGATGGGACAGGAATGTATGAATTAAAATTATCATACTCTTTAATCAGTCTAAAATAGCGATGAAGCAAAGCGCCTAACAAAAACAAAATGGATTGTTTATTTTTTTCCTCATTATTTTCTTTTAAAACTTCACGCAATTCATTACTTAATTGTTTAAATACATCCCTGGCAGTTTCCCTGTCTGTTTTACAAATCACAACCTTATGGGTTCTGGCCAATAATGTTTCCAGGGTATTTCTAATTAGTTCACTACTCGATACCGCTTCAGATACAGGAGGATCAGTAATAATTTTATATCTGCCTAGCAAGGTAGAGAATACAGTCTCTAAGTTACGAGTATTTACACTTAATATTTTGAACTCGGGCGGAGTAAAAGTCATAGTGTCTCCTGTCTAAAACACGCTATTAAGTCCTAAAGTACGCATAATTCCTTTATAAATATCATAGAATGAAGTTTCCTGTTTCTCCCTGGAAAGACGTAAGGTATGAATATCTGCTTGCACCGTTTTACCTAAACGGCGAATTAAGTTGTCATAAATTCGTTCATTACGATTTTGATAGGCAAATGAACAATATTGACTTAAAGCCTCCAAACTGGAATCAAATAAAGTATCGCTCATCTTTTGTGGGGAACTCACTTGCAAATCTCTTTGAAATAGCTCAACCAATGTACTATTCATTAAATTCGAAACAGTAGAGCTATAATGTGACCACATCATTAAATAAATTCCAGTCAGTACCTTTTTTTTGAATTCGTTAATATTTTTTGGGGTTACAGCAGAATATCTTGTGATACCTTTAAGATAAGCGAGTAAGTCATCATCATTCTCGCTATCCAGGCTATAAGCAACCAATTTAATCGTTTGGGCATCTTCAATGGCAGCTGTATTGGGTAATATCACTGAAAAAAAACAAAAACATCCTAAGGATGGTATGCTGCGCCTCTTTAATTGATCTGTTAATTTCAATGCATTTTGCTGAAATTCGGCAAACTCTAGCATGGTTTCCCTCCCACAAGGGCCCACCCGCAAGAACCGCAGCGAGTAACACACCTCTGATGATCAAGACTCTTTTAATTTTTATATCAACCTACACATAATATTGCAACTATTAATTTAACTATTTGCCAACAAATATTTCAAATCGCCAATTTTATTTGGATGAAGAAAATAAATATATTTTTCCGTAGGTTATTCTAAACTCAAGATATATATATTGGCTTGAATTTTAAATGACCTATTCTACAGGTGCCATTGCTTTTCAGAAATATCGATATCCACACAAGTGTACGTTGAATGCCTCGGACAAGCTGAGACACATAGGATGTTGGACAAGTCATTTAAAAATCAAATCACTGTATTTTACTGCACTGATCTTTTAAGGTAGGACTTTACGAACAATGCAACACGATATTTATCCCACCTATTCCTCAATATCATGACATAGTCTCAAGACAATTGGAGACAAGAATGAATAGTTACATAAAAAGTTTATCTATAGAGTCGATTAATTGTTGATGAATTCCATTAAATCCTCTATTACTCATCACTAATACAGCGTCACCTTCTCTTACTGTATTGATGATCTCCTTAACGATCTCTTCATTATTTTTGCAAATTTTATACGGACATGTCCAGGAGTTAACAGAGTCCTTTAAATTAAAGTCCTGAGGATCCAAGACATAGGCGCCATCTACAGGGGCTAAAGCATAAGCCATTTCTCCGGCATGTACGCCTGTTCTCATGGTATAGGAAGCAAACTCCATAACAGCAAAAATACGCTGATGGCGACCACTTCTTTTTAAAGCATCAATAGTTTTGGTAATTGCGGTTGGATGGTGGGCAAAATCATCATAAACTGTTATTCCATGTCGATTGGAACGAACTTCGAGTCTTCGTTTTACTGGAGAAAATTGTTCTAAAGCCTTGGCTGCAACATCAGGACTTACCCCAGCATTCCAGGTAGCAGCAATTGCCGCTAGGCCATTTTCTACATTAAATCGACCTATTAAAGGCCAATATACTTCAGCAACCTTTACCCCATTATGCAGTATTTTAAATTTTGAACCACTATCGTCAATCAGCTCGGCAACCCATTCAGCGTCCCCGGATAATGCCAGTGTTTCAATACGCGAAAATTGACCTCGGGATAGAACTTCATTCAAAGCCTTATCATCTCGAGGTTTTATAGCCACACCACTTTTTGGAATTGTTCTTAATAAATAATGAAATTGTTGTTGAATAGCTGCCAAGTCTGGATAAATATCGGCATGATCAAATTCCAAATTGTTTAGTACCGCAATATGTGGACGATAATGCATAAATTTAGGACGTTTATCAAAAAAAGCACTGTCGTACTCATCTGCCTCAATGACAAACCACCTCCCTTTGCCAAGGCAGGCACTGGTATTGAAATCACTGGACACACCACCGATAAGAAATCCCGGATTCATTCCAGCTTGCTCCAAAATCCAGGCAATCATTGAAGTAGTTGTAGTTTTGCCATGAGTCCCAGCTACTGCAATCACCTGATATTTCGATAAAATATTTTCGACAAGCCATTGAGGGCCTGACATATATGGTTTTCCCGACTCCATAACCGCTTCAAGAACTGGCATTCCCCGCTTAATAGCATTACCAACAATAACCATGTCTGATTGTAATGCTAAAGTGGAATCATCATAGCCTTCAGTCCACGAAATACCTTTGGCAGCAAGTAAATCACTGATGGGTGGATAGCAATTGGCATCACTTCCTGTAACTTTATATCCCGCATCGCGGGCAAGCAAAGCCAGAGCACTCATAAAAGTTCCACTTACTCCCAATATATGTAAATGTGTCATGATGTCATCGCCAAAAAGAAATAGTTAAAATATTAACAGCAACTAAACCAAAAGCAGCCAAAATTGATTTCACCGGAGTAGTGCCTAAAGCAAATTTATAAATATGGGCTGTAATTACAAATTGCCAAATAGAAAGCCCCAAAGTGATGAACAAATATATCATACCTATAAATAAAAAAATGGGGTTTTTAAGATTCTCCGCAGACAAATAAGTATCAATTATGAATAATGGTGTCGCCAAAACATGTATAATAATATAGGCACTCAATAAACATGTTGCTGTTTGCACAAGCCTGGATGCAAGATTTTGAAACTTTAAAATAGCATAGGTATAGAATATAAAAGACAGAATCAGGCTCATAGCCATCATTAAACTTAATAACCAATCACGTGAAAAATCAAGTTCGGCGATATTCCACTGAATCAGCATTATAATAGAGAATAGAAGACACATTACAACAAGTAGGAAAACAGAATAAGGAGAATTTTCTGGAGTTTCCTTCAATAGGCTCAAACGCCAGTAATACGAAAATAGTAACTTTAAAGTATTCATAATTATTTTTGATTATTTTCTTTAGGCTTAACCACTCGCTCAACAAGGCAGAATATTTTACATTCCTCCATGAGCTATAAGTGACCTCATAATTGTTTGCTAAATAATCTTGTCTCCTTTAGTTACGGCAATTTCTTCACTATATTAAGTTGTTGCACAATAGGTTGATTCCAAGGGCCAGAAATTTTATAACTATATCCCGCAATTTTCTGCATGCTTTGATTAATAATTTTATTTGCAATCCATGCAGCAAGACCAGCAATCGGACCTCCTGCTATCGTAGCTACAACAGGTAAGCTAGCAGTGATATGCGGTGAAATGTTTAAATCCAAATCATATAATCGCCTTACCAAATCCAGATCCCCTTTCATACTAGCATAAGCTACCGGACCATCAATGTAACTGTTATTAGTACTCATAATGCCCTTATTGACATTAAAATTGCCTTTAAATATATCAAAACTGTAGCCATCATTTGAGAGATCACTAAAATCGAGCTTTAACCGTCTTGGAATAGTTTGCAAACTCAATATGCTTAGTAACTTCCCTAAACCAAGTTTTTCTTCAGTCTCCGGGCTCAAATGAGTAATTCGACCATTCTTCAGCTGTAAATACATTGAACCACTCAACTTAGCTAGAGAAAAATCATATAAGGTACCTTGCCAACCCCCACGAAATTCTATATATCCTTTCCCCGCATCGACCGCCGGATTAATCGCCCAACGATCAAGACTCTTAGCCAAGTCTTTCAAATACATTTTAGACTGTAGTTTCGTTTGATTAACCTTTCCTTTCTGAAGCCATTCCCCTTCAAAATTAGCTTGATAATAGGGTGAGTCTACCCTTAAATAATCAATATGCCAGCGTTCGGGTGTAGAATGACTTTTAAGGGTAATATTGCCAATTTGAATTTTTCCAATTGAAAAATTATCGACTCTTAAATTCAAATTGGGAATTTGTGCCGGACTGGCATGTGAAGGAGTATCTTTATTGTTTATTGAAGACCCTATTTCAGATAAATGTAAGTATTTCACAAAGCCACTCAGAGAATTTGTTGCCGAATGGTAGGTTAAATCCGCATCGATTTTTTTCTGTTTTAAATTGACAGCCCAATCATTATCAGGACGTTTTTTCGCATACACAGACATGTTATCAAACTGCTGTTTCAGAAAGTGTAGTTTACCCATTTTTACATCAATAATATTAACCAAACTTAAGAGAGAAGGGTTGACATTCTCTTTAGAGAATCTATTGATTACTTCTTTCCATGCTTGCAAATCAAAGCCCTCTAACGTACCAGCAATACTGAGACCAGGATGCTCCTGATTTACAGCTTGTGCGCCACCTAAGCGTATTTGACCTGACTTTAAGTTAAATACGCCTTTTTGGTTTTGCATCAAAAGATCCGTACTTAATCGTCCATTGTAATTAACTCTCAAGCGAAGTGTCTTTTGTGGGTTAAAATCCAGGTTAACCAGTAAGGGGGTTTTTTCTTTATAAGTTTTTCCTAAAGGTGGTGGAAGGTCAACTGCCAACCCTATCAAATCAGAGTTCAACTTCATATTATCCAAGTCATTAGGATCATCCGTAATTTTTAATAATGCCTTAGCTAAAATATTCCCTTTAAGTACTGAGAAAATAGGTAAGCGCCATTTTTTCTTTAAGGATTCTACGGTACATTCACCCTCGATTGATATCGCAGTTAATGATTGAGGAGATTTTTCCGATTGAATTTTAATATTCAGGGGATAACCAAATGCCGTAGCAGTTAAGGCACTATCCTGGATACCTTTTTCATTAAACAATAAATTTCCGGTAACATCTCCTACAGAAAAATCTCCCATCTGATGCTTGATATTGATTATATTATTTTCAAAATTCAATTCACCTCGGGCCAGATTATCATCATTTTCTGGATAAAGAGGGATTTCCAAACGCAAATTAAGTGATATCAATCCCTTTATCAATAATATTTTTAAAGCCGATAATTTTTTCTTTAATGGAGAGTTCATAACAAAGTTGAGCATTTTTTGTGCTTTTCCATGAACAATTCCATGAATTAACAAGGTTTCCCTATCTTTACCAATATCATCGATACGTAAGTTCATTTGCTTAAGTGGAACACCTTGGACATCGCCATCAACGATATCAATATCAAGGTTTCTATTTTTTAGTTTGATATAACCTTCCAAATCTTTAATTAATTGCCATTCTGGAGTAATTAAAATATCTCCACCAACAACATGACTTACTATAGAAAACTCCCCATTACCATTATCAAATGGGAAATCCTTTGCCATTCCATTAATAGTTATCTTACCTGTTGCTTGCCCTAAACGTTTAATATCATTGTTTAACCAGGCAAATAACTTGGCTTTCATGTGCTTTGCAGGTAAATAAGGCATCCATTTCTGTAAATTCTTCCCAGAAAAATTACCTGCTAAACGAATATTGCCTACAGAATTTTTGGTCAGTTGATCCAGGGCTCCTTCCAGACTGATTGTTAACTCAGGTTGACTTGCAACCAAGCGTTCAATACTTAATCGCACCCCCTCATTTAACTCTTTCCAATCAAAAGCACCATTAAAAATCGTCAGTTTTTGAGTAGGGTAGCCTTTAATATCAAAAGTTGAATTCTCGGAATCTAACTCCAGGCGCCCTTCCGTAGGCTGCCAATTTAAAACGCCGGATAAATTACTCACTCCAGGAATATTGTTGTCCTTAGCACTCCATCCTAATTGATCAAATCGAGTTAAAATATAATTAATTTGATTTTCTTTGATTAATACCTGAATATCACTCAAGATCCCATGCGGTTTTAACTGCAGCACATTTTGAATAACTGGCGGCCAATTAATTGCTTCAGATAATAGTGATTCTACAATGAGGGATTTTGTAAAGACTTGATAGGTATTCTGATTTTTATTAAACCGAATCGACAATTGATTCTCTGGCCAAGTGACCCCTGCAACTCTTAGTTTCATATGATCTGCCTGGAACTGCCAACCTTGTTTATCCAATTTCCATCCCATGTTGGCGTAAAATGATTGGATAAGCTTGCTATTTTTTTTATTTAATAATTTCCATGCCAGACGTTTAAGTTTCAATTGTGCTTGAATTGATGAAATATTCCCTTTCTCCAAATCAATCCATAATGAAATATCTCCTTTACCTCCCTCCAGCCGTATGGAGGATTTTGGCAATAAATTTTGCCATTGCGCAGGCAAAACATTAATGGCTGAAAAATAGAGACGTCCATTGGTGTTTTCAATTTGATCAGGATCAAATTGTACATTGCCTAGCAGTTGGAAAACGGTTGCATTCGTTTGTTCAAGTTTTGCTTCTCCCTTTATCTTATAAGTCCCCCCTTTATTAACTATCGATAGATTTAATCCGTTAACAGGAATTAATGACCCATCATTAAAATGTAAGTGGGCAGAAACATGCCTTACAATTAATTTTTCCTGCTGAGCAAGCCAATCTAATATTTCCCTGGTTTTTTCAGGTGTAATATCAGTGTCTTTCATTGCATTACTTGAAATCCCCTCAATGCACCAATGCCCGTCTTTTTCACGAAAAACCAAATGCATATCATCGATATAAAGTACACCCGGTTGAATACGCCAATTCCAGAGGGATTTAAATAAATTAACACCGACAATTAACTTATCCAAATAAATTGACTTATTATGACCATCATGAATTTTTATATGTTTTAATTTAACGACTGGTTCAAACCAATACCACCCTGTTTCCATAGTTTGAACGGTAACTGGTTGACCCAAAAGTGAAGTCAAATGCTGTTCGACCTCCCCTTTATATTGTTTAGCCCAGGGAGTAAGAGCGCGAAATACACTGGAAAAGACAGCTGCGAAAATTATCAAGATGGCTAAAACCATCCAAATCTTTTTAAAGAATTTATTTGCCAAAAGGTTATTATCGGTCATGTTTTAAACTACTATACCATTGCTTTTGCGCATATTCATCAGTTTCCTTTTGCTCAATACGCTGTAATCGCTTCAGTTCAGCTCTTTTTACTCTTTCAATTAGCTTATTTATTCCTTCTTCTGAAGTTTTTGCTTGCTTATAATTTAAATCCGCTTTCATCCTGTTTTTTGCAAGTTGACTCAAATAGGAGTTTAATTGTATCAAAGCAGTATCCAAATGATTAATAAAATTAATTCGATTACGTAAAGGCCCTACATAGCTTCCTTGCTGTCCTAATACTTCCAATTGCTGCAAATAATCTTGTCTGTAACCCACTAATTGTTCATGCCTAGCTTTATTTTGATTAAATTGTTCCCTTGCTTTTATCAGCTCCATATAAGCCTGTTGAGTCGCTTCCTGTTTAACTTTTAATAACTGAATCAAACGATCTAATCTGTCACTCATTGGTCATTCCCTACCAAAGTTGAAACCAGCTTGGCTAAGGATGTCAAACTCTCATCATAGCTCACTTTTTCATCCATTCCTTGCATCAGGTAATCTTTGAGTTTATTCACTGCCAATATTGCCTTATCCACCATGGGATCACTTCCTTTTGCATATGCTCCCAATAAAATTAAATCTTTGTTTTTTTCATAAACAGACAGGTATTTTTTAAACAATAACATATCTTTCATATGTTGCTCAGAGACAACACCCTGCATGACTCGGCTAATAGAAGCCTCAAGATCTATTGCCGGATATTGCCCCTGCTCCGCAAGCGCTCTGCTTAAGACAACATGGCCATCTAAAATAGCCCGTGCCGCATCTGCTATGGGATCTTGCAAGTCATCTCCCTCAGTCAAGACAGTATAAAATGCTGTAATTGACCCCCCCTCCGAAGTCCCGTTTCCAGCTCTTTCAACCAATTTAGGCAATTTGGCAAATACCGACGGCGGATATCCTTTTGTTGCAGGAGCTTCACCAATCGATAACGCAATTTCCCTCTGTGCCTGGGCAAAACGGGTTAAAGAATCAATCAGTAAGAGAACATGTTTACCTTGATCTCGAAAATACTCAGCAATGCTTGTTGCAACCTTCGCACCGTGCAAACGCATCAAAGGGCTTTCATCCGCTGGAGCAGCAACTACAACTGCTCGCTTCAAACCTTCTGTACCCAGGTTGCACTCAATAAATTCTTTTACCTCGCGCCCACGTTCTCCAATTAATCCAACCACAACAACATCAGCTTCAGTAAAACGTGTCATCATCCCAAGTAAAACTGATTTACCAACTCCACTTCCAGCAAACAAACCTATCCGTTGTCCACGGCCAACTGTTAATAAGCCATTAATGGCACGAATCCCAACATCCAATGGAACTTCAATAGGGGCTCTTTTTAAAGGATTGATCACTTGTCCTATCAATGGATAAGTTTCTACCATTTCGTTAGGAGGTCCATCGTCTATAAACATTCCGGAACCATTTAATATCCGTCCTAGCAGCTGGTGGCCAACACTCACTTGAGCAATGCGTCCGGTAGGAATGATTTTCATTCCTGGAGCCATTCCTTGTATGTCTCCAATAGACATTAAATAAACACTTTCGTTACTAAAACCAACTACTTCTGCCTGAACAGAATGTTCATCATTGATTTTAACCAGACAACGCGCTCCAATGGGCTGATTAAATCCTTTTGCCTCAATGGTTAAGCCTATTGCTCTACTAATTCTACCACAATGTAACAATCCGGAATGATGTTTATTCCTTACCCCAGATAAAATTTTATGGAGTTGTGTTTGGTAAATAGTCATCACTATTCCTGAGAAACGCCAATTTGGATTATACTCTCTTTATTAATGTATTCGTTGAATAAGGTAGTAAAACGAGTTTGAATCCGACCATCCAACTCGCTATGTTCACCTTGTAGATAGAAATCTCCACGATTTAATGCTGGATCAGGGAGCAACAGTTCATGAAGACCAGGGATATTGCTATCAGAAAATGCTTCTTTAATCCATTGCACGTCATCAGGATGCATGCTTATAGACTTCTTGCCACTTAAAGAAGGTAATTCTCCTTTTATTTTATTCAATAAATCATTCAGTTTATCTGGATTAATAGAAAGCTCGATACCAATGCAATGTTGACTCAACCAGATGATGGTCTGAATGATTTCCTGGGTCAATTGCTCATCTAAAATTTGAACGGGTTTTTGAATTAAATCCAGCCATTTGGAGAGCTCTGCTTTGATTGTATTAATTTCTTCTTGCGCCTGCTGCAACCCATCTGCATAACCTTTTTGAAAAGCTTCCTTCCTAACTGCTTCCAGCTCATTAATCAACTCTTCTTCATCAGGCTGCGATTGCTCTGTGCCTTTGGAAGGCTGATACTCCCAAGTGGTAAATTCAATATTTTTAACCTGTTTATTATATGGTTCAAATTCATTTGACATAGCTACTTAACCTTATCCTAGGCCTAAATAATACCAAAAATAACCACTTAGAACAAATAAAAAACAAATTCAATGCAAGTTCTTATTTCAATGACCCTTACTATTTACATAAAATGGCTAAAGTCTAACTTAAGAAAAACGACTAAATTAACTCGTCCCCTCCCTTTGCACCCAAGCTGATCTTGCCATCTTCAGCCAGGTTCCTAGCTATAGCTAAAATATCCCTCTGAGCTCTTTCCACATCACTGACTCTTACCGGTCCTTGCACCTCGATGTCATCTCTTAGGAGATCCGCAGCTCGCTTTGACATATTCGAATAGATTTTTTCTTTCGTTGTTTCAGTAGTACCCTTTAATGCCAGTTTTAATTGATCAGACGTCACCTCTCGCAATAAAGTTTGTACACTTCTATCATCCATGTCTTTGATGTTTTCAAAAACAAACATCTTGTCTCTTATTTTCTCGCTTAACTCCTCATCCCAATCTTTAATTTTCTCCAGCACTTCTTCTTCCATAGCGCCATCCAAAAAATTAATCACATCCGCTACTGTTTTAATTCCACCGACAGAAGATGATTTACCTGTAGTTTGACCACTTAACTGCTTTTCAATCACATGTCCAAGTTCAGAGATTGCTTCAGGTTTTACTGTATCAATATTACACATTCGTAATAACACTTCCGCTCTTTTTTCTGCACTAAAGTAACTAACCACTTCAGCGGATTGCTCACTATCCAGATGAATTAAAATAGTGGCAATGATTTGGGGATGCTCATTACGAATCACTTCGGCTATCAAACGTCCATCCAACCATTTCAGTTTATTCAAACCACTGTCTTTATTTGATACCAATATTCTATCAATAAATGGATTTGCTTTTTCTTCCCCCAAAGCCTCTATCAGAACGGTTCTGAGATAATGTTCTGTATCTACAGTTAAGCTTGTTTGATCTTCGATTGCGCTGATAAAGTCAATCAGAACATTCTGCATTTTCGCCTTGCTTACGCTATTCATCTTTGACATAGCCATCCCAACTTTTTGTACTTGCCTAGGCTCCAAATGCTTTAAAACTTCTGAAGCGTTTTTTTCTCCCATGCTCAACAATAAAATAGCTGCTCGCTCTATTCCGTCCATAATTACCCCCGATCAACCCACGATTTCACTACTTGTGCAACGCGCTTGGGTTCTTTATCAACCACTTGACGAAGTAAACTTAGCTGGGTTTCATAATCCTGAACATCCTTAAATGATATTCTTCCATCCAATGTAAAGTCTGCTGAATCCTGATTATTAGGGGCTTGGTCCATCTCTTTATTGCTTGCCAAAGTTTTTAACATAGGCCTTAGTACACCAAATATTATTGCCAATATAAAAAGAGCCCCACCAATCTGCTTAATCACAGACCAAAAACTGTCTTTTTGCCAAAAATGTTCTTCTGGAATCGCTTCTATAGGATCTGGCTTTACAAAACTGCTGTTGATTACATTTAAGCTATCTCCTCTCTTGATATTCAATCCTATCGCATCGGAGACCAATAACTTTATCTGCTCAATTTCTTCTTTAGTTAGAGCTTTCTTCTCCATTTTCTTGGTTTTATCATTCATTACAGGTCTATTATCTACCAATACAGCAACAGACAAGCGTTTTATTGTTCCTGGCTGATTTTTCGTGTGACTTATTGTTTTGTCCAATTCGAAATTTTTAGTGGTTTGCATGCGAACATCTTTTGCCTGCATCTGATCAGATGAGGTTTGCTGAGGCAAGTTATTTGGTGTTGCTTTTTGTTGAGGATTATTTTTTTGCCCAAGAGAAGCATTCGGTTGAGGAGTATTTGATAATGTTCCAGGAACCCCGCTTGCTTCATTTGACGCATTACGACTCTCTTGCATAGTTTGTTCACTGCGTAAAGCGGAAAGTTCCGGATTGAACAACTCTTGAGTTTGCTCATAACTGGTAAAATCAATGTCTGCAGATACTTTCGCTCTGACGCGGCCATATCCCAATATTGGAGTTAAGATATCCTGAATTTTTTGAGCGTATTGATGTTCCAGGTTTTGTCTGTAATCAAGAAAACGCTCCGTTTCTGAAAATAGATTATATCCACTACCTTCATTTAACAGTTGCCCATCTTGATCAACTACAGTTACTCTTCCTGCGCTTAAATTCGGAATACTTGATGCCACTAAATTGACAATCGCTGCAATGGTATGTTTTTTTATTTCAAATCCAGAATACACATCAATAAATACAGAAGCACTAGGCTCTTGTGAGTCTCTTACAAATGCTGACTCCCTAGGAATTGCCAAGTGGACTCTGGCCGATTTAATATTATTAAATTTACTAATTGTACGCGCTAATTCTGCCTCAAGAGCTTGTTTATATCGGGCGTTTTCCATAAATTGGCTCGTATTAAACACGCCACCGCTGCTACCCAAAAGATCATGGCCAATAGCAGTATCGCGAGGCAACCCTTGCGCAGCCAATTTCAAACGAGCGCCTTGCAACTCATCGGCAGGCACCATCAATAAACCATTATTCTTGTCAATTTTGAAGTCAATTCCATTTCGTTCTAAAATAGTTAAAATCTCTGATGAGTCCTGCGCATTGATCTGGCTATATAATGGAACATAGCTTGGATCGCGAGACCATAGAACCACTGCCACACCTATTGCAATACTTGCAGCCAATCCAAACAACACTCCAATTTGGCGTGGTATAGATAAGCTTGCAAATTTCGTAGCTGCTACTGAAGCATTATCAGCCAATGCCATGATTTACTCCTGTAATTTTTATCCTTTTTTCCAGAACACTTCACTCTGAGTTTTAAAACTTTACAGAGAATATTATCAAACTCATTATGGCCTTAAAGAACCCCATAAGAACCTGTTATTGAGTTTGATAATATTTATCTGCTGAAAAAGTTCTACTACTCAAAACATTAACTAAACTGGCATGTTCATAATATCCTGGTATGCTTGTACTAATTTGTTTCTAACTCTTAATGTCGCTTCAAACCCTAAATTGGATTTTTGACTGGCTATCATTACTTCTCCAAGGGACACATTAGGATCGCCCATTTCAAATCGGGTCTTTAAACCATCTGCTGTTTGTGACAATTCATTAACTTGATTCAATGCCTGTTGAAAAACCGAACTGAAAGAAGCTTGATTTAAACCAGAATCGAGTTTTATGCCCTCAGCCTGGGCAGCCAGAGTTTTCATTTGATTGATTAAATTTACTGTATTAATATCGCTCATTTTATTAGCCTCTATTAAACCACATATCCTTCTTCACGCATTTTTGCGAGCTTATAGCGTAAAGTTCTTTCGCT
Source organism: Legionella pneumophila subsp. pascullei (assembly GCF_900637585.1). Classification (NCBI taxonomy): domain Bacteria; kingdom Pseudomonadati; phylum Pseudomonadota; class Gammaproteobacteria; order Legionellales; family Legionellaceae; genus Legionella; species Legionella pneumophila. The sequence goes on from NZ_LR134380.1 coordinate 1,984,346, forward strand.
AACCCCTAATAGCGCAGCAACTTTTTGTCTGTTTCCTTCATTTTCTAATAATGTTTTTTCTATAAGTTCATATTCATGTATCTGTAAATTTTTACTCTTGCTCATTGTCTTCGTTTGTGAAGGGATGGTAGTTGAATTCGTTATCTGCAAATGTTCTTCTTCGATGATACCTTGAGTCTGTAGCACCAGAGCCCTTTGTATAACATTATCCAGCTCTCGTGCATTACCTGGCCAGGAATAAGATAACATTGCTTTTTGAGCCGCCGGGCCAATGACTGGGACTATTGGTTGCTTATGCTGACAGTGTTTACGAATTAAATAATTCGCTAATGGGATAATATCACTTGTTCTCTCTCTTAATGGATGCCATTGCAAAGGAAAAATATTCAATCGATAATAAAGGTCCTCTCTAAATCGCCCTGCTTGAACTTCTTCCTTTAATTGTCTGTTTGTCGTTGCAATAATACGTACATCAAGATTTATTATTTTGTTTGAACCGATTCTTTCTACTTCTTTTTCTTGTAAGACTCTAAGCAATTTTGCCTGTAAACCTAAGGACATTTCACTCACTTCATCTAAAAGTAAAGTCCCACCTTGGGCTTGCTCGAATTTACCAGGAGTAGATTTGTAGGCTCCGGTAAAAGCACCTTTTTCATAACCGAACAAGGTTGCTTCCAGCATTTGTTCAGGAATTGCAGCACAATTTATTGCAATAAAAGGCTGTTTACTTCGATATGAATGATCATGGATAAAATGTGCAAGCACTTCTTTTCCGGTACCACTTTCTCCACTAATCATAACACCCACATCCGATTGAGCAACTCTTAAAGCCATTGTTAGCAAGGCCTGACTTTTAGGATCCCGTGCAATAGGATCATTATCCTCTTCGCTCAGATCAGTTTTTATATACTGCTTTATTTTTTCAATTAAGACTTGTGCACTGAACGGCTTTTGCAAATAATCAACAGCGCCATGTCGCATGGCTGTAACAGCATCTTCTACTGAGCCATAGGCTGTCATTAGAATGACCGGCAGGCCTGGCCTCTTTTTTTGTATTTCATTTAATAACTGATTTCCATCTAATTTATCCATTCTTATATCAGTGAGTACAACACTTGGATTATGTAATTCAAGAAGCGATAATGCCTCTTTACCATCTTTAGCAGTGATATAGGTATGGCCTGAGATAGTCATAGTCTCAGCCAACGCTTCTCTTAATACTGAATCGTCTTCAACTATTAAAACATGGCTCATAGAAAATCCTTTGTTTGATAAAGTTATCCTACGTTTCTGTTCAGGCAAGGTAAACAAATAGTTACCTGTGTTCCTATCCCTTCAGTCGACTCAAGAGTCACTCGACCACCATGCGCTTTTACCACAGCAAAAACTACTGCTAATCCAAGACCTGTACCCTGTGCTTTTGTTGTATAGAATGGCGAAAATGCTTGTGCCCTGACTTCTTCAGACATTCCGTTTCCATTATCCTCTACTGATATTTGTATACCCGAATCATCCATGGATGCAAGCGTTAAATCAATTTGGGTCGCCTCAGACTGCAGCGCATTAATTACAAGATTCAAAATTGCTCCAATTAAAGACTCTCCATGTATGGAGGATTCACGAGTAATAAGATGGTTATTAACGTGTAAGACAGCCGCATAAGACTCAATATATGGCTGAGCTCTTTGTATTAATTGAGAGCACCAAAACTCCATATCCACATATTTGGGTTCGATGAAAGTTCCCCTGGCAAATAATAATAAATCCTGAATTTGCTTTTCTATGCTCGCATGGCACTCTTGCAATCTGTGAATCCAGTTTTTAATACGATGATCCAAATTCGGGAGATTATTTAAATGCTCAGTATACAATATGGCAGAAGATAAGGGGGTTCTAATCTGATGAGCTAATTGCGCAGTCATTGTCCCAATAGAAACCAATCGTTTTTCATTTTCTTTGGCCTCTTCATAATCCCTGCTTGCAGTAATATCAGACAAAGTAATCAATATACCGGGTAAACTCTCTAAAGAAGAAATAGCCACGTGCACACGTCTTCCATCAGCTAGAGATACTTCGTGTCCATCATCAGCTCTTGGAACAAATGCTTTTTGAATCACATCTAACCATAGTGAACCAATTAATCCATAACCAAGCATCGCTTCAGCTGAAGGATTTAACCAAACTACTTTGCCCTGGGCATTCAAAATTACCAAGGCAGTAGGCAAACTGGACAAAATATCCCATTCGGATAATTCTATCTGAGGTTTGACCGCACAAGTTTGATAATTTGAATAATGCATGGTATTCATTTTAATTATTATAATAATGTCTCAAGCAAAGTTTAGGCCAAAATTAAAATGTATTTAAAATCAATTGATTAACTAATTGATAACAAGATTTTTCTGAAAACATTTAAAATTATAAACAATTTGTAATTTTTAAATCATTGTAAATGGGATCCATGAGATTTTAAAACATCATCTGTAACTTATACAGTCAGAATTTTGACATGCTCTTTATACTTCACAGGATACCAATGTCGATTAAACTTCTTCTTTGGGGTAAAATTGGGTGACAAGCCTAACCTGACTTAAATAGCGAATAATTCAAACATTCTTTTTCGCATCTTTGTCTAATTGGCGCAGAAAAGCGAGCTTTTCTGCAATTTTAGTTTCTAAACCTCTTTGTACTGGATTATACCAATTAACCTCTGACATTCCTTCAGGTAAATAACGCTCACCAGCAGCATAACCATAGGGTTCATCATGAGCATATCGATATTCATGACCATAACCTAGTTTTTTCATCAATTGAGTGGGAGCATTTCTCAAGTGAATTGGAACTTCTCTTGACTTGTCCTTTTTTACAAATTCCATAGCTTGATTAAATGCTAAATATCCTGCATTACTCTTGGCAGCGACAGACAAATAAATCACAGCTTGTGCCAAAGCGAGCTCGCCCTCTGGTGAGCCAAGCCTCTCATAAGTAGCAGCGGCATCATTAGCGATTTGAATTGCTTTTGGATCTGCTAATCCTATATCTTCCCATGACATTCTAATAATACGTCTGGCTAAATAATACGGATCCACTCCGCCGTCCAGCATTCGACATAGCCAATATAGTGCCGCATCAGGATTAGAGCCTCGTACCGACTTATGCAAAGCGGAAATCTGATCGTAAAATGCTTCTCCTCCTTTATCAAAACGTCGACCACCTTGTACTATAACATCATGTAAAAGTTCTACATCAACAACTATTGTTTTAAGGGCCAGGCAGGCTGTCTTTATTTGTTCAAGTAAATTAAGTAATCGTCTGGCATCTCCATCAGCACAAGAAATTAAAAAATTAACAGCTTCCTCTGTAAATTGCAAAGAAGATAAAACTTTTTGGTGGGCCCTAAAAAATAAGAGTTTTAACTCTTGTTCCGATAAAGGTTTTAAAACATAAACTTGTGCCCGTGATAACAACGCCGAGTTAACCTCAAAAGATGGATTTTCCGTAGTCGCCCCAATGAAAGTAATTAAGCCTGTTTCTGTATAGGGTAATAAGGCATCTTGCTGAGCTTTATTAAATCGATGAATTTCATCAATAAACAAGATAGTCTTTTTATCATGAATTAAATATTCTTGTGCTTTTTCAATGGCAGCTCGAATATCCTTAACTCCCGAAAATACGGCTGATAATGCTATCCATTCACAATCAAAAGCCTGTGCAGTTAATCTTGCTATAGTAGTCTTGCCAACCCCTGGTGGTCCCCATAAGATCATAGAGTGCAATTTGGAGCCTATAAAACAAAGCCTTAAGGGTTTGCCTTCTCCAAGCAAATGACTTTGACCTATGACCTCATCGATATGCTGAGGCCTTAAACTTTCGGCCAAGGGCGGATCAGGTTCTTTATTAAATAGGCTCATAAATCAACACTGGAATTATTGTCTTACCACATCCACACCTTTAGGAGGCTTGAATTGGAACAACTTGGCAGATAATTTGGGATTTGACTTAATCTGCACTAACTTGACATTAGTAATTTGACCTAGCTGATCATATAACTCCAGACCAATCAAAGTACTTTGACTGAAAATTAACTTGATTCTTTGAAAATTTTCTTTTGCGGATTTAGATTTCAAATCAAAAACAGTCAATTTTCCTTTTTGCTTTTCACTCACATCGAAATCATGAGTCAGGGTTTCATCATAACCACTCAAAAACAATGCAGCAGTACCTCCTAATCCCTTTTCCTGATTTTTGACTGTAACTTGTTCAAGGTCCACATCATAAATCCACATTTTTTGACCATCTGCAACAATTAACTGCTCCAGTGGATCTTTTGTTTCCCAGCGAAATTTCCCTGGACGTTGTAATGCCATGGAGCCTGAAGAACGTGATACTTCGCGATTCTTTGCCTTTACAATTTGACTAAAATTTGCAGTCATAGTTTGTATAGCATTTAATTTACTTTGCAGTACTTCAGCAGAGGTTTGGCTAAACACCTCACTCGAAAAAATGAGCAACAAAAAGAGAAACAATTTATTCATATTCAGTCCTCAGTCACTGATGTTACTAATACGTCACGATAACCACCGTCCAATGGACCGACTATACCTGTCCTCTCCATTTCCTCTATCATTCTGGCAGCACGATTATAACCAATTTTTAACCTTCTCTGCACCGCGGAAATACTAGCCTTACGTGTCTGAATTACAAACTCTACCGCCTGATCATAAAGAGGATCATCGTCTTCTACGGATTGACCTCCACTGTCCTCATCGAAAGCACCGTCTCCATTTTCATTTCCCATTTTAAGAATATCATCAATATAATCAGGCTCTCCTCTTGACCGCCAGTCATCCGCAATACGGTGGACTTCCTTATCGTCAACAAAAGCGCCATGCACACGCAAAGGAGCCCCGCTCCCTGGCGCCAGGTATAACATATCTCCATGTCCGAGCAATTGTTCAGCTCCCTGTTGGTCAAGTATAGTACGTGAATCAATTTTTGAAGACACCTGGAATGAGATTCGTGTTGGAATATTGGATTTAATTAAACCGGTTAATACATCCACCGAAGGCCTTTGTGTCGCAAGAATCATATGGATTCCTGCTGCTCTGGCTTTTTGTGCGATACGCGCAATTAATTGTTCCACTTTTTTGCCAACAACCATCATCATGTCAGCTAGTTCATCAATTACAACAACTACATAAGGTAATGCTTGAAGTTCTGGCGCTGTTTCATCCATAGAATCGACTGGTTTCCATAATGGATTTAACAATGGCTGACCATTAGCTACCCCTTCCGCAATTTTAGCATTATACCCCGCCAAATTTCTAACACCTAACGCGGCCATTAGCCTATAACGCCTTTCCATTTCATCAACACACCAACGAAGTGCACTTGCTGCCTCTTTCATATCAGTTACAACAGGGGTAAGCAAATGTGGAATCCCATCGTAAACTGACAATTCCAACATTTTCGGATCGACCATGATTAAACGGACTTGCTCTGGACTTGCTTTAAAAAGAATACTTAAAATCATGGCATTAATACCAACTGATTTACCAGAGCCTGTTGTTCCTGCAACCAGTAAATGAGGCATTTTTGCCAAATCAACCACCATAGGATGCCCACTAATATCAACTCCTAAAACTAAAGATAAAGGAGAATGAGATTGTTGATATACATCAGCAGATAACACATCAGATAACCTGACCATTTGGCGTGAATGATTGGGTAATTCAAGGCCCACTACTGTTTTACCAGGAATGACCTCCACAACTCGTACAGAAACAACAGATAATGAGCGAGCCAAATCCTTAGCCAAAGCAGTCAGTTTGCTCACTTTGACTCCTGCTGCCAATTGCAATTCAAATCGGGTAACAACTGGCCCAGGATGAACAGCAACAACATCCGCTTGAATACCAAAATCGAGTAAATGCTGCTCTACATCTCTTGAAAGACTTTCCAATTCCTCATGAGTATAACCTCCCATCGGTTTTCCTGGTTGACCTTTATCCAATAACGTCAAACTGGGAAGAGTTCCAGGTATCGTAGTTTTAGGAGGACGAATTTCCTTGAATTCATTGATGGCTCTGACAATTTCAGGTTTTTCTTCACTTGCAATTAAAACAGGTATTGCTTTTTCATGTTCTTTATCTTTCTTGTCTTGGAATAATTTTGGGACAGATTTCTTTTTTTCATTATCTGGTTTGGGGGGTTGTTCAGGTTTGATCAATGGTTGTTTTAATTTCTCTTGATTAACGTTATCAGAAACAAATTGCATTCCTTTTCTGATGAATTTATCAAGAAATGTGCAAAGATTTAATGTGTAATATCCGATTAACTCAATTGCTTTTATCCAGGATAATCCGGTTAGCCAGGTTGTTCCCACAAGAAACATTGCTAATAAAAGTAAAGTAGCTCCTTCCACATTTAGCATTTGGTACCAACCATGGCCAACTGTTTGGCCAATAATACCTCCCGAGCTGTGAATCGTATCTACTGCTTCAAAGCTATGATTTATGCTCAATAAACCACAACCTCCAGAAACCATGAGGACAAAACCAACTGTTCTTAGTACCACAACCATTTTGTCCAGTGCTTTAAAAGAGCGAAAGTCCTTCAAAATGGCCCAGGCAATGTAAACAAATGCTATTGGTAATAAAAAAGCAAAATATCCGAATGCGAAATAAAGTGCGTCCGCAATATAGGCTCCAACTTGTCCCCCGGAGTTTGAGACAGACACGCCAGAACGGGAGGCATGAGACCAACCTGGATCGTTGGTTGAATACGTAAATAAAGACAAGAGAACAAAAAGGGCTCCTGTCAAAATTAATATAAAACTGCCTTCACACAGACGTTTTATTATAAAGCTTGGCATGGATTTTTTAGGGATTCCAGCCTGTTTTCCCGAATGTTGTTTTGCCATAGGTATTTTAATGTTTTTATTTTTGTCATAATATTTGCCATCTTAACACAAAAAATAAGGAAGGCGGAGACAATGAGCATAAGCAACCACCATCGCTTAATCATACTCGGTTCAGGTCCAGCAGGTTACACCGCTGCAGTCTATGCCGCAAGAGCCAATCTGAATCCCGTTTTAATCACCGGAATGCAGCCTGGTGGACAATTAACAACCACGACTGATGTAGACAACTGGCCCGGCGATATTGAAGGGTTACAGGGACCCGCACTAATGGAGCGTATGCAAAAACACGCGGAACGCTTTGATACTCAAGTCCTGTTTGATCATATTGTCAAAGCTGATTTAGCGCAAGCTCCCTTCGCACTTCAGGGGGATAGTACAACTTACACCTGCGATGCGCTAATTATTGCGACTGGTGCCTCTGCTCGTTATTTGGGATTACCCTCAGAAACAGCCTATCAGGGACGAGGTGTCTCAGCATGTGCTACTTGCGATGGATTTTTTTACCGCAATAAAACCGTTTGCGTAATTGGAGGGGGAAATACCGCAGTTGAAGAGGCGCTTTATTTATCAAATTTGGCTTCTTCAGTGACGCTGATTCACAGAAGAGACAGTTTGCGCGCAGAAAAAATATTGCAGGATAAACTCTTTGAAAAAGCACATTCTGGTAACGTCAAGATAATATGGAACTCAACCCTTGATGAAGTACTGGGTGACGGGAAAAAAGTCACAGGAGCCATAATTCGTAACCTTAAATCGGATGAAACTGCTCAACTGGCAATGGATGGTATTTTTATAGCCATCGGACACACCCCAAATACTGGGATATTTCAAGATCAGCTGGCTATGAGAGACGGTTATATCTTGATTAAGTCAGGACTTGATGGAATGGCAACAAGCACTTCTGTTCCTGGAGTATTTGCTTGTGGCGACGTTGCTGATCATGTTTATCGACAAGCCATTACATCAGCAGGATTTGGGTGCATGGCAGCCCTGGATGCTGAAAAGTACCTGGATTCAATATAAAATTGGCTTACGATAGCGACTACACTTTCCCTGACCCGGAAACGAGTGATAAACAGGGTTTATTAGTCATTGGGGGGGGCTTGACCCCCCAGCGAGTTTTGCAAGCCTATTCTCAAGGAATTTTCCCTTGGTATGAACCCGGCAACCCTGTTCTTTGGTGGTCACCTAATCCACGCCTGATCTTAATACCTGGCGAATTTAAAATATCCAGAAGTTTAAAAAAAACTCTAAAAAAACCATTTAAACTGACTATCGATACTGCTTTTCAAAGAGTCATTTCATACTGTGCAACTTGTTCGGGCAGGACTAATAAAACCTGGATCACTAATGAAATGATAGAAACATATACCCAATTGCATGAAATGGGGTATGCGCATTCCTTCGAAATATGGGATGGTTCCGAGCTTGTTGGTGGGCTCTATGGCATCAGCCTTGGGCATGCTTTCTTTGGTGAATCGATGTTCCATACTATAACAGATGCATCTAAAGTCGCCTTGCATTTTTTATGTAATATTATGCAATCATGGAATTTTGATTTCATTGATTGCCAATTGCCAACCTTACATTTAATGAGCCTTGGAGCAAAAATAATCAGTCGAAAAGAATTTCTTCATAGGTTACAGGAAACTTTAAAATACCCTGATAAAAAAGGAAATTGGTCTATTAATCAATTTTTTTATCGATAACCAAAACTAAATAGAGTGAGAACAGGCATGAAGCAACATTCACAAGGTTTTTTAAAACTGGTAGCAGAAGCTAAAACACGTATAAATGAAATAAGTCCTCAAATTTTAAAAAGTAAAATAGATAACCATGAAAAATTAATTATAATAGATGTTCGTGAAGAAGATGAATGGAAAACTGGTAAAATCCCGAATGCAATTCATTTAAGCAAAGGGATTATTGAGCGTGACATTGAAAAAATTATCACAGACAATCAAAGCAATATTGTTGTTTATTGCAGTGGGGGTTATCGCTGCGCTTTGGTAGCCGATAATTTACAAAAAATGGGATATACCAATGTATTTTCTCTGGATACTGGATTGCAAGGATGGCTAGATGCTGGATACAGCCTGGTAAAATAATTGAATATCTCCCAATAATGAGCCTTGGGCTATATCTTTGAACAATGTAATTGCACGACTGGATTGCCATTTTCCGCAATTTAGTGCACTATTTCACTTTTAAAAATTTGATACATCATTTGAGAGACATATGGCAAAAGAAGATCACATTGAAATGGCTGGTACTGTCATAGATACACTACCCAACACCATGTTTCGCGTTGAGTTGGAAAATGGACATATCGTTACGGCTCACATTTCAGGTCGGATGAGGAAAAATTATATCAGAATTCTGACTGGGGATAAGGTTAAGGTAGAGCTGACTCCTTACGATCTTTCAAAGGGTCGTATCATTTTTCGCGATAAAGGCTAAATGCGTTTCATCCAATTTCTATAGCTGTTCTCTGTTTCATTAAAGAAAATCTGCCGGAATATAGAAAAAGCTGGCTGCAAGCAGCCAGGTATATCGCTAAAAAATGTTCCAGAGAACTATCATCAAGATTACAGAGCAAGTGGTTAACCTCGATGGTTTGGGGCATTTCATTTCCCTGCAACCATCATATTTTCTATTAAAATAGAGCCACAGCGCATGGAAATATTCGGATTAATGTCACTGCCTATTGCCAATATCATCCGGTACATTTCTTTAAGGTTTCCTGCAATAGTAATTTGATCAACCGGATATTGTATGACCCCATCCTCAACCCAGTATCCACTTGCCCCACGTGAATAATCTCCGGTAATACCATTCACACCCTGGCCCATTAGTTCTGTAACCAGCAACCCGTTCCGCATCATTTTCAAAAGGTCACCAAGATCCCCGCAAGTAGGATTAATGGTTAAATTATGTACACCATCACTGTTTGCGGTTGTCTTTAAACCCATTTTTCGCGCCGAATAACTGCCAAGAACATATTGAAGCAAACGCCCCTTTTCAACTAATACATTGGGTCGCGTAGGCACCCCTTCCCCATCAAAAGGGGCGCTCCCCAAAGCACCTTTTAAATGTGGCTGTTCGTAAATATGAACAAACTCCGGAAACAATTGTTGTCCAATGGAATCAAGCAAAAAGGAATTCTTTCTGTATAAATTTGAGCCACTAATAGCGCTCACAAAGCTACCCAATAATCCACTGGAAACCCTTGAAGAAAAAATAACCGGAGTCATTTGTGTTTTAATTTGTTTTGATCCCAGACGGCTTAATGCCCTTTCAACGGCCTTGGCTGCTATCAACTCGGCTGCAACTAAATTCTCTGCATTTCTCGCAGTCGTATAATCATAGTCTCTTTGCATTTCATCACCTTCTTTGGCAATTACCGAGCAGCTTACACTATGTCGAGTACTATGAATAAACCCCTCTCCACCACGCGTGTTGGCATAACCGTGATGTGATTCATAGGAAGAAACATTAACACCATCTGAATTAGTAATCCGCTTATCTAAAGACAAGGCATGTGATTCGCATTTCAATGCCAAATCGATAGCTTGTTGTGGGGTAATATCCCAGGAATGATACAAATCAAGATCTGGATGATTCTTTGTCATCAATTCCTTATCAGCTAATCCAAAGCAAGGATCTTCAGCACTAACCTTCGCTATCTCACAGGCTGCTTTAACCAAAGATTGTAATGCTTCAGGAGAGGTATCTGTACTACTTGCTCCCCCTTTGCGCTGACCTATGTATACAGTTAAACCAACTCCTTTATCTTCGCTAAAAGCGACTGTCTCCACTTCCCCCATTCTCACATCGACTGAAAAACCTCGATCATAATTTACAGCTACTGCTGCATCAGTGGCACCTTCTTTTTTGGCAAGTTCTAAGACATCTTTTATCACTCGATTTAAATCTGTTGTTGACTTATATACTTCACTATTGTTATTTTGCGGTTTAATTTGCATATGAGATTCCGTGGTGTTGAATGATGTACATAAGGATACAATAACATGTCTTCGCAAACCAATGTTTATCCTGCAAACAAGTTGAATTTATGGCCCTTGCTTATTTTAGCGCTCGCCATTTTCACCCCTATGACATCCTACTCTGCCAGTGATTGGCAAGAACTTACTCCAGGTATTGAATATCAGGATCTCGAAGGGGGCTTGTTAAATCCTTGGTCTCACATTCATGTATTTCGTATCGATCTTAATAAAAATCAGATGGCACTGGTGACAGCCAAAAACCTTGCTCAAAAAAATGCGTCTGTTGATCAATTTGCCGAACACAGTAAAGCTTTACTCAGTATAAATGGAGGATTTTTTGATCATGAATTCAATCCTCTGGGGCTTAGGATTAACAATAAAAAACAGGAAAATCCATTAAAACGCATTAGCTGGTGGGGCATTTTTTATGTTAAGGACAATAAGCCTCGTATTACTAACATACGCAATTTTCATTATGACAGTAACATTGATTTTGCTATTCAAAGCGGCCCCAGATTATTAATCAGAGGAAATATCCCTTCTCTTAAAGCCGGGGTTGCTGACAGAACGGCTTTAGGTATCACTGACGAAGGCAAAGTGATTATATTAGTTACAACAAATGCGGCCATGTCAACCAGACAATTAGCTCAAATTATGAGAGCTCCTCCATTATCCTGTAGTGATGCAATCAATTTGGATGGCGGAAGTTCCAGTCAATTATATGCCAAGATTGATAGTTTCCAACTCAATGTACATGGCTTTTCTAATGTCAGTGATGCAATTATAGTTAAGAAAATATAGTATCATTCAAGGAAAACCACTTATCAATTGATTGGAGTCAAACTGTCTATATAACCAAATTCACGCCAGCCAGACAATGTGTATAAGTTCTATTCTGAAATACTGTCTTCATTTTCGCCAGATTCGTAATCCCGCATCTACTCTATCATTCGTATGCATAAATCACAATCAAGTTATGATTTTATTAATGATATAATATAGATTATTGGAATAAAAAATATTTATAAATTACTCCTTTCAACAGGTAATTTAATGAAATTAAAAAAAATCAGAACAATCATCTACCACTATGGTGAGGAAGAAATCCTTAAGCATATCTTGTATGAATCTAAAGAACCCATCTTAATTAAAATACCTGATTTTACCAGTCAATTTTCTCTGGATTATTTTGAACAACTCACTCAGGCCAAAACCACTTATTGTACCTTTGAAAACAAGCGATGTGTCGATTTCCAGGCGGGCAATTTTGCTGAAATTATCCATCAAATAAAAAACAACAAACCCATTCGAATTTTTGGACAAATTTTATCCAGAGAACGCTCTAAGGAGATAGAAAAGCATGTGCCACTTTGGCAAAAAATACCTTTTAGGCCAAGATATTTTAGAGAAACCAAAAAAGTCGCTTATTTTTTTGGCGGCAAAGGGGCTGTTTCAGAAATGCATTTTGACCGAGAACATTGCTGCAATCTTCATTTATGTTTGAGTGGGAAAAAACAAGTTTTGCTGTTTACCAGAGAACAAAGCGACAAACTTTACAAACTTCCCTTTATTGGGGATTCTTTGATTGACTTCACTCAGCCCCTGGATATTTTAATTCAACAATACCCCAGACTGAATCAGGCTGAAGGATATCAAGTTCTACTTGAGAAAGGCGATATGTTGTTCATGCCTAGAAATTGTTGGCATTACACTGAGTATCTTGATGCGTCATCTGCCGCTACTTATGTATTTTATCCTAAAAAATTTTTCCAATATTATGGATATTTTACTGGCAATTTTTTTTTGGGGTATAAAGAAGAATCTGGTTTTAAAATTTATAAGTGGTCTTTTTTTGAGAAATTTAGCCGTCGGTTTGCATTATCAACAGGAATTTCCAAAATCGTGTTTAAAATAACAGAAAAAATTTTATTTCTATTCATGCTGCCTATAATTAGCTTATTAAACATTATTTCTCATAAATTTAACCCTCGCAGAGTATTTTAACCCACAACTTATCCACAGAATAATCCCAGATTATCCTATTGACCAAAACAAAAAAACACATTATCTTGTTATAAAAACCCCTAAAACACCCTATATATTGGGTTTTTTGCTATAATTATGGTAACAGTAAACAAAAGCTTCTCTTGACTGTCGTAAAAACAGGAGCAAATCATCGTTTCAACGAAACCAGGATCGCCTTAAACAAGTTCGTAAAACAGACTGGCTTCACTGAAACAATGGCTTGCCAAAATATATTTCGTGGAGGAAAAATGTCCGAAATTCTTGAGCCGGTAAAGGATATACCGCTAACAAATCAACTGGAATTGACTGCTAATGTCCCAGGCATGCTTAAAACGATCAAACGAAATGGTAAGGTAGTTGTATATGATGATACTAAAATCAAAATTGCTATTACCAAAGCTTTTATTGCCGACGAAGGGGGTACAGCTCCAACTTCTGATCGAATTCACCAGCAAATCGAAGAACTAACCAGACAAATCACCCAGGTATTTAAACGCCGTTTACCTAGTGGTGGAGCTATTCATATCGAAGAGATCCAGGATCAGGTTGAACTTGCTCTTATGCGCAGCGGACATTATAAAGTAGCTCGCTCCTATGTTTTATACAGAGAAGAACGCCGAAAAGCACGCGAATCAGAATCGAAACAAAAACAAACAAAAGACAGTAAGCATTTATTAATAACTATGCCTAATGGAGAAATACAACCATTAGATATGGACAGGGTCAATACTATCGTCCAAGAATCATGTCGTGACCTCAGCAACGTCAAAGCAGAACCTGTTATTAAAGATGCCTTACGTAATCTTTATAACCAAGCCAAGTATGAAGACGTTCATAAAGCCTTGATTATGTCAGCGCGTGCATTGGTTGAAAAAGAACCTAATTACACTTATGTCAGCGCACGTTTGCTACTAGATAGCTTACGTTCTGAAGCCCTGACCAAACTCAACATCAAATCAGAAGCTACATTTGATGAAATGGCTCAAATTTATCCGGCTTATTTCAAATCCTACATAGAACAAGGTATAGTCCAAGGCATGCTTGACCCCAAGATGGCTGACTTCGACCTGGACAAGCTTAGCCAAGCCCTTCTTCCCGAACGAGATATGAAGTTCACCTATTTAAGTTTACAAACTTTATATGATCGCTATTTTATTCATGAGCGTGGAGTAAGATACGAGCTTCCCCAAGCCTTTTTCATGCGGGTAGCCATGGGACTTGCTCTTCGTGAACAACATAAGGAAGAGAAAGCCATAGAATTTTATCAGTTACTCTCCTCGTTTGATTATATGTCTTCCACTCCAACCTTATTTAATTCCGGAACAGTAAGACCGCAGTTATCCAGTTGCTATTTAACAACAGTACCCGATCATTTGGATGGTATTTATAGCGCTATAAAAGACAACGCCTTGCTCTCTAAATATGCTGGAGGACTAGGCAATGACTGGACTCCAGTACGAGCTATGGGCGCTCATATCAAAGGAACCAACGGTAAATCTCAAGGTGTTGTTCCTTTCCTAAATGTTGCCGATGCCACTGCCGTAGCAGTAAATCAGGGTGGTAAACGCAAGGGAGCTGTTTGCGCTTACCTGGAGTGCTGGCACAGAGACGTAGAGGAATTTCTGGAGTTAAGAAAAAATACCGGTGATGATCGCCGCCGTACTCACGACATGAACACTGCCCTCTGGGTGCCTGATTTGTTTATGAAGCGTGTTCGTGAAGATGGCAATTGGACTTTATTTTCACCTGATGAAGTACCCGATTTACATGATCAATATGGTAAAGCGTTTGAAGCTCTCTATGTTGAATATGAAGAAAAAGCTCGACAAGGTATTATTAGAAATACAAAAACCATTTCAGCTGTCAAACTATGGCGTAGAATGCTTTCCATGCTTTTTGAAACAGGTCATCCATGGCTCACATTCAAAGACCCCTGTAATTTACGCTCACCACAACAACATGTTGGAGTAATACACAGTTCTAATTTATGTACAGAGATTACTCTAAATACTTCTGAAGAAGAAATTGCTGTATGCAATTTAGGCAGTATCAATCTTCCCGCGCATATTAAAAATGGCAAACTGGATGAGCAAAAACTCAAGCGCACAATATCAACAGCTGTCCGTATGTTGGACAATGTTATTGATATTAATTATTACTCTGTACCCCAAGCTCGTCACTCCAACTTGCAACATCGACCAATCGGTCTAGGTATCATGGGCTTTCAGGATGCGCTATACGAATTAAAAATGGATTACGCATCCAAAGAAGCCATTGAGTTCGCCGACTCATCCATGGAACTAATCAGCTACTATGCTATCGAAGCCTCTTGCGACCTGGCTAAAGAGCGGGGTAGCTACTCAACCTATGAGGGTTCTTTATGGAGCAAAGGCATATTACCTATTGATTCAATTAACCTCTTGCAACAATCCCGTAATAAATATCTGGAACAAGACCGATCACAAAAACTGGATTGGGAACCATTACGAGTTAAAGTTCGCACACAAGGCATGCGTAACTCCAATGTAATGGCTATTGCACCTACAGCCACCATATCCAATATTTGTGGTGTATCACAATCTATTGAACCAACTTATCAAAACCTTTACGTCAAATCCAACTTGTCGGGTGAATTTACCGTGGTGAATCCTTATTTAGTCGCCGATTTAAAAACGCTAAACCTTTGGGATGAAGTCATGGTCAATGATCTAAAATATTTTAATGGCAGTGTACAGCCTATCAGTCGAATTCCAGACGAACTGAAAAGACGTTATGCCACTTCCTTTGAAATTGATCCCATTTGGTTGGTTGAAGCCGCGTCACGCCGTCAAAAATGGATAGATCAAGCTCAATCCTTGAACATCTATATGGCTCAACCTTCTGGTAAAAAACTAGATCAACTTTATATGCATGCCTGGACTCGTGGATTAAAAACCACTTATTACTTACGTAGTTTAGGTGCAAGTAATGCTGAAAAGTCCACTGTTACCGACGGAGCACTTAACGCAGTCAAATTAATAGATACCGAACCAAAAGCTTGTTCTATTACTGATCCAGACTGCGAGGCTTGCCAATAATCAGGAGAAATTTATGAACTACAATGATACTCAAGAAATTGTCGTAACTCCTCTTATGGGCGCGACAGGGCTCGAAACTTTAGAAATGGGGGCAGCACGCATTCATGTCGATGATAAGCAAATCATTAATTGTCGTGCTGATTTAAATCAATTGGTACCTTTCAAATACAAATGGGCATGGGATAAATACTTAACAGCCTGTGCCAATCATTGGATGCCCAATGAAATCAGTATGAGTGCCGATGTCGCCTTATGGAAAGATCCCTATGGCCTTACTGAAGATGAGCGTTTAATCATTAAGCGTAATTTGGGATTTTTCTCAACTGCTGATTCACTCGTTGCGAATAATCTGGTTCTTGCGGTTTACAGACATATCACTAATCCTGAGTGTCGACAATATCTTCTAAGGCAAGCGTTTGAAGAAGCGTTACACACTCATGCTTATCAATACATTATAGAGAGTTTGGGGCTGGATGAGGCTGAAGTATTTAACATGTATAGAGAAATACCTTCCGTATCCAGAAAAGCAGTTTGGGCATTACCATTTACTCAAAGTTTAGGTGATGAAGCCTTCCATACAGGCACTCCGGAAAATGATCAACGCCTGCTACGCGATTTAATTGCATTTTATGTCGTGTTTGAAGGTATTTTCTTTTATGTCGGATTTACTCAAATTCTGTCCATGGGACGTCGTAACAAAATGGTAGGAACATCAGAACAGTTCCAATATATACTACGCGATGAGTCCATGCATATGAATTTTGGTATTGATGTGATTAATCAGATCAAAATCGAAAATCCTCATTTATGGACACCTGAATTTAAGAATGAAATAATTCAACTTATCAGGGAAGGTGTTGAGCTCGAATATCAATATGCCAGAGACACTATGCCTCATGGCATTCTCGGAATGAATGCCGAGATGTTTGAAGAATATTTGCACTTTATTGCAAATCGTCGCTTAAATCAAATAGGTCTGCCAGATCAATATCCAGGTGCTGAAAACCCATTCCCCTGGATGAGTGAAATGCTGGATCTCAAAAAGGAGAAAAACTTTTTTGAAACTCGTGTTATCGAATATCAGGCCGGCGGTACTTTAAGCTGGGATGATGAGTAGAGTTTTATGTCTTACCTTTAACAAAGTAAGGGAATTCTGTAATGTAATTTAGAGAAATCCCTCACTTTGTGAGAAATGGCATACCCTGCCTTTAACTTGAAAAAATTCAATAATATTCTACATATTTCTATCATTTTTGGATTAATTTAGAACAAATCAACTTCCAAATCCAAATTTATGGTGACATTTCAGTATGATCAGGTAAAATCCCAAACGCATAGAAATAATGCTATGCCAACAAAATAATAACAACATCGCTAAAACATACAACACATCCAGAAAAATGCATTCTATTAACTGAAAATCAAGATGAGGTAAGTTATGCAGTCTAAAATACACAAAAAAGAAGACAATACAAATTACAGCTTTCTATTAAAATGCATGGCAGCAGCTACAGCAGCACTTGCTACAGCAGCGATAGTAACTGCTTTAGTAGTCAAAGCAACTGCTACAGCTGCGGTGGGTTTTGGTGTTGCAGCAACAGGTGCTGTTCTATCACCATTATTATTCGTAGGAGGAGCATTACTGGCTGCAGCAGGCATCTGTTGCCTTCCATTATTACTCTGCTGTGGCAGTAGCCGTAGTGTATACACTGTATCAAGCACACCAGCTTACAGACCTTGGAGTAGTATCTGGTCTACAGGTTATAATCCAACTTTCCATACGCATCCTGTTTATAACAATGGCGGTACCTATCATACTCATCACTCAGGAACTGTACATACTCATCCTAATCCAGTACATACCCATGGTAATAATGTTCACGTCCATAGTACTACGGGTAATTTCCATAGACATGGGTAATTATATCTAAGCCGAGTGTATTTTATACTTTGCTTGACACAGCAATGGTTCTAAAAGAACCATTGCTGTCTATAAATCACTACCAATTTACTGCCTCAAATGCGGAAATAAAATAACATCTCTGATTGATTGTGAATTAGTAAATAACATCACCAAGCGATCGATTCCAATTCCCTCACCTGCTGTAGGCGGCAAGCCATATTCCAATGCTTCAATATAATCACTATCAAAATGCATTGCCTCTAAATCACCTGCATCCTTTTCTTCAACTTGCTTTCGAAAACGCTCCGCCTGATCCTCAGCATCATTTAACTCAGAAAATCCATTCGCAATCTCACGACCAGCAATAAAAAATTCAAAACGATCGGTGACTTCCGGATTTGTATCAGAACGTCGGGCTAAGGGAGATATTTCTGTTGGATATTCAGTAATAAAAGTAGGCTGAAATAATTGATGTTCTACTGTCTCTTCAAAAAGAATAATTTGTAGTTTGCCCAGACCATCAGTTTCTTTATAAGGCAACCCTAAATCATTAAGAAGTGTTCTACATCCCTCAACTGTTTCCAGTTGCTGTGCCTTCATATCAGGATGATACTTTAATATCGCTTCTTTTACGCTCAACCGTCCAAAAGGTTTATTGAAATCAATGATCTGACCTTGATATTCAATTTGTCGAGTACCCAATACCTTATCACATAGGTAATGAAACAATTGTTCAGTGAAATTCATCAAATCATTGTAATCAGCATAAGCCTGATAAAACTCCAGCATTGTGAACTCTGGATTATGACGAGTAGAGATCCCTTCGTTGCGAAAATTTCTGTTAATTTCATATACTCGCTCAAAACCACCAACAACCAAGCGTTTTAAGTACAATTCGGGGGCTATTCTCAAATACATGGTCATATCCAATGTATTGTGATGAGTTACGAAAGGGCGGGCCAAAGCACCTCCAGGAATTGGATGCATCATCGGTGTTTCTACTTCCAGAAAACGATTGTCATCCATGAACTCTCTGAAAGCTTTAATCAAATGTGAACGTATTAAAAAAGTTTTTCGGCTGTCTTCATTTGCAATCAAGTCAACATAACGTTTACGGTATTTCAATTCCTGATCAGCCAAACCATGAAATTTATCAGGAAGCGGCCTTAAAGATTTGGTTAGCAACTCAATATGTTCTGCATTAATGGTCAGTTCACCAGTATTCGTTTTAAACAACTCACCCTGCACACCAACAATATCCCCTAAATCCCAATGTTTAAACTGTTCATACACTTCAGGAAGATCATTTGAACGAAGATAAACCTGTATCCGACCTGATACATCCTGAATATGAAAAAAACTGGCTTTACCCATAATTCTTCTCAGAACGATTCGGCCTGCGACAGATACTTTCACATGCTTTTGTTCTAATGTTTCTTTCTCAGTTTCGGAGTATTGCTTTAGCAAAGCATCGGCTAGATGTTCGCGGCGAAACTTGTTCGGGAAATTAAACCCATCTGTACGCAATTCTGCTAATTTTTGCTTGCGAATATGATAAACTTCACTTTCATCTAAATGTAAATGTTCTTCACTCATGCTTGCCCTACTCCCGCCTTTAAACTGGCTTCAATAAATTGATCTAATGAACCATCCAATACTGCCTGAGTATTACTGGTTTCAACACCGGTGCGCAAATCTTTTATACGAGATTGGTCTAATACGTAGGAACGAATTTGTGATCCCCAACCAATATCAGACTTGCTAGCCTCCAATGCTTGCTGTTCTGCATTTTTCTTTTGCATTTCCAATTCATAAAGCTTCGCTCTCAATTGCTTCATTGCTTGGTCTTTATTTTTATGCTGACTTCGATCGTTCTGACACTGAACTACTATCCCGCTAGGGATATGCGTAATCCTTACTGCAGAATCAGTACGGTTAACATGCTGCCCGCCAGCCCCGGAAGCTCTGTAAGTATCAATCCGCAAATCAGCCGGATTGATTTCAATTTCAATATCATCGTCAATTTCAGGAGAGACAAAGACAGCTGCAAACGAAGTGTGTCTCCTGTTGCCAGAATCAAATGGTGATTTTCTCACTAGACGATGCACACCTGTTTCGGTTCTTAACCAACCAAATGCGTACTCACCTGTAAAATGAATGGTTGCACTTTTGATTCCTGCCACTTCGCCAGGAGAGCATTCTATCAGTTCGGTGGTAAATCCATGATGTTCGCCCCAACGTAAATACATACGTAATAACATTTCAGCCCAATCTTGCGCTTCAGTGCCACCAGAACCTGATTGAATGTCAAGATAAGCATTGGTGTGGTCCATTTTGCCAGAAAACATTCTTCTAAATTCCAAACTGGCAACTTGTTGCTCAATTGACTTTAATTCCTCACCAATGTCATTGATGGTTTGCTCATCATTTTCTTCTCGAGCCAATTCAAACAGTTCCCTCTGATCACTAATCGATTGGCTTAATTGGCTTAATGAGTGGACTATAGTTTCCAGCTGAGTTCTTTCACGTCCCAATGCCTGAGCCTGTTCCGGATTGTCCCATACATTGGATGACTCTAATTCACGAATTACTTCTTCCAGGCGCTCACGTTTACTGTCGAAGTCAAAGATACCCCCTAAGCGATTCTATGCGCTCATTAAGATCGATTAAACTTAAATTAATTTGATTCACTTCCAGCATCAGTGTCTCTTTGTATAAAGAAAAACAGAGATTTTACAGCGAAAGCAAGATTCTATCTATACTAATTCTGATGTTTTAATGCTGTTCTATAAGCTTGAAGATTCATTAATAACTCTGCTTCAGCATTTGATAAATGACAACTACTAACAATTTCCTCACGAGTACCACCCATTTCCAGGATTCTCAAGGCATGTTGATAACTGCCATCGTTATGTCTTATGTTTTCCAATTCTTGTAATTGAGTCTCAATACTAATTAATTGTTGATTAATGTCATTAAGTTGTTTCGCAAATAATAAATCCGCATTAATTAACATAGGATGATCTTTTATTATTTGGCTAGTCAATTTTTCCAATGAATCTATTTTGTCCTGCAATTTATTGATATTTTTTCGTTGATTTAATAAATAATTACCCAAGAGTACAAAAATTATCGCATTCAAATACAGAATGATATGTGTCATTTTTTATCCTTAATTTCAATATCTTTTTTATTAAATTCTACTGAGTTTGTATTTCTTATAACAGTAAAATGTACTCTGCTTAAATCAGGATTGAGAATTCTGTCCACTTTTCTATTTTTAGTAATAATAATATTCACTCTTCGATTTTGGCTTCTCCCAGCTTCTGTATCATTATCAGTTATTGGATACTGATCACCGTACCCCGTAACCAAAATACGATGATTGGCAATTCCAAAACCATTTAAAATTCGACCAACAGTTGCCGCTCTTGCAGCTGATAATTCCCAATTGGAAGGGTATTGGGGCGTTTCAATAGGCACATTATCAGTATATCCTTCAACAACCACTGGAAAATGAAGATTCTTAATTTTCTCTGCTAGCTTCATTAATTTGATTAACGCTTCTGGTTTAATATCGGCGCTTCCAGAATCAAATAATGACCCTGCCTTTATATCTATCTCAACCCATCCTTCTTGTCTGTTTAACTTGAAATCACCGTCTTCCAGTTCAGAAAGAGATTTATTCAGATCGTCCAAACCATCTTTAAAAGTTCCTTTAGTCTTCTTTTCTTCAGGGCCATCTTTTAGGTTATCTGTTGATTGAGTCGCTTTATTTTGATCTTTTTGATTAAAAGCCGATTTCATCCCCTCAGAAAGAGATTTATATTTTGAGTCATTAACCGAAGAAATCGCATACATCACAACAAAAAAAGCAAATAATAAAGTAATAAAATCAGCGTAAGATACGACCCATCTATGATTATCCTGATGCTCTTCATCTTTCTTGTGCTTTGATTTCATCTTGCTTGTGTTGCCCATAGTTGTTTAATTTTAACTGCAGCATATTGGGACTCTCCCCACTCGCCATAGCGACCAGGCCTTCAACAACCATTTCATCAAAATGTACTCTATGAGAAATACAACTTTTTAATTTATTAGCAACAGGTAAAAAAATCAGATTCGCCAACCCAACACCATAAATTGTCGCAACAAAAGCAACAGCAATACCTAAACCCAGTTGACTGGGATCAGCGAGGTTCCTCATGACTTGAATTAAACCCAGCACTGCACCTAAAATTCCTATAGTAGGACTGTACCCGCCCATACTTTCAAAAACATACGCAGCGCGTAAATCCTGATGTTCCGTTCGATCTATTTCTGATTCTAAAACTTGTCTTATGGTAAGTTTGTCCACTCCAGTGACCAGTAGTTCCAACCCCTTATAAATTAAAGGATTGGTTTCAACATCCAAACGATCCTCCAAAGAAAGAAGACCAAGCTGGCGAGCTTTTCTAGATAACTCTATGAGAGTCGCACGGCATTCTTCAAAATTATGATGAGGAGGTTTCACTACCCAAGGCAATATTCTAAATGCTCTTTTAAAAGTGGCTAAAGGAGTTTGCACCATAACAGCTCCCAAAGTTCCACCCATGACAATCAGTAAGGCCGGAAAATTAAGTAAGGAATTTAAATCGCCCCCCTCAAACATTTGGCCTACGATAATGGCGAGAAAACCTGTCAATAATCCTATTAAAGTCAAAGCGTCCATACTTATCTTTTATTCCGGTAATCTTGATCTAATGCGGAGCGTTGCTTGGCTTAGAATCTGTGAAATTCGAGACTCACTAACCTCCAGTATTTCCCCAATTTCCTTCAAATTCAAATCCTGCTCATAATACAAGGAAAGCACCAACCGTTCTTTACGAGGAAGGCTATCAATCACTTGAGTTAGTTGATTCATCATATCACTACGCATAACATTCCTGTGCGGTTCGGTTGAGCCATTCCCCTCATGATCAAATAAGATATCATCAGTTACTCCCAAATCGTCAAAACCATATAAATGACTACTAATGGAATCTTGCAACATGTCATGATACTCATCTAATGACACACCCAGCTCTTCGGCAATTTCATTATCCTTAGCCTCACGCCCAATCTTATGCTCTAAAATGCGCACAGCATCAGCAATCATTCTGGAGTTGCGATATACAGAACGAGGCACCCAATCGTTACGTCTCACTTCATCAAGCATATGTCCCCTGATACGTATCCCAGCATAAGTTTCAAAGGACGCCCCTTTAGATGAATCATAATGCCTTGCTGCTTCAAGCAAGCCAAGCATTCCTGATTGTATTAAGTCATCCAGTTGTACACTCTGCGGTAATCGTCCGAGCAAATGATGTGCAATGCGCTTTACCAATGTGGCATGATTTTTTACCAGAGCTTCCTGGGTTTGTTGATTTACTTTGCTGTATGCAGCCAAAGCATCCACGATACTCTCCTTACCATAACAGCAGATTGTAATTATTAGTAATTTGGTAAATCTAAAACAAACAGAGTACAGCTAATTTTAAGTATAGCGAATAATTTAAAATTGTCCTGCAACCAAACGCTCCAAAAAGAAACTGGTGTTTCCACCTAAAGACGGTTTAAATGACCAATTACTCACCGTTTCAGCTAACTCTAGTAAAGCCAGAGCAGCAGGTGAATCGGGATAAGCAATTAAAATAGGATTTTGTTTTTTTACTGATTTATGAATGTTTTCATCAAATGGAATTGCGCCCAGATAATCTAATTGCACATCCAGAAACTGTTCTGAAACACGAAACAGTTTATTAAACAAATCACGACCATCCTTAATATTTCTAACCATATTAGCCAGAACATGAAAATGCGTCCACTCATAACGTTTACTCATCACTTTAATTAGTGCATAAGCATCGGTCAAAGAGGTAGGTTCATCACAAACAACAACAATCAACTCTTGTGATGAACGGGTAAAACTCAACACGGTCTCGGAAATCCCTGCCGCAGTGTCGATAATCATATAATCCAAATCATCAGTTAGTTCATTAAATGAATCAATAATTCCTGCATGCTCTGCAGGACTCAGTTGCGTCATAAACTCTGTTCCGGAAGCAGCGGGAATAACTCTTATACCAGCAGGACCATGTAAAATAATATCACTTAAATGACAGATGCCCTGAAGAACATGAGATAAATTGTATTTGGTGTGCAACCCCAACATAATATCCACATTCGCCAGGCCTAAATCGGCATCCAGAAGCATAACGCTATAATTTAGCTGAGATAACGCTATAGCTAAGTTGACCGAGATATTGCTTTTACCTACACCACCTTTTCCTGCGGAAACAGCAATCACTTTAACAGGTTTGTTTCGGGACAAATTTCTGAGGCCAGAAGCCTGATCTTTTATACCTTTGCTAAGTTTCGACATAATTCGCTCTCCTAACATTGGGATTTACTTTGCTGATGTCCCTTTCTTGATGAAATAACTGAAGCTCTTGTTGAGCAAATAACTCAACAAGTTGGTGACGCGTAGCAATTTTGATATCTTCTGGAACCCGTTGTCCATCGGTTAAATAACCCACGGCTAAATTGGATTCAATAACAGCACTTATGGCCCCACCTATTGCAAGAGATTCATCCAGTTTCGTAATAATGCACTGATCCACATGATTTGCCTGGTAACGTTTAATCGCATCGATTAATACCTGGTAATGGCTGGTAGCAGGTAATACCAATACTTTTTCTATGGATTGCAGATAATTGCTTAAAACAATCATTTGTTTGGTTACACGTTCATCAGCAGGATTCATCCCAGCTGTATCAATCAAAATTAATTTTTTGTCATTTAATTGACGCAATACTCTTGCCAAAGAGACTTCATCCTGAGCGATACAAACCTTAACTCCCAAAATTTTTCCATAGAGGACTAGTTGTTCCTGTGCCGCTATTCGGTAGGTATCCATAGTAACCAAACCCAACTTATCAGCACCAAAACGTAAAGCAAAGCGTGCCGCAATTTTAGCTAAGGTTGTCGTTTTACCAACACCAGTTGGGCCAACAAACGCATAGACACCACCTTCTTCTATTCTATTAGAATCACGAATTGGCAATTGTTCTGTCACCTGTGACAAAATGAATTGCCAGGCTCTTTGTTGATTCAAATCGGGCTTTACTGAGCGAGCCCAAATTGTCGCTGTATCAGGACTAACACCTAAATATAAAAGTTTTTGCAGCATAACCGTATGTAAAGGCTCATGAATGCCAATATTTCCTCGTAATTGTGCTTCGAGCATTCCTCTCAAAGTCAAAATTTCTTGACGCATATCGTCTAATGGTGTTTGTACAGAATATTTTTCTGTTCTACTTGGGGGCTCTGCTATGGCTACAGCAGTTTGAGTTGATATCACTGTTTCGTCAAAATCAATAGCAGCAACTATTTCAACGCCATCTTTTGTATTATGGCTTGACAAAATAACGGCATCAGGGCCAAATGTAGCCTTTATTTGCTGCATGGCACTGCGAGTATCTGCAGCGACAAAGCGTTTTAATTTCATAATGCCTCCTGCCTTCAACACACCTGTGCAACTTTTGAAACTAACCTACAGTTCCTATTATTCTTATTTGTTTGTTATCAGGTATTTCCTGATAAGACAAAACATGAAAGTCATTGGATATTGTACGCACAAATCGTGCCAAAACGGTTCGTATGCTTGGTTGAACTACTAAAACCGAACTTTCTTGTTTTGCCTGCTGTTGCGCAGCAAACTGGACTAGCGCCTGTTGGATTTTATCCGCCATTCCTGGTTCAAAGCTAATTCCGCCATGCCCACTGTTTTGTATAGTACTGTGCAACAATTGTTCCAGCTCTGGTTTTAACGTGATAATAGGCAACTCTTCATTTAAACCACTGATTTTCTGAGTTATCAATCGTGATAAGGCAATTCTTACTTGACTGATCAAATATTCAGTATCTTTAGATTTTGACGCGTATTCTGCCAAAGTTTCGACTATAGTTCGTATGTCTGTTAATGGAATATGTTCTGATAATAATCCCTGCAATACTTTGCTAACCATACCTAAAGAAAGCCCATCCGGTACAAG
The DNA here is from genome assembly GCF_900637585.1 of Legionella pneumophila subsp. pascullei. NCBI lineage: Bacteria > Pseudomonadati > Pseudomonadota > Gammaproteobacteria > Legionellales > Legionellaceae > Legionella > Legionella pneumophila. The sequence continues at coordinate 2,010,356 of NZ_LR134380.1, forward strand.
CTCTTTAACCAGTTTAGGGGAACTTAGAGACAATTTATCCAATAGTTGCTGTGTCTCCTCATAGCCAAGTAATTGCTGACTGTTTTGTTCCAAGATCATGCTCAAATGAGTAGCAACTACTGTTGATGCATCAACTACTGTATAACCTAAAGTGTGCGCTTGCTCCTTTTGGCTTTCACTAATCCATACAGCATCCATTCCAAAAGCAGGATCTCTTGTTGGAATTCCCTCTAAATCACCAAATACCTGTCCGGGATTTATTGCTAGCCATTTATCGGGATGAATCATTGATTCACCCATAATCACTCCTGCCAAACTCAATCTGTAGTGATTAGGCTTTAAATCCAAGTTATCGCGAACATGGACAGATGGAATTAAGAACCCCAACTCTTGCGATATTTTCTTTCGAACGCCTTTAATTCGCGAAAGTAAAATTCCTCCCTGGGCATTATCAACCATGGGGATCAATCGATAACCTACTTCCAAACCAATTACATCCACAGGATTAACATCATCCCATGATAATTCACTCACTTTAGAGTCACTGACTTGTGAGAATTCATTTTGCTCTGTATCCTGCTTCTCGCGCCTAACCTTTTCCTGCTTGATAAATAAATAGGCAATCCCGGCTAATCCGCCCGACAATAAAATAAATGCAATATGCGGCATACCAGGAATTATTCCTATTAGACCAATAATGGCTGCTGCAATGACAAGTGATCTTGGTTTTGCAAACACTTGAGAGATTACAGCCTGTCCCATATTTTGGGCACTTGAAACTCTGGTCACAATGATTGCTGCTGCAGTAGACAACAAGAGTGAAGGAACTTGGGCGACTAAACCATCTCCAACTGTCAATAAAATATAATTATGGACGGCGTCACTCAAATTCATATTGTATTGAAAAACACCTATTATCAATCCACCTACAATGTTGATGATCAAAACCAAAATTCCAGCTATAGCATCACCTCGGACGAATTTACTGGCACCATCCATTGAACCGTAAAAATCAGCTTCCTGAGCTACTTCTGTTCGACGCTTGATTGCCTGTTCCTGATTGATTAGACCCGCATTGAGATCGGCGTCTATAGCCATTTGCTTTCCGGGTAAAGCATCTAAAGTAAATCGCGCACTTACTTCAGATACACGGCCAGCACCTTTAGTCACTACAACAAAGTTAATAACGACAAGGATAATAAATACCACTATACCTACCGTGTAATTACCGCCAATCACCACTTCACCAAAAGATTTTATGACCTGACCGGCGGCATCGGTACCATTATGACCATTGAGTAAGACTACTCGTGTAGAAGCTACATTGAGAGCCAATCTTAACAAAGTTGCCACAAGTATCACTGTCGGAAACACAGCAAAATCCAAGGGTCTTTCACTATAAATAACTGCCAATAAAACAACCAAAGAAAGAGCAATATTAAAAGTAAAAAATATATCCAAGAGGAAAGGAGGTAGAGGCAACATCATCATGCTTATCATAACAATCAGTATCAACGGAGTACCAAACCCTTGGCGCATCCAATATTCTATATAATTCATCACATTATTCATTCAATATCCTCCTCTGCTTCGCGAGCCAATTCAGGTGGAATAGGTACATTTTGTAAAATTTCAGGCTTATAATCATATCGTTGCTTGTCACGTAGCTGAAAAATGTAGGCTAACACCTGAGCCACAGCAACATATAATCCTCTAGGAATTTCTGCATTCAGTCTGGTTGAAAAATAAATAGCTCGAGCCAATGATGGAACTGAAATGATAGGAATCTTATGCTCTTTAGCAACTTTGGATATCTGAAAAGCAACCAGGTTTTTGCCTTTGGCAATCACCACTGGTGCCTTTTTTCCTTTCTTTTGATAACTAAGAGCAACTGCATAATGAGTAGGATTGGTCAATATGACGTCGGCTTTCGGTACTTCGCTCATCATCCGTCGCCTTGCAATCTCCTGCTGTGCACGGCGTATAGCGCTTTTTACCTCTGGTTTTCCTTCTGTCTCTTTGTATTCATCTTTTAATTCCTGCTTAGTCATCTTAATGGATTTACTATGTTCATATAATTGGAATGGAACATCTATTGCCGCAATTAATATCAAACTTGCGGAAATCAATACAAAAGATTTTAAAAGAATCATTACTCCACTAGTGATTGCTGTTTCTAATGGTGCTTTACCCAGTTCAAGCAACAATGGAACTTGCGATCTAAGCACTATAATAGATGCGCTTGCTACCAAAACAAATTTTAAAAAAGCCTTAAGCATCTCAACAAATCCTTTTAGAGAAATCATGCGCTTAAAACCTTTAAGTACGTTTAATCGGGAAAATTTTGGCTGTATAGACTGTCCGCTAAAAACCCATCCTCCCATCAGTAATGGCGCTAGTAAAGATAAAATAAAAATAACGGCCAACAGAGGAACAACAGACCAAAGCCCAGCTTTTGTTAGCTGAAACAAACTTTCCAATGTGTTATTCCCGGTAACAAGAATATCTTGATCAAAATCAAATGCCTTTTGCATTATAATAGCGACTTGAAGTGAAAATTGCTTCCCAAAAATAAAAAAACCAAGTCCGGTAAATAATAAAATGACCGTTGCATTAAAATCCTTGGAACGTGCAACCTGCCCTTTTTTTCGTGATTCCTTTAATCGCCTCGAAGAGGGTTGTTCCGTTTTTTCTTGTGATTGTTCTTCATCAGCCATCAGCGCAATATTCCTGTTATAAACTGGATTCCATGCTTAATACTCTCTACCATTTCTGTCCCGACAGTAGGTAAACCTATTTTTATGATGACAAAACCCATCAATAATGTAATTGGAAAACCTAAAGAAAAAAGATTTAATTGCGGAGCAACTCGCGTTATGATTCCAAAAGACAAACTTACAATAAGCAAAGATAAAATTGCTGGTATTGAAATCAATACCGCTTCTTTAAACATCCACCCTGAAAACATAATCAGATTCCAGACAATCGATGGATCCAGAGAAGATTTACCGATTGGCATTACTCTGAAACTCTCTATTAAAGTTTCGAGAACAGCTAAATGGCCATTCAATGCTAAAAATATTAATGTCGTCATCATTAAATAGAATTGGCTTACTAAAGGAACACTGGCGTTGCTGGTGGGATCAACCATCACAGCAAATCCCAAACCAGCCTGCATTGAGATAATTTGTCCACCAAGAATGAATACTTGAAATACTATTTGTAAAACAAATCCCATTAGCAAGCCCAATAACAATTCCTGTACGAGATAGACAAGATAAAGACCATTAAAATTATCGAAAGACAAGTCGTGAGGCACATAGACAAAACACACACAGCTTAAAGCAAAAACAAAGAGAATTTTAATTCGTGCCGGTAACAGTGCTGAAGATAAAACTGGCACCGTAAGCATCAAACCGCCAATACGCACCATGGGCCAAATAAATTGACTCATTAAGCGAATCATAGTTTGATAATCAAGATTCATTTTTCTATCCAATCAAATAAGGAATATTGCTTATCAGAGTATCTGTATAATTTATCAATGTTTTTAATAACCAAGGCCCTGCTAATATTAGAGCCAAAAAAGTAACAAATAATTTAGGTATAAAACTTAAACTGGTCTCGTTGATTTGGGTCGCAGCCTGAAACATCGATATGATTAGTCCAACAATTAATCCTGGTAATATCAACACTGCCAGTAATAACAAAATGATATAAATACTGTCACTAAACAATGAAACAACTGATTCTGGGGTCATATAGCCTCCTAGGCAATGGCAAAACTTGACGCAAGTGAACCCAATACCAAGGTCCATCCATCGACCATCACAAACAACATGATTTTAAAAGGCAATGAAATAATCAAGGGTGAAAGCATCATCATACCCATAGCCATCAAAACGCTGGATACAACAAGATCAATAATTAAAAAGGGTAAAAATAGTATAAATCCTATCTGAAATGCGGTTTTTAACTCGCTAGTGATGAACGCCGGGATGAGAACACTCATAGGAATTTCATCTACAGTTTTTGGTACATTTTGAGCAAATTTCTCAAAGAGAGACAAATCATTTTTTCTCGTTTGATTTAGCATAAACTGGCGAAGCGGCTTTTGTGCATTAGATAATGCCAGAGAGAAATCAATCTTTTCATTCATATAGGGTTGTATTGCCGTTTCATTGATTTTGTTGAATACAGGTGACATAACAAAATAAGTCATAAACAAAGCAATGCCTATTAATATTTGATTGGTAGGCGTCTGGGCCATCCCTATTGCCTGCCGTAAAATTGACAGTACAATAATTATCCTTGTAAATGACGTCATTGCCATCAGCAAACCTGGCAAAACAGTCAATAAAGTCATAAAAATTAAAATTTGCAGATTGATACTATAAGATTGTGAACCATTAACTCCGGGCTGCATTGTGACAACAGGAAAAGATAAAGGGTCTGTATGACCTGTAATAGGTAATAAGAAAAATACTATAAGAATCAATAACCAACTTTTACTTTTCATTTATGATTTTCCTATCGCTGATTTCAGCACATCGGCAAAAGACGATTTATGATCAGCATCAAACCCCTCAGGAAGTTGATTACCAAAATCACATAGGAGATTAATAGAATTGGAACTCACGCCTACTAATAAATACCTGTCCCCAGTTTTCAGCAATACAACTCTTTCCTTTGGACCTAACATCATACTTGCTACAGTTTGAAATCCTTTAGATGAAGTAATACTTACTTTATGCATACGTTTCACTATCCAAGATAAAAAAATAATAATGAATAAAACAAACAGGAGCCCTGAAATGATTCGTATCAGTTCGCCATGGCTGATCGCGTTTGAGCTTAAAGAAGATGACCAAACAACCGTACTGATTAGAGAAAGGCTCAAAAATGTCAAATAGAGTACTTTATTTTTCATTTGAGACGTTTTATTCGTTCAGCCTTGCTAACAATATCAGTTAATCTGACACCAAATTTATCGTTAACTACTACAACTTCACCATGAGCTACTAAAGTACCATTGACTAGCACATCAAGGGGATCACCAGCTAAGCGATCAAGTGCTACTATGCCTCCCTGATTTAGTTGAAGTAAATTACGAATCGTCATTTTGGTGCGACCGATTTCTACTGTCACTGAGACAGGGATATCTAAAATTAATTCCAATTTTTCATTGCCAGTATCTGGATTAATTGGATTCCCTTGATTTAATTGCTCCATAGTGGTTTCGTTCACTTGAGTCATCCTTGTCCCCTAATAACGTATTGTTTTAATTATTTTCAAAGCTCGTTTTTCATTTGCACTACCTAAGGTCGCAGTAAAGCTTGGTGTTCCCTCTATGTCCAAGGTTACTTCTTCATTCATTTCCAAAGGTACGAAATCTCCTACTTTCCAGGACATTACTTGTCCTAAAGTACTCACGGTTTCAGCCATTGAAGCACTTACCGTCAATTCAACGTCCATGAGCTCTTCTTTCAGAGAGTTAATCCAATTAGGATCGATTTCATCATCTGGTCTTGATGCCCCCAACTCCAATTGTTGCTTGATGGGCTCAAGCATAGAGTAAGGTAATATGAAGTAAAAAGCTCCGGTTTCCTTGCCAAAATTTAATATGAACCGTGCCACAAGCAACATTTCTTCTGGCTCGGCAATATTCACTAACTGGGGATTTGTTTCGTCATTGAATTTTGTTACATCCAGTTGAATTATGGGTTCCCAGGCATGCATTAAATTAGCTACCAGTTTTTTAGTTACGACTTCCATAACACGAAGTTCAGTAGCAGTAAAATCAGTTTTATCCTTTTGCGCGCCAAACTGGCTATTTCCGCCAAAATAATAATCGACTAAGTCATATACAAAGGTACTATCAAACAGAATAATTCCTTTACCGCGAAGAGGCTTGAATTTATAGATACTTATCAGGCTAGGGTTAGGTAAACTCTGCATAAACTCCTTATGCTTTGTAATATGTAGAGGGTCTTGTTTGATTTCAAAATCTCTAGCAGTTAAATGATAAATATCTGCTGCAAACAGACGAACAGCCCTATCATAGATTTTGTCTAATACCGGAAGCTGCCCTTTAACAATACGCTCTTGTCCAGTAAAGTTAAGTGTTTTGACACCATCGTCTGCCGCTTTTTTGTCAAAATCAAAAGAGGAGTTTACTTCCTGGTTAGCAGTATCTTCTGATTTTTTACGAGCTGGCTGCTCTGCTGAGTCCACCGCTTCATCACTCGTTTCATCATCAATTGACTCATCCACTGAATCCAGTAATGCATCGATCTCTTCTTGTGATAACACGTCTTTCTCAGTCATAAGCAATCCATTTGCATCTCAACCAGATTTTCAATCTTTTTTAAAGTTGAAGTGTTGATTAGTTTAAAATCAAATTCCTAAATGAATAACAATCAAAGAATAATTATATTTATGCAAAGCTTATGCCATTCAAAAAATATAATGATAAATCAAATGGTTAATCTAATAATCCAACTTTGATTAACTCATTGAATGTGACTCTGTCAAAGTATTGACATAAAAAACCTCAAGACTTTATTGATTACCTTATCTTAATAAAGTTTATCCTGATAAAAGCAATGGAACCATTATGCTAATAATTCTTATACTTTAAGTTTTAAAATATTTCTTGAGGGTAATTTAGCCTTTTCAATCAAAGAAGTGTTTTGGGAGTCATTCACTTAATCTACTGCTTGTTGTTCGCATTTATCTTCAGCTAAACTTTGGCAATTGGAATTACAATCTATTTCCTCAGAGGTTAAACAAACATCATCCAGGCATTGCTGATAATTTTCCCCAACACATTCTTCCATATTTAACTTATCTGTGCCTTCATCCAGGTTAGGAATATCTGCTGCAAATGCTATGAAGGAAAAGAAGAAAAAACAGCTTATGCTGACAAGATTGAATATTTTGTTCATTAGAATACCTTCAAATGAGATTTGATTTAATTATAGACAGCGTATAACCTTTGATCCTGTTTCCATAATAAAAAAATCATGCGACACTCAACTATCTATTTTTAAAAAAAAATTCTGATATGCGCAGCAAAAAAATCATATTAACTAATTTTACCCGCGCAATATATAGTGAGTCCTATTGCATAAGACCTGATACAGAGAAAGAACTTATTCACTATATTGCACAAAATCAGCCTACAAACATGCTAACTAGAGGCACAGGCTTAAGTTACAGTGATAGCTGCCTAAATCAAGATGGTTTAGTAATTGATACAAGTCGATTTAATCATTTCATTGATTTTGATGTCGAAACTGGTATCGTGGTATGTCAGGGTGGAACACCATTCAGGGATCTGTTTTTACTGCATGATGAATTCATTCCTCCTGTACTTCCTGGCACAGTATTTGCCACTGTAGCTGGAGGCATAGCCCATGATGTACATGGTAAAAATAATCATTCTGCGGGAAGTTTTGGCCATCATATTTCCTGGTTTGATTTATTGATTGGCGATCGGATCATGCATTGTAGCCGCGAGAAAAACACTGATTTATTTTCCGCAACTATCGCAGGTTTAGGTTTAACAGGCATTATTACACAAGTCGCTATTCGTCTTAAAAAAGCACCACGCCTTCTAGCGGTACAAAATAAACCATTTGCATCCATCCATGCATTAATTGAAGAAATGGGGAGCTACGGTCTTCAACAAGATTATCAAGTAGCCTGGCTAGACTTATTATACTCAGAACCCCGAGCCATTTTGTCAACAGCAAATTATTGTGAATCACCAACCTTTTCTAATAAAAAATTAACAATTTATAACCTGCCTCAATTACCATTTGGCCTTATCAAAAAATGGAACATGAAATTATTTAATCACTATTTTTATTCCAGAAAAAAAGAAAATCAATTGATGAATCTCACTCAATACAACAACCCTCTGGATAAAATATCCCATTGGAACCGGCTCTACGGACCCAGAGGACTCATCCAGTTTCAAGCTGTATTTGATCAAGACAGTGCAATACAAATTATTAATCACATAGTGGAGATTATTAGGGTTCATAATGCTACCCCAACCCTTACTGTCCTCAAATTATTTACGCAACCTGGAGTGGGTTTGCTTTCCTTTTGTCGACCTGGATTTACCCTGGCTATTGATTTTATTAATAATTCCCAAGCTCAAAAAGCTATAAGCTCCATGAATCAATTCATTGTAGAAAATAACGGGCGAATTTATTTGGCTAAAGATTTATTACTAAGTCCAGAGCAATATTCTAGAATGTATGAAAATCAATCGAAATTTTCTCAAGTACTGACAAAATATCAATGCCCCATGCGCTCTGATCTTGCCATACGTCTAGGAATCATAAAATGATACAGAGAAAATGGGTTGTTATAGGAGCCACTTCAGTTATTGCAGAACAATTCGCACATCTTGCCGCGCAAGCCGGTAACCATTTATGTTTGATTGCACGGAATCCCGAACAATTAACCTTGATCTCAAAAGACATTCAATTGCGATATAAAGTCCCTTGTGAAACAATATCTATCAATTTGTCCGAACCTGAAAAGCAATTACTTACCATTTTAAAAACTGGAGAAAGAGAGTTAGATTTATTTATTGCGCATAGTGATTTTACCGACAATGACCACTTGAATCTGCAATCGATTAAACATTTAATTAATACCAATATCACATCTACTGCGATCTTGATTAATACCTATTTACAAGCCAAACAAGAAAAGCATCATATCGTTTATTTAAGCTCTGTTGCCGCCTGTCGTGGCCGCGCCAAAAATAGTCTTTATGGCGCCAGTAAAGCAGCAATTGAACTATTTCTCGAAGGCTTGCAACAAAAGGCAACTCCACATCAACATATCTTAATCGCTCGTCTTGGATACATTGATACTAGACAAACTTATGGACTACCAGGAATTTTTTATGCGGCTCAACCACATGACTGTGCAAAAGCATGCTGGAAAAAAATAAATCATAAAAAAAGATTCTTTTACTATCCCGGTTTCTGGAGAGTGATCATGGCCATTATTACAAAAATTCCTTTTTTCATTTATAAAAGAATGGGAAAAATATAGATAATATTATCGCGTAATTAGATTACAATAATTTGTTTTTATAAGTGATATCCCACAGTTATAGGCTTTTGTATAATGACAAAAACTATCCTAGTATTAATTTAAGTAATATTATGATTGGTTTTAAAATAATGAATATTGCCGACTTGCAATCTTTTCTTGCAGTTGTTGAACTCCACTCTATCTCTTTAGCAGCCAAAAAATTGCATATTACTCAACCTGCTTTAAGTAAAAGAATCAGAAAACTTGAGTCGGCGTGGAAAACTCAACTTTTTATTTCTTCAGGATTAAGAACTGAGCTAACTGAAAAAGGAAAACAATTATTGCCTTATGTTCGACAGATGGTTTATCTGAGTGATGAATTAATTAGCAATACCGGTACAGATAAAAAAAAGCCTCAGTTACTGCTTAATATTGGTACCACAGTATACATTGCGCAAACTATTATTCCTCCCCTGATAATCCATATGAACTCACTGGATTTGAACTATTTTATTAATACGAAGCTGATTGCTGACAAAGATTTAGCTCTTGGTTTAGGTGAAGGTGCTTATGATCTGATTATCTCACCGTTCATGAATAATTCTGCTGAAATTAAGTCTGTACCTTTGTGGCGAGAAAGGCTTATCCCTATTGTTGGGATATCACATCCTCTGGCAAAAATTAAAGAAAAACTATCCCTTGCTGAATTAGCTGAATTTGATGCGGTGCTTATGGAAAAAAGCTTTATATTACGCCGCATTATTGATAAAGAAGCTGAAAAACAAAAGTTGACTCTTAAAATAAGAGCCGAAGCCAATATCATTTATAATAACATTGCTCTTGTCGAACAGGGTATGGCTTGGAGTATGATTAATGAACGCTTATTGAATCCAAATCTATTTCCTCTTGAACTATCAGATTATACTCCCAGCATTGATTTTTATTGTCATTTTCTTAAGAAACGTACCGATGAACGATTGATTCGTATTTTTGTTGATAATCTAGTCAATTGGGTTAATACTTCTAGTGATTTAGGTTCTTTTGCACTTGCTAATTAGGAAAATCCATCATGGCCGGATTGGATATCTGAAGAATCAGAACCCAAGCCTCAATAAATCTCTCAGGCTACACGTAACCCAAGAGATATCAATGAAAAATCACTGATTTAAGTCAGCTTTGCACTATCTAGGCTACTGTAATCATTTTCATCAACTTCGCCTTCTTCCCGTTCCGCTGTCAAATAAGCAGATGAAGCACCATTGTTACCAAAAATTCCTAACTGAACTCTAACTGAGCTACTGCTGCTTGATAATGCATCTGACTGCTGGGTAGGATGAGTACTTACAGCATCCTCAGAGCGCGATATTACTCTAATTTCATCTTTTATTTTCGCATGACCATGATTCATTTTTTTAATTTTGCTTGTTAATTCAGAAATGTCGATATTCAGCTTTTCTAATTCTTCTGTTAATTCCTCTAAATGTCTATTTAATTCCTTTTTGTTCTTCTTTTTAAGAGAGGAATCCTTCAATTGAGTTTTTACAGCATCAATCTGAGCTCTCAACATAGACGCTTGCAGCATCAAACTTTTCATAGGAGCCACAACTATTCTTCTGGACTCACTTCCCATATACGTTAATTTTTCAATGATAGTGTGTCGAGTATTAGCCAAGTGCTCTAACTTATCGGCATGTCTTTCTTTAAATGGAATTCCGCTATCAGGATGCGCAATAAAACATTCGAGGATAGGTTTCAACTGATTAGTAAATTGTATTAATCCCAACAAGTCTTCTGCAGGATATAAACCAAACTCATTAGTGAAATGAGGAGCCATAATAATAGCAAGATTTTCCCACGTCATTAGATTGGTTTCATGAAAACCTCCTGCTGTGTGCATCAAGTAACAATAGTGATAAAGAATTTCTCCAACACGTTGATGATCAAGTATTTTTGAAAGCAATAAAGAATCAATAAACTTATCCAGCAATTGCACTATTGCGTCTGTATTTTCAACATTATTCTCAGAACCCAATAGATTTTTTAATTCTGTCATAAAATGGTTGAGCAATGGATCTTTGGTCTTCAACAATACACTTTCTTTAAGAACTAAAGGCAACATTCCTAAAACATTATTCAGATGTAAATTATTTATTTGGCCATCCTCTAAAATATAATCCGCCAAATTCTCCACACTAAAATTCTTATCAATGACTTGCTCAAGCAATTTTTCTACTTCTTCTCTTGAGCCAGCCAGTCGGAATACTCCTACTCGATTTAATAGCTCTGGGTTTTGTGATACTAATTGGGCAATACAGCGAAACACATTGACAATCACATGGGTGCTATAGGGTGGTGGCATAAAAAAGTCTCCGATTAAATTTTGAACAAAGTATCATGGGATCAAAATTAATTCAATTATTCTCAATGAAATAAAAATCTAAATTTTTCCAGTTACATTAAAGTATTTTGTAAATTGAATTCGTCTCAAGTTTTACTCGAGCTGAAACTTATGTTCCACGATAAGATCTTGATTTTGTAATGCAAAACGGCCTAATAGAATAAGGCCGTTCCTGATTAATTTGAGGGAGAAAAGATCACTTTAAAATTTTAATCACTGGCAATATTGTTTTTATTACCCCAAAAAACTGCAAAATATAAATGATTAAAATAATCAAAACCAAAACATTTAAAAGACTTTTAATAGTCCCAGGCATAGGTATAAAAACATTAATTAACCATAGGCCTACACCAAAAACCACTATCACTGCGATTAAATTCAGTAAGTCATTCATAATAGTGCTCATTAGTGAACCAGTGCTTATATTATAGCAAATTCACAAACAATTTGCTTTTCAGCAATCTCAAAGAGTAATCTGGTAATATTAAAAATTGTCAATCATTTCCTTTATTTCTTTGATCTTAGTGTTCAAATCTTCAGGAACAACCCCACCACCTTGAGCCATATCCTCTCGACCTCCTCCTTTACCGCAAAGATGCCTTACTAATTGAGCTGCACTTGGTGCTTTACCAATAATATTTTTACTTACCCCGGCAATGACATTCATTTTATTCTGTTCAAGAGTAAACAATATTATCACCGCTGAATCAATTCTTGATTTTAATTGATCCATAGTGTGGCGCAGGGTTTGACTATCCATACCCTCTAACTGCTTAATCAATAAATTAATACCCTTAATCTGTTCCACCTCACCCAGAATATCTGCTCCAGATTTTTGCGCTTTTTCACTTAAAAGTTTTGCAATCATTTTTTCTTGATTTTTATTATCAAGCAGTAATTGGGAAATTTTTTCCTGTAGATTATTAGGTGTTGTTTTAAGAGTAGCTGCCAGATTATTCATACATCCCAGTTGTTCATTGACCCAGGCTAATGCATAACGACCCGTGACCATCTCGATCCGTCTGATACCGCTGGCAATACCATATTCTGCTATGATTTTAAAAAGACCTATATCACCAGTGCGCCGTGCATGAGTTCCTCCGCAAAGCTCCTTGGAAAAGTCACCCATGGATAATACCCGTACCGCATCGGAGTATTTTTCCCCGAATAAAGCAACAGCCCCACTTTGCCTGGCTGAGTCAATGTCCATTATTTGAGTTATTACTTCATTATTGGCTCGAATCTGTGCATTAACTATTTCTTCAATTTGCTGGATTTGTTGAGGAGTCAATGGCTCAAAATGAGAAAAGTCAAAACGTGCGCGTTCAGCATCGACTAAAGACCCTCGTTGTTGAACATGTTGTCCTACAATTTTTTTTAAAGCAGCATGCAACAAATGAGTTGCAGTATGATTTAATCGAATTGCATCACGTCTTATATTATCTACCTGTGCATGGATTGATAAATCTAAAGTGAGCTCACCTTTGATTACTTCTCCATAATGTACGACAGCTTGCCCTACTTTTTGTGTATCATCCACTTGAAAAGAAAATTCTTTTCCTATGAGCAATCCTTTATCTCCTACCTGACCACCACTTTCAGCATAAAACGGGGTATGATCAAGAATTACAGCCCCTTTTGCTCCCTTATTAAGAGATTTCACTTCTTTACCTTCTTGAAGTAATCCAATAGTCTTTGCTTCCATGGATTCTTTTTCATACCCATGAAATTCAGACTGATGATCCAATTGAGACACGGCGTGATAATCGGTAGTAAATTGACTGGCAGCCTGAGACTGCTCTCTTTGTTGCTGCATCAATTGATTAAATGCTTCCATATCGATATGCAAACCTTGTTCACGAATGATGTCTGCTGTCAAATCGATAGGGAAACCGTAAGTATCATACAATTTGAATGCCACTTCTCCTGATAGCTCCTGGCCTTTCAAATTTTTAATATGATCTTGTAATAAACGCAATCCTTGCTCCAAAGTACGGATGAACTGATTTTCTTCTTGCTGCAAGATCTTTTCTATATGCGCTTTTGAATTGATTAACTCAGGATAAGCATCCCCCATGACATCAATTAAAGGCTGAACAAGTTTGGAAAAAAACGGGCTGGGCAAACCTAATTTATTTCCATGTCTGACTGCTCTGCGAATAATTCTTCTTAATACATATCCTCTGCCTTCATTGCTAGGTAAAACCCCATCAACTATCAAAAAAGAGCAGGAACGAATATGATCTGCAATCACTTTTAAAGAAGTATGATTTAAATCGATACCGTAGCCCAATTGTGCTATAGCTTTAATCAAATACTGAAAACTATCAATTTCATAATTACTATGCACACCTTGAATAACAGCAGCCAAGCGTTCCAATCCCATGCCAGTATCAACAGAGGGCTTTGGCAAGGGGTGCAAACATCCTTCTCTATCCCTGTTAAACTGCATGAATACCAGATTCCATATTTCTATATAACGATCTCCGTCTTCATCTGGGCTGCCTGGGGGACCACCAGCTACTTCAGGTCCATGATCATAAAAAATTTCTGTACAGGGACCACATGGACCCGTATCCCCCATTGACCAGAAATTGTCTTTTTCTCCGCATCGAGAAAACCGCTCGGGAGATACCTTCATTTCCTTTAACCAAATATCTTCTGCTTCAAAATCCTCTTTATAAACAGTAACCCACAGTCGTTCTGTCGGTATGTGCAAAACTTCTGTCAGAAATTCCCAAGCATATTGAATGGCTTCTCGTTTAAAATAATCACCAAAACTAAAATTACCCAACATTTCAAAAAATGTATGATGTCTCGCCGTATAACCAACATTTTCCAAATCATTATGTTTACCACCTGCACGCACACAGCGCTGTGCAGTAACAGCTCGCTGGTAAGGACGAGTTTCAAGACCTAAAAAAAGATCCTTGAATTGCACCATACCTGCATTGGTAAATAGCAAAGTGGGGTCATTTGAAGGGATCAATGAACTAGAATCTACTAATTGATGACCGCGTTGAACAAAATAATTAAGGAATGCTTGTCTAATTTCAGAACTTTTCATTTTTTAATATTTACCAGTTAAATTAAGTAAGAAGATTTAACCTCTTTAAATACCTTTGAAATAACATCCCTATCAAATCCTCGATACAGCAAAAAGCGCTGCTGTTTTTGTATTTCACTATAAGAGAAATCATCCTGTCTCTTAAATTTTTTCTCCCATGCCCGCAAAGCATAATCGATCCAATTATCTCTTTCTTGCTGTAGAACATTTTGAATGAGATCTGGATCTATTCCCTTGTTTTTTAATTCCTGCCTGATCTTTAAAGGGCCATAGCCTTGATGAATTCGTGCTCTGATATAACTTTCTACAAAACGCCCATCGCTTTGATACCCAAGACGTTGGCATTCATTCAAAGCATTTTGAACATCATTGAGACTAAATCCTTTTTGCTTCAGTTTATCACATAACTCCATAGCGCTATACTCGCGCCTGCTTAACAGACGCAAGGCGCTATCGAATGCTTTAGTCATCTATAGTCTCAAAAAGATCTTCTGATGAACTAGCCAACACAGACAATTTTTTTTCAAGCAGTTCAGTACGGATTTGTTGTTCGAGCTCTGCAGCGACTTGAGGGTTTTCCTTCAAATATAATCTGACATTTTCTTTGCCCTGCCCGATTTTTTCCTGTTTGTAGCTGTACCAGGCACCTGATTTCTCAATTAAATTCAACTGAACACCCAGATTAATAATTTCACTCTCACGAGATATACCCTCGTTATATAAAATATCAAATTCTGTTACTTTAAATGGCGGCGCTACCTTATTTTTAACTACTTTAACTCGGGTTTCACTACCTAATATTTCTTCACCCTTTTTAATTGAACCAATACGACGAATATCCAAACGAACCGAAGCATAAAACTTCAAAGCATTACCCCCTGTAGTAGTTTCAGGGCTACCAAACATCACGCCAATTTTCATGCGTATTTGGTTAATAAAAATAACCAGTGTGTTTGAACGTTTAATATTAGCAGTCAATTTACGCAGAGCTTGCGACATCAGCCTTGCCTGTAAACCAACATGAGAATCACCCATTTCTCCCTCAATTTCTGCTTTGGGAGTCAAAGCGGCAACTGAGTCAATTATTACTACATCAACTGCTGCAGAACGCACCAACATATCAGTAATTTCCAGAGCTTGCTCGCCTGTATCCGGTTGAGAAACCAAAAGCTCGTCTACCTTCACACCGAGTTTCTGAGCATAGCTTGGATCCAGAGCATGTTCCGCATCGATAAAAGCTGCTGTACCACCCATTTTTTGACATTCAGCGATCACTTGAAGAGTAAGCGTTGTTTTACCTGAAGACTCAGGGCCATAGATTTCAACAATACGGCCTTTTGGCAAACCACCTATTCCTAAGGCAATATCAAGACCTAATGAACCAGTAGAGATTGCTTCGATATCCCGAGATACTGTGCTATCTCCCATACGCATTACGGACCCTTTGCCAAATTGGCGTTCAATTTGCGAAAGCGCCGCTGATAGTGCTTTTTGTTTATTCTCTTCCATAATTTATTCCAGATTATAATGTGTGCAAGGACAAAATTATCACACAGATATGGGCGAGCAGCAAACAGTAATCGTTATGTATTACTAAATAAAAGTAGCATACAACAATCGATTCCAGCCCTTTTATTTATAGGCTGTAGGACATAATCATTTATCCTAAAATCAAGGTGTTATCAGTTTGAGCTTCAAACCTTGATTTTCAGCTTGGCAATGGGGCAGTATAAACAAAGATACAGACAATCCAACACAAAAACCAAGGTTTTACAATCAAAATAACCAAAATGTCAGCTACTCATAATGCTGTGTCATAATTTATTGACCTTGAGATGAGTCAGTAATCTGGGAACAAAAATAACAGCAGCTAAAACAACACCACCGAAAAATAATAAATTGCTTGTTGAAAAGAAGGAGTTCTTTTTATCAGACACTTCGGTTGAAGATTTTTTTTCCGGTATAATGTTTCTCTCATCCACCTCGTTGTCCAAAGAGATGGTCTGAGGAGCAGAAGTGATTTCCTTATTTTCTTTATAACGACCAAGTAAGGTATTTAACTTAAGCTCATGGTCTTTTGCCTTTGATTGTGCTGATTCATAGACTAATTCTGTATCGAAAACTCCAAGACCTGACTGTTGCAAAAATTCTTCACTATGCTGATGCAATTTGTCTATTTCATTTCCGAATTCAATATATCTTGTCGTTGCATTTCTCCTTAATACATTGAGCTTGTTATGAGGTATGCTATCATCAAACTCCATATCCGGATTTTTTCTTACCTCTCTTGCCAAATTTAAAATGGAATAAACTATCTGAACACTATCATGCTGGCATTGCTGCTGAATTTCAGTGCTTGGCTGTGAAAAACCTTTATCACCAAAACCCTTAATTTCTGAAAGGCTGAGTAATTGCTCTTTGGTTCTATTGTAGACTGTTTCTTTGGAGTTATTTTCAATAAGAAGCCATTCTGCATAGGATCTCAGATATTCTTGCTCCACATAAAATTTTACTTGCTCAAAAACACTATCAAAAATGGTCATATCCATTGAGTCAGATTTTGAATTGGTTTCTATTTCCTTTAATAACTTCTCCGCGAATCCTAATAATTCATTCACCTCTTCGCATATGAGAGCGGCGTTTATTATCCCATCTTCACCTACTTTAAGTTTTGCGAGCTCAACATATTTTTTAATCTGGATATCAATCAGATCACATAAAAACTCAAACAACCTTGTATATTGACTCATATTTTTTTCCTATTTTTTAAATCAAATAAATTATTATACTTCTTGTGCAACTTTAGTTATTCAGTTTAAAACAAGAAACACATTTTCGAGGATCCGTAGATTTGCATTGTCAGGACTTACGAAAATACTTGCGTTACAGCTATAAAACAAAATACACTGTTTATGCAAGAGATTTATTGTAATTTTTATTAGCTGAATGGCAAAAACAAGAATTTGAGATCAAATAATAGAATTGAAATAATATAAACTATTGATATTTTATTAATCTATGTTTTTAAAAAACTATTCGGTTAGCCACAGATTTTTTTAAGAGTAGAAAGAACTCCATTTAAAGCATATTGACAGGCAGCCAAACGTATTTCTTGCCGGCCTCCAGTGAATTGCTGCCTTGATGTTTGTTGAAATTGATGACGGACTACCCAGGCAAAACATACAGTACCTACAGGTTTTTCAATACTGCCTCCTTCTGGACCTGCGATACCAGTAACCGATACAGCGATATTACCCATACTATGTCCTAACGCGCCAACAGCCATAGCCAACGCCACTTCTTCACTGACTGCCCCATGGGCCTGTATTAGCTCGCGAGCAACAGAAAGCATTTCTTCTTTAGCTAAATTACTATAAGTAATAAAACCACGCTCAAACCAATTTGAGCTTCCAGGTATTTCTGTAAGGCAAGTAGCAATTAAACCTCCCGTACAAGATTCTGCAGTAACTAATTGCCATTTGGCCTTTTTTAAATAGGTAGCTATTTCATCAACCAGTACCGAGAAATGATTCATACCTTTCACCTATAAAAAACCCCATAAAACTTCTATGGGGTTTTCTTGATAATTAAATAAATAACACTGAAATTAATCTTATTGGCCTTGGCCTTCAGTAGAAGGTTGGGCTTGGTTATTTCCAGTATTTTCACCACCTTGTTGTTGCTGATCAGTTGGTTGTTGTTGCTGTTGTTGATCAGTCTTTGTATCGGCTGGTTTTGAGCTCTCACCGCATCCAGTTAAAAATAATGCTAGGCAACTAGCTGCAGCAATCATAGCTAAACGATTCATAATCACTCTCCCTATTTATTTTTTGTAATATCACGTTAATTCTAGCAAATATTCTCATTAAGTGAAGAACTTATCTTCTGAACTTCAAAAATAAAATTGATATTTTGCTCCAGTATGTTAAATTAAATGGCATAAACAAGTCTTGGTAATCATTTTGGTAAACTCGTAGTAATTTGCGAATTTTAAAAATCATACTAATTTTTATGACACATTAAGATTATATTTGATGTGCTTTTGGGTCATATTGACTATATTATGCTCATAAATGCCAATGCCAGCAATATGCCTTACTGACTTCACACAACACTTTTGTTAAAATTGGGGCAATTTCAATTAGCTCAATCACTATGGCTAGCTCTCACACACCAATGATGCAGCAATATTTGCGCATTAAATCAGACTATCCAGACATGCTTTTATTTTATCGCATGGGTGATTTTTATGAATTATTTTTTGATGATGCCAAACGAGCGTCACAACTTTTGGATTTAACGCTGACTCATAGGGGGCAATCTGCTGACAAACCTATTCCCATGGCTGGTGTTCCCTATCATGCAGTAGAAAACTATTTGGCACGATTATTAAAAAAAGGAGAATCCGTAGCCATCTGTGAACAAATTGGAGATCCAGCTACCAGCAAAGGGCCTGTAGAAAGACAAGTAACAAGAATTATTACTCCTGGCACAGTAACAGATGAGGCATTATTAGATGCCAGAAAAGATAATATTTTGTTGGCCATACATAACCAAAAACAAAAAATTGGTATTGCATGGGTTGATTTAGGTGGTGGTCGTTTTCATTTGCAAGAATTAATAGAAGAGCATCAGTTAAATGCAGAATTAATGCGCCTGCAACCAGCAGAAATCCTCTTCAAAGAATCAACACCCCTTCATTCATTTTGCTCTAACTTTCCTGTTAAACTCAGACCAGGATGG
This sequence comes from Legionella pneumophila subsp. pascullei, assembly GCF_900637585.1. NCBI lineage: Bacteria > Pseudomonadati > Pseudomonadota > Gammaproteobacteria > Legionellales > Legionellaceae > Legionella > Legionella pneumophila. The sequence continues at coordinate 2,029,627 of NZ_LR134380.1, forward strand.
GAGTTTGATGCAAACAACGCACATAAGTTATTATGTGAACAATTTTCAGTGACGGATCTCTCGGCCTTTGGTGAACAAAATTACCCCACTGCCTTGATTGCAGCAGGCGCTTTATTAGCTTATTTAAAAACCACTCAAAAACAGTCATTACCACATCTTACAACACTTACTCTTGAACAATCCGAGGATTACCTGCAACTGGACGCATCCACTCAAAGACATTTGGAGCTTTTTGAAAATATACAAGGTGGTAGTGAACACTGCTTGCTTTCTGTATTAGATAAAACAGCTTGTGCCATGGGAAGCCGTTTACTCAAACGTTGGCTGGGAAAACCATTAAAACAACATGCAATCATTCAAACACGACAACAAGCTATTAAAGAAATTATTTTTCTTCAACAGGACGTTTCACTTCATCAGCTTATTAAGCAATGCGCCGATGTTGAGCGCATTGTATCACGTGTTGCTTTAAAATCAGCACGCCCGCGTGACTTGGCTTCGTTATTGCAAACACTAACACTGCTTCCAGCAATCCATAACGAATTACAAGAAAACAAAGCCTTGTTAATCAATGAAATCAAGAGAGAAATAAGTCCTCTCCCACTGCTACAACAACTGCTTGCAACTGCCATTATAGATAACCCGCCAATGCTAATACGAGATGGAGGAGTCATTGCTCCGGGTTTCGATGAAGAACTGGATGAATTGCGTAATTTAAGCAACAATGCTCATGAAACACTAGAGAGACTTGAACAGGAAGAAAAAAATCGCACAGGATTATCCACTCTAAAACTAGGTTACAATAGTGTGCAAGGGTTTTATATTGAACTTTCAAAAGCACAAGCTGAAAATGTACCTCCTCATTTTCACAGAAAGCAAACTTTAAAAAATGTGGAACGTTATATTACTCCCGAACTAAAGTTGTTCGAAAACAAGGTGCTTTCAGCTCAATCCAAAGCATTGGCCCGTGAAAAATGGTTATATGACCATTTACTTGAAGAAATTCAGCAATACATACCTCAATTATCAGATCTTGCAAAATCCTTGGCACAATTGGACGTATTGGTCACGCTTGCTGAGAGGGCGCAAAGTTTGAATTGGAATTGCCCAAATCTGGTTCCTGAATCAGGCATTATGATACAAGCCGGACGACATCCTGTTATTGAGCCATTATTACAAGAACGATTTATTGCAAACGATTTGGAGCTTAAACCAAATCAAAATATGCTACTAATTACTGGGCCAAATATGGGCGGTAAATCAACTTATATGAGGCAAACCGCATTAATCGTACTGCTTGCACATGTTGGAAGTTTTGTCCCCGCTGATGAAGTGACATTAGGCCCATTAGATCGAATTTTTACCCGCATTGGGGCCAGTGATGATTTATCCTCGGGACGTTCAACATTTATGGTGGAAATGACCGAGACCGCTCAAATATTAAGGCAGGCAACTGACCAAAGTCTCGTATTAATCGATGAAATTGGTCGCGGCACCAGTACCTATGATGGAATGGCATTAGCTTATGCAAGCTGTGCTTTCCTTGCATCAATAATTAAAGCTTATACTTTGTTTTCTACCCATTACCTGGAATTGACCGAATTACCCACACAATTCTCTTGTATTCGTAACGTGCATTTGCAAGCCTCCATAAATACAGGACAAATTGTTTTCTTATATCGTGTTGAAGAAGGTTGCGCGAATCGTAGTTACGGATTAGAAGTTGCAGAATTGGCTGGTATACCTAAAGAAGTGCTAAAGTTGGCGCATGAACATCTGAATCAGATACAAGATACTCAATCTGTCCAAGTCCAAGCTCAAATAACAAAGCCTCCTGCCTCTCCAATTTTAACTGAATTAAAAAAAATTGATCCAGATAGATTAACTGCCAAAGAAGCATTGGATTTAATTTATAAGTTAAAACACTTGGAGTGTGTAGAGGGGATAAACTGATATAGTTGTTACATGAACAGGTTTACATATTTTATCATACTAAGCATTTTGTGTTTTCCATTGTTTGCTCAGGACAAAAAAACAGCACTCTTTGAGATTTATGGTATAAAAGGAAAAGTCCTTGCTAATGTAGAAACTCGTTTAGATGAATTGGGGCAGATTAAACCATTAAGCCAGTTTACCCCAACGGAACTTCAAAACCAAATTAATAAAGCAATTCAACCGTTTGGATATTTCAAAGCGGAAATCAGTATTAATAGCATCAATAATAAAATTATCATACAAGTTCAACCTGGGTCTCAAATTCGTATTGCCTCCATTAAAGCCGAGCTAACAGGAGAGGGAGCACAAAATCCATCATTACAAAAAACTCTAAAAGAGTTACCGCTGCATATTGGAGATCCCCTGTTTTCAGAACAATACGAAAAAGCAAAACAAAATATCACCAATGCCGCAGAAAATATGGGGTATTTACACGGCGTATTTAAAAAAGCTGAAATATTGATAGATGAACACAAAAAATCGGCTCAAATCACCTTAATTTTTGACACTGGGCCTCAATACTATTTTGGCCAGGTACAATTTGACCCAACCTATATTTCTCCCCGACTATTACACCGTTTCGTACCATTTCATCCTGGCCAACCTTATACCACAGATCAAGTGTTGAAATTGAATGATTATTTATCGAACAGTGGCTATTTTAATTCTGCGCTGGTAAAGCCCCAAATTACTGACGCGCAAACAGTACCTGTCATTGTTCATTTGCAACCCGTACCTAAATATTCCTATTCCTTTGGTCTTGGCTATGGAACAGATACAGGAGTCCGTGGAAAAGCAGCTCTTCATGTGATTCCAGTCAATCAACAAGGACATAAGTTTAATGCTGTAGCTCAAGGCTCTTTCAGGCAAAATGCTTTACAAGCCCAATATGTAATCCCTGGGGAAAACCCTGTTACCGATCAATATGCCTTGACCGGTAATTTTTCAAATTTAAACTATAATGCAGGTTACAGTAATGCTACTCTCTTATCCCTGAGCCAATTACATAATGTGAATCAATTTCAAAGAGCACTTTCACTTAATGCTCTGTATGAAAGTTTTCATTATTCACAACAACCCAATACAGATCAATTCTTGCTCTATCCCAAAGCTAATATCACTTTAAGTAAAACTAAAAATCTCTTGTTTTCGCCATCTGGGTATAATATTACTTTTAATGCGCTGGGGGCGAATAAGGCCGTCCTCTCCCATCTGAATTTTGGACAACTTTCTCTGGATGCCAAGGCAGCACTCACATTGGATTCACTGCATTTGCGTCTGTACGGACATACCATTCAAGGTATCACAGCAATCAATGATATCAATGAATTGCCACTTTCCCTGGCATTACTCTTGGGAGGAACTGACAATCTTAAAGCCTATAGTTTTAACTCTATCGGACCAGGAAAAATTATCACTTATGGTGGCTTTGAAATTCAAAAAGAATTCAAAAAAAACTGGTATCTTGTTGGATTTTACGATGCAGGAGACGTTTACAATCCATCTGTCAAAAACATTCAATACGATATTGGAGGCGGACTAATGTGGGTTTCCCCTATTGGACCAATTAAAGTTGGATTAGCCCAGGCAGTTAATAATCAGCTGGAGAGAATAGGACACAATCCAAGATTAGTTATCAGTATGGGGCCAGACTTATGATGATATTAAAATTTATAAGAAAAGGATTTTACTACTGCTTAATAACAGCAATTTGCCTGATTAGTTTCATTATCTTTTTAATTTCAACTACACCGGGGTTATATGCAGTAATTAAATTAACCCATTTTTATCTTCCCGGCACTCTTAAAATTCATCATCTTAAAGGACGATTACTTGACCAATTTTCTATTGGCGAAATGGAATATCAAGATCAAAACACTAAAATAACAATTTCAAATCTCACTGTTAACTGGCATTTAAGCTCATTACTTCACAAAAAATTGCCTGTTGATAACATGAGCGCTGAAATGATTGAAATAAATCAAAAGACACCCATACTGACACTGAAAAAAATAAAATTAAGTGGTTATTTAAACCAACAATTACTTACACTCGATACACTTCAAGTTAATTATTCGAATCAATCAATCACTGGCCAATTAGAAATTAGTAGCTCATTTCCTCATGCATTTTCAGGAAAAATTCGTTTAAATCCCCATTCTACAGACAGCAATATGTTATCAGGAAGTTTAGATATTGGCGGCAATTGGAATCAAATGCAATGGGGAGGTGAATTTGAAGGTCCTGGAAAAATAACAATCCACGGCAGTCTTCAAGAATTGAAACAAATAAAACAAGTCATAAAATGGCGAGACTTACACTGGCAAGATAACAAAGAGCATGATTTAAGAAGCCCACAAGGAAGGATTGAGGTATTGGGAACAATTCCAAATTTAACTATTGACTTAAAATCCAAACTTAGCATAGATCAATTAAAAAATTGGCAAATGAACGCTTTCATTAAGGGCAAGCTGCCTTGGCAATGGAATATCGATGCTACATTCTCTCAACCATTAGATTTCTCATCAAAACTTGATGGTTTATATACAAAGTTATCCTTGAAAATGGAAACTCAAAATAGCAATCATGCCGACTTTCTGATCACGATTGCTCCGGGTCGTTATCAAATGACAGAAAACGATTTGATGCCATTAATACAGTTTACTGGTGGCAGTATTAACGGCTCTCTTTCCCAAAAACAATTTAGTGGGCAAGGAGTTCTCTTTCTCGACTCATATAAAAAAGTGAATTTAAATTTTAAATTCCCGGAGTTTAATGTCTACCAAAATATAGCACAGCAAACAATTGATGCTGAACTATCCATTCTTTTTAACTCTCTGGATTTTTTGCAAAATGTTAGTCCTTATTTAATGAATCCCAAAGGACAACTTCTCGCCTCCATTCATGCAAAAGGAACTTTAAACAAACCAATAATTGAAAGTAAATTCACTTTAAACAAAGGCTCAGTCAACATCCCTGCTTTAGGTCTCAATATCACTGATATGGGGTTAAGTGTTTTTAGCAAAAAAGATGAATGGGAAGCAACGGGCTCTATTCATTCATCTGAAAAAAAACTAATATTAAAAGGACAAGGTAGTTTCAATAAAGAGCTTGGTGGAACTGTTTCAATAGAAGGTTCGAATTTTCCGATTGCTGACACTAAGGAATTTCAGGTTAATATATCCCCACAGTTAAAAGTGCACTTTACTCCATCACTATGTCAAATCACTGGAACTATCCAAATTCCTAATGCTCATATAAAACCACAAACATTTACCAATAGTCTTGTGGCTACTGATGATATTGTATTTACAAGCAAGAATACCCAACCGATTACCCCACTCTTTAATACCGACATGTCGGTACGAGTTGAGATGGGAGAAGAAGTTGAGCTGACATTTAAGGGATTGCATGCTTATTTGGCGGGTATAGTTACAATCAATCAATTATCGCAAGGACCCATAACGGCAAATGGTGAGTTAACTGTCAAAAAAGGAGAATATAAAGCCTATGGCCAGGATTTATCTATTGAACAAGGACAATTAATTTTTACAGGCGGTAGAATTGATAACCCAGAAATTAATTTAAGAGCATCGAAGAATATATCCAATTCATTTGGTAGTGTATCAGGATCCTCTGAGCTGTTTAATTTTAATAATTATAATAACCTCAATGTTGGCAACAATTTTAATGTTGGGGTCGAAGTAGCTGGACGATTACAATCGCCTAAAATTCAATTATTCTCTAACCCTCCAACACTTTCTCAAGCAGATATCCTATCTTTTCTTGTAATAGGCCGCCCAGCCAATCAAGCAGATAAGGCAAAAGGCCAATTACTTTTAACAGCTATTTCCTCAATGAATTTAGGTACAGGAACTAATGGAACCCAACTGCTGGAGCAATTAAAACAAAAAATAGGATTCGATTTTAACGTACAAACAACAACCAATTTTAATCAGCAAACCAATAAAATTAGTGAATCAACGGGAGTTGTGGTTGGAAAATCTCTTTCGGATCGAATCTATTTAAGTTATAACGTCGGTTTATCTCAAACAGATCCTAACGTATTAACCTTAAAATATATATTAAATAAATTTTTGAGTATCCAGGTCAGCAGTAGTGATTCGGGTAATGGCGTTGATATTTTTTATACTAAAAGCACGCCATCACCAGAAAAAGCAAAACCTGGCAAATAGAACCTTAATCCATATTGTCTAAGGATGTAATAAATGAGTGAATATAATTTGCCTTTAAGATTATCTCGTTTAAGAAAAAACGCCATGTCAAGGTCATTAGTAAGAGAGACGAGGCTGCATACACAACAACTGATCGCTCCATTGTTTATTAGCGAATATTTAACTGAAGCAAAAGAAATCAGCGCTATGCCAGGCCAATTTCAACTAGGTCTCAATTGTATACCTGAGGAAATTGAAGCTTTATCAAAATTAGGCATCCCTGCAGTCCTCTTATTCGGCATCCCTAAGAAAAAAGACGCTTGTGGCAGTGAATCAATGAATAATAATGGAATCATTCAACAAGCAATCAAAAAAATTAAATCAGTGAATAGTGACATGTTAGTGATCACTGATCTTTGCTTTTGCGAATACACCGATCATGGTCATTGCGGGGTTCTGGATGGCAGTCAAATTAATATCGCTTCTACCTTAGAGTTATTAGGAAAACAAGCAGTAAGTCACGCTGAAGCTGGTGCTGATTGGGTTGCCCCCAGTGGTATGACAGACGGAATGGTTTTAGCTATACGCCAAGCACTTGATACTGCCTCATTTCATGAAATTCCTATTTTAAGTTACAGTGCCAAATATTGCTCGTGCCTTTATGGGCCTTTTAGAGAGGCAGCGCAAGGTGCACCACAGTTTGGTGATAGGAAAGCGTATCAAATGGATCCGGCAAATAGTGAGGAAGCTGTAAGGGAAACCCGATTAGATCTGGAAGAAGGCGCAGATATGATTATGGTTAAACCAGCCGGTTTTTATCTTGATATTATTTATAAGCTCAAACAACATTTTACTGAAGTACCGCTTTGTGCCTATCAAGTCAGCGGTGAATATTCAATGATAAAAAATGCAGCAAAAAATAATCTAATCCATGAAGAACAGGCAATGATTGAAAGCCTCATTGCCATCAAACGTGCTGGTGCTGATTTTATTATATCTTATTTTGCTAAAGATATGGCTAAGTTATTAAACTCACAAAATTGTATTTAATTATGAGTCAAATCAATCAAATCAAGAACTATAAAACGGCTATGTAAAGAGAAAGACTTGCCTCATCTATAACAAATCCCATATAGTAAATGGGATTGGTTTTGCCCAATCAACTACAATCTAGAAGGAGAAATCAATGAATTTAATGCTTAAAGGTTTATCGGCCTTAGCAATTAGTCTCGGTGCCGCAACAACTTTTGCAGCTCCAGCTTATTTAACAACCCATAACAGAACTGGTGAAGAATCTAATGCCTACATAGCAGGCAGCATCCCCTCTCTTTACCCAACAGCAGCTTACTCTACTAATCAAGTGTATTGGAATTTAGTAAAATTGGCTTGCTATGGACATACTACTAATAGCCAATGCCCTGCCCTTATCAAAATGGCAACCAATACGGCTAACCCAATTGATATTGGATACGTTACCATGGATCTGAATACTGGTGACATTACTCCCAAGACTCTATCGGCTAATGGCTACACGCTGAGAGCAATAGGACCTGGAGAAGCTGAAATTACTAAAAATTAGTCCATTTTCTCCATTTGTTTTGAATAGATTATGTAGGTTGAATGCTAATACAACCTGCATAATCAATATACTGTAAATACTTACGCTCATACTAATTAAGATTAATTATCTCAGACCACGCCTATCAAAACGTCATTTATCTCGATACACATAAAACCAACAAAGCTTACGCAAGCCCTATGGTCAATGCAATATATTTTTCTAACTGATTGAATTAAAAATTTTTTTTAACGAAGGGATTAGGTTTTTTCGTAAGTTCTACTAATAAAAAAGCCACGGATATCACGTGGCTTCTAACAAGGTCAAGAGACAGGCCTTATTTAGTCGGTGCTGGGGGCTCTTTATCAATTACCCAAGTTGCTTGCACGCCTACTAAATTGGCACCTGCAGTTCCAGTAGCTGTAACGTTATAGCTGGTTGTTGCAGTAAACGCATCCGTTCTGTTGATAACTGGATCACTTGAAGTGAATAAATGAGTATATCCGATATCAACACCAATATTATTGGTTGCCTGATAATGAGCACCTGCAGATAAAGCCCAACGATCTGTATCCGGTAAACGAACGTCTCTATCAATATCATTCGTAGGCGTTGGATCATACCCGCCACCCACACGGAGCATTAATTTGTCATTGACATGATAGTTAGCACCAATTGCCACCCGCAAAGTATCGGTATAATTCTGTGGTGATATGCTTATCGCCTTGACTTGCGAGACACCTCCAGCTCCAGGCGCAGGTGGAGTTGCAATTCTTGGGGCAGCTACGTTAGTAAGTTGTACCGTTTTATAGCTGCTCCATGCCGTGTAAACTAAAGAGCCTAACAAGGCAAATTTGTCATTAACATCGTGATAAGCACTAATAGTCACTACATCCGGTAAATCAATTGCATTACTAAATAAATCATCACTTTGAAATACGCCCGGTGCCGGGAACAAAAATGGCACTAATATATTACCAGGACTTGCCAATGGCCCTGTTAGCCGGCTATAGCCATAGAATTCATGCCTCATCTCCGACTGATAGTTTACACCTAGACGAGTATGATTATCATTAAACATACCCAGAACCCCCACATGAAAACCTACCCCAAATGAATGTCCTTTATTGTAGGTCAGTGAGTCAGCTGACATAGGATTAAGATCTAAAGCATTAAATATATTAGGTGCGCCAAGTACACGATTATATTTAACTCGGGCATATTGCAGATCCAAACCAGCACCTAAAGCAACGTGCTCTGTTAATCTACCCCCAATTTCAGGTGAGATATTGGTGGTAATTAACTCAGTAAAAGTGGCTTGATAGCGCACTGGAGAATCTGGCCCCCAATCCGTTGCCAATCCAAATGGTGATACAACACTTAACCCAAACGTAGCATTTTCACCCAGTGGCAAGGCATAATGAAACGAGGGCACAAAAGCATCCTCAGCCCCATTGATATTATTGAACACTTCAGAATAAACAAAAGAAGGGGCAGGACGTGGATTAATCGTTGAATAAGTACTAACCCCGCTTAGCTTGGCAGTTGGGAATACGCCGACACCGGCAAATACGGCTTGCTGATCACGAATGAGTACTAAACCAGCTGGATTGTACCAACCTGTAGAAGCATCCGCTGCCTCTGCAGCTACACCAGCAGCAAAGTTACCTGTTGTATACCCAGCACCCTCAGTATACAAAGAGAATCCGCCTGCATGTAACGCACCAGTAGCCAGAACTCCGAGGACAGCAGTACTCACTAAAGTTCTTAGGGGTTTGTGCCTAATTTTCACTCCACACTCCTTACGTTTAATTACATCCCAATTCATGGTATTAAAAATGATAATAAATGAATTTATAATGATTTAAAACGGTTGAAAAGATTTATTTCCTTTTTTATTAAATAATTAAAAAAGTTTTAATCATAATGAGTTAATTAAGAAAATCATGGCAAACTTGAAACCAGATGGTGAATTCTTGTCCTAACATAATTGCATCTAATATTTGCATTGATCATCCAATGCATTCTCTCAGTGTTTCCTGAAAAATTCTTTTTTAAATTAGAAGCGTAATCTACTTGTATAAATACTTTAGTCCATGCTAATGTGTATTAATTTTGAGCGGAATACTAATCATGCAACAAGTAGTCATCAAATTTGGCGGCACTAGTGTTTCAACCCGAGCCACTTGGAATAATATCGCTGCAATTACACAAAAACATCTGAGTACAGGTGTTCAACCAGTTATAGTCTGTTCTGCTTTAACTCAAATTTCCAACAAACTTGAAAAAGCCATAGAAGCAGCCCTTCTTGACGAGCATCATAGCCTTTTCAATGACATTCAGAGCAGTCACCTGAATCTGGCAGAACAATTAGAAGTAAACCATGAATTAATTGCTGCCGATTTGCACCAATTACAGCAATGGCTAACTGGAGTTTCCCTGCTCAAACAAGCGCCTGCAAAAACACATGCACAAATTTTAAGTTTGGGTGAGTTGATGATGACCCGTCTTGGCCATGCTTTTCTTGAAAAACAAGGGATAAGAGTGAAATGGTATGATGCCAGAGAATTGTTAACCAGCATACCGACCCTTGGTAGCGAAACAATGAATTATCTCTCGGCTCGTTGTGAGAGTGAATACGACTCGGCATTGGTAGAAAAATTTCTCTCCAGCGGGGCTCAAGCCATTATTACCCAAGGTTTTTTTGCTGCCAATCCTCAGGGTGAAACCGTTTTGCTTGGTCGAGGAGGCTCTGATACTTCAGCAGCACTACTTGCGGGCAAACTACAGGCCGCTTCTTGTGAAATATGGACTGATGTTCCAGGCATTTATACTGCCAACCCGCATCAATTACCCCACGCCCGATTATTAAAGCAATTAAATTATGATGAAGCTCAGGAAATTGCCTCAATGGGGGCCAAAGTTTTACACCCCAATTGCATACCACCTGTTCGAAAAGCCAATATCCCTATGGTAGTCAAATACACTCACCTGCCTGAACATTCAGGAACATTGATTACCAAAGACATTGATGAATCGGCGCCTTTAATAAAATCCATCCAGGTTAAACACAGCATTCTGCTAATTTCTATAGACACTCTGAATATGTGGCAACAAGTAGGATTTCTGGCTGATGTATTCGCCGCTTTTAAAAAGCATGGGTTTTCAGTTGATTTGCTTTCTTCTTCAGAATTTAATGTTACCCTATCCCTGGATGTTAATGCCAAAATTCATGACAGGCCGGCAATCAATGCCTTGCTCGACGATTTAAACCAATTTGGACGAGCCAAACTGATAGAGCCCTGTAGCGCAGTCAGTTTGGTAGGTCATCATATCAGAACTGTATTACCTCATCTTGGCCCGGCTTTGGAAGTATTTGAGGCAAAACAAGTATACCTGATGTCTCTGGCATCGAATGACCTTAATTTGACTTTTGTTGTTGATGAATCACACGCCGATAAATTATGTCAAAGATTGCATCATCTACTAATCGAAAGTAATCCTCAAATATTTTATTACTCCAAAAGCTGGCATGAAGAATTTGGCAAACCCAATGTTCGCCCAACACCTTGGTGGGAAATTGAAAGAGACCGCTTGCTTACAACCAGCGCAATACATTCTCCTTGTTATGTATACCATAGTCCCACCCAGGCAACTCGTGCAAGACAATTATCTGCTCTGGAATCAATTGATAGCTTGTTTTACGCTGTTAAAGCGAATCCATTCCCCTCCATTTTAAAAACTCTGGAAAAAGAAGGGATAGGTTTTGAGTGTGTTTCTATTCAGGAATTGGAATTGGTGTTAAAACTGTTCCCCAATATTAAAAAAGAAAGAATTTTATTCACACCCAATTTTGCCCCCAAATCCGAGTATGAATTTGCTTTGCAAATAGGCTGTTATGTGACTATTGATAGCTTGTACCCTTTGGAAAATTGGCCTGAATTGTTTAAAGACCGCGAAGTAATCGTTCGCATAGACCCGGGCACAGGAGCTGGCCATCACAAGCACGTTTCTACAGGTGGGAATGAATCCAAATTTGGTATAACACAAAATGACATAGGCCAGATCCTATCACTAACCAAAGCCAAGCACATTAAGGTTATAGGCTTACATGCTCATTCTGGTAGCGGCATACTCTCAACGGATTTATGGCAACAAACTGCCGTGATGCTTGCCTCCCTAACCGATCAATTTCCTGAAGTACGTTCAATTAATTTGGGTGGCGGTCTAGGTATTGTAGAAAAACCGGGCCAACATCCCATTGATTTTGCTGCGCTTGATGCGCAATTAATGGCAGTAAAATCTCAATATCCAGGATTGGCAATCTGGCTTGAACCAGGTCGCTTCTTTGTAGCTGAAAGTGGTGTCATTCTTGCCAAAGTCACTCAATGTAAAGAGAAAGGAAAAGTAAAATTTATTGGTATTGAAACAGGAATGAACTCATTGATAAGACCCTCCTTATATGGAGCCTATCATGAAATTGTAAACTTGACTCGTCTGCATGAAGAAAAAGCGGGATTCGCCCATATAGTTGGCCCAATCTGTGAATCGGGAGATACATTGGGTTACGATCGGTTATTGCCGGTTACCAAAGAAGGCGATGTGATATTAATTGCAAACACTGGTGCCTATGGTCACTGTATGAGTTCACATTACAATTTAAGACCACCTGCTCAGGAAATAGTTCTGGAATAATGGCATGCCGCTAATCGATAGTGAACAAAGGAGCCAGGCGACAGATCCTTCCGAATCATTTATAGTCCAGGCTCCTGCCGGGTCAGGTAAAACAGAGATTCTTACCCAGCGTTTTTTACGCTTGTTAAGTACTGTTCAGTCTCCTGAACAAATTATCGCCTTGACTTTTACCCGCAAAGCGGCGAGTGAAATGCGGGAACGAATTGTTCAGGCATTACATAAGGCAACGTCAAATCAGCCAGCTGCCAGTGCCCATCAACAAAATACTTTAAATTTTGCAAAGCAAGCCTTACAGCGGAATGAGCAATATCAATGGGATTTACTTGAGCAACCCAATCGCTTAAAGATCATAACTATTGATTCATTGTGTCAAAGCATTAACCGGGCAATTCCTTTGTTGGAAAAACAGGTGGCTTACCCAGACATTTCAGCTACACCTGATTCTCATTATATTAGAGCCGCTCGTTGTTGTATCCAGTATGCTATTGCTACACCAGAGTACCAACAAGCAATTAAAACCTTACTTCTTCATGTTGATAATAAGCAGGAAAGATTAATCCAATTATTCCAGTCGCTTCTTAGTCAAAGAGATCAATGGCTGCCTACGCTGTTCCTGGCACGTGAACAAGAAAAATCCACTTTTGAACAAGCGTTACGCCTCATTGAACAGCATGAACTCTCTCGCCTAAGAAATAGCCTGCCATCAGGACTGGCTCAGGAGCTTGTGCTTTTGTCACGTGAACTAGCTGCTATAGAAAACAAACCTGATTCCCCACGATTTATATTAAGAGAATGGTATGAGTTTCAAAAATGCGATCAACAAATTGCCAGTGCTTTAAGCAAGTTACTATTAACTGGCGATAATCAATTGCGTAAATGTTTTGATCATCATGTGGGTTTAATTAAAAAGGATTGTACTCCAAATGAATTTAACAGGATAAAGACTTCGAGTGGCGAGTTACTTAGTAAACTCAAAGACTACCCAGATTTCCTGGATGCGCTACTTAAAGTTAATCAATTACCAATCCCTGAATACGACAAAGAGCAATGGGACGTTTTGCAAGCACTTTTTTTATTACTGCCTTTATTGGTTGGGCATTTACAAGTTTCATTCAGTGAACACAACGAAGTAGATTTCACTGCCATATCTCAACAAGCCCTCGCGGCTTTGGGTGATTTGGATAATCCAACTGATTTGGCACTCTATTTAGATCATTCAATTCATCACTTATTGGTAGATGAATTTCAGGATACCTCCATTACTCAGTTTGAGTTGCTTACAAAATTAGTCCAAGGCTGGGAACCAGGAGAAGGAAAAACTTTATTTCTGGTAGGTGATCCCATGCAATCCATCTACCGTTTCAGGCAAGCTGAAGTTGGATTGTTTTTTCAGGCCAAAAAACACGGCATAGGACCAGTTCATCTCAAATCATTGGAATTAAGCTGTAATTTCCGATCTACAGAAACAATAGTTAGCTGGGTAAACTATCATTTCAGTAAAATATTTTCTCAACAAGTTGATATTGAATCAGGGGCAGTATCCTTCCACCCTTCTGTTCATGTCATTGAGAACAATGAATCAAGTAGTATTCAAGCATTGCAATTTAAAAATCGTGAACACGAAGCAAAGCATTTGATTCAAATAATTAATAATGAATTAAACAGCAACCCCGAACAAACCATTGCAGTTTTAGTGCGGACAAGAACACAACTTCCTGCAATCATTAGCCTGCTTCGTCAAAATAATATTCCTTATCAAGGAACAGACATCGATTTATTAGCCAATTTAGTTCATTTGCGTGACGTCTGGTCACTCACTCATGCCCTGCTTTTTCCTGGAAATCGATTGTCCTGGTTATCAGTACTCCACAGCCCTTATGTTGGATTAGGATTATCTGATATCCATCGCATAGCCCAATATAATTCAAGAAAATCAATTTATCACAATTTGCTCCATTTAGATAAAATTCAGGATATAAGTGAAGAAGGCCGATTCCGAGCCAATTTTTTCATTCAAGTCATGAGCCAGGCTTTGTTATGTCGTTCACATAGTCGTCTATCCGATTGGATAGCAGATACCTTGAAAAATCTGCATGTGGAAAAAATTCTTGATAAAACTCAGTTAAACGATCTGGAGCAATTATGGGTGTTATTAGACCAGTATGAAAAAGAAGGTCGCATTCCTGACATGAACGAATTTTTAAACGAGTTCAATAAATTGTATGCCCAACAAACAGCTCCCTCCTGCTTGCAAATCATGACTATTCATAAATCTAAAGGATTGGAATTTGATACGGTCATACTCCCTGGCCTTGGCGCACAAACAAGCCGTGGTGATTCGCCCATGTTGCGCTGGCTTAACCTGCCTACACAGCACCATGGAAATCTATTGCTGGTATCCCCTATAAAAAGCGCGCAACAGGATAATTGCCCTTTGTATGATTACCTGGATCAATTGGATGAAGAAAAATCCGGATATGAAGCGCAAAGATTACTTTATGTTGCTGTTACCCGTGCAAAATCAAGATTATATTTACTTGATCATTCTACTAAATCCTATAAATCTTCCTTTCGACATTTATTAAAACACCAGGAATTTATTGCAGATCCTGACGAAGCCCAACATGAAGAACAAGAATTCCCTCTGCCGAAATTAGTCAAACTACCTATAGAGTATTATCAAAAACAGATTCCCAGTTTAGTTCAATCTCAAGAGAATTCATGCCCTGAGATATCTTCGGGTATTCCTCGGTTAATAGGCATTGTCTCCCATCAACTGTTACAATGGATTTGTAATAACCATCCTCAAACAATTAATCAGGTACCATGGAATTTGGTACATACTGAACTTAAACAATTAGGATTAAATCAGGAAGCGCAACAAACAGCCCTATCAATGATAAAAAGCCAAATTTCACAAATGTATCAAAATGAAATTGGCCTATGGATTTTATCCAGGCATGAAAATGAACAAAATGAATATGAACTTCTGGTTGAGCATCAAAATAAATTGGTTACCCGCATTATTGATCGCACTTTCATTGAAAAAAATACACAATGGATCATTGATTTTAAAACCGGGAAAGAAGACATGACTACCTTACAGCAACATCGCCAACAATTGAATGAGTATGGGTATTATCTGTCGAATTATACAGAACTCCAAATTCGGTGTGGATTGTATTATCTTGCAAATGGGCATTGGATTGATTGGCAATATGAAATGAGTGCTTAAAAACGCAGTAGCTGCAGGATCGTTCAATAAAATCAAAGGATATTAACTTAAGTTATTCACCTTACTCATCAGAAAGGCCATGCCAAGAAATATATCTCCTCTCATTTAGGTGCTATTAAATCAGTAAAAAGCAATTAATAATAATGGTACTAGTGATTAGCTGAGACCTAAGTTATCATTACCAATCTATTTTCAGACCAGGCTAAAAAAATGACTATTGAAGATACTGTAATTAAGTTAATTAACTCATTAAAGGATCCTTTGCTTGATCTTACTGGAAAAGAAATGAATCTACAGTACAAAATAACAACTAATGACCAGGCTATTCATATTACCTTGACTGCCGGATATCCTGCCTCTTTATTAGAAACGAGTTATAAACCAATAGTACAGAAAATAGTTCAAAATGAATTCCCTGATTACCAGATTAGTATTTCTATTCAACAATTCATCAAAGCACATAAAACTCAATTAACAGGCAAAGCCCTGCGCGGAGTAAAAAACACTATCGCAGTGGCCTCCGGTAAAGGAGGAGTTGGAAAATCCACTGTCACAGTAAATCTTGCAGCAGCATTAGCAAAACTGGGGGCTCGAGTCGGTATTTTAGATGCGGATATTTATGGGCCGAGCATACCATTAATGCTTGGTGAAACAAAACCTGTGCAGGTAAAAGATAATTGCTACATACCAGTTGAAGCCCATGG
The DNA here is from genome assembly GCF_900637585.1 of Legionella pneumophila subsp. pascullei. Taxonomy (NCBI): domain Bacteria; kingdom Pseudomonadati; phylum Pseudomonadota; class Gammaproteobacteria; order Legionellales; family Legionellaceae; genus Legionella; species Legionella pneumophila. Next base: position 2,045,989 of record NZ_LR134380.1, read on the forward strand.
CATGCAAGCCATGTCTATTGGCTACTTGACGGATACAAACCAGGCGTTAATTTGGAGAGGGCCTATGCTCGCCAAGTCTTTAATCCAAATGTTAGACATCACTCTTTGGAATGAATTGGATTATTTATTCATTGATCTACCTCCTGGTACTGGGGATATTCAACTCACTTTGGTACAAAAAATTCCCTTAACCTCCGCTATTGTGGTTACTACCCCTCAAAATGTCGCAACTTTAGATGCCCAGAAGGCAATCACTATGTTTTCCAGAACAGGCATTGATGTACTTGGAGTAATAGAAAATATGTCCACCCATATTTGCAGTCATTGCGGTCATCAAGAAGCAATCTTTGGTAAAGGTGGTGCTGCTGCGCTATGTGACGCTTATCAATGTACATTATTAGGTCAATTGCCCCTGGACAGTCATGTGCGAAAACATTGCGATGAAGGGACTCCCACTGCAACACATTCATCAAATCAATTAACTGACACCTTTATTAAAACAGCGATGCGAACTGCAATTGAGCTCAGCAAAAAACCTATAAACTATGCTGACAAATTTCCAAGGATAGTTGTTGAATAGGAAGTAATAGCTTTTCTGCTATGTATTATTCCTTTCAGATGAGTATATAATACATAAAAACTGAGTTTACTACCTCAAAGATAAACAAGATCATAAAAACAAAAATAAAAGTGTCATGATTAGATTATTAATAATAACAATCAGTATATTATATTCGGGGCTTTCAATAGCCAAATCAAGTTACCAAATTGATTTAATACTCTTCGCACAACCGCAAAGCAGTGTTAAAAGCATGAAACTGGATTCAGCTGTTCCTCTAATTCCTGTCAGCCCAAATGCTATTGAGCTGCATTCGGATAATGATAAAAAACATATGCCTTATACTCTTCTACCTCGCTCGCAATCAACGTTAAGTGATCAACATTATCTTTTAAGTCGTAAATCCCAATTTCAAATCCTGGGTCATTACTCATGGAGACAACCAGCGAAAAGTAATAGTTTAGTTGCACTACCTAAAATCAATCATAATGGATGGCAAATTCAAGGTACACTCAAAGTACGTCAAAGTAATTACTATCTATTTGATGCAGATCTGCAATGTTTGTCCCCAGGCAATCAGGAGACTTCTTTTACTGTTTCCCAAAAGCAACGACTAAAAGGAAGCACCATTTATTACCTTGATCATCCTCAGTTAGGAATGTTAGTTAAAATTCATAAAATTGTTTGATAAATTACCATCCAGGCAGACAGGAAGTTACTTATAATTCGCACAAATATTTCTATGCTAACTTGGACTGAACAATTTTTGTTATTAATTCAGCGATTGCATTAAAACAAATATGTCTTGGAGTTCCTACTCGCCAAAATAACCCCAAGGTACGAGATGGTGCAGGATCCGAAAAAGGAATGCATTTTAAATGATTGGTTGAGGTAGTTAGTGTAGCCAAGGCAGGCAGTAAGGTCACTCCCATTCCAGCTTGTACCATTAATCTCAATGTTTCCAAACTAGTCGCGGTAAAATCTGCAATTTCATTGGCTTTCGCTGATTGACATACAGCCATGGCCTGATCCCTCAAACAATGCCCCTCTTCTAGTAACATAATAGGCTGATTATTTAAATCATTGATATTAACTGATTTGGCCTGTGCCAAAGGATGAGTATTTGCACAAGCAAAATAGAAGATTTCTTCATATAAAATTTGACATGAAAAACGTTGATCTATTGGAAGTGCCATAATAGCAGCATCCATATCTCCTTGTTCCAATTTAGTAATTAATCTATGAGTTTGCTCTTCTATTAGCCAAATTTTTAAACGGGGATACTTATTTTTAATTTCTGGCATTACCAAAGGCAACATATAAGGGGATACTGTAGGTATAACCCCCAAACGCAATTCACCTGAAAAAGGATCTTCTGACTGACGAGCAAGCTCTTTCATTTCATTAATCAAAATAAATATTTTTCGAGTTCGATCCAATAACTTGGAGCCTTGCTCTGTCAGTAAAACCTGTTTATTGGTTCGTTCAAATAATACAACACCTAACTCTTCTTCCAGTTTTTTTATTTGCATACTCAAAGTCGGCTGACTTACAAAACACCGTTTAGCAGCCTCACCAAAATGCTTTACATCAGCCAAGATGACGAAATAATGTAAATCTCTTAAATTCATAATTTCTCAATAATAAAAAAATCTATTTTGACATAGATTACAAGTCTGCAGTACAAAAAATCATTTTTCAAATTTTGCTAAATACATAAAAAATCATTGATTCGAGTGTAGATGTTGTCGTCACAAGATTCCTGCCCACAGGACAATGCATCTAATAGCAAATAGAATTCATCAAGAAATAAAAGGTATTGCAGATTATAAATTTACACAAACATAACAATGCTATATATTCCATCAATTTCAATATAATACATACTACTTTGAACAATTTATCAGCTATTAAGAATTCAAAAATCACCATTTGGTTGGTGGGAGTATTTTTTTTATTATTCCAATTCTTCTTGCAGTTATCTTCGGGGATCATTGTAGGAGCAATAATGCATGAAGAAAATATTTCCGCACTCAGCGCAGGACTTTTAAGTAGTGCCTTTTACTATGTCTATACTTCTTTTCAAATTCCTGTCGGCATTCTTTTTGATCGCTACAATACCCGATATTTGTTATCGGTCAATGCAGCTCTTTGTGCCATCGGATGTTTTGTATTTGCCTCGGGACATAATCTCCCGACTCTTTTCCTTGGGCGGTTAATTATTGGCGCTGGTTCAGCCTTTGCTTTTATTGGCTTAAGTCATTTATTACGTCAACATTTTCCCTTAAAACAATACGCTTTTATGATAGGCCTATCGGAAACCTTAGGATTCACTGTTACAGTATTAGGAATGATTGGCATGGGTTCTCTAATCAGCCATTTTGGATGGCGTTATTTTATTAACATAGCAGGAATTCTTGGATTCCTGATCGCCAGCTTATGCTGGTTATATATCCCCAATATCAAGCCAATCGCCACTTTTCCCCATCAATACAGACAACAAATTATCCCCATTCTAAAAAATAAATTAGCCTGGTTTAATGGCCTTTTTGTTTGTCTGGAATTCTCGGTAATTACTGTCTTTGGCGCCATGTGGGCAGTTCCTTTTTTACAATTAAAACTGGATTGCACTATCAAAACAGCCAGTATATTAACTTCAATGATCTTGCTAGGCGCTGGTTTAAGTTGTCCTTTATTGGGCCAGATTTCGGTACATCTTAACAAACGAAAACCTCTGATTCATGCTTCTTGTCTGTCCACTGCGTTGTTATTAATACTGGTTTTGTATTTACCAACTCAAAGTAAACTATTAATGGGTTTATTAATGTTTTCTATGGGATTAACTTGTGGTGCTTATATGTTAGCCTATTCCATTTCCAATGAATTGGCTCCCCCTGAATTCTTATCCACTTGTACTGGCTTCACCAATACCCTGGCAATGCTCTCTGCTCCCTTACTTCAACCACTGGTTGGATTTCTTTTAGATGTACTCAGTCACCACAAAAGCCAGTACAGCTTAGCTGACTACCAACTGGCTCTTTTGATTATTCCTTTTGCTATGCTATTGGCAAGCTTGTTTACTTGCCTCCTGCCAGAAAAATCCAATCAGACTATCCCAAATTAGTAACCGCTTGTACTGCTGATTCCTTAATTTGTTTAAAAGTCTGCTTGGATATAAAACAAAATCCTTTTGGGTTTTCTTCAGAAAAACCTGCAACAGTTAGAGGAACATCATTCTCTTGTTTTATGGTATTTACTAATTTTAATTTTAACCTGGGCAAACCCACGCTAAGTAAACATTGATTGTCGGTTAGGGTTTTAATGGAAACAAATTGGGACATTTTGACATTATTTCCTGAAGGATCCCGCCAACCTGCTACTGCAGCCCCTGTTGCATCCGCTTCCTTGAGATTTGCAGAATAAAATCCATTATCATTACTTAATCTACAAAAAATAGTGCTTACATCATGAGGTGAATTTTGATCCTTACTAAACCATAATTTGCTGAACCATGCTTTATTGCCTGTTACAAACTGCTCTTTATTACCTGCTCCTGTTTGCACGTGTCCATTCAATCGACTGGTCTGTACGGCTTGCAACTCCACACCAGGTCTTAGTACTTGTGTTTCAACATCCTTATTATCCTGTTTCAACATATCTACTTTGAAATTAAACCCTTTTTCATTCTCGACTTTCACTCCAAAAATCCAACTGTCATTGATCGGATTGTAGCGTAAAAATGAACGTCCAACTTGCCAGTTCAACTGAGTAGTGTTATCGATTTTTTCGCTGGCTTCATAAAAGAGGATTAACTGGTTGGTTTGACCGTCAATTAATGCGGTTTTAGCATAAAAATCGACACCTTGCCTTTGCATCTGAAAAAAATAGCCATATCGATCGCCACTCTCATTGGTGACCATACCTGTAAATACCCAACTTCCAACCGTTGGTTCAGTTGTTTGGACTGCTTTATCTTCTTCTGTCTCTTCCACAGCAAAAACGCTGCCACTTAAAAATAAAAACATGGACAATAGCAATAACCAAATTCGTTTTGGCATCATATTAGTAATAACCTTGTAATTGTTGATGTGACCAAAATGCTTCCCAAAAGGAATCATTCAACTTTGCTTCAACGGGTAAATAGTATAATTTATCTGAGCTAAATGAATAACATTTTACAGCATCCTTTTCTGTCATTATAACTGGTAGATCGATATCATTTAAATCATGAGGTTTAAATTGATAATGATCGGGATAAGAATATGGATGAAATTTTATACCTAATTGACTTAAAGTAGAATAGAATCGTTGCGGATTACCAATTCCTGCTACCGCAGCTACTTCAGAAGTAAACGAATCGGCACTAACTTCTTCTTGAGTTGACAGTTGAACTATGTTTTTAGGAATTAATTCCATAGTATATGTATTTTCCACAACACCTTGATTAACAATAACAAAATCAACTTGCTTTAATCGTGAATCAGGTTCTCTTAATGGCCCTGCAGGTAGACAAAAACCATTACCCAGTTTTCGCATCCCATCTATTACTGCAATCTCAATAGAGCGCCCCATTTTATAATGTTGCAATCCATCATCACTGATAATAATTTCTACCGAGTGCTTGTCTAAAAGGTACTTTACAGCTTCATTACGCTTAGGCGCAATAACCACTGGACAATTAATTTTCCTTGCCATCATGAGCGGCTCATCACCTACTAACTCAGCTGAGTCATTTAATTTTACTTCATACGGAAAATGCCTTATTGCTGCTTTGTAACCACGACTTACAATCCCTGTTTTCAAGCCTTTTTGCTGTAATTTTTTAGCAATTTCAATCACCAGAGGTGTCTTGCCTACCCCTCCTACAGTCACGTTTCCTACTACAATAATTGGTATAGGGTAAACCTGTTGGCAGAAACGCTGTAAATACCATCGCCTGGTTCGTATAACAATTCGGTATAACCAGGAAAATGGAACCAGTGCCCACTGTAAAAAATGGTTACCATACCATATCCTGTTTACAAAAAATGACATTAAGCTACCACTTCCTCATTAATTCTGCCAAATTGTTGCACTTTATATAGCTGAGCGTAATGACCATCCATATCAAGTAATTCTTGATGACTACCTTGTTCCACAATGCGGCCTTGTTGCAATACGACAATCTTGTGAGCATGCTTTATAGTCGACAATCGATGCGCAATAATTAAGGTAGTTCTGCCTTTCATCACTTGCTCCAAAGCTGCCTGAATATAATGCTCAGATTCACTATCCAAAGCTGAGGTGGCTTCATCGAGTATTAAAATTGGAGCATCTTTCAGAATTGCCCTGGCTATCGCTATTCTTTGTCTTTGCCCCCCAGACAACAACACTCCATTTTCTCCTACCCTGGTATCATAGCCATCAGGTAATTGATTAATGAATTCATCAGCATAGGCCAGTTTGGCCGCAGTAACGATTTGCTCTCGGCTCACATCAAAACGACCATAAGCTATGTTGTTCGCTAAAGTATCATTAAAAAGCGTCACGTTTTGGCTGACTAAAGACATCTGTTTACGTAAACTTTCCAAACTAAGCTGTTGAATAGGAATACCATCTAAAGTAATCATACCTTGACTCAATTCATAAAATCGAGGTAATAAACTGGCTATAGTCGTTTTACCACTTCCTGAATGCCCAACCAGTGCAACAGATGTTCCAGCTTCAATTACAAAATTGACATCATGTAAAATGTTTTGACCCTGTCGGTAAGCATAAAATACATGCTTAAACGCTATTTCACCCTGTACCTTTTCTTTTAATATCAAGCCATTATCTCTTTCCAAAGGCAAATCAAGCAAATTGAATACACTTTCTGCACCAGCTAGCCCTCTTTGTATGGTTGCGTTAAGAGTAGTCAGAGTTTTCATAGGTTTTATTAATTGCAACATGGCCGCAATAATTGCCAAAAAAGAACCGGCACTGATAGTAATAACCGTAGATAAATGAATTGCGGCCATAATAATCATTGCAATCCCAATAGCGATTACCAATTGGACACCTGAAACATTAATCGCCTTGCTTATGGCAACTTTCATATCATTTTTGCGAGAATACTCTGTTGCTTGATTAAATTTTGTTATTTCATATTTTTCACCACCAAAGATGCGAACCACTCGATAACCCTCGATTGCCTCACTGGCAATTTCTGTGACTTCGCCCATGGTTTTTTGAACTGTATGACTAATTCGTCTTACTCTTTTATTGGTATAATTAACAATTATTCCCACAAACGGAATAGTTAATAAAAACATTAAAGACAGCTGCCAACAAATAATCATCATAACGGTCAGTAAACCGATTACCAGACATATATTTTGAATAAAATCTGTTAAGGCATCCGCACTGACTTGCGCCACTTGCTCAACGTCATACAGAATTTTTGAAAGAAGTTGACCTGACGTGGCTTCATCGTAATAATCCGCGGGCAAGTGAATAATATGAGAAAATACGGTCTGCCTTAATACTTTAACTACGGAGCGAGCCACCCATGTCATACAATAACTGCCTAAAGAACTGACTAAGCCTCGCAGAGTAATACCGATTAAGACAATAAGCGGGATTTGTTTAACAAAATCCAGATCAATAGTAATAAAGCTTTTATCCAAAAAAAGCTTGGTCATATAGGTAAAACCAGCGTCAATGCCCGAATAAAGGATATTTGCCAGTACTCCTAATAATAAAACTGGCCAAAAAGGTTTTACGTAGCTTAATAAACGTTTGTATAACAGACGGGATTTAATAGGGAGGTTATTTTTCATTAATTTAGAAGTTAATCATGTGCGTAAATGTCACGAATTGTAACTCTTATTCTGATCAAGTGCCAATGTTCTATCATTAAGTCTATCTATTCCATAGTCAATTTTATTCTGGTATAGGCACAACGAAAACCAGCCTTTTGAACGTTCAAATCAGAAACTGTTCCCGGTTGAGTTGTCACTGTGGCAAATTCCAAACCATACTGCTTAGCCAGATTCAAACGAGTAAACAAGAGTTTTTTCTGCAGGCCCTTCCCTCGATAAACAGGTAATGTACTGGTAACACCTAAATCACAGACATCACCATGAATAGCTATTGTGGCACCAGCGACCAGATTACCATGATCATATGCTGCAAATGCTAAAACTCCCTTTGCACTGGCGTATTTGTAAAATTGTTCCTGAGCTTCAATAAAACCAAATCCGATAGCAACTCTTTTTGCCCATTCTTCCAACTCAGATTGTTTCACTTCTCTTACAGTAAAAACATCATCCTCTGAGTTAGGAGCGAGATGATAATTCTTTAAATCAAGAACTGAAACATTATTCAATTCGGTTATACTGTAACCTCGTTGGCTTAGAAAATTGATTAAATGGTTTCCTACAAAAGGGCATAGCTCAATATCAACACGATGATGGCCTATCGATTTATAAAAACTTTCTATAGCTTCTATTTCAGCTTTGTATTGATTAGGTTCTGTTTTAAATCCCCAGCCTACTACCTGAGATAGAAATGAGTCAAAACCAGAAAAGCAAGCTGCCCCACCATTAATTTCCAGAATTCTTCCTTGAGCGTACTGTTTTGTCACCTCGATGTGACTCTGCTTGATACACCCTTCCATGAGAGCGGTTAATTCCTTCGTAATATACATCAATTTTCTCACCACCAGGATCAGATTACATTTAAACCCGAAACAATATCGTTAATCAATTCCGGTCCCTTATAAACTAAACCACTGTATATTTGCAGCAAAGAAGCTCCTGCATTAATCTTGTCTTTGGCACTCGCCAAACTGTCGATACCACCCACGCCTATCAATGTCACATCATTCCCAACGTATTGCTTCAATAAACGCAAGCAGCGAGTAGATAATTCTGTCAGTGGTCTACCACTTAATCCTCCTTGCTCTTCAGAATAAGGCAAGTTTCTTACCAACTCTCGGGAACAAGTGGTATTCGTTGCGATAATTCCTTCGATTCCGTACTGTAAAATAATTTCTGTCATTTGTTTTAATGTTTCATCGGTTTCATCTGGAGATACTTTGACCACTAAAGGCACATGACGCCCGTATTGATCTGCTAACTTTAACTGTTCTTTTTGTAACCGAGCGAGTAATCCGGCAAAATAATCTCCTTGTTGTAGCTGGCGCAAATCAGGGGTGTTGGGAGATGAAATATTGATAGTGACGTATGAAGCATGCTCATACACTTTACGAAAACAATACAGGTAGTCATCTGCGGCTTGATTTAAATTAGTCTCTTTATTTTTTCCAATATTTATCCCTAATATTCCTTTATATTTCGCACTTTTTACATTGTCTACCAGTACATCAACTCCCAAATTATTAAAACCCATCCTGTTGATAATTGCGTTTGCTTCTTTGATACGAAAAAGCCTTGGTTTCGGATTACCTGTTTGTGCCTTAGGGGTTACCGTCCCTAACTCAATAAATGAAAAACCCAATTTAGCCAATGCATCCAAATGTTCACCATTTTTATCTAAACCAGCTGCCAAACCAACTTGATGAGGGAAGACAAACCCCATAGCGCGAATAGGTTGACCAGCCGTTTGTCGAAAACAAAAATCAGGTAGGTAGTGCAATAAGGATAATGTCAATGAATGGGCTTTTTCTGCATCCAATCTGAAAAGTAAAGGGCGCAGTAGTGAATACATAAAACTACTCCTAAAGCAGGGAGAATCATTAATAAAGAATTGAGATATGATAACATTTTTCGTGATGATTTTCGTACTGATTGCTAATTGAAGTGAAATAAAATTAACTCTGATAACTCTTTCTGCTTATGCTTTGGGAAATAGGGAAACCCAATCTTCATTAAAATAGCAAATGAACATTGGGAAACATAACCAAGCCTATTCTGAGGATAAACTTCTTTCCTTACTAAAAGAGAAAATTATAACTGTATCTCTTTATAACTGGTCTAATCATAACAAATTAGAATCTTAAACCACAAAAACTGTATTCCTCAGTTGTATTAAAAGTTTCGCCTTTAATACTATCATCACTTTTTGATAGTTTTGCGATCCCTGATTTTTGTTCATTTAAATCAGTATTAGTAACTTCCTCATTGAGATTCAATTTATCTTTTTTTAATCCATTTAAAATTTTTTGATGAGAAATTTGGCCTTCGCACTGCTTCTCCATCAAATCTCTGATTATTGGCTTGACAGGATGACCTTGTACCTGATTATCAGATAAAAAATAAGTCGCCAAGGTGGTAGCAAACGCACCTGTAGCAAAGCCTCCCAATGCAAACATAAGCGCAGTAAAAGCGGGTAATGCAAAAATTCCGGATAATGCAATTGATAATGGAACCAATACGATTGCAAGAGTCATTCCTAACAGAAATACAGGAATTATAGAGAGGGAAACAACAAAATCTGTAGCTAACCATCCCAATAAAGCAGTCGATCCTGAACTAACAAGGGAAGTCAAACCTAAACCACCCCAAAACTTCATGAAACCATGTTGTTTCCCAGGAAGATAATCCTTATTCTGTTGAGATAAAATCTTCCCACCCTCCAAACAGTCAGATTGACATTGCAAATCATCATGACTTACCAGTAACTCGGATTTATCTTTTTTTAATTCGTTACTCAGGCCATTTCCAGTATTATTTTGCGCCAAACCGTAATTATTTTTTAAACGATGTGCAAATGTCGCCGCTGCTCCTCCAAGAATCAACCCTGATACAATGAGTAATAAACCAGGTAAAATAACTGGTGAAGTCAGCACAGCCGGGGCAGCGCTCATTAGGAGCATGAATCCTATATAAAACCCCAAACTAAAGGAGTCAACGATAACTGCTGCTAAAGTCATCCCCGATGCCAGCCATAAGATAATTGCTGCTACCCCAGTACTTAACAACGCAGCAATAACATGAGACCTTAAGGAAGGTGTGAACTCACTTTCTTTCTTATTTGATACTGCCATTTTTCCTCCCTGTATACCAATCGCGTTTCAATCAAACAACACATTGTTGCGCCCAAACCCTGAGCATTGCATTACCTGATTTATGCAAATGAAAAGCAACTTCCCTAACCTCTACACCATAATTTTCCTGTTGCAGACCCAATAAAACCGGCCCTAGAAACTGTGAAGTTTTGCCCTCCCTATCAATTAGCGGAAAAATTCTCACTTCCTTGGCTACTCTTGCCAATTCGCGAATTGCAATCAAGTGAAAATCAACAGTTTGATCTTCAAGATCCGCAAAAAAATAATGGGAACTCAGAGCAAAATCAAAGGTAAAATCAGCGAATGGTAAATGATAATCAGTAACACCCAGATATCTTCCATCAGCCTTACCTTGTTCATAATCCGCAAAAAACTGCTTCATTCCCTCTTGTCTTTCCTGAAGCAACTTGTCTAAATTACCATTACGGCTAAAATCAAATTGATCCTGATGCTGCCTTACCTCTTCAGCCATACTCGCAAAAATCATTTTTGCTTTGGCAAGTAGCGTATCCTTATCCAATACGAATAAAGGATCGCAGCTCACTGCTCTTTTTTTATTCACTTGCGTTTGCTGGTAATTAACTGCACTTGGACCGCAACCGTATTCCAATAGGCGTGAATCCTTGACTCCTTGGGGCAAATCAAACATCTCTCGATAGTCTTCAAGTCCATGCCCCCATAGTACCAGTTTTCTCATTAGAAATACTCCTCTTCTAAATCCATTTGGATTACACTTTGGCTAAAGATTAGGTGATTTTTTTACCCAGGTAAAGAATCATTTTAGCTACTGTCCTGAGTAAAGGTTTTTTGAGATAAAAATTTACAGATGCTTACGCACTCCCCCATCTCTTTGTTAAAAAATATTTTTCATGCGGTCATTTGGTTTATCTAAGCTCCTCATTAAAAACATTTTTTGCCTCACCCTTAGGGTTTTGCATTCAAATTAAAAAGTGGAGAAAAAACTCCTTGCGATTAAACAAACGAACATTCACGGTCGAAATTCATTCAATTTTGCGTAAAAAGACATCCGTATATTATCAAATGGATCAGTGGGTTAAAAAGATTGTCTCGGAAATAAACAGGAAGGTGACAAGTACGATTCATTTGGGTATAGTCTAGCGTATTTATCAATATAACAGGATGTCAGTCATGTACACAGGCTTAGACTTTCAACTGGGCGAAACATATGACATGTTACGAGACAGCGTCAACCAATTTGCCCAAACTGAAATAGCTCCTTTAGCTGCACAAATCGATGAAAAAAATACTTTTCCTAATCAACTCTGGAGAAAACTGGGAGAAATGGGGTTGCTTGGTATCACCGTAAGTGAAGAATATGGTGGTGCCAATATGGGCTACCTCGCACATGCCATAGCAATGGAAGAGATATCCAGAGCCTCCGCATCAGTTGGTTTAAGTTATGGCGCGCACTCTAATTTGTGCGTCAATCAAATCTTTTTAAATGGAAACACTGAGCAAAAACGAAAATATTTGCCTAAACTTATAAGCGGAGAATATATTGGTGCTTTGGCAATGAGTGAATCCAACTCAGGGTCCGATGTAGTCAGCATGCAATTACAAGCTCGTTCTGCTGGAGACAAATACATTCTCGACGGCACAAAAATGTGGATAACCAACGGTCCTGACGCCGATGTTCTAGTTGTCTATGCTAAAACAGAAAAACAAGCTGGAAGTAAAGGAATTACTGCATTTATTATCGAAAAAGGAATGCCTGGTTTTAAAACAGCACAAAAACTGGACAAGCTTGGGATGCGTGGGTCAAACACATGTGAATTGGTATTTGATCAATGCGAAGTTCCTTCTGAAAATGTTCTGGGAATAGTAAATCAAGGGGTCAAGGTATTAATGAGTGGCTTGGATTATGAGCGTACGATTCTTGCTGCTGGACCAGTTGGAATTATGCAAGCTTGTATGGATGTTGTATTACCCTATGTCCATGAACGTAAACAATTTAACCAGGCGATAGGTGAGTTCCAATTCATTCAAGGCAAACTGGCTGATATGTACACTGACTTGAATGCTTGCAGAGCTTATCTGTACGCCGTTGCCAAGGCTTGTGACAGTGATAGGGTTAGTCGTAAAGATGCTGCAGGAGTTATTTTATATACTGCAGAAAAAGCTACACAAATGGCTTTACAGTCAATACAGATTCTTGGAGGAAATGGTTATATTAATGAATATCCTACGGGACGTTTATTAAGAGATGCCAAGTTGTATGAAATTGGGGCAGGCACTTCTGAAATAAGAAGGATGCTAATTGGTCGTGAACTTTTTAAAGAAACAGCATAAGGAATGAGGCAATGGAACATAATGATGTCGTGATAGTCGCAGCAAAAAGAACACCAATGGGAGCTATGCTAGGCAATTTATCTGCACTTTCCTCTCCGGAGTTAGGAGCAGTAGCACATATGGCAGCATTGTCCCAATCTGGTATCGCTCCAGCAGAAATCGATGAAGTGATCAGTGGTTGTGTATTACAAGCAGGTATTGGTCAAGCCCCTGCCAGACAAGCGGCAATTAAAGCAGGGATACCTAACTCGACTGGAGCCACGACTATTAACAAAATGTGTGGTTCAGGCATGAAAGCTGTGATGCTTGCACATGATTTAATTAAAGCAGGTACGGCTAATGTAGTTTTGGCTAGCGGTATGGAAAGTATGAGTAATGCCCCCTATTTATTATCCAAAGCACGTGCAGGATATAGATTGGGACATGGCGAACTGAAAGATCATATGTTCCTTGATGGATTAGAAGATGCCTATGATAAAGGACAACTAATGGGTTGTTTCGCTGAAACAACAGCAAAACACTTTAATTTCAGCAGAGAACAACAGGACGAATTTGCCTTACGTTCAATGACCAGAGCGCTAAAAGCAATAGAAAGTGGCGTCTTTCAAGACGAAATCGCTCCGGTTACCTTAACTACCCGTAAAGGAGATATCACCATTCAAGTGGATGAAGGGCCTGATGCAGCCAAACTTGCCAAAATACCCCAATTAAAGCCAGCATTTCAAGCAGATGGTACAGTCACAGCAGCCAATTCAAGTTCCATTTCAGACGGAGCAGCCAGCCTAATTTTAATGAGCGCAGCAAATGCAGAGAAACGAGGCATTAAACCATTGGCAAAAATCATTGCACATTCAAGCCATTCCCAAGCTCCACAATGGTTCACAACCGCGCCTGTTGATGCAATCCGAAAGGTAATGAACAAAGCATCTTGGAAACAAGATGATGTTGATCTTTTTGAGATTAATGAAGCGTTTGCAGTAGTGGCGATGGCTGCGATTACTCAGCTTGAATTAAACCCGGAACAAGTCAATATTCATGGAGGGGCTTGCGCTTTAGGACATCCCATTGGCGCTTCAGGAGCTCGCATTCTAGTTACTTTGATGCATGCTTTAAAACACCAGGGCAAAAAACGCGGCGTAGCCTCTTTATGTATAGGTGGTGGTGAAGCTACAGCTATGGCAATTGAGCTAATTTAGCAGTTAAGATAACCTGGGTCAAAATAAAACTTTTACCCAGGTTTTTTATATTAAAACTGGTTGCAATTTGTATTTGCCGCCACATAATGTTTTACCTATTAAAACCAACTTGGTTATAACAATAATAAAGGATGTACATGCTAAGACATAGTCTCATTTACCTTCTGCTAAGTATTCTTATCGTAGTATTTGCAAAATATGCCCATCTTATCGTAGTTTATATCGATATGTTTTTCACTTATGTTAATTTAAAATTAACACCTGTTTTCAGCCAAACAGGTTGGGGACTGATTATCAGAAAAATTCTAGTCCTTATGTTATTACCCATAATCATTGCAGGAATCCCAGCGCTAATTTACCGGGCACTCAAGGGAAAAGAAATGCCCCATTTTATTGCGATTGTCTGGATAATATGGACCATTATAGTCTTGAGTGATATTTTGATTCGGTAAGGATAAAAAATGACCAAGTTAACTACTCAAATCAATACTGGCAGCCAGGAATTCAAAAATAATCAGGCGAATATGCAAGCATTGATTACTGATTTAAGAGAAAAAATACATCAAATTTCTCTGGGCGGAGATGAAAAAGCGCGACTCAAACATCAGCAAAATGGCAAATTACTTCCAAGAGAGCGCTTACACCAGTTGCTGGATCCAGGCAGTCCTTTTCTTGAGCTATCTCAACTTGCTGCCTATCAAGTCTATGAAGACACAGTACCCGCAGCAGGAATAATCACTGGAATTGGAAGAGTTGCAGGAAGCGAATGCGTTATAGTTGTCAATGATGCCACTGTTAAAGGCGGAACATATTATCCTTTGACCGTTAAAAAACACTTAAGAGCACAAGAAATTGCAATAACAAACCATCTTCCATGCATCTATCTGGTGGATTCAGGAGGCGCTTTTCTACCTCTGCAAGATGAGGTTTTTGCTGATAAAGAGCATTTTGGCCGCGTTTTTTATAATCAAGCGCAAATGTCAGCATTAAACATTCCTCAAATAGCTGTGGTTATGGGATCCTGTACAGCTGGAGGAGCCTATGTGCCCGCCATGGCGGATGAATCTATTATGGTTAGGAATCAGGCAACAATATTCCTGGGCGGACCTCCTCTTGTTAAAGCAGCAACAGGAGAAGTAATTAGCGCAGAAGAATTAGGGGGCGCGGAAGTTCACTGCCGTCATTCAGGAGTATCTGATCACTATGCGGAAAATGACGCTCACGCGCTTCATCTGGCGCGAGTGGCCATTAGCAATTTAAATCGTAAAAAACCCGAGTCCATTCACAGAGTAGATACAGTGCCCCCTCTTTATGACAGTGAAGATCTTACGGGAATCATTCCTACTGATCCTAGAAAGCCTTTTGATATAAGAGAAATTATTGCCAGAGTGGTGGATGGTTCAGAATTTGATGAGTTCAAAGCACTTTTCGGAACAACCCTGGTTTGTGGTTTTGCCCGTCTGTATGGATATCCTATCGGGATTATTGCTAATAATGGCATACTGTTTAGTGAAAGCGCGCTAAAAGGCAGTCATTTCATTGAACTGTGCTGTCAACGTAAAATACCGCTGATATTCTTGCAAAATATTACAGGATTTATGGTTGGTTCTAAATACGAAGCATCAGGTATTGCCAAACATGGAGCCAAAATGGTGACGGCTGTTGCCAATGCTAATGTACCAAAATTTACCATCATTGTTGGGGGAAGTTTTGGGGCAGGTAATTACGCCATGTGTGGCCGGGCATATGCTCCTCGTTTTATCTGGGCCTGGCCTAATGCACGCATCTCAGTAATGGGTGGGGAACAAGCAGCGAATGTGCTCGCTCAAATTACCAGAGAGAAATATACAAAGCAAGGAAAAGAATGGTCACTCGAAGAAGAGGAGCAATTTAAAACTCAAATGCGAAACCAGTATGAAACTCAGGGAAATCCTTACTATGCCAGTGCCAGGCTTTGGGACGATGGAGTTATTGCGCCTCAGGATACACGTAAAATACTCGGACTTGGATTATCTGCAGCCTTAAATGCACCGATTGAAGATACTCGCTTCGGTGTATTTCGTATGTAAAAGTAAGGGAACAATGGCATGAGTGATTTATTATACGAAATTCAAGATAAAGTAGGCTTACTGACTATGAATCGAATCAGTAAGCATAATGCATTTGATAATCAACTGCTCACTGAAATGCAAGCACAACTTGACTCCGCAATAAATGATACTAACGTTCGGGTCATAGTACTTAAAGCGAATGGAAAGCACTTTTCAGCTGGCGCTGATTTGACCTGGATGCAAAGCATGGCCAACTTTACTGAAGAGGAAAACCTGGAAGACAGTATGGTATTAGGTAATTTAATGTATAGTTTCAGTCAAAGCCCGAAACCTACTATCGCCATGGTGCAGGGTGCTGCTTTTGGTGGAGGAGCGGGATTGGCTGCAGCATGCGATATAGCTATTGCATCTACTTCAGCACGCTTTTGCTTTTCTGAAGTGAAATTGGGTCTCATTCCAGCAGTAATTAGTCCCTATGTAGTTAGGGCAATAGGTGAGCGCGCAGCAAAAATGTTATTCATGAGTGCCGAAGTTTTTGATGCCACACGTGCATACTCCTTTAATCTAGTACAGCACTGTGTCCCAGATGACACCTTGTTGGAGTTTACTCTCAAATACGCCTCTCAAATCAGTAATAATGCACCAGAAGCGGTTAAAAACTCAAAACAACTGGCACAGTACGTTGCTAATAAAAAAATAGATGAAAAACTGGTTCACTACACTGCTTCTCTGATTGCTCATAAAAGAGTTTCTGCTGAGGGGCAAGAAGGGCTTAAAGCATTTCTCAATAAAGAAATACCCAACTGGAATAAAGGTTCTGGACATGTTTAATAAAATATTAATTGCTAACCGAGGTGAAATAGCCTGTCGAATCATTAAAACAGCACATTCTATGGGTATTCAGGCCGTTGCGGTTTATTCAGCAGCAGATAGAAACAGCCTTCATGTGCGATTAGCCGATAGTGCCTATTATATTGGAGAAGCATCAGCTAAAGAAAGTTACCTGAATATTGATCATATTATTCAGGCAGCAAAAGAAAGTGGAGCACAAGCTATCCATCCTGGTTATGGATTTTTATCTGAAAATCCTGATTTTGCCAAAGCTTGTGAGCAGGCAGGTATTGTTTTCATTGGTCCCTCCATCAAAGCGATGGAAGCAATGGCATCCAAACAATTGGCTAAACAACTTCTTGAAAAAACAAAAGTCCCACTTACACCGGGTTATCATGGGATTGAACAATCTGAAGAAAAATTGTTGAGCGAAGCTAAAAAAATTGGATTTCCCGTACTGATTAAAGCTGCTAATGGCGGTGGCGGAAAAGGAATGCGTGCAGTACATAACGAAAAAGAATTTCATGACGCATTGGCAGGAGCCAAAAGAGAATCTATGGCGTCCTTTGCGGATGAGACTATGATAATTGAGCGATTAGTTCTTAATCCTCGTCATGTTGAAGTACAAGTCATGGCGGACAATCATGGAAATGTTGTTCATTTGTTTGAAAGAGATTGTTCAATTCAGCGTAGGCATCAAAAAATTATTGAGGAAGCCCCTGCCCCCAATTTATCACCTTTTCTTCGACAAAGACTAGCGGAAGCAGCTTGTGAAGTAGCTCGCTCCATCAGCTATAGAGGTGCTGGAACAGTAGAGTTTTTGGTAGACGGTGAGGACAAATTCTACTTCATGGAAATGAATACGAGACTTCAAGTAGAACATCCTGTTACAGAAATGATTACAGGGCTCGATCTTGTCGCATGGCAAATTAAAGTTGCTGCGAATGAAACATTGCCTTTGCTTCAAAATCAAATTAAAGCTGAAGGCCATGCAATCGAGTGCCGTATATATGCCGAAGATCCTTATCAGGGTTTTATACCTTCCATTGGTCAACTTCAATTCCTAAAAGAGCCTTCGGGTGACGGCATACGTATTGATACAGGTGTTACTTTGTCCTCAGAAATAACAAGGTATTATGATCCCATGATAGCCAAGCTGATTGCCTGGGGACATAATCGTGAAGAAGCGTTACAACGGTTGGAGAGCAGCCTGGCTCACTATGACATTGGTGGGGTAAAAACAAATATACCGTTTCTAAGAGCCATTTGCCAACATGTTAAATTCAAAGAGGCAAAATTAAGCACCGATTTTTTAGAAAAAGAAAGCATAAGTCTACCTAAGCCTGATAATGAATTGACTTTATTCTTGGGTATAAGTTGTGATTATTTGGGTATGGTTAACCATACTACAGATCCATTGTTACAGGAGACATTTGCCTGGCAAATGCATCTTTTAAGCCATTGGGTATGGCGTTATCAACTGAACTCCACGATGATTGAAGTTCAGATTACACCTATAGATAATAAGAAATTTAAAGCAAAAATCGATAATAAGGAAATAGTTATTCACGCCAGATATGATTTGGACGAGCTTATTATTGAAATCAATCAACAATCAATAAAAGCCAGAGTAGAAAGCAAGGACCATCATTTGATCTTTTATACTGACAAAGGTCAACTTTCAATCGAACGCTTCTATTGGAACAAGCTGGATGCTCAAACATCTGCCCACAAAGGCCAATTAACGGCACCAATGCCTGCCACTGTCGTTGCCATTTTAAAAAATATCGGTGAACAGGTAAAAGCTGGAGAAAGTTTAATTGTTCTTGAGGCGATGAAAATGGAACACACTATTCATGCTCCAATCGATGGCATATTATCAGATATTTTTTATTCTGTAGGTTCTCAAGTGAATGAGGGAGCAGAATTGTTAGCACTCAGCGAATCGGATACTTAAGAGAATATTTATGGACTATCCTCAGCATGCGACAATAATCGAAGTAGGTCCCAGAGATGGTTTACAAAATGAACCATCTTTTCTCCAGAGCGATAAGAAAATTGAATTAATCAATTTACTCAGCCAGACAGGGTTGAAAGAGATAGAAGTTACCAGTTTTGTTTCTCCAAAAGCAATTCCGCAGCTAGCCGACAATGAAGAAGTATTCCAGTCTATTAATAAATCTCCCTCCATCAACTACTCTGCCCTAGTTCCAAACGAACGAGGAATGCTTAAAGCTCTGGAAATAGGAGTACAAAATATTGCGGTATTCACTGCAGCCAGTGAATTATTTAATCAACGTAATATCAATTGTTCTATAAAGGAAAGTATAGAGCGATTTAAACCTGTTTTAGAATTAGCAAAAACCAATCAAATGAGAGTGAGAGCTTATATCTCCTGTGTATTAGGTTGTCCCTATGAAGGACATATACAACCCAATCAGGTTGCTGACGTCACTAAAATGCTTCTTGATCTGGGCGTACACGAAATTTCGCTAGGAGATACTATTGGTGTAGGAACTCCCAAACAAACTCAGTTGCTTCTTGATGTCATACTACCCATACTTCCTATCACACAATTAGCCATGCATTTTCATGATACCTATGGACAAGCCATAGCAAACATCTATGCTTCCCTGAAGTATGGAGTTAACCGTTTTGACAGCTCTGTTGCCGGTCTTGGGGGTTGTCCATATGCTCGGGGAGCTAGTGGCAATGTTGCCACAGAAGACGTACTTTACCTGATGCATGGATTGGGTATCGATACAGGTATAGATATATTCAAAATTGTTGCTGCCGGAGATATGATTTGTAAAGCATTAGGACGAAAAAATCAATCTAAAGTAGCTAATGCAATGCTAGCCAACTCCTGTAGTTAGGAAATTTTATCATTTTTGGCTTTGATAAGAGCTAAAGAGCGGAAACTTAAAGTGAAATCTCCAGTTTTGTGCTAGCCTATACTAATAAATAATTGATGAAATTTTATAGCGTAAAGCCCAACATTAAAAACAGAACTATGAGAGAAATTTTCATGAACGATAAAGTATGGATACCTAAAAACCCAGAACAAACAAGAATGTGGCAATTTATGGATTTTGCCGCAAAAAAACATTGTCAAGTTTTTGAAAATTACCAGGACTTACATACCTGGTCAGTAAAGCATCCTGAGTCATTCTGGGAAACTCTTTGCCTTTTCTTTAAATTGGACTTTGATACACCGCCCCATCAAATTCTGAATTATTATTCTGAAATGATCGAAGCACGCTGGTTTTCAGGAGCTCGCTTCAATTTTGCTCAAAAATTATTAAATCGTAGGGATAATCATCCCGCTCTCATAAGCCTTGATGAAAATGACCACAAAACTGTTATTAGTTATGCTGAGTTATATGAAAAAGTAGCTCAATGTGCCGCTGGCCTTAAAGCAGTTGGAGTCACTACTGGCGACCGGGTGGCAGCAGTGATGCCTAATACTTCTTATACAATCATTGCCATGCTGGCCACGACTTCTTTAGGGGCAATCTGGTCATCCTGCTCACCTGATTTTGGTACCCAGGCTGCACTTGATCGGATAGGACAAATTGAACCTAAAGTACTTTTTATTTGTGATGGTCATCAATATCAAGGTAAGAAACACAGCAGCTCAGAAAAGGTTGTGCAACTTCCATCTGCGATTAAGTCTCTAAGACATGTAGTTATTTGTCCCAATATTGATGAAGAAATTAACCTCGAGCAACTACCCTATGCATCGTATTGGAGTGATTTTATAAAACCAGCAAAAGAATGTGACTTCATTTCTCTTCCTTTTGATCATCCGGTTTATATTTTGTTTTCTTCGGGAACAACGGGTAAGCCTAAATGTATCGTGCATGGTGCAGGAGGGACTTTAATTCAGCATCTGAAAGAATTAGGTCTTCATTCGGATATTAAAGCCACAGACAATTTATGTTTTTATACAACATGTGGCTGGATGATGTGGAACTGGACTGTTTCAGCATTGGCGTTGGGAGCTACCATCACTCTATATGAAGGTTCCCCAACCTACCCCACAGACAACAGAATGTTTCGACTGATAGATGAAGAGAAAGTCACTGTATTCGGAACCAGCGCTAAATTCATATCCGCTATAGAAAAAGCCGGGGTAAAACCAAAAAGTGAATTTCAATTATCTGAATTACGCTGCATCTTGTCTACTGGTTCCCCGCTTCTACCTAAAAACTATGATTTCGTCTATGAACATATTAAAAAAGATCTGCAATTAAGCTCTATTTCAGGAGGAACAGACATCATTTCTTGTTTTGCATTAGGAAATCCTATTCTCCCTGTTTATCGGGGTGAATTACAATGCATTGGATTAGGTATGGAAGTTGCAGTGTATGATGAACAAGGCCATTCAATCAAACAGAAACGCGGTGAGTTGGTTTGCACCAAACCATTCCCTTCCATGCCAGTCTGTTTTTGGAATGACAAAGATAAACAGGCTTATACACATGCTTATTTTGAACGCTTTCCCGGCGTGTGGGCGCATGGTGATTTCGCAGAAATAACTGCTCACAATGGATTAATTATTCATGGTCGTTCTGATGCCATATTAAATCCAGGGGGAGTTCGCATAGGAACAGCTGAAATTTACAGACAAGTCGAAAAAGTCGATGATGTTGTTGATAGCATAGTGATTGGTCAAGACTGGCAAGATGATGTCCGAGTTGTGTTGTTCGTTAAATTACGTGAGGGAAAAAAACTGGATGACGAATTAATCCATCTCATCAAAACGACTATTAGAAAAAATGCGTCACCACGACATGTACCGGCAAAAATACTGCAAGTTCCAGACATTCCTAAAACTCTGAGTGGTAAAGTAGTGGAACTCGCCGTCAGACAAGTTGTTCATGGTCAATCAGCAAGTAATTTACAGTCTTTGGCGAATCCACAAGCATTAGAATATTTTAAAGACAGAGAAGAATTGAAAAGTTAAAATAGCATGAAAATAAGCATTTTCAGCCCCAATCCCTATTAAAATTCATCTCATATCTATGGAAGGGCAACCGCAAGAGTTGCCCTTTAATTACAATATTTATTGTTGGAATTAAGAACTATAATACCCTTCATAATACGAGGAAAACTCGTTTAACCAAATACTTTAAAACCATCTCCTAATTTACAATTCATTTGGTAACTACCTAATCGCTCATAACTACTTGCATTTAATACAGTAGTTTTAATAGAGGCCTCACCTTCTGAGTCTAAATTAAATTTGCTGTAATCAAATATAGGTGTACCACGAGCCATAGGATCATCAAGAGTAAAATGTCTATCTGAGGCTGTAACACGGTTATCACCGACTACCATAACAGCATTCGGAGTAACTGAAACTATCGCGGAATTCAATGGCATTTCTGAAGTGCATTTTTTTAAATTAATTACAAAAGTGATTCGCTTTCCTTCTGCTATGGCATCGACTATATTTTGAAAAGTTTCTAATTCTACTGCTGCTTGTGCTGCGAAAGAACACAGTGCAAAAACTGCCAACAACATCTTTTTCATGAGTAATGTTCCTTGTATTAAAACCGGCTTAAGGTTGCCAATAAGAATTTATCTTGTCAATCCTCAGCTAAAATAATTCCTTTCTGACCGAGTCCTATTTATCAACTGGTTCATCCGTAGAATTTCTCGTTATATAATCTGCAATCCCACCAATAATCATGAAAGCAAATCGATATACCTCCTTCAATCAAGATTTTTCTTTGTTTATGAATCCAGTTTGTGTATACTTGTGCATAGCGTCGATTTGAAACACAGCTTGCGGACGCTCAAAAGATATATTCCTCTGTTTAAGATAATGAAAACTCTAAAATCGAGGTAAAACGCAATTATTGCTTTTTATTGATTCAGATATCTTTTGAAAATACGGCTAAAGCGGTAGCTTCCTAATCCCCACTTTATGCCCCCGCAAGCGATAATCCCAGGTTATAATAATGATTGAATTATGTGGGCTAAAAAAATCTTTCTCCGGTAAAATCGCCTTAAACGATATTAATTTATTTATTCAGGAAGGTGAAATTTTTGGAGTTATAGGGAAAAGTGGAGCAGGAAAATCAACATTATTGCGTTGCATTAATCTACTGGAAAAACCTGACGAAGGTGAAGTCATTATTGATGGACAGAGTTTGATGACCCTTTCCAGAAAAGATTTAGCCTTGGCTCGTCACAAAATTGCCATGATTTTCCAACATTTTAATTTGTTAAACTCAAAAACTGTTTTTGATAATATAGCCCTTCCAATGAGAATCCAGGGTATAGACGAAGAGTCGATCAAACAGAAAATTGAAGAACTGCTTCCCGTTGTCGAGTTAACAGATAAAAAGGATGCTTTCCCCTCGCAACTTAGTGGTGGGCAAAAACAAAGAGTGGCAATTGCCCGAGCGCTGAGTTGTTCCCCCAAAATTCTACTGTGTGATGAAGCCACTTCAGCCCTTGATCCTGAAACTACTGATTCTATATTATCGCTACTAAAAAAAATCAATGAATTGTATGGAATTACTATTGTTTTAATTACCCACGAAATGGATGTCGTAAAACGAATCTGTCAAAGACTGTCTGTCATGGTTGATGGCAACATTGTTGAAACCACTGCTTTATCTAACATTTTCAATAAGCCAGAGAGCCTCGCTCGCAAAATGCTTTATGCACAAATTAGCCCCGAACTACCAACCTGCCTTACACGCAGATTGGCAGATTATGCTACCGAAAAGCCTCTCGTAAGATTATTTTTTCAGGGCGAGGAAGCCACGGTACCTTTTATCAGCCAAACCAGTAGAGAATTGAACATGGACATCAATATTCTACTGGCAAACATCGATCGTTTTGATGGTGTGACCTGTGGTGTTTTGGTTGTTGAATTAACAGCGAATCCTTTATTGCTTGAAGCATTTATCAATCGTTGCGAACAAGCTGGTATTACTGTGGAGGTTTTAGGCTATGTCCTACCAGATGGTTTATGATTTACTTGCTGCTACAGGAGAAACACTGTATATGGTGTTTTTTAGTACTCTTTTTGCAGTGCTTCTTGGGTTGCCTTTAGGTATATTGCTGTACTCATCATCCCGGATAAAACCAAACGTCGGACTGAATAAAATGTTGTCTGCGCTGATTAATATTTTCCGTTCCATACCTTTTATTATTTTACTTGTCGCTATTATTCCATTCACCAGGCTAATTGTTGGTACCAGCATAGGGATCAATGCCGCAATCGTCCCACTAACAGTTGGTGCGACACCTTTTTTTGCAAGGCTAGTTGATAATGTTCTCCAATCGCTACCCCTTGGTCTTATAGAAACCGGGTATTCTATGGGAGCTAACACACGCCAAATTATTTTACATATCATATTACCTGAGGCACAATCAGGATTAATTCATTCCATTACAGTGACAGCGATAACTCTGATTAATTATTCAGCCATGGCAGGAGCTGTAGGTGCAGGAGGATTAGGTACCTTAGCGATCAATTATGGTTATCAACGCTTTAACGCTGGCATTATGATAGCTACTGTAATTGTATTAATCATTTTGGTCCAACTAATACAAATGGTTGGAGACTACTTAGCTAAACGTAGCACACATTATTAATTGGGAGGTTCAATGAGAATTTTAAGTTGTTTGGTTTTAATCATTAGCCTGGTAGCTTGCAGCAGTAAACCAGCCCCCAATACTCTGGTCATAGGTACAATTGCAGGCCCTGAAACAGAACTTATTGAAACAGCAAAACAAGTCGCTGAAAAAGAGTACGGGCTGAGCATAAAAATTGTTGAATTTAATGATTATAATTTACCCAATGAAGCACTGCAGGATGGCAGCCTGGATGCTAATGTTTATCAACATTTACCTTATTTAAAAGCTGCTATCTTGTCCCATGGTTATGACTTGCAGGCAATCGGCAGAACCTTCGTTTATCCAATGGGCATTTATTCGAAGAAATATAAAACGCTCAGTGAATTACCTGAAAATGGAATAATTGCAGTACCAAATGACCCCAGTAATGAGATGCGTGCCTTCCTATTATTAGAGAAAGCTCATCTGATTACTCTTAAAAATACAACGAATAGCGGTATTCAAGATATTGAAAGTAACCCCAAGCAATTCAAATTCAAAGAGATAGATGCCGCTCAATTACCCAGAGTACTCCCTGATGTTGACGCTGCAGTCATCAACACTACGTTTGCCCTGCCTGCAGGATTAAGCCCATCAAAAGATGCCTTGTTCACTGAAGGTAAGGATTCACCTTATGCCAACATCATTGTGATACGCCGTGACACTCAAAAAAGGCCACAACTAGAATTATTTGTGAAGGCATTGAATTCAGAAGAGGTAAAAGAAAAAGCAAAAAAATTGTTTGGAGAAGATGCAATACCAGCCTGGTAATTATTAATAAATTAGCTTAATTTTTACTTAATAAAAAACTGTTATACTTTATCTAGATAACCTTATTGAGGTATTTGATATGGCTTTTTATAATTCTATCCCTTTAATTGGTAAACATTTAAAATCAGAGAGCCGTACAAAAAAATACACTTCTGAAGAATTCAAAAAGCTAGAGAGAGAATACAGAGATCTCATTGGTTTGCCAGAAAATTCAAGTTTTAGTTCTGATGCATTTGATAAGCTTGTCAGTTCCAGAGTAGATGATTTCCGTGCTTTTCCAAAAACAAGCCTGCCCGGAGGTTTGCTATTTCATGATAAACTTAAGGAAGCCAATACTACCGAAGGAGACAACATACGGGATGTCTTAAGTAAAACAGTCCTGGCACCAACTGAAAAGTTTAAGACAGCACAAAAAAACTTTACAGAATCAACCTCAACATTTAAAGAGCTCACCAAATTAATTCCAAGCAAATTCCGAGCCCAGGATCTTGTGGGCACAATGAAAGAGCTGACTGATGATGCGCGTAAAGCGATATTGGAACAGCAAGCTCACGAAATCCAAATGTTGAAAGAAAAACTGGATCCTCAGAAAGAAGGACAAAATGGTAATTACGTATCCGACTTAAAAAAAGCTTTGGGTCTTAAGGATAATGATGAAGTTAAGAAAGTCACAGAAGGTCTGATCAAGGAATTGGAAGAAACCCACAAAACGCAACTGGGTGAATTTGATAAATCCACAAGCGAATCGTTAACTCAACTGCATAAAGCCTCGGCAAGTGAATCAACAGAATATCTGTTTCTTGCGAATCTGTATGAAAACAATAAGGAAATGCGTCAAACGCTTGAAAAGTTATATGCAAAAGAACGTGAAAGAAAAGGGCTTCCTCCTGAAACTACAACAGTTCAAGTAGGTTTATCAGAAGACAAAATTGATCTCAGTGGGATCAAACTCAAGGATATCCCTGTCATCAAAAGTATTACAGGAAGAGAACTTCATCAGCAACCCGACGGCAGTTTTACAATCAAAATGCCAATGATAAATCCATTCTATTATCAGGATCCAAGGCAAAATGTCAAAACAGACTTAATGCTCCTTGCTCAGGCTATAAAAGCCTCAGGCTATGATTCTATTGAAATGAATTGTAATTTTCCAAATAGCGAGAAAGTGGCGATGGAAAGAGGCAGACAATCATTCGCTGCCTGCATCGAGGCCGGTTTTCCAGTAGACAAGATCACAATTAATGTTAACGGCAAACCAATGAAGGCTGAAGAGCTGTTTAAAGAAGATCAAAAAACTTATCAGGATATTATGTCAAGAGCTTCAAAAATCTCGAAAGATTATGAGGATATAAAGACTCCCAAAACATCAAGCGGCCCAGTTAACACCGTCGTCGTCAAGCAGGAAATCGCCGCATTACGAGCCAAACAGCAGCAACAAGAACGCGCACAAACACAGCCTGTTGATGAACAACAACATGGCATGACCCACCAATAATTGACTTATACTTTGAGAGTGGGATTATGAGCATACGGCAGCTGACGCTGAAGGGTTTTATATTGACATGCTGACAATACAGTCAAATTTGAAACACTTGCTGACTATTATCCAAAGTTATCTGTTCCTCAAGTTGTGATTTGAGATTGATAAAGTCCATTGTTCTTAATTCACATAATGCCTTCATGGCATCTAAATCGTCAGCAAACACATTCCATGCGCCCCCCCAGCACCACATGCCGCCCGCCCGCTCCCCAGGCCCTTTATATATAGCAAAATTAGCCCCCAACTTAGAATCATTACTAAACCAATTTTCAACCTTTTCAATAGTCCAATTATAAAATTGTTTCGAAGATTTTGGCTGTGAGGTAAATTGAGGTACAGGGTAAAAAGGTTCATTAGAGCAGTACTCATCAACAACATGCATAGGCAGTAGCTTTTGAGCACCACCAACACCTTCTCGCCACTGCTTATTAATTGTATCCAAATTCTTAACTCCTGGAGTGTTTATCGAATCAACTTGTATTTGCAACTCTTTAATAATGGTATTCTTGAAATCAAAATGGTGTTCAGTAACTGTTTTAGCATTAAGCCTATAAGTGACTCCATCTCTGTTGACTTTGTTGTATTGAGCAATCAATTGTAAGAATATCTCTCTACCTTCTTCATTCGGGGATATACACGCAATCATTTCTGCCCACATGTGTTTATCCAAGGCCCAAAGTGCATACTCAAAAGCACTTACGTTATCAAAGGTTCGCCCAGAACAATCCGTTACTTTGCTCCTTTTAAAAATTAAACTCATGTCATTTTTTAACATCGATTGAACTGCATCATGCTTGCCACGTACGACGTGGTGCAGTAGCTTACGAACATCAACCATGGGTTTAAACAAAGCCAAATGATATTTTGATGCCTGAGCCAAGTCCACTAAATCAGCGGTTGACAAATTTTGTGCGATTTCAATTTTAAGTTCTGGTGGTAATTTATCATACATTTCAAATTTGTCTTTCATACATTTCGTCATATTTCTATTCACTTGGGATAATCCAAGAAAGAATTATAATTGAACTTGTTGGAAAATAAAAATTCACATGATTTTAAATTACCCAATCAAAGAGTGCTCGCAAATATTCATACATTAATGCGAGTCACACCCTGGATTGTTTAATCTAAATTCAGCTCATTATCTATCTTTTCCCAAAATTTGTTCAAAAAATTTCACTACCTCAAATCATCAATTTCTGATATTTTATCCATTATGAACACTTAAATTTTAAATGGCTGTTTCTCTATTTAACGATGTTTATAAGAAGTATCCATAAAGTAGATATCGGATAGCTTGGACAAACTGAGGCAATTAGGCTGTTTGAGGTAGCTTTTAAAAATAAAGTGTCTGTATAACTATTCCAGGTATTTTAGTATCATCGAGAATAGATATGGAATTCAACGGGTTAGCTAAGGAGAAAGCTATGAGTACTCGTCGCTTTGATGAATTTGACAATGAAATGGATGATTTTAGTGATACTGAACCTGTCATAACTGAGGCAAGCCCTTCAACAAAATTGGAAAGACGTAGAAAAATAGAAGACCTGTTAGAGGAAAAACGGTTAAGAGAAGAACTGGAAGAATTTGGTTAGATGGAAGAAAATTTGGGCATATAAATGTCAAACCTTACAGTCTTACCGTCAATTGAGGCATCTGGAGGAAGTAGTGGTTTCACTTTTTGTGGCCACTTGACAACAACCCTTGACTTAACATGAGATAAAGACCGCTTGATTAATTCCATTGCGTCATTATCAACGCCAATTAATTGCTGCAAAACTTGCATCTCCTTCTTAACTAAAGCCGATTTACTTCGCTCCGGATGCATGGGATCAATGTAAATAATATCGGGATAATCCTTTTCCTGTAAACTATGCAGGAATGAAATAGCATCACTTTCAATCAAAGACAAACTCATTTTTTGAATATCTGTGTCCTTTCTGCGAGATAATGCATC
The DNA here is from genome assembly GCF_900637585.1 of Legionella pneumophila subsp. pascullei. Lineage (NCBI taxonomy): Bacteria > Pseudomonadati > Pseudomonadota > Gammaproteobacteria > Legionellales > Legionellaceae > Legionella > Legionella pneumophila. The sequence goes on from NZ_LR134380.1 coordinate 2,074,836, forward strand.
AGTAAGCAGTGCAGCCATAACTGGATGACGTTCCAGCATAACCACATCGGCACCAAAAGATGCTAAAATAGCAGCATCTTTCCCCCAGCCTGCAGTAGCATCTAAAATTTTTATACCTTTAGTTGGTTTGCAGGCCCTGATCAAACCCTGTTTTTTACCCTCGCCTTTTCTTTTATTCCAGGTATTACTGCTGAAATCAGCAAACATAAGAGAAAAATTTGGAATTTTTAAAGTCAGTTTTTCATGAGTAACAAAAAGGCAAGTGTCAGCATTCTGATCTAACTGTAAATTCAATTGGTCAGCTAATAATTGTGCTTTTTCTTTGAGTTCATTATTTTCATAACCAACTGCTTTTATTCTATTCATTCTTACAATAATAATTGATTGACATACTGTAACAGGGAATTATAAATCGGTACTTCAGGATATTCTGCCAACTCAGACATATCGGTCATATTTGAAAGTACAATAATAGGCTGAGCACCAACTGCCAATGCTGCTTGTATATCTGAAACTCTATCTCCGACGAAGGGCACACTATCCAGGGAACAATTTAACTTTTCTGCCAAAGCCTTTAACATTCCTGGCTGTGGTTTTCGACAAAAACACTTGTCTTCAGGCAAATGAATACAATATTCTATGGCATCAATTTGTCCCCCAGCCTCTGCAAGTACGTCTTTCAGCTTACGATGGATAGCAGATAAATCATTCTCTGAGTATAGTCCTCTTGAAACTCCAGATTGATTGGTTGCAACACCGATTTTATATCCGGCAGCACATAAACGAGCTATCGCAGTAATGCTATCGGGTATAATAATAAGCTCATCAGCATTCTTAATATAATTGATTGAGTCAGTGTTAATTACTCCATCTCTATCAAGCAATATAATTCGATTCATAAGTGCTACAACATTGAAATGTCAGCTACACCCTGCAATAACTCTTGTAATCGCTGCAGGAGCGCAAGCCTGTTCTGTTTCAATGACTCCTCTTCAACCATAACCATCACATGATCAAAAAAAGCGTCTACTGGCTCTTTAAGACTAGCCAGAAGCTTAAGTAATGCTTGGTAATCTCCGGCAATGTATAAAGTTTCTACTGTTTTAGTAATTTTATTAAGATGATCAAATAATGCTTTTTCAGCGCCTTCCTCTATAAGCTCTTCCTTAATATCTACTTTTTTATCCGCATATGCTGCCTGGGCCAAGATATTGCCAACACGCTTACAGGCAGCTGATAATGATGTCGCCTCTGGCATAGTAATAAATGACTTTAAAGCGAATAAACGCTTATCTAAATCATATAACCAATCATCCTGACGAGCACGAACAGCATGAACCAAATCAGCGCTGATACCTTGATTTTGATAATAAGATTGAAGTCTCTCAAGAATAAATGGTTTTAATTCAGCCACTAAATTCTTGTCTTGAGGGAGTCGATCACCATAATTAGCCAAGGCTTCTTTAATCAAAGTTGATAAATTAAGCGGTGCCGATATTGAAATGAGTAAACGGACTACAGCCAAAGCGTGGCGTCTTAATTTAAAAGGATCTTTTACTCCAGTTGGCTTTTGGCCAATCGCAAAAATACCCACCAGGGTATCGATACGATCTGCCAAGGAAAGTGCCTTACCCAAATCGGTTGAGGGTAGCTCATCACCAGCAAATCGAGGCATGTATTGCTCATTTAAAGCAGTGGCAACAACAGCTTCCTCGCCATCATTAAGAGCATAATAATACCCCATAATTCCTTGTAATTCAGGAAACTCACCTACCATTCCTGTCATCAAATCACACTTGCTTAATAAAGTAGCTCGCTCCGCCAGGTGAGGCGGTAAATTGAGAGACTGACTTAAATGACCCATCATTGTCTTAATTCGTTGCACCTTATCATACATACTTCCCAGTTTTACTTGAAAAATAACCTGCTCGGTAGAAGGGATATGTGCGCTTAATGGCTGTTTTTTATCTTGTTTAAAGAAAAAAGCGGCATCACTCAATCTTGCTCTCATTACCTTCTCATTTCCTAAAACAACTTGATTCGGATTAGAACTGGTAATATTAGATACCGTGATAAAATGAGGTAACAGCTCACCATGCTTGTTTTTTAATGCAAAACACTTCTGATGGGATTGCATGGAAGCAATCAGGGCTTCAGCTGGAACCTCTAAAAACTCCTCTTCAAAACTTGCAATAAGCGCCTGAGGCCATTCCACTATGGAAGTTACTTCATCAACCAATTCTTCAGGCATCACCACTGAAGCGCCAAAAGGTTCCGCTAATTTTTGTACCTGATGAATAATGGTTTGACGACGAGTATCAAAATTGGCAATTACAAAGGCATCTTTCATCTGATCTTCATAGCTTGCGGCTGAATTTATCCTTATTTCCTGCGGATGATGAAAGCGATGTCCCCGACTTTGACAACCACTTGTAACGCCTAAAATTGTATGCTTAAGTATCTCATTCCCATAAAGCATCACAGCCCAATGAACGGGTCTTGCAAATTCATCGTCCCCTTCTCCCCATCTCATGGGTTTAGCAATAGGTAAAGACTCTAAAGACTGGCTAACCAATGCAGGCAAGAGATCTTTTGTTTTGGTACCTTCGCTCTGCGTTTCAAAAACAATCCATTCCCCTTTGTCAGTTTGAATCTTAGTGAGCGCATCCAGCGTGACACCACATGATTTTGCAAATCCTGACAAAGCAGGAGTCGGGTTACCTTCGCTATCGTATGCTGCTATTGCAGCAGGACCACGTCGTATGACTTTTTGGCTTTCCTGCTCAGTTTGTAAGTCATGGATAACAATAGCCAGACGTCTTGGCGTGGCGAATCTCTTTACTTCGCCATAACTTAATTGCGCCTTATCTAATGCGGCTAGCAATCGAGTAGAAAATTCATTTACCAAAGGCCAAACAGCGCCGGAAGGCAATTCTTCACATCCTAATTCAAAAATAAAATCATTGACCATTACACACCTTTTGCATAGGGAAACCTAACGCTTCGCGCGCTTGATAGTAAGCTTGAGCTACTGCTCTTGATAGATGTCTTACACGTAAAATATACCTTTGCCGTTCTGTAACAGAAATCGCTTTACGTGCGTCCAGTAAATTAAATGCATGAGAAGCTTTTATTACCATTTCGTAAGCAGGAAGAGGTAATTGCAAAGCTATCAACTTCTGTGCCTCTCCTTCATAATAATCAAATTGCTTAAATAATTCTTCAACATTGGCTTGTTCAAAGTTATAGGCCGACATCTCTACTTCATTTTGATGAAATACATCCCCATACGTAACTACACCATGAGCTGTTTTACACCAGGGCAAATCAAATAAATTATCTACCCCTAAAACAAACATTGCGATACGTTCCAAACCATAAGTTAATTCGCCAGTGATTGGCTTACATGCAAGACCGCCCACTTGTTGAAAATAAGTAAATTGAGACACTTCCATTCCATTTTGCCAAACCTCCCATCCTAACCCCCATGCACCCAGAGTTGGTGATTCCCAATTGTCTTCGACAAAACGGATATCGTCCAGTAAGGGATCTACTCCAAGTGCGCGCAATGAATCCAAATATCTGTCTTGTATATCCAATGGCGACGGTTTTAATACCACCTGAAATTGATAATAATGCTGAACACGGTTTGGATTTTCTCCATAACGACCATCTGTCGGCCTTCTGGATGGTTGAACATAAGCTGCAGACCATGGCTCAGGTCCAATCGCCCTTAAAAAAGTAGCTGGATGAAAAGTACCCGCGCCAACTTCCAGATCCAACGGCTGCAAAATAACACAACCAAGATCTGCCCAATATTTTTGCAAGGTTAGTATAATTTCTTGAAAGGTAGTAGGTTTAGTCATGAAAATCTCAAAAAATAACAAATATGATCTTTAAATATAGGTTGGTTTTTAATCCTACTTTCCAGGATATATCCCATAAAACCTATCTTTCATTTAGAGAATTAATATTCAGTCCAATAATTTATTGGATTGTTGGGTGTCAGGGTTGATCAGAATGATCGCCAAAACACTAAAATACTACCCCAGTTGAGGACAACTGGGGTATATGAATTTAATCCAAGTATTTCGATAAATACTTAATTGCCAGCCGCCTTTTTAATTAATTCACGCAGTGATTGCTCACTTGTAGCGCCCGGTATGAATGATATTTCACTGCCCTTTTTAAATTGACCATCTGGTGTTGAGCCAATTATAAAGGCAGGCGTACCCATCAAATGCAATTTTTCAGCCAGTTGGCGATTCGCATCCAGGATATCAGTTACTTCCTGGCTATCCATATCTTTTTTCAGCTTTTGCATATCCAGACCTATAGATTTAGCGGCATCCATAACTGTTTTTTCATCCAAACGTTTGTCTATCTTAATCAAAGCATTATGCATGGCCTGATATTTCCCTTGCATGCCCGCCGCAAGAGCAACTCTGGAAGCTAAATCAGAAGTCTTGCCAAAGATTGGAAACTCTTTGTATACAACTCGTAATCCACTGTCCTTTTTAACCAGATTTTCAATAGTAGACGCCATTTTTTTACAATGAATGCATTGATAATCAAAAAACTCTACCAGCGTAACATTCCCTTTAGGATTACCAACAGTAGTTAATTTGCCCTCAAAAACTTGGTCAGCATTTTCCTGAATCGCTGCTTGAGCTTGCTGTTGCATATTTTGTTGTTGTTTTTGTTGTAAAGCTTGTGAAGCTTCCAATAAAACTTCCGGATTATTAATCAGATAATCATGAATGACTTTTTCAATTTCCTTTTTTTGGGCATCTGATAAAGAAGCGTTAGCCGTATCAGCCGCCATAATTACAGGTGATACTAATGTGGTGGCTAATGCTCCAGCTGTTAATAAATTTGTAAATTTCACGCAATTCCCCTTACTTATAATTAATCAATGACGCAAATTACATCTCGCAGATAACCTTATCATTAATTGATCTGCTCAAAACAGCAAAGTATAACAAATTTCTGTTGCCAATCGCACCCTAGCATTCATGAAAAAAAAATTCAATATTACAACAAACTGGCAGTCAGGGTGCCTCAAGCTTTTAGAAAAGTTAAATTCCAACACCTACAGGCATTCAGTCAAATTAGCATAGGCTAAAACCAACCATTTTACACCATGTTCATTGAATTTTACTTGAACTCGTGTATGAGCTCCGCTGCCCTCAATAGAAAGAACAACGCCCTGACCAAACTTGGCATGCTGCACATTTTGTCCAATTGTAATGCCTGACGCCTCGTCAGTCACTGGTAGTTTGCTTTTTGTAGTTTCAGGCCAGTGGGGCCGTGATTTAACTCGTACTTCATCAAGGAATTGTTGAGGAATTTCACGTAAAAATCTTGATGATCTGTGATACTCTTCACGGCCATATTGTCTTCTGACCTCAGCGTAGGATAAAACTAATTTACGCATAGCACGAGTCATGCCGACATAACATAATCGACGCTCTTCTTCCAGGCGACCAGGCTCTTCAACAGATTGTCTCCCAGGAAATATCCCTTCTTCCATACCAACCAAAAACACAATAGGAAACTCAAGGCCTTTGGCTGCATGTAAGGTCATTAGGTGAACCGACCGTTCATGTTCATCGGCCTGCAATTCCCCTGATTCTAATGAAGCATGAGCAAGAAATGAATTGACTAGAGGTAACTCCTCCTCTTCATCGTATTCATATCGAAATTGTTTAGCAGCATTAATCAGTTCTTGCAGGTTATCCACACGGGATTCAGATTTGTCACCTTTGATTTTGCTAAAATGAGCGTATAAACCACTATGCTGTATTACATCTGAAATCTGCTCATCCAACTCTTTATTAGCAGTCACAACCTGTAATTTTTCGACCAAATCAATAAATCTGGCTAATGCCAAACTACCTCTTTGCCCTAATCCTGTCGATTGGAGTATGCCCTTGGAAGCATCCCACAGCGAACACTGTTCTGCTCTGGCGTACTGGCGAACCTCATCCAATGTTTTTTCTCCTATTCCTCGGGCAGGAAAATTAACCACTCTTTCAAAAGCAGTATCGTCATTTGGATTAACTAACAATCTTACGTAAGCTAAGGTATCTTTAATCTCCGCTCTATCAAAGAAACGAACTCCCCCATATATCCTGTAAGCTATACCTGAACGTAACAAAGCTTCTTCCAAAACACGGGATTGAGCATTGGATCGATATAACACTGCAATCTCATCAGCACTGGCACCCTGGCTCAATTCCATACTAATTCGTTCAGTAATAAAACGTGCTTCATCCAATTCATTGAAAGCACTGTATACAAGAATTTTTTCTCCTTCACTACCAGCAGTCCATAATTCTTTCCCCATACGAGTACTATTATTCTGAATCAATGCATTGGCTGCATTTAATATCATTGCAGTCGATCTATAGTTTTGTTCAAGTCTTATGATTTGGGTATCCTTAAAATCATGAATAAATTGTTGAATATTTTCCACTTTGGCCCCACGCCAACCATAAATTGATTGATCATCATCTCCTACAGCCAATACGGCTGTATGATCACCAGCAAGTAATCGTATCCATGCATATTGAATCGTATTGGTATCCTGAAATTCATCAACTAAAATAGCTTGAAAGCGCTCGCGATAATGGGCAAGGATATCTTCATTATCTCGCAACAACTCATGGGTTCGTAATAGCAGCTCAGCGAAATCGATTACCCCTGAGCTTTGGCAAACCTCTTCATAGGCCTTATAAATTGAAACCAAAGTCTTGGTCGGACCATAATGCAATGCATTAATATGCTGTGGGCGCAAGCCTTCATCCTTTTTACTATTAATAAAGGCCTGGGCTTGTTTGACTTGCCATTGCTCAGGATCAAGATTAAGTGAAAGAATGACTCTCTTGATAACTCGTGCCTGGTCTTCCGAGTCAAGAATATGAAACTGTTCTGGAAGATTAGCCTCTTTGTAGTGCCGGCGTAATAAGCGATGACATAATCCATGAAAAGTACCAACCCATAAACCCAAAGTTGGTGTAGACAACATACTGCTAAGTCTCGATCTCATTTCACCAGCCGCTTTATTTGTAAATGTTACTGCTAATATGGCGTGAGGAGAAAGATGCTGTTCTTCGATTAACCATGCAATACGGCTCACCAATACTTTTGTTTTACCACTGCCTGCACCGGCTAAAACCAGCATATTACCTAATGGGGAGGTGACAGCTTCACGTTGCTTTTCGTTTAATCCCTTGAGAATTGCTGCTATGGTCATAGAATATTTCCAACAGAAAAAGTGCAAGTATTATCTTCAATTTAATTGCTAAAGCAAAGATATAATCGATGCAGCAAAAAATCTAAAAATTCTCCTGGATATATATCGAGAAAACCCATACAAGTATTGCTTTCTGATCAATCAGAGCGCAAAATACTTTTCTTTTAAAGTAGCTACTAGATATTATTATAATATAATGACGTTATCATAAAGGACTAAAATGCATACCCTCTACCCAGCAATTAAACCTTACACACAACACGAATTGAAGGTTAGTAAACTGCATACACTTTATTTGGAAGAAACCGGAAATCCTGAAGGCATACCTGTTATTGTATTGCATCATGGCCCAGGTGGAGAAGCTGACCCGCATCTAAGACGTTTTTTTGACCCTCAACGATATCGCATTATTCTTTTTGACCAACGAGGTTGTGGACGTTCAATTCCACATTTGGAAATTAGAGAAAATAATACACAGCTTTTAATGGAAGATATTGATTCCATTAGAGATTTCCTGGGCTTGAGAGAATTTGTATTATTTGGAGGTGGATGGGGTTCTCTATTAGCATTATTGTATGCACAGAAATTCCCTCAACAAGTTAAAGCATTACTACTCCACCAAATTTTTTTAGGTCGACAAAAAGACATCCATTGGTTTTATAAGCATGGAGCCAGTCTGGTTTATCCTGATTATTGGGAAGAATTTATTAACTCCGTCCCTGAAAATAAACTTGATAATATTCCCAAATATTATGCGGAATGTCTACAAGGCCCCAATGAGCTAGCCCGAATGGCTGCTGCGAAAAACTGGGCTCTGTGGCAAGCCAGATGCAGTAGTTTACAGCCTCATTTATATGTTATTGATCAGTACAGCGACCCACATTTCGCATTAGCATTAGCTACACTGGAATCCTATTACATTATTAATCATTATTTTATTGAAGAAAATCAGGTTATGGCTAATGTCCATAAAATAAGACATATTCCCACCTATATTGTTCATGGTCGGTTTGACTTGGTAAGCCCATTGTCCAGTGCATGGGAGCTGCATCAAGCTATCCCCGCGTCCAATCTGAGAATCGTCAGAGATGCTGGTCATTCTGATAGAGAATCAGGGATTATTGATGCACTGATTTATGCCAGTAAGGACATCTCAAAGCAGGGTCTCGATGCATGTTAACGGTGATACAAAGAGTTAAGGAAGCCAGGGTTGATATTGATGGCCAAACAGTTGGCAAAATAAATCATGGCTTGTTAATACTTTGTGGTTTTGAGCCTAAGGATTCATTAGAGAATATCAACCGTATGCTAGATAAATGCATTAATTATCGTATTTTTGAAGACCCGAATGGCAAAATGAACTTGAGTTTAAAAGATGTAAGTGGTGGTTTGCTATTAGTACCGCAATTTACTCTCCTGGCAGATACTCAAAAGGGACTACGCCCAAGTTTTTCAAACGCAGCTTCTCCTGAACTTGGGCGTCAACTTTTTGATAACTTATTAACCCTTGCTCAAAAACTACACCCAAATACGCAAAGCGGTTGTTTTGGAGCCAACATGCAAGTTTATTTATGCAATGATGGCCCTGTGACCTTCTTGTTACAATTTTAATTAGCTCTTGCTGTAGTCAGTTTTTATATAACCCAAGTTTTCGTACGAAATAGAAATATTCATCATTTACATTATCTAGGAAACACTGATACTTCCGTCTGATAGTAAGTTAATTAAAGGGTCAATGGTCAACATCAAGCTTTTGTTTGCAAGAAGCAAAAACTGGTGTAACATCGTTTTAAGTATCTAATAAATAGAATAATTATGCGACTAATCTTAATGTTTGCTGGTATGGTAGGATCCTTTATTTTAACGAGCTGCGCAAACAAAGGGACAAACCCGATAGATCCATTTGAACCCTTTAATCGTAAAGTGCATAACTTCAATATGGCATTTGATGCTACTGTATTAAGGCCACCAGCAAAATTATACAAGGCAGTCGTCCCCAGAATTGTAAGAAAAGGCGTCAATAATGCATTCAATAATCTGGATTTGTTCCCTACTATAGCCAGCGATATACTGCAAGCCGAAGGAAAATGGGTAATTAAAGACAGTTGGCGACTCTTCATTAACTCAACCATAGGGGTTGCTGGTCTATTTGATGTAGCAGAAAAATTTGGTTTACCGCCTCATTATAATGATCTGGGGCTAACACTTGCAAAATGGGGAGATAAAAATTCTCCTTACCTTGTAATACCCTTTTTAGGCCCCAGTACTCTTCGCGACGGAGCCGGATGGTTGTTCCAGTTTGCACTCTGGAGTCCATATGTTTACATTGATGATGCTGGTTTGGTTTATGGTTTAATTGGATTACGCTATATTGATTTACGAACACAATTATTTGACACTGAGCCTTTACTGAATGAGGCGTTAGACAAATACACATTCATCAGAGACGCTTACCTTCAACATAGGAATTACCTTATCGCAGGTACTGAGCAAGACACAGGCTCATCCTTCGTTGAGGATACAAAAGCCAATAAAACTGCAATGCAAGAATCAAGCGCATCAAATAACCAATTAGGCTCTGACTATGTTGATGAATAAAATGTTTAATTGAGATTAACCAGGTCATGATAAGGGTTGGTGCTGAACAAGATGCAAAGCCCAACCCTCTTTAATCTCTGAGCTTCGAAATCGAAATAATGACTGTTTTTTATCTTGATGAAGAAGCATGCAACTTTTCAAGACAACGCATGTATTCACCTGCGATATCCAAACCTGTTTCAGCGCTAATTTCTCGAATACAAGTTGGACTAGTCACATTAATCTCTGTCAGATAATCACCTATCACGTCGATACCCACAAAATATAGCCCTCTTTCTCTCAAAACCGGAGCTATTTGTTCACATATCCATTTATCTCTTGCAGTAATAGCAACCACTTCTCCTTTAGCTCCTGCAGCCAAATTCCCCCGCAGATCTCCTTTTGCAGGAATACGTGCCAAAGCAAAAGGCACAGGCTCGCCATTGATTAGCAAAATACGTTTGTCTCCGCTTACGGTAATGTCCGGGATATAGCGTTGAGCCATAATACATTTTGTCTGTCCTTTGGTTAATACCTCCAAAATGACTGACAAATTTTTGCCCTCTTTATCAACATAAAAAACGGAATTGCCTCCCATCCCTTCAAGAGGTTTAAAAATAACTTGTTGATGAGTTTGCCAAAAATCTTTTAGCAGATGAGTATCTCTGGATACAAAGGTAGGAGGACAGCAATGTGGAAAATTTAATGTAAAAAATTTCTCATTCGCGTCGCGTAAACTTTGCGGTTTATTTGCAACCAATACTCCCTCTTGTTCAGCTAAATCCAAAGCGTAAGTAGCATAAATATACTCCATATCAAACGGAGGATCCTTACGCATTAAAATAACATCAAACTCTCTTAATGGTTTGCTGCCCAAATCTCTGGTTTTAGCCCAATTTAAACTCTGTATATCTCCAATGTTAATTTCATGGGCTCGTGCATAAGCACTCCCATCGCTGCAATATAATTCATTTTGAGTGAAGTAGGCACAAGACCAACCCAATTCCTGGGCACTTTTAATCATAGCAACTGTAGAGTCTTTATAGGGTTTTATTTGATCTAATGGATCCATAAGCACCGCAAGCTTCATCATTCGCCTCCAATTGCAGCAATTTCTCGTGCGGCTGCCAATGCGGCCAAACGGGCTATAACCCCATAAACGTAAAAACGATTTGGACAGTCAACTACCTCCAAATCATCACAGGGCATATTGCAAGCTTGCGCGAAAGCCAAGGGCTCAAAATGCATTCCTGGGGCATTGAGGTTTTCGTCAATTCCTCTGCCTTTATGGACACGATAAAATCCACCAACAACAAATTGGCCGATCATATAAACTACAGGTTCAGCAACAGAACCATCAGGCATGGTTTCAAAAGTATAAACGCCTTCCTGAATAATGACTCTGTCTACCTTCCTGCTCCCTTTGCTGGTAGACATTCTGGTACGTTGCTTTCTGTTTAATTGTCTAATTTCATCTCCATTATGAACCATCATAACGCTCATGCCATAAGTACCATTATCTGCTTTTACTACCGCAAAAGGTTTATTTTCTATTCCGTAGGTGGTGTATTTATCATTTATTAAGGACAATATCTTATCCACCTCTTGAGCTAAAGTTTCAATTCCTTCCTGGGCCATAAAATCGACACCCTCTATAGCGCTGAAATAGGGATTAATTAACCACGGTTCAATGCCCACTAATTCAGCAAACTCAATAGCTACTTCTTCAAAAAATTGAAAATGACTTGATTTTAACCGAGAAGCCCATCCTAACTTGGCTGTAGGTCTAATCCGCTGTTGCACACCCTGTAATATTTCCGGAACTCCTGAAGACAAATCATTATTTAATAACAAAAGGCAAGGGCTGAAATTATCCAGACCTACCTTGTCACCTTGTCTTTCTAATGGTTCGATTAATAACACATCACCTTGTTCAAGTATTATCTCTGTAGGTTCTTTAATGTCTGGATCTAAACTCCCTATTCGAACTATAAAACCGGCTTTTACAAAAATTGTTTTTAATACATTCAAGCTCTGTAAATAATACTTATTTCGAGTATGGCTTTCTGGAAGGAGCAAAATTTTAGTGCAATCCGGGATATACTCAATCAAGGCAGATTGAGCAGCTTGTATGCACAGAGGTAGAAAATCCGGGTTCAAATTGTTAAAACCGGCTGGAAATAAATTGGTATCTACGGGAGCCAATTTAAACCCGGCATGCCGCAAATCAACGGATGAAGTCAAAGGCGCAGGTGTTTCCTGCCACTTTTTTCTGAACCAGGATTCTATTTCAGCAAGCTTATTTAAAATTATTTTTTCCACATGATGCAAAGGACCAGAATGAGCAGTAGTCAAATGTGGAACGGGGATTTCATGCTTATCCATTCATACTCCCTAAACTTTAAAATGAATCGATGTTACCTAGGTTATTCATAAAATGAAAGTATTTATCATTCTTAAAAAACTATTACTACAGTTTTCATCATGACTACATGAACAGAAAAGAGAATCATTTATATGATAGAAACGTTTCATAATACCATCCCGTAAATATGGGCATTACTTATTCCCCGTCGACTCTTCACGATCTTGGCCAGGATTATTAGTAAAAAATGAACTGACATCATAAAATAGCTATGCAGAGTTTGCAGGGCCTAAAAAATTGTTTCATTTGGCAAAATTTAAAGTCCTCACAAGGATATCGTTATTTCCGACTTAAATATGGCATAATTAGCTAAAATTATACTATTTAACATATCTTTTATGCTCCATTTAAAAACCATAAAATCAATCTTTCTTCTAATTTTTTTAGGATTCATCTGGGGATCAGGTTATACTCTCGCAAAATTTGCAATGACTAATGGAGTTAACCCACTAGGCTATGCTTTTTGGCAATCATTAGGACCAGCCCTACTATTAACTTTAGTTAGCCTCCTCAAAAAACAAACTCTTTTGCTGCATCCTGTTTATTGGCCTTATTTTTTTATATGTGGATTGATAGGTATTGCGATTCCTAATACCAACATGTATTTTATTGCCAGCCATATCCCTGCTGGTCTATTGGCGGTGTTAGTTAATACTGTTCCTTTACTAGTTTATCCTTTAGCTCTTTTATCAGGTCAGGAAAAACTCGATAAGTGGCGATTTTTTGCCTTGTTACTTGGTATGTCAGGTATACTTGCAATTATAGGAATAAGCTTCTCTGGAATTTACTCAAGCTGGACAATTTTGGCTATGCTAAGTCCTCTTGGCTTTGCTTTTTGTTCGATTTATATAGGAGCCAGACAGCCGAAAGAAATTAATGCCCTGCAAGCAGCTAATGGAATGTTACTGGCGGCTTCCCTTCTGCTTGCTCCTGTTGTCCTCAAGCAACATGCCTTCTACTCTCTCTCAGCCCCGTTTACTTTCGTAAAACAAATTGTAATCCTTGAGATAATTTTATCCAGTTTAGGATATTTGCTTTTCTTTATTCTCATTCGTATGGCAGGACCTGTTTTTTATAGTTTAACTGGTGGGGTTGTTGCAATAACAGGTTTGTTTTGGGGGTACTTGGCTTTCGATGAGAAGCCTTCATCTATACAGAGCATGGCAATAGCTTTAGTGGTTTCTGCCATTTTTCTGTTATCATGGAGACAATCGAGACAAACTCAAGGAGTCTGATTCATGCTCAATGAATTAGCAAAACAATTTAGCACACAAATCCAAACCTTTTTCTATTTAATTATGTTGATTAATGGTCTTTTACATTTTATCTTTGCCGGAGCAGTGGCTAGAGACGCTGGTAGTCTCTACAGGCTAGGCCAAAAACCGGTTTTAGTATCCGCTCCTACCTGGGCATTTGCGACTCTAATTGGAGGAGTCATAACGGCAACCATATACTGGCTTCTTCATCATTCCACATTAACCAGACCCGCTATGAGAGAAATTCGTTATGACAAAGCATAAGATCAAAACAATAGACGTTCATGAATTAAAACACCAAATGGACAATCAAGCCAATTTGAGTTTGATTGATGTACGTGAACTGGATGAATGGGAAATGATGCATATCCCAGGAGCGCTTCATATTCCTAAAGACTGTATCTCTATTGAAATACAAACCCAAATACCCAATAAAGAGCAAACTATCTATTTACATTGCCGAAGCGGCGTCAGATCACTGTATGCAGCTCAATGCCTGATGGATTTGGGATATCACGAAGTCTATTCTGTAGACGGTGGAATTGTGGCTTGGGCAATGAGCGGTTACCCAGTAAAACAGGAATCTTACACCCCTTCCTGAGTGAAGAGGTGAGAATAGAAGATAATAAGTTTCTTAAATGTGATTAGTCAGAGTCTCCTGAGTATCAGTAACTTTTTCTTTTCCTGATGAAGCACTAAAAAGACCACCTTGAGAGCTCTTTGGTTTTTGTGCCAGCAAGTGCAAATCACGAGCGGCAATAATAATCTCACGTCTTAATTTATGTACTCTATCAGATAATTCAAGAATATCATCAACAACGGAATAATGCTTGATTGCGAAAGGTTGTTTGTCCAAATAACCTTTTCTTGGGTCAGAATTTTTATAAACATGAGAACGCAGGAATTTTTCCAAAGCACCGTACATATCAGCTAAATCTTCCCGATTAGGATTATTATCCTTATTCAAATCAAGCGATATGCTAAGAGATTTATAAAAATCACTGTTGTCGGGAGAAGTGTATTTATAAGTTGCAGCAATCTGATCACGAATGTAAAAGGCCAATGCATTTAATACGCGGGCCTTATCTTCTGGTTCTTTGGATGAATTATCCAGCAGTTCAATAGTTTTTAGCAAAACAAGGACTTGTGGTTGTCTTTCTCTTGAAACTTCTTTTACTGAATCCTCTAATTTATCCTCAATAATTTTAGCTTTCTCATTATGGGACTTGATTAAAGTAATGATACTTTCCCTGATACTTCCTTTTAATTTTTCATATGCGACCAATTCAAATGACATCTTGTTTTCTCCTTATACTCCATGAACAGGACCAGTGAAATGCTTTCACTGTAGGCCAGTTTAAACCAATTCTCTCTTTTCGTCATGCTTTTTCTTTTTACTATCTAATTAATTTTCAATCTATTGATTTTAATGAAAAATTTACAATTTTCTTATTCACTCATCAAATGAATGGTCTTCTGGATAGTATTTTTAAGCATTGTTAGCGACGATTGAAGAACAAGGTAAGACTAATTAAATCAGGATGTTTTTTGCTCAATTAGTTAGAGGACAATAAAAATTACAACAAATATAAATAAGCTATTTATTGTTTTTATAAAACATTTGATTTAATTTACGCGTCAATTAGCAATATATAATGGTTATCATAATGAAAAAAATAAGCTGCAGTATTCTTCTTTTGCTCAATTCCTTAATTAGCTATGCCGATTACGGCCAACATAAATTAATTCTACAAATAGTTGTTGACCAGTTACGAGGAGATTTAATTTATCGCCATCATAAACAGTTTGGACCTTCTGGTTTCAATTATTTACTTGCTCATGGTCTGGATTATCATAATGCCCATCATCCCCATGCCAATACAACGACCTGCGCAGGCCATAGCACTATTGCAACAGGAAGCTACCCCTCTTTACACGGCATAGTAGATAATGATTGGTACGATAGAAAAACAAAAAAACTAAAGTACTGCATGGAGGATTTACAGGCCAAAATTTTACCCACTTTACATACCCATAACGAAATTTCAGGACGCTCACCACGGAACCTAAAACCGTCCACATTAAGCGACGAAATCATTTTAGCAAAAAAAGGCAAAGCGTTTGGTGTGTCCTTAAAAGACAGAGCAGCTATCACTCTGGCAGGTCATGCAGGAAAAGCGTTTTGGTTTGATAAAACGAATGGCGGATTTGTTACAAGCAATTACTACTATTCCAGTTATCCATTATGGGTAGAAAACTGGAATAAAAACTATCAACCCAAAGCCTTCGACTGGAACCTTTCTCATCCTATATCATTCTATCAGAATGCAAATACTCCTCCGTTTCGTCATAACTATGGTAGCTTTGGTCAGACATTTCCTCATCATATAACCAATCCTCCATCTGAAGAGTATTTCAAATCACTTTCCAGAACCCCGAAAGCAGATGAATTAACCGCTGATTTTGCTAAACAGTTACTAATTAATGAAAAATTAGGGAAAACAACAGGTCAAACAGATTATCTTGCAATCAGTTTTTCTGCAGTAGATGCCATTGGTCATCAATTTGGGCCTAACAGCCTGGAAGCAGAAGACAATTTGATCGCTCTTGATAATACATTAAGTCAACTCTTTAAAACCATTGATAAGGAAGTGGGTCTTAACAATACTTTAATTATACTCACCGCCGATCATGGTGTTAGCGATGGCCCTTCATACCTTAAAACACATAAAATACCTGAAATAAAACCTATTAATATAGAAGCGATGGGAAAACACATCGAGAATTTATTATTAAAGCGCTTCAATCTGCCAGCGCAAACTTTAATGTCAATCAATCCTCCTTTCATCTACCTTGATCACCAAATTATAAAAGAGAAAAATCTGGATATTACGCAAGTCAGTATCTACCTAACAGAAGAAATCAGCCATCTTCCAGGGATATTCAAGGCCTACCCATTACCTATACGTGATATTGAAAAGGATTGGTTAAGCGCTAAAGTTGACCGCATGTCTTACACTTACCGTGCAGGTGATATTTACATTGTCCAACCGCCATATCAAAGCCACGGCGCAAAAAGTGAAGATCGAGTTGCTCATGGCAGCCCATGGCAATATGATACTTACGTGCCGCTGCTGTTTGTACACCCTGACATAAAACCAAAACGTATATTTAGACAAGTATTCACAACGGATATTGCCCCAACCTTATCTTCCTTATTATTAATTAAACCCCCTGCTGCAGCTGTGGGACAGCCTTTAATTGAAGTGATAAATGCTTTTCATAAGACGGGAGAGAATGATTGAATTCCAACTAAAAAAACTTTACTATTCGTACAAAATTTTTAATGAAATCATTATGACAAAGCAAGCAATTATTATTGGGATTTCCGGCCCATCAGCATCTGGAAAAAGTTTATTAGCAAATACGATAGTCAATGAATTAGGATCAGAACAGGTTGTCGTTATCTCTGAGGATGCCTACTATAAAGATAATGGACATCTACCCTTTGCAGAGAGAGAAAAAATAAATTACGATCATCCTGACTCCTTTGATCACGCTCTTCTATATGAGCATCTTCGTCAACTGAGAGTTGGAAATACAGTACAAATTCCAATATATTCTCATTCCAAACATCTGCGTTTACCCGAAACCAGGGCTGTTGGTCAGCATGCCATTATTGTACTCGAAGGAATACTGCTTTTCAGTGATAAGGCTCTTCGTGAAATTATGGATATTCGCATATTTATGTCGACTCCTCTCGATGTCTGTTTAACGAGACGTTTAAAAAGAGATGTAGTAGAAAGGCATCGTTCGTTTGAATCAGTTATTCATCAATATGAAACTACAGTGCGCCCTATGTATATGCAATTTATTGAACCATCAAGCCGCTACGCTGATATAATAGTACCTCGAGGTGGTGAAAACAGAATCGCTATAGAGATGATTCAAGCTAAAATGCGGGAATTATTGGCTTCACATACCCGAAGCAGTTGATTTTTTATTAGATTGTTTAAAAAAAGCCTAGTAAAAACGTGGTTTTAGTCCAGGATCGAAGTAACACTCACTTCGCCCTGCTAAATTAAAAATAATGGGAGGAGATACTATTGTGGGATTTTTAACTGGAAAAAAAGCACTCATTGTTGGATTGGCAAGCAACAGATCAATAGCATATGGCATTGCAAAAGCATTCCATAATCAAGGTGCTGAACTGGCTTTTACTTACCAAAACGAAAAATTACAATCACGAGTTGAAACAATGGCATCGGAATTTAATTCAACTCTAGCTTTTCCATGTGATGTTGCAAGTGATGAAGAAATAAAAGCTGTATTTGATAACTTACGTACGCACTGGGATAAATTAGATATTCTGATACATTCTGTAGCTTATGCTCCCGCTGATCAAATCAGTGGTGATTTTGTAGAGTGCGCAAACAGAGAAGGATTTAGAATCGCTCATGATATTAGTGCCTATAGCCTCATCGGTTTGTCTCAAGCCGCATTACCAATGATGCTTGACACTCAGGGTTCAATTTTAACCTTAAGTTATTATGGGGCAGAAAAAGCAGTGCCAAACTATAATGTCATGGGAGTTGCAAAGGCAAGTTTAGAAGCTTCTGTTCGCTATCTGGCAGCCAGTTTAGGATCCAGAGGATTACGGATTAATGCCATATCAGCTGGACCAATTAAAACCCTTGCGGCTGCAGGAATTAAGGATTTTCGTAAAATCCATGCTGCTTATGCAAACATTACACCATTACAAAGAAATGTTACTGCAGATGAAGTGGGAAATACTGCAGCCTTTTTATGTTCTGATCTGGCATCAGGGATTACTGGTGAAGTAGTGCATGTTGATGCAGGTTATCATGCAGTATCTGCCATGAGTGAATTAGGATAGATAAATATTAGTCAGCTTTAACATGCTGATTTAATTCTTTTATGTACTTAAAAAGTTTTCAATAAGTCTATATTAGGGCTGAGCAAATAGCGAGGCCCAACCATTAACCCTACGATATTAAGACAATTTTCTTTAAGATTTAGCTTATTTAAACGCTTCGACCAGAAAAAAAATAGTTCATAGTTCAATTAAACCCGGTTATTCCTCAGATTCCTTTACTAAAAGATTTTAAAAAACTCATACAGAATGGGTAATACTTACCAGTGATAATCGCTGAAGAAAATTCAAAGTTGAGATTGTAGTTCCCAAAAGCTTCAAGAAAATCGATGATTTGGGCTATCCCTAAATTTCTTGAAGAACAGCCATTATGATTTCTTATTTTCTTACTATTTTCGCACGATGAAGCAAATTATTAACATACAAGTCATAATCCATCATTCCATAACTGGCTTCAATTTGTTGGATTAAACTGTCTCTTTGCTCTTGATCCAGAGAACTTAATTTTCCATCATTAATGCGTTTTAATTTGACAACGACATAGTCACCATTGTCTAAAATCACTCCATCACGGCTTTCTGGGCGTAATAAATTAAATGCCATGTCATTGATTAAGGAATTAGCTTTATCGCTGTCTCTAGAAGCCTTCTCTACAGAGTGCCATTCGAATTGATTACTAGCGATTAATTCCTGCTGTTGCTTATCTTCAACAGGATGAAGCAAACTGCTGCCGATTTCTTTTGCTTTGGCATCTCCATATTGTTTTGCTAGTATTTTTCTAATCTTATCTTGGACTTCGCCCAAGGTTTGTTCTCTAGAGGGTATATGTTTCTTCACTCGTAAAACGACTACAGAATCATTATCAAGCTGTATAGGCTCGCTGTTATTACCTAGTTCCAGTACATCAGTGCTAAATGCTGTATGGATAACTTGTTTATTTTTGGTAATCGATTGCTTGCCACCATCACGAGAAAAAGGCTCGGTATGTTGAATTTTCAGTTTTAAAGTATCTAAAACGGGATCAAGTGAATCAGGTGTTTGATAACTTAAATCTGTTAATTGCTCCAAAGCTTGAGCATACTTAGCCTGAGCCATATCATTTAATAATTGATCCTTAATTATAGGTTCAACCTCTTGCAAAGATTTAGTTGTAACTGGCTTGTAAGCAACCAGCTTAAAAATTTCATAACCATATTTTGTTTGCACTGGTGTAGAAATTTGTCCTGGTTTAGTTAAATTGGAGAGTACTCTGTCATATTCATTTTGCCCCCCTGTAATCCAGGGAAGAATACCCTTATTGGCTATAGATAGCTTGTCATCAGATTTAGAGACAACATATTTATCAAATTGGTCTGGATGCTTTTTTAAATCACTATACACCTCATCAGCCTTTTGCTTAATTGAATCTTGCTCTTCCTTGGTAGCATTTTCTGGAACTGCAAATAAAATATGAGCAACCTGCCATTGAGCAGGAGTTAAGTAATTACTTTTGTTTTCTTCATAATAATTTTTAATTTCTTCAGGTGAAATCTTGATTTGTGATTTGATATCATGCATAGACAAAAGCACATAATCCAGTATAACTTGCTCAGAAGTCATGAATTTTTTATGGTGCTGATCATAATATCTTTTAATATCATCATCTGAAATCTTTGCCTGTTGTTCAAAACGGTCGGATGGCACTGTTAAATAATCATAATCCCTAGTCTGCATGTATAATCTAACAAATCGTTTTATTTCATCTGATAAAGCAAAGGATGTTCCCATAAATGCAAAACGTTGCTGATTAAGCAACATACCCTGTCTTACTTCATTTTGAAAAGTTTCAGGAGTAAATAAAGCTCCACTCAAAGCTTGTTGATAACGTTGTGCCGAAAAATGTCCATCCTCCTGGAATTGAGGAATTTGCACTATTGCTGCATTAGCTTGTTCTGGACTAACCTCAAACCCATATTTTCGTGCTGCCTGAATGCTCACCTCATTCGTTATCATTTGATTCAGTACTTGATTTTGCAGATTTTTTTCATCAGCAGCAGTCATTTGGGGTAAATCTTGCTGAGCTCGAGTGCGCCTGTAGTTCGTTTCAAACGCTTGCATGGTAATTGGTTTATCATTAACTATTACCTTTGCATCGGATATTTGTCGAGATTGAAAATAATAATCAACACCAAAAAGTGTAAAGGTAATAGCAATTAATATAATAACTAACCACGCTACTACACCCTGAATGTGTTCATTTAACTTCTGCAACATGTCCCGAGATCCATTTTGATATTAACAATGCTTGATGAAAAACGATTCTACCATAAGCTGATAAAAAAAACGCGCCTTTCAGCGCGTTTATCTGGCGGAGTGGACGGGGCTCGAACCCGCGACCCCCGGCGTGACAGGCCGGTATTCTGACCAACTGAACTACCACTCCATTTCTTGGTGGGTGCTGTAGGGATCGAACCTACGACCCTCGCCTTGTAAGGGCGATGCTCTCCCAGCTGAGCTAAGCACCCTGAAAACTTAAGCTTGTTGTACCGCTTCTTTCAGGTTTTTACCTGCTTTAAACTTGGCAACCCTTGACGCTTTAATTTGGATTGTTTTTCCAGTCTGTGGGTTTCTGCCAGTACGTGCTGAACGATTACCTGTTGAAAAAGAACCAAAACCAGGTATTACAACTTGATCGCCTTTCTTTAAGACATCAGTTACAGTAGCCATAAAAGTTTCAAGAACTCTGCTTGCGTCAGCTTTGGTCAAACCTGAACCGCTTGCTATAGCATCAACTAATTCACTCTTATTCATCTTTTCCCCTTTACAGTTAATCATCCATATTCCGGAGCTGATTTAAACAGATTCAACTGCTCCAGTCAAGTTCGTACATCCTTGCAGAGCCCGCCACCAGCGGGCTACGTAGAGAAATATACTCTGTATTAATGAGCGTGTAAATCATTATTTTTAATTTTTTTTGATCTTTTATTCAATATAGTACCAGGTTGTATATTTGTTGGCTCTTCCACCCATGGATTGCGTTGCAAAGCCAGCTCCAAAACCTGTTCAATGGTGTTAACAGGATGAATTGCCAGCTTACGTAATACATTATCAGGGATTTCCTCAAGGTCTTTTACATTCTCCTCGGGGATAATGACATGTTTAATTCCACCACGATGAGCAGCCAGCAATTTCTCTTTTAATCCTCCAATCGGCAAAACTTGCCCACGCAGAGTAATTTCACCTGTCATGGCTACATCTGCCTTAACCGGTATTTGAGTTACTATGGAAACCAGAACCGTGCACATTCCTATACCAGCACTTGGACCATCTTTGGGCGTTGCCCCTTCCGGGACATGAACATGAAAATCATGTTTCTCATAAAAATCATCTGGCAAACCCAATGCCTTGGCACGACTTCGAACCACAGTCATAGCCGCATGGATTGATTCTTGCATTACTTCGCCCAATTGACCGGTATGAGTAACCTTACCCTTACCTGGCATTATGGATGCTTCTATAGTCAGAAGCTCACCTCCAACACTAGTCCAAGCCAAACCAGTGACTTGCCCAATTTGATCGTACTGTTCAGCCAATCCATACCGATATTTTTTAACTCCCAAGTACTTGGTAATATTACTCACAGTTATACTGACCGTTTTTCCTTTTTTGCTTTTCTTGCTTGAGAGTATTTCTTTAACAACTTTTCTGCATATGCTCGCTATATCTCTTTCAAGATTACGGACCCCTGCCTCTCGCGTATAATAACGAATGATATCTCTGATGGCTCCCTCGCTGATATGGATTTCTTCACTGGTTAAACCATTTAATAGCATTTGTTTAGGAACCAAATATTTTTCAGCTATACTGACTTTTTCATCCTCGGTGTACCCGGGCAAACGAATCACTTCCATTCTATCAAGTAATGGAGCAGGAATTTCAAGCGAATTTGCTGTTGCAATAAACATGACATCGCTTAAGTCATAGTCCACTTCCAAATAATGATCACTAAAGGTATGGTTTTGTTCCGGATCTAATACTTCCAGTAATGCTGATGCCGGATCACCACGAAAATCCATTGCCATCTTATCCACTTCATCTAACATGATAAGTGGATTTTTAACTCCTGCCTTACATAATTTTTGGATAATCTTACCTGGCATGGAGCCTATATAGGTTCTTCTGTGACCACGAATCTCTGCCTCATCTCTAACTCCACCCAAAGCAATTCGTATGAATGTTCTTCCTGTTGCGTTAGCGATAGATTGCCCAAGAGAGGTTTTACCTACTCCAGGAGGTCCTACTAAACACAAGATTGGGCCTTTCAATCTTTTTACTCGTTGTTGCACTGCAAGATATTCGATGATACGTTCTTTAACCTGCTCCAGACCATGATGTTCCTTATCAAGTAATTTTTCTGCTTTCAATAAATCAAACTGAATTTTGGTTCGCTTCTTCCATGGAACCATTAGCATCCAATCCAGATAATTACGAATAACAGTTGCTTCAGCAGACATTGGGGACATCATTTTTAATTTATGTAATTCTGCTAGTGCTTTCTCTTTGGCTTCTTTCGGCATACCGGCTTTTTTGATTGAATTTTCCAATTGTTCAATCTCATTGCCTTCTTCACCCATCTCACCTAATTCTTTCTGAATAGCCTTGATTTGCTCGTTTAGATAGTACTCTCTTTGACTTTTTTCCATTTGACGTTTGACTCGACCTCTTACACGTTTTTCCACATGCAACAGATCAATTTCGTTTTCAATCGCAGCCATTAATTTTTCAAGTCGAGTTCCAACATCCATAGTTTCAAGCAACTCTTGCTTATCATCTACTTTAAGTGTTAAATGCGCAGCAATTGTATCAGCCAAGCGACCTGGCTCTTCTATGCTTGCTAATGGGGATAAGACCTCTGGCGGAATTTTTTTATTAAGCTTTATATATTGCTCAAATTGCGACATCAAAGATCGCATTAGAATTCCAATTTCTTGCTCTTGTATTGTTGAGCCAACTTCTTCAATGAGTTCAAGTGTAGCTTCAAGGTAACCTTTATCCTGAGTATACTCCTTGACGCTTGCACGCCGTTCACCTTCAACAAGAACTTTTACAGTTCCATCCGGTAACTTTAATAATTGTAAAACACTGGATATTGTTCCTACTTGATAGATGTCTTCTGGACCAGGATCATCATGGGCGGATTTACGCTGAGCAACTAAAAAAATTTGTTTATTATCAATCATCGCCGCTTCAAGGGCTTTAATTGATTTTCCTCGCCCCACAAAGAGAGGTATAACCATATGCGGATAGACGACTACGTCTCTCAATGGTAATACAGGTAAAGCTGAAGATTTCTCAGTCTCATTTGAGATTATTTCATTTTCACTAGACATAATGACCCTTATTCAAAGGAAAAATTCTTGGTTATAGTTTCTTATACTAATACTTATGAGTATACAGTTATTGGTGCTAGTGAACAATTCGTAATATGAGAGTTAATCTATTGGTGTTTAGATGATTAAATTATTTATTTTAAGCTGCAGAAGCAGCTTTTAATGTTTTTATGAATGAAATATAAAATGATTTCTGCAATGATTTAAATTATTGCAGAAATCAAAAGTTTTACCTAATCTTTGCTACCAGACACACTTTTTTTCTCATCCTGTTCATAAATGAGAATCGGTTTAGATAGTCCATTCACTACACTCTCATCAATCACGATCTTATTCACACCTTCCAAGGAAGGTAAGTCATACATGGTGTCTAAAAGGATATTTTCAAGTATTGAGCGCAAACCTCTTGCACCCATTTTTCTTTCGAGGGCTTTTTTGGCAATAGCAATCAAAGCTTCTTCCCTAAACTCAAGTTCAGAACCTTCCATTTTGAAAAGTGATTGAAATTGCTTTGTTAAAGCATTCTTTGGCCTCGTTAATATATCTATCAATGCCGCTTCATCAAGTTCCTGCAAGGTGGTTACTACAGGCAATCGACCTACAAACTCAGGAATTAATCCATATTTAATTAAATCATCTGATTCTAATTGGCCTAAAACTTTTGAAACTTCATCATTACTGTTTTTTTTGCTTTTCAATTGAGCAGAAAAACCTATGCTTGATTTATCGCTTCGTTCACGAATTACTTTGTCCAAACCCGCAAAAGCACCGCCACAGATAAATAAAATATTCGACGTATCTACCTGCAAAAACTCCTGCTGTGGATGCTTTCGCCCACCTTGTGGTGGAACCGATGCAATAGTTCCTTCGATTAATTTCAGTAAAGCTTGTTGAACACCTTCTCCTGATACATCTCTGGTAATAGACGGGTTATCTGATTTGCGTGAAATCTTATCAATTTCATCGATATAGACAATACCTTGCTGCGCTTTATCTACATCATAGTCACACTTCTGCAATAATTTCTGAATGATATTTTCAACGTCTTCACCAACATATCCAGCCTCAGTAAGGGTCGTGGCATCAGCCATAGCAAAAGGCACATTAAGAATTCGCGCTAAAGTTTGAGCTAAAAGAGTCTTACCACTGCCAGTAGGTCCTATAAGTAGGATATTACTTTTACCAAGCTCAACACCATCCTCACTTTTATGCTGTAATCTTTTGTAGTGATTATATACCGCTACCGATAGTACCTTTTTAGCATGTTGTTGCCCTATTACGTATTCATCGAGAAAATTAGATATTTCTTTTGGCGTCGGTAGACGTGTCTCAGCTTCTTCATGAGTATCATGTGTTTCTTCTCGAATAATATCATTACAAAGTTCTACACATTCATCACATACAAACACAGAAGGTCCAGCAATTAACTTTTTTACCTCATGTTGACTCTTACCACAAAAAGAGCAATATAAGACCTTATCACCATTTCCGTTACCGGATTTACTCATAACCAAACCCCTTCTTACAGCTATTACTATTTAATAGTAATTACATGTAAAATTTTAGACAATCAGATAATATTGCGCCACTACATTACTATCAAACCAACTTATATTATACTCAGATAAACTAAGAGTATCTAGCCAAGCTATAAGTCTGTAGAATGTCCCGCAACTTGTCTGTCATAGAGAACTTTATCAATTAGACCATACTCCATAGCCTGAGTAGCGCTCATAAAGTTATCTCTTTCAGTATCACGCATGATTTGATCAGGTGTTTTTTTAGTGTGTTTAGCCATAATATTATTCAAACGCTCCCTTACTGCCAACGTCTCTCGAGCATGAATTTCTATATCTGTTGCTTGACCTCTATAACCACCTAGAGGCTGATGTATCATAACTCTTGAGTTAGGTAAGCAAAAACGTTTGCCTTCAGCACCAGCACAAAGCAGCAAGGCAGCAGCACTTGCTGCCTGACCTATGCATAAAGTACTTACATCTGGCTTAATAAATTGCATGGTGTCGTAGATAGCAAGACCTGCAGTAACGACTCCACCGGGAGAATTAATATATAGAGATATATCTTTCTCTGGATTTTCAGACTCCAGAAACAACAACTGAGCCACAACCAAGTTGGCCATATGATCTTCTACTTCACCCAAAAGAAAAATAATCCTTTCTTTTAATAATCTTGAGTAAATATCATAGGAACGCTCACCTCGCGAGGTTTGCTCAATTACCATTGGTATTAAACCGCTTGCATTGCGGATAATATTATCTGAATAGCCCGGCATGCTTACTCTCCTTTTTTCTCAGTGCCCTTTTTGGGATTCATCACTGAATCATAATCCATATTTTTATATTTAAGTTTCGCATCTTCTGCTATTTTATCAGCAACCATATCTTCCATAACTAATGCTTCAACTTCAGCCATATGTTCTTTGCTGCTTTGATACCACGCGCGAAGCTCATCGGGACTTTCGTAAGCACTGGCAAATTTATCAATCATAGCATTTACTTTGTCATTATCTGCAACAATTTCGTGTTTTTTTACATACTCAGCAAAAAGCAAGCCCAAGTGTACACGTCGCTTGGCTTGTTCTTCAAATAGCTCCCTTGGAAAATCAGGAATTTTTTCATCATCTTTATGTTCGTGACCAAACAAGCGATGATACATATCATGTTTTAAATGCTCAATTTCTTTATCTATCAAAGCAAGTGGTAGCTCAACATTATTTACAGACATTAATGCATCAAACAATTTCTCTCTGTTCATCATACTGACACGGCGTTCCAGTTCACGCGCCATATTTTCCCTGATGTCTTTTTTAAGAGACTCAATGCCACCTTCTTTAATATTAAATTTCTCTGCGAACGCATCATCCAAAGCTGGCAATTTGCCTTCCATAACCTTCTTGATAGTGATCTTGAATGTTGCTTCCTTCCCAGCTAAATCTTTATGACCATAATCTTCTGGAAAATTAACTTTTATATCGAACGGTTTGTCAATTTTTCCACCGACAACCCCATCTTCAAACCCAGGAATCATCGATCCGGAACCAATTACAAGCTCATACCCCTCAGCACTGCCACCTTCGAATGGCTTGTCATCCAAAAATCCCTGGAAATCGATAACAACCTTATCACCATTTTTAACTGCATGAGTTACTTCATGCCATTCTTTGTTTTGTTCACGCAACTTTTCAATCATGCTGTCAACATCTTTATCAGTGATTTCAGATCGAATTAACTCCACTTGAGCCTGATTCAGTTCAACCACTTCAAAAACAGGCATAACTTCAAATACGGCAGTGTATTTAAAATCCTTACCAGGCTCCATTTCTAAAGGCTCAACATGAGGATAACCTGCAGGCACCAATTCGTTTTTTTGTAAGGCTTCATATAAGGTAGATTGTACCATTTCCCGGGCAACTTCTTCACGCACGCTATCAGAGAAACGGCTTTTTACAACATTAAATGGAACTTTACCGGGACGAAAACCATCTATTTTCACTTTGCGAGCAAGATTTCTGAGACGCAAGCTCACTTCTTCCTCAACTTTCTCTGTAGGCACAGAAACTGTAACCTTACGCTCCAAACCTTTTAGGGTCTCAACAGAAACTTGCATTAATTCACCTCTCGGAAGTTATCATGAAATGGTGCGAAAGGAGAGACTCGAACTCTCACGGGTCGCCCCGCTGGAACCTAAATCCAGTGCGTCTACCAATTCCGCCACTTTCGCAATCAGGTTGGATTATCAATCAGTAATTCAGTCTTGTAAAGACTCAGATGGAATCTTTAGCGGTAGACTCAAAATTAAATTTGTTACAAATGGGGTGAACGATGGGACTCGAACCCACGACAACCGGGATCACAACCCGGGGCTCTACCAACTGAGCTACGCTCACCAAAATTTTTTAACAGGGCTTACGAAACCTGCCAATCTACACGTTGATAAATTTCCAATATAACCATTTGAGAAAAATATGTTTATTGAAAATTTTACGGATCTGGAGGGTTTCGTAAGCCCTGTTCCAGCTATAATACTGCAAAAGCAAGGCGGCTGGCGCGCCCGGCAGGATTCGAACCTGCTACCCTCGGCTTAGAAGGCCGATGCTCTATCCAGATGAGCTACGGGCGCTTAAATGGTCGGGGAGGAGGGATTTGAACCCCCGACATCCTGCTCCCAAAGCAGGCGCGCTACCAGACTGCGCTACACCCCGATACCCGTCCCAAGGACAGAGCGCAGATAATACTAGGTGCTATCACGAAGGTCAATATCCTTTAGCATTTAATTTTAATTTTTAATTTGCGCAGAGTTTTACTCTCAATTTTTTTCATACTTTTATTAAATTTATTGCTCTTTAATAAGCGCTTACTTAGCTGTCTCAGTGTTATTAAATTATAAGTTAATACAACGCATGTACACTACCAACCCCCATGACTAAAATCAGCAATTAGGTTAGCATAGTGAATTATCAGCAGATGAGTTATGACCATGAAAGCAAAACTATTACCCTTGTTTGATAATCTTAATCACATCCATAAAAATCATGAGAATGTGATATTACCTGATACTCGATTTCTCAATGATTTCAATTATTGTTTAAGTTTTTTAAAGAGCTACGTAGGGAGCGAAGGCACATTCAACAGTTACAGAAGAGAAACAGAACGTTTATTACAATGGTCATGGCTTATCAAAAATTCTACAATTGATTCATTAAGACGGGATGATATTGAGCAATACATCCACTTCTGTCAAAACCCGCCTAAAACATGGATTGGTCTAAAAAAAGTTCCCCGATTTATTGAAAAAAATGGCAAACGCTCACCCAATGAGGAATGGCGACCTTTTGTAGTCACACTAAGTAAAGTATCCAGAAAAAATGGTCATACTGCATCAATAGATCAATTCAAGTTATCTCAGGGTGCCGTGCAAGAAATATTCGCCATTTTAAGTACGCTCTTCAATTTTTTAATTGCTGAAGAATATCTGGTTTCCAATCCCGTCGCACTCATTAGGCAAAAAAGCAAATTTATTCGCAAAAGGCAACACAATGCACCGGTTAGACGGTTAAGCCTGGTACAATGGGAAACTGTCCTGCGAGCAGCTGAAATTTTAGCTGAGGATTCCCCTGAAAAACATGAGCGCACTCGTTTTATTTTAAGCCTTTTGTTTGGCATGTATCTTCGTATCTCAGAACTTGCTGCCAGTGACAGATGGGTACCCAGTATGAATGATTTTGCCAAAGACAGTAATGGTCATTGGTGGTTTACAACCGTTGGAAAAGGAAATAAGGAACGACAAATTGCAGTAAGTGATGCCATGTTGGAAAGCCTTACCCGCTGGCGTACATTTCTTGGACTTACTCCTCTTCCATCGCCAGCTGATAATTCGCCTTTACTTCCCAAACTGCGTGGTCATGGCCCAATGAGTGATACAGCCCCTATTAGACGTATTGTTCAACGCTGCTTTGACTTGGCAGAGGAACAACTTCGAATAAATGGCTTATCAGAGGAAGCTGATAATCTTTCCGCTGCCACTGTGCATTGGCTGAGACATACAGGAATATCTGAAGATGTAAAAATCAGACCCAGGGAGCATGTACGAGATGACGCAGGTCACAGTTCAAGTGCTACAACTGACCGGTATATTGATATAGAAAAACAAGCACGTTATCAATCAGCTCGAAAGAAAATAATTCAGCCTAGTGAATAATTTTTTTAAGAAAATCAGCTTGTAAGAAATTGCAAATACTTGACTCGCCTATCAGGGCAAAATCATATTTTAGTTATAATGCATAATTTAGCCATTACCGCGCAGGCGGTAATCTATCCTGCAAGATACGACAGAGTTTACTACTGGAATGGATTCCCGCCTGCGCGAGAATGATAAAAATATGCTCAAATTAATATAGTATTATAGCTTATAACTGACTCAAATTAGTATGATCTCTACCTGACTCACTTATATGAACAATAGGAAGCTGCGGCTAATTTATGATAAAATGCCGAATTAGTTCAAGCTTTACGGTCTAACATGCTTACATTGCGTCAAATCACCTTATCCAGAGGAGATAAAATTTTACTCGATAAGGTCAATGTCAGTCTTTATGAAAAGCAAAAAATTGGCCTTATTGGCCATAACGGTTGTGGGAAATCGACATTATTTGATTTTCTTTTAGGCCAATTGTCTCCCGATACTGGCGAGTATCTCATTAATCCACAACTTAGTATTAGTCATTTGTCTCAACAAATACCTGATAGCAATGAAAAAGCATTGGATTTTGTTCTTGCTGGTGATCAACAATATATTAAATTGCTAAAGCGTCTTTCAGAAGCTGAAAGAAAAGGCGATGATGCCGAAGTCTTGCAATGTCACGAAGAACTTTCTCATACAGGTGGTTACAGTAAGCCAGCGCAAGCAGCTGTTATTATGTCTGGCTTGGGATTTAATGGAAATCAGCAGCAAGAACCAGTTAACGGCTTCTCTGGCGGTTGGAGAATGCGCTTAAATCTTGCTCGCTGCTTAATGAAGCCTGCTGATCTTCTTTTGCTGGATGAGCCCACTAACCATTTGGATATGGAAGCTATTTTCTGGCTGGAACGCTATTTAAAACAAAGTCCAAGTACCATTATTCTTATTTCACACGATAGAGAATTTCTTGACGCATTTGTTACTCACATCTTGCATATAGAAAATCGAAATCTGACTCTTTATTCAGGAAACTATAGCAGTTTTGAAAAAACGCATGCGCAGCAATTAGCATTACAACAAGCAATGCATGAAAAGCAACAACACAAAATAAAACATATGATGGCTTTTGTAACTCGCTTTAAAGCGAAAGCAACCAAAGCCAAGCAAGCTCAAAGCCGAATTAAAGCCATAGAAAAAATGGAAATAATTGCAGCAGCTCAAGCTGATTCCCCTTTTTCTTTTGATTTTTTCCCCTGCCCTCGTGCAGGAAACCCCTTAATTCAATGCAATCAAGTCGATGCAGGCTATATCACTCAATCTCCTGTTTTAAAAAAAATCAAACTTTCTCTTAATCCAGGAGATAGAATTGCTCTCCTGGGACCTAATGGTGAGGGGAAATCAACCTTAATTAAAACACTTACAACCGATTTACCCGTATTAAGTGGAGACATCCATCGCTCCCCTCATTTGCAAATTGGGTACTACGCTCAGCATCAACTTGAGCAATTAGACTGTAAGTTAAGTCCAGTAGAAACACTGCAAACCCTCTCACCAGAGGCAAGAGAACAAACCATACGGGATTTTTTAGGTGGATTTAATTTCAGAGGGGATATGGCGGTACAGCCCATTCACTACTTTTCAGGTGGTGAAAAAGCTCGTCTGGCATTAGCGAGACTGGTTTGGTTAAAGCCAAATCTTCTTCTACTGGATGAGCCAACAAACCATTTGGATCTTGGAATGCGGGCAGCAATTGAATTAGCACTGCAAACTTATGAGGGTGCTTTAATTTTGATTTCGCATGACCGCCATTTGTTAAAATCAAGTGTTGATAATTTTTATCTCATTTATCAAGGCAAGGTACAACCATTTGAAGGGGATCTTGATGATTATTATCTGTGGCTGCAAACCAGAAATTCAGAAAAAGAATCCAAATTACCAGCTTCTACAAATGAATATAAAGAAAGAAAAAGCTATCAAAACAAATTAAAAAAACTGGAGCAACTCATTGAACTCTACCAGAATCAACTGCACCATCTTGATAAGCAGTTAGCTGATGTTTCTCTGTATGAAGATGCAAACCAGAAAAATAAATTGGATAATCTGTTAAAGGAACGAGATATTGCTCATTGTTCTTTATTGAAGACAGAAGAAGAATGGTTAGAAATATGTCATGCTCTGGAAAACCTGGAGTAAAACAGCGATATGTTAGCTGTGAACTTCAAAAAGAGTTGTTGATCAATGCCACTTAACCTTGCAACTGTTCCAGCATGGCTTTTGCTGCCAACTGCTCTGCTTTTCTTCTATTAGGACCTGTACCATAAGCTACCTGAGTCACCCCCTCAATTGTGCACGTTACATAGAAGGTTTGATCATGCTCATCACCCTCAATCTTGGTTAAAACGTATTCAGGCAAGGCAAATTTTGATGCTTGCAAAAACTCCTGTAATTGAGTTTTTGCATCCTTTAAGCAATGATTCAAATCTGGATCATCCAGCCGCGAACTATAAAGCCTTAAAATAATCTGTTTGGCAGCAGTCATTCCTCCATCCAAATAAATGGCTGCCAATACAGCCTCGAGTGCATCTGCTAATATAGAAGTACGCCGAAATCCACCACTCCTTAACTCTCCTTGTCCAAGAAAAAGATAATCACCCAAATCTATTTCTCTGGCTATTTCCGCCAGCATTTCACCTTTAACAAGAAAAGAGCGTAAGCGACTTAATTGTCCTTCACTATAAAGTGGAAAACGACTAAATAATTCATTGGCAATAATAAAACTTAATATCGAATCACCAAGAAACTCAAAGCGCTCATAATTATCGCTACCAGCACTGCAATGCGTCAAAGCCTGCTTCAAATAGGCCATGTTATTAAAATGATAGTTTAAACGTCTACACAATCTTTCTAAATTAATTTTCACTACCTGTTATTACCTCAAAATTATCTTCAAAATTAAATAATAAGCTCATGTTATAAACCAAAGGCTTGGTGACTTGATATTTTAACTTAATTTTAAATTTATTGGGGCCTGAAGGAGTAATAACCAACTCTCCTGGTTTTAAGTCCTCTATCCCATTGATATCTAATCGTTTAGTCACACTTTCCCTTAAAGTTGCAACGTCAGTCAAAGGATCTCCCGACAAAGAAGAAACAGGTGTTGAATTCAATGATTTGATTGAATGTATAATTGAATAATGTTGAATATAAACTGGCGCTGCTCGCATAACAAGGACACCAGCCATTATCACCACAACAGCAGTAAACAGCATACCAATTAATGTCATTCCCTGTTGTTTTCTCATGTCTTATTCCCTCAATGAATTAACCTGCCTATCCTTGACCATCGTACGTTATCTGTCTTCCCATTCCAACTCATCCAGACCAGAAAAGCTCTTCCTCTTAAATAGCTATCAGGCACAAACCCCCAGAATCGGCTATCGGCGCTATCATCCCGATTATCCCCCATCATAAAGTAATTCCCCTCAGGAACGACTATATCAAAATCTACGGCCGGCGCATCAGGTCTGATAAATATATCGTGAACCACACCATTTAAATCTTCTTTATACTTTGTCACAGCCTTGCCAGAACTTTCATCGGTAGTATACTCAACAAAGGTCTGTTTCACCTCTTTGCCATTAATAGTTAGTTTTTTATCATGATATGAAACTCTATCGCCAGGCACTCCAATAACTCTTTTAATATAGTCATAAGATGGTTCTGGGGGCCAGCGAAAAACTGCGATTTCCCCTGTTTTGGGATTAGCAATTGGAACTACTTTTTTCTCCCATACAGGAAGTCTCAGGCCATATGCAAATTTATTAACTGCTACAAAATCACCAACCAGCAAAGTAGGCTCAAGTGAGCCCGAAGGAATACGAAAAGGTTCAACTAAAAAAGAACGCAACAGCAGAACAATAAAAAATACAGGAAAAAATGAACGAGAATACTCAATAATTCGACCTGGCTTTTGTTCGGGTTGACGCTTTTTAGACCAAACCAACCAGTCTAATAATGCAATCAAACCAGATATAGCCGATAAGATAACTAATATTAAAGCAAAATTCATAAATTCAATATCCCCAATTTTAAGCAAAAGACAATTTAATCACGATTTGACTTATGTCCAGATGCTAATGAAAAGGTCAACAACTCATCATTAGTAAACTAGTGTCTCTACTTTTTTTTATCTGTTTGAAACACAGCCATAAATGCTTCCTGAGGTATTTCTACATGCCCCACTTGTTTCATTCTTTTCTTACCCGCCTTTTGTTTTTCCAGCAACTTTCGCTTACGCGTCACATCACCACCATAACACTTCGCTGTAACGTTTTTCCGCAATGCTTTCACTGTTTGTCTGGCAATAATATGGCTTCCTATGGCAGCCTGAATAGCCACATCAAACATCTGTCTTGGAATAAGCTGTTGCATCTTCTCCGCGATTAATTTTCCGCGACTATGGGCAGAATCTCTATGAACAATCACAGCAAGAGCATCTACACGCTCACTATTGATTAATATATCCATCTTGACCAAATCAGCAATCTGGAATCTTTGGAAGTTATAATCCAAAGAAGCATAACCTCGACTCACTGATTTTAATCTGTCAAAAAAATCAGATACCACTTCACTCATAGGTATGTCATAAACAACCGAAACATGACGGCCACTATAAGTCATGCTGACTTGAACACCACGTCTTTCAACACATAAGGTAATGATAGGTCCCAAATAATCTTGTGGCACTAAAATATTTGCTCTGACAATTGGCTCATACATCTCCTTTATTTGCGGAGTCGGAGGCAAATGTGAAGGGTTATCAATTAATAAAGTTTCACCTTTCTGAGTTACAATCTGATAAACAACAGTAGGTGCCGTAGAAATCAAATCAAGGTTATATTCTCTTTCCAATCGCTCCTGAATGATTTCCATATGCAACATGCCTAAAAATCCGCAGCGAAAACCAAATCCCAGAGCCTCAGAAGATTCTGGTTCATAAAATAAAGAAGCATCATTTAAACTCAATTTAGCCAACGCCTCTCTAAATGCCTCAAAATCATCAGAACTGACTGGAAACAAACCGGCATAAACTTGGGGCTTAACACGTTGAAATCCTGGAAGTACTTTATCGGCCGGATTTTTATCCAAAGTTAAAGTATCGCCAACCGGAGCACCCTGAATTTCCTTTATTCCTGCAACGACATAACCCACTTCACCTGCATACAAAGCATCCAGTTTTGTGCGTTTGGGGGTAAAAATACCCACTTGATCCACTTCATAAGCTCTGCCTGTGGACATCACCCGCATCTTATCCCCTTTGCGTATAGCGCCATTAACAATACGGACCAGTGAGACGACTCCAAGATAGCTATCAAACCAGGAATCAATAATAAGTGCCTGTAATGGAGCATGAACATCTCCTTTCGGAGGAGGTATATCCGCTACCAACGCCTCTAAAACATCATTAACACCCAAGCCGCTTTTAGCACTCACTCTAATAGCGTTTTGGGCATCAAGGCCAATAATATCTTCAATCTCGGAAATAACTCGTTCAGGTTCTGCCTGCGGTAAATCAATTTTGTTCAGTACTGGCAATACAGTAAGAGATTGGTCAATTGCTGTATAACAAACTGCTAAAGTTTGTGCTTCTACTCCCTGCGCCGCATCAACAACCAAGATAGCGCCTTCACAAGCGGCAAGGGAGCGAGATACCTCGTAGCTAAAATCAACATGCCCTGGCGTATCGATAAAATTCAATAAATATGTCTTTCCATCTTTGGCTGTATAATTCAAAGAAACGCATTGCGCTTTGATGGTAATACCTCGCTCACGCTCGATATCCATTGAATCAAGAACTTGCGAGCTCATTTCACGCTCACTCAATCCGCCACAAATTTGGATAAATCGATCAGCCAATGTAGACTTACCATGATCAATATGGGCAATTATTGAAAAATTTCGAATTCGGTTTAAATCTTTCAACTGTTCTAACCTTCTTGTAAATAGCATAAGTCTATCTTAAATGTTAACGTGCAGAAAGTAGGCAAAGCAAATTCAGTCATTTTTATATTCTTAAAAGAAAGAAAATTTACTCTTCGTTTATCAATTCCATAAACTGTACCAAAGATGGATAGCGGGCAAAAATTTGCTATGAACCTTTATTTTTACTAAAATTTGTGCTTTGCAACGATACAGGGTACATGATGCGACAAACCATCTGGCTAGGTTTTATTACACTCTTTTTTTTATCTTTCTCTACTTATTCCGACACAACATTTACAAAACGTAAAGATGTACAATCCTTTATTAACATGATGGTAAAGGATTATCACTTTAATCGTAATCAATTAACCGCAGTGATGAACCAAGTCAAACTTCAACCTCAAGTCATCGAGTCTATGGAAAAACCGTATGAAAAGAAAAATTGGGATGTGTACCGAGAACTATTTCTTACTCAGAAAAGATTAAAAAGCGGATTACAATTTTGGGCAGAAAATCAAAAAACATTGGAAAAAGTTCAGAGAAGATATGGCGTGTCCCCCGAGATCATTATAGCTATTTTGGGGGTTGAGACCTTATATGGTGAACGCCAGGGTGAATACAGAGTCTTGGATACTCTAGCTACACTGGCTTTTAACTACCCAAAACGATCTCCATTCTTTACCAAAGAATTAAAGGAATTTTTCCTTCTGTGTCGAGAACAGCGCGTATCTCCTACTCAATACAAAGGATCTTATGCAGGAGCTATAGGAAAACCTCAATTTATGCCAAGCAGTTATCGATATTACGCTGTCGATTTTAACAACAATGGTCGACGGGATTTGGTCAATGACAATGCCGACTCTATTGCCAGCATCGCCAATTATTTACATAAGCATGGCTGGAAATTAAATCAAGGTATCGCTCAACCTGCTAAAATCTCCGGATGGCGATACAAACAACTTCGTATGAACCCTAAAACCGCAAATTACCGATACTCTCAGCTTATAAGTTATGGAGTAAAACCAATAACAGCCTCACAAAATCATCCCCCACGTGCAGGAGTCATCGAGTTAGTTACACGCAAGGGAAAAGAATACTGGATTGCCTACGCTAATTTTTTTGTAATTACTCGCTACAATTCGAGCCCTCAATATGCTTTGGCGGTCTATTTGTTATCTCAACAATTGAAGCAACATTGGTATACCAATGCTGCAAAAAGACATAGAGCCTATGTTTAAGGTCACATAGAGAACGTAGCCAGCTAGAAATAACAATAATTACTGGTATATACTGAAACATTGACAGCCATAACAATACAGAGTTTGACTCATGGATAAGTGTTTTATTTTTAGCAAACATCTTGATGATAATGGTTGTGTATGCCTCAAAATATCTGATATGGGAGAGTTAATTGCTCCCCCTGAATTTCGTAATTTCTTGCAAATAAAAGAGTTACAAAAAGAATCCAGTACGATTATTGTAGAAACCTGTACCAGAGCAATACTTCTTGATCTTGCGATTCCCTGGTTGCCTGAAAGAAAAGCCAGAATTGCAATTCCCTATGCGCTTGAGGATAAAGTAACTCAACCGGTCGAAGAACTTCATTTTTCTTTTGATAAATTTCATTATCAGAATAATCAATACCTCGTTGTTGTGATTGATAAGCAGCGAATAAGAAAGTTAATTGAAGTTTTTGATGAACACGGGATAGAGTTTGATACAATAACTCTTGACTGGTTTGCACTTGAATCTCAAGAATTGGTCATAAGTGAATCCGAGCTATTGATCAATAATGAAGATTTTAAAGGTGTCCTTTCAGGTGATTTGGCTCAAACTTACCTGAAAAATCATCCACAACATCTCACCCACATCTTTCAAGACAGCAAAATAATCGCCCTCTCTACAGCTAGCCAAAATGAAGAGCATTCGTACACCTGGATTGGTAAAAGATTGATAAAATCAAAACCTCTTAATCTTTGTCAAGGTGAAATGCAGCATGGAAAAACAACCGATTGGATTAAAAAGGGATATCAATTGGTTGGTGGACTATGCGGCATCTGGTTAATCTCTATTCTCTTAGTTAATTGGCTTTCTTTGCACTGGCTCAACAAACAGATAGATGAAATTGACCAACAAACAGCAGTCATTTATCGTGAGTTTTTCCCGGATGCCAAGCAAGTTATCAGTCCCAAGTTTCGAATCAGTCAGCTTCTTGGAGGCAATACCACAGAAAATCAATCTCGATTTTGGTTTATATTAAACCAATTGTCCAAAGCCATGAAAGATAGTGATATAACAGTGGAGCAGCTTAGATATCAAAATAAAATAATATCAATCACTTTAGTAAGTTCCGATTTTGAAAGCTTACAAGAAATTGAAAATAAACTAAAACAATTACAACTCAAAGTGAAACAAACTCAAGCTTCAACAAAAGATCAACAAGTTGTTGCAACCCTGGAGTTAACGTGAAAACCTATTTAAACACATTGAATGATCGAGAAAAGTGGATGGTCATAGTGGCTGGCGTATCACTTTTTATTTATGGCTACTATTTATTACTTTACGCCCCTCTAAGTAACCAGGTAAATCAAAAATCCACTCAATTAATTGAAAAAACTGAAACACTGGAATGGATGAAGCAAGTAAGAATACAAAAACGTTCTGCCAAAAGAAAAGAATCTGTAGACAACAGCCAATTGTTAACTATTCTTGCTTCTCAACTTAAAAATAATAAAACACTCAAATTCCCCTATCAATTGCAACAAACAGGGTCAGGAGATATTCAATTAACCTTTGATGCAGTCCCTTTTCAAAACTTTATACAATGGCTGGCAAAAATTAATGAACTCTATTCTATCAATATAAAACAATTTGATGTGGAGAGAACATCAACGCCAGGAGTAACTCGACTAATGATCATACTCTCTACTGGTTAGAAGGATTACTATTTGCTGGTCAAGACCATCAACCCTGACCTTAAAGCAACAAAGGGCAGGAAATCAAAGTATTTTTTTATATAAAAAATAGTTTCTCAAGAAAATCTATTCATTCAAATTTCCTTGAATACTCCCCCAATTTTTAATTCCAGCACCCTGTTTAATTTCAGGCGGTAAAGACTCCAATGCTTTTTGGGCTGCGTCTGGACTATCATACGTACCATATAAACCCTTATAATAAGTTTTGCCATTTTGATAATATTTCACTTGAGCCATCCTATCATTTTTAGGTGCTTTGTAGAGTTTTTGGGCCACATAAGAAGCTTTTTCGTCATCGGCAATCTGAATAGTATAGCCCTGAGGGTTTTGACTGTTTACCCAGTTTCTGTCTCTGTCCTTAAATGACACAGGAGAATGATATTCACCAACATGATATGAATCAGGCACCACCACACTTTGACCAGATTGAGAGCCATAATAGTAATCACGACCATGATAATCTGCTTGAGGATACATCTGATTATAATCATAGGTATAAATTTGATAACGGGTAGTGTAGGTATCCTCGTAAACCATACAAGAAGAAATATTCATTATACCGATACCTAGAACGATGTACTTGATGCGAATATTCATCACAACACCCCCTGATTTTAACTTTTACTTTTATTCTTATTTGTTGTTATCTACAAAATTTAGGAAAACTTTAGGAAAATGTTTTATGAGTCAATCCCAAACTATTTTTTCTATTGGAAGTGTCGGACTCAAAATTCTTATGCAATAAGCTATTACAAGCAATCGTATGATGTTCCCTGGATTACACAGAAACTCTATTGTTTCCCAACATGGTATAGAATAAAGTAATTAATTTGTTGAATAAGGGCAAAAGATATGTGGACTCATAGGCGTTCTGGTCAAACTAATCAAAGAGGTTCTCAAGATCATAGAGATCCCTATGAACGAGATAGGACACGAGTAATTCACTGTCCAGCATTTAGAAGACTGCAAAGAAAAACACAAATTCTCGGAACCGATGAGGGCGATTTTCATAGAACCCGCTTAACACACTCCCTGGAAGTAGATTCCATTGGCAGAAGTATTGTTCGCAATTTGATGACCAACCAGGAACACCAATTGTTATTGTCCAGTCTTTTGCCAAACGATGATCTCATTAGCGTGATTTGTTTGCTTCATGATATTGGCCATCCTCCCTTTGGGCATGGAGGAGAAGTCGCATTGAATTATATGATGCGAAATTATGGAGGATTCGAAGGTAATGGACAAACTCTACGCTTACTGACAAAAGTTGAAAATAGTTACGGCGGGTTTGGCCTGGATCTTACGCGTCGTGCCCTGTTAGGTATTTTAAAATACCCGGTAAAACGCGCTAATGTGGCGGCTCCCAAACAACCCCCTATTCATGAATCGATTCATAAAACAATCAAAATCAACGATTGGCTACCACCTAAAGCTTATTTTGATTGTGAGCAGCCAGAGGTTGATTGGTTATTATCTCCTTTATCAGACAATGATAGGGAGTTGTTTCAATCTCTCTCTGTAAAGCCTAATGGTACTCAAGCAGGTAAAGCAGCCTATCATAATTTTGATTGCTCAATTATGGATACAGCCGATGATATCGCCTATGGGGTCCATGACCTGGAAGATGCGATTCACTTGAGATTAATTAACCGCTCTCATCTTGATACCCCTGAGTTCAGACAATTAATCAGTGAAACAACCCTCTCAATGCATCAGGAACGCTTGCTTAATTCTTTATTTTCTCCAGAAATCTGTTTAAGAAAACAAGCTATCGGAGAAATGGTCAATTATTTTATTACCTCTACCCAAATCATTGTAACCAACGAAGAATTTGAAAACAGTTTATTAAAACATAATATTGCACTGATTCCTGAAGCCCACGCCCTCCTCAACTATTTAATGCAATGTATCTATAATAATGTCATTGATTCTCAAGAAGCACGTACTTTTGAATACGGTGGTCAAACGGTAGTACTCCGGTTATTTGATGCCATCAGCTCCAATCCAGCGAGCTTGCTCGATAATAAAAATCGAGTGTTATTTTCTCAAGCTCCTGACGAAGTCGCTGCCTACAGAGTCGTTTGTGATTATTTAGCGAATATGACTGACGAGTATGCCTATCGCATGCACGAGAGATTATTTGGGTTTAATACCAGAACAATTTTTGAAAGGCTTTAGGTGGCAGGAATGAGCAAAATACAATAGCCATTGGTTCTACACCAAATGGCGTCCCCAGGGGGATTCGAACCCCCGTTACCGCCGTGAAAGGGCGATGTCCTAGGCCTCTAGACGATGGGGACCTGGATCTTATTAAGATTACATCAAAACACTACAACACTATTTAAATGCCAAATAATGGCGTCCCCAGGGGGATTCGAACCCCCGTTACCGCCGTGAAAGGGCGATGTCCTAGGCCTCTAGACGATGGGGACCTAGTACTTTTTTTAACCATCAACATACAACGATGTTGATGGTGGAGCTAGGCGGGATCGAACCGCCGACCTCTTGCATGCCATGCAAGCGCTCTCCCAGCTGAGCTATAACCCCAAAATAAGGTCTGCAGTTTAATTAGACGCCTTATTGCTGTCAAGTGGTTTTTCTATATTTAATGGAAGTCTTTTACAAGACAGCCTTTTTTTACATCAAAATCATGAATAAATCCAAATCACAGTACTAATTTTATCAATAGAAATAAACATTAGTGAAAATATTTTTTATTTTCCTCTCCCACTTTAAGCCTGGCTTTATCCATCCTCAGACTGTATTTCAATCGTACATGCAAGAGATTAATCAATGCATAGAACATACCTGGAGTATACTTACCAGAGATAATGTGAATCTCTTAGCAGACTCTGATGAAAAGTTATCCCGCACTCAATCGATTATCTACATACCATAAGAAGAAAATCTTAATAAAATAAAAAACACAGCCTCCCAAAGTTGGCCTGAATAAAAAAAGAAAATTAATTTTAAATACCTTCCTTAGGCCATTTCAACAATAAAACAGCATGGTTTGCTGTATTTGCCTCATCCCTATATTGTACTCAGAGCAAGACTTAATAAAATGTCCGATTGGGATAGTTATCTATAGAATTGGGGCTAATAGAGCATAATCGTCTGACAATGGCTCGACACATGATTGATAACTTCATCTATGAAATTAACCATTACGTAACTATCCTAAATGCAAACAGAACTTACTACCTCCAACGCTCACAACCCACTTTACTCTCAGCAATGATTTTAGCTTATTATGACAAAACCCAAGTTAAAAAATGGCTTAATCCACTTACCAATCATCAAAAAAACTCCATACTTACTGAACATCATCTCCACACCTAATTCCTAATCTTGGTTTGTCTCGTTATTATGCTGGTGGTCAAGGAAAGCCACCAGAGGAATCAACAGTATATTATGAAAAAGTTTAAATTATTTCAAAACCCATGAGATTGATGATTATGATAAATCCCTTTTTTATAGTGAAGCATCGAACCAGTTAACGGAACTATTTTATTTTATATTGCTGACCGCTTTGTCAAAACAATTCATAAAGGATTACTGGAAGCCCATACTCTTATTGAAAAATATGATGTTCAAAATATGAGTATTCATACTGAAAATAAAATTGAATACAGCTATAACACCAATGTCGTAGGTATTGGATGGACTAGTGGTGTGTATCTTGTTTTCATGAGATTAATTAATGCAAGTTAATTAACTTATAAACAACTCTTCTTATTAAAGTGAAAAAGTAGAGCAAGCGCTTTCAAAACCACAGTTAGATACCTCTGGAGAATTATTTGAAATATTCCATAAGGAATGGTTTCTATAAAAATAACTATCAAAAGAAAAAGAACGTTTCAATGCCCTCGTCATTGTTAAATTATCTGTTAAGCCTTCTTTGCTTCTCATTTGATATTTGGTTTGTGCCTTTAACTTGGTTTCAACAGACAATGTTTTCAACATGGCCAAATTTTTTAAATCATGATGGATTGTTTCACTTTGAACAAATAACTGTTTTTCTTTACTCCTATGGATTGAAGTATTAATACTCATTCCAGACAGCAGCAAACCAAAAACACAAGCGATACCGATAATTGTCCACCCAACCAAAGGGACTGCAGCAAAACCTGGAAAAATACCAAGGGCTGTAAGTAAACCTAATGACCCACTCGAACAACCGGCCAGTGAGCCAAATCCGGCACAAAATGCAATAAATCCGGTTTTTAATTTGGCAAATAGGGGAAGCTCTTCAAATTGAAAAATAACACTATCACGATAAACAGCCAATAGTTCCTTTTTCAATACTGATTTATCCATCGTATTGGTATCCATTAACTTGCCAAGAATGGAGTTATTTTGATTATCACCGTACAGGCGGTGTAAAAATAGTGCTGCCGAAGTCGAAACAGGCGGTTTTGATATATTTTTAAATAATCGATTTTTAAGCTCTTCGACCCGCACAGACTTATCATAATCATTACGATATTTTTGAGGATTTTTAAGCAAACATTCTTGCTTGGTAGCCAATAAGTATTCTGTCAAATAATAAACGATTTGATTTTCATGTTCTTCAATAGCATGTCTTAATTCATCATTTTCCTTATGAGAGTTGCAATAAGACCAATAAGTGACAGGTATTGCGACTAATAAGAATAAACAGGCAGAAATGACACCCAATGAAATAGTCAGTGCTGAGTTACCTACAGTTAGTCCAAAAGAACCAAATACCAGGCCAAAGGTAGTCCATGCCACTCCCCCTGCAGTTCCCATACCCTCTGATAGTGATTTTAAAATTTGCATCGATTGATTTAACATCGCCTTTTGGCCCACAATACTATTTTAGTATGATTCAATTATTTCAGCCTTTCACTACCAGAAGGCAATTGTCAGGTTACCAATGCCCAATATTGGGTGCTGATAGCCATGGTTCCTGCTTTGGTAAAGGCTCACCCTTTTGCAATAATTCTATAGAAATATTGTCAGGAGAGCGAATAAAAGCCATGTGACCATCTCTGGGCGGTCTATTAATGACTACACCAGACTCCTGTAAATGTTCACAAATTTTGTAGATATTCTCCA
Organism: Legionella pneumophila subsp. pascullei; assembly: GCF_900637585.1. Lineage (NCBI taxonomy): Bacteria > Pseudomonadati > Pseudomonadota > Gammaproteobacteria > Legionellales > Legionellaceae > Legionella > Legionella pneumophila. Next base: position 2,118,351 of record NZ_LR134380.1, read on the forward strand.
CATGATACGCCAAGTGACCAAAGTTTCTTCCCTCTGTGTAGTTTTCTGGATCCCAGTTATAAGTTAACTCCAGCATTGGGCCATAGGAATTTTTAACTTGTTCCATATCATCAGGAGCAGCTAAAAATACCAAGGTAAAACGGCCTTTGGCATTTTCAGTTCGTTTTACTTCTATCAATCCCAATTTATTACAATAAAAATCGAGTGATTGTTCTAAATTCGCAACTCTGACCATGGTATGTAAATATTTCATCAATTATCCTTAACTACAGAAAATTATATTTTTTATTAATCAACAAGTTAGTTTAAATAACAATCATGCCAATGGCAAATAAGGCTGTTGATTGTCCCAAGAGTATAACATTTAAGCACAATTTAGATATGAGCAGATTATATATAGTATGAGTATAAAAAGTATTAACAAAACCTTCAGGAAAGCTTATTATAACGTCATTCCATGAGTTTTATTTTGTAGTGAATCGGCAAATGAATCGAATCAAACTTGGCATCAGTAATCTTATTTTTATGGGAAGATGGCTGCAACTTCCTTTGTATCTAGGACTGATCTTGATACTGGCCGGATATGTATATCGCTTCATTATTGAATTATTCGAACTCATTTTTCATCTTAAAGGTCTGGATGATACCCATATTATGCTTGGAGTATTGGATCTTATTGACGTTGTCATGATTGCGAACCTTCTGATTATGGTAGTTATGGGCGGCTATGAGACCTTTGTATCCCATTTGCAATTGGATTCCCACCCCGATCAACCTGAATGGCTTGACCATTTTGATGCAGGAGCCATGAAAATCAAACTGGCTCTTTCACTGATTGGTATCTCTTCGATTCATCTTTTAAGAACTTTTATAGACCCTGCAAAGCTTAGCAATTATTCCATTATGTGGCAGGTTGTGATTCATTTAACTTTAATTGTTTCAGCCTTGGCCATTGCATTAACCAATCGGTTGATGGATCAGCCCGTCAGAAAAAACCACCAACTTCCTGGTTGAATTTAAAATATCCTTTTCTCTGATGCCGCTCTAAAAAAATAATGACTGGCTTAAAATTATTCGATAGAATCAGGAATGTTTGACCTGTTCAGGGAACTCATGGGATTGAACCAGAAGGAAGTATATTACAAGCTCTTTCGGGTTGAATGTAGTCAAAATGGAAATAAAGGAATATGAATCATGACAGACACTCCAAAAACAAATTTATCTGTTGATGCAATAGAAGAGAATAATACATCCAAAGACCAATCCCTCCCTGAAGAAGACACGGAAATATTAGTAAAAAAACTGAAAGTATTGGAAACCACCCAAGAAAATTTTGATCAAATCAAAAAACATATTGCAGCAGTTATAGATTCCCTGGCAAAAAATCGTAGCTTTTTTGGCCGTGTTGCTGCCTACTGGGGTGAAATGCAGTTATGGTTAAAAATTACTCTTGGAATAGTATTGGTTGTTCCCACCTTGATACTTGGAATTGCAATTCAAGTGGCCTCTCTTATAGTGATTAGTGTCCTGACTCTAGTAACTTATGTTGGTAGTGCCCTGCTTCTTGAAAATCATGTTCAAAAAGAAGAGCATATTACTGATCGCCTGAAAGAAGAAATGATAGGTTTGGCAGATAACTTGGGAAAAGTTATAGAATCTTTTGAGCCTCTCCGTAAGCAAATTGCTGAACAAATTGAATATTTTCATAAAGAAAATGATAGATTGAATCTCAACGTTACTCAACTTAGTGAGAAGATTATGAAATTAACCAGCCAAGCCGAACAATTACAAAAAACCGAACAAACTTTACGCAAAGTCAGGGAAGAATTAGAAAAAACATCTGAAACACTGGATGGAAAAGTAAAAGTTCAAGAAGAATTATTACAGATAAATCAGGAAGAATTAAACAAAGTTAGAGAGGAAATTGCAAAAAATGAAATTGAATTATCTGAAAAAATTTCTGAGTTAGATCAAGTAAAAAAGGAAATGGCAGTAGAAATTGAAAAAGCCGAGTCTGTTACCCAAGTATTAAAAAATACTGTAGAAAAATTGTCACAAACTGCTATTACCGATCAAAATCATAGGGAATCATTTCAAAATAAATTGAACGATTTTCTGGCTAATAAAGAACAAAGTTTCAATGATGTTGCTCAACGTATATGTGAAGCTGAACGTGAGCTGTGCTTCGTCAAAGAAGAATTAAACTTCAGTAACAAGCGCTATCAGGAACTATTGGAGCGTCAAGAAGAAGTAGTTAAACGCTTGGAACAAGCCCAACACTCTCGTAAGCCCACTCCCTATAGTAATGCAAAAGTACTTGGTAAATTAGGTATTATGGCAACTGAGGAAAAACAGCCTCCGACACCTGATTCATCAGAAGAAAATACAATCCAAACTCAAGCTCTCACAGGTTAGATGTATTTAAATCGATGTGCTATAGCACATCGATTTCGATTCATGCCAAAATGCCAGATTAAATGACAAAACTGACTAATTAAAATTTATAAAAACTTCAACTGAACTTTTAATAGGTGACAATTGGTTCAAATTATTCTAACTAATCAAAACCCCAAATTCTCTAATCAAACGGTGACTATTGACATTTTATCTCAACAATGTCTCTTTTCTGATAATAATCACAAGTTCCAGCTACAGGAGTTATATACCAAATCTGATTTTATTCATCCCTTGTTAAATGAACCTTACTCAGCGATAAATAATTATTTTTTTCATTATGAATACAGCACTTTGGATGAGTTATTTTATACAGCAATTTATGTGTATAGCATTCTTATACATGTAGATAACCCCACAGCCTGTGTATTTAAAATAACTCCCACTAAGGATTTTAGTAATCATCAAGACAATGATGCCATTTATTTTTCAATACATCCTAATAAAAAAGCTCTGGAAATTATTACCATTGACCAGATGAATAAATTACTAAGTCAAATTCTGGGAATGCCATTTAAGTACACAGATACGATACTTATTGATGACACATTTACCCTCAAAGATCTTCCCCCCTCAGTTAATGGGGATTTATTATATAGCTATGACAAAGAACTGATAAAATTTTTAAAGCAAGCAACCGATTTAAACCGTTTTGAATTGCGCTATATAAAACCTGGCATTGACTTTGGTCTGTATTCTAAAACCCTTATAAAAAAGGGAGAGATCTTTGCTTTATATACTGGCATTAAAACTGTTAGAAAACCAACCGATCTTTGCTATACTTTCCTCCCCCGGAACGATACCCTTAATTTATATACTGATGCAAAATTCTTAGGCAATATTACCCGATTTATTAATCATGCGCCTGATGTGAAGAAAAATGAACAGTTGGATGCTAATTCGTTACTGAACGCTAACTGTATTGCACTTCCCTTATCCATTCATGGCATAGAACTCTGTCTTTTTCAGGCAAAAACAGCCATTCTCCCCAGCGAGCAGATATTTTGCGACTATGGGACCAAGTTTTTTTCTGATTCCAAACCATTGCGATTTAAAAAAAATGGACGAATTTATGCAAAATTTAAAAAAAACCGTATAAATCTGACTCGCTACAAAATCATACATTATCGAATAATGGCAAATTGTGGCGTAAGAGCGGCACAAAAATATCTATTAACACGACTGTTAATGATTTTTCTTGTTATTTTCGTTGTCGTGTTTATTTTCAATAATTGGAATACCAAACTGTTTGTATAAACAGTAAATTATATTCTGGAATAAATCATATTGAGCTTCTTTATAACACATCAAAACTTATAATAATCTTCCCAAGATAAATTCTCACGAGTACAAACATCTACATTTGCGTTATTGCGGCATGAATCGCTGGGGCATTGACACAAAATACGACGCTATCTCATTTAAAAAAACATCAGGGCGCTCTTTTATAAACTCTTTTAATTTATCAGCAATCTATCTTATAGGGATTGCAGGCGCAACCTGAACCCTCTAATCTTCCTGTTTGAGTTTTCAGACGCTTCCTGTTTTTTACTGTGGTTGTACCACTGAAAACAATCTGCTTGTCAATTCTAGCGTTGTCCCAACGTCAGTGTGTGATAACAGCACTCTTTCTCTAATATTTAATGAGTATGTCATAAATGAAATGGCATGATAATAATAAATTATTCAGACATTTCAAATTTTAAATATCTATATTAGCAAACTACTTGGGATCCATTGCCCCTAAGCAAATTATATCGCATCAGTTAATTTTTTTACTTTAGGGCAATATAAAACCTTATAGACCTATAAAAGAACTATACTTTTAGAATCATGGCTGTCATTAGTGGAATAATTCATTTAAAAGGAGATGATTATGAACACCCCCAAATGGAATTTATCCATTTATCGCGCAGTTATTTTCATCATTGCTTTATTTGCTTCTATGATTTGTGCTGGAGCTCATTTCGTAGGTGGAATTCATACAAATGCAGGTTATGTGGGATGGTATCATCCAGATTCTTATCATAACGATGTCATAAACGTGGGTAATTATCATCCAGGCTATGGCTGGGTTGCTCCAGTATATGCTACGCCAGCTTACTTCACGCCAACATATATAATAAACGATGTGGGGTATAACTGCCAGACAGTCCAACAATGTGATTCTGATGGAAATTGCATTCAAACCCAAAACTGTGATTAATACTAGAAAATCTGGCGTATCAATGCGCATTAGCTTTTTTACAAGATGCAGACCAAACTCCTCTCCACTTAGGTGTTCCAGTCATCAAAACCCATTCATTAGATTAATAGGTAACCAGCAAGTAACGATAGGATTTTAAATGTTCAATGTGATAATAAGAAGGCTATCGATTTTTGGGTTCTTTAGTAAGCAAACGATTAAACGTATCGATACACACTGGTTTAATTTTTCTGGTTTGAAAATAACTAAGCGGCGTAAGGAGTGCTATATTCACATTTAAAGCCGGACATAAAGTTACCCATTCTGCAAAACACCGTTCATCCATTTCATCCCTGCCATATCCTGTTTTTGAATTACCCAGCTTGCAATAAGCAATAGAAGCCATAGCAGTTTCAAAGGCTGAATTTTGATTAGCCCAAATATATTGATCATCAACGCGATACAAAAATTTGGTACCACAGTACAAAAGAGCCATTTTCAAGCCAGTTTGGTATCTTTCATTAAACTCGGGTTTATAGATATCCTCCTCATGAATACATTCATCGTTTTGTGTTAATCGCCCTTGAGCAAAGCCCTGATAAACCCAAATTAACCTGCGAATGGCAATGGCTGAATTCAAATCTACTTTGTTAGGGGTTGCATTACCATATTTCCCCTCTAGAAAATCTTTGTTATGACTACCCCCTTGAGCTAATTTAAAGGCAACAAATAACCTGTCAGCAGAGAGCTGTGTCAGTCCAAAATTAGTTTGATAATTTAATTTAATTCCATTTTGCATTGTTAGTTTTAGTAGCTTGCTCCATCGTAGCAAATTAGTACTAGGTTTGCTTGTAGATATTGAGCGACCATTCATATCCGTTACATTGGTTGGGTCACCACTACTTTCTTTTAGAATCATGGCAAGAACGTGAGCATATTTTAGTACCATTTTTTCTTTGAAATAATGGTGTTGTGCATTCGCCATATGCTGATAAATTACAAAATTTTGAAAAACAAGCATCCTGAGATTGTAGTCTATTGCATTACAATTCGTGTCCTCCTCTTCTGTCATCACCTCAGCCACATGTCTGGTAAGGCTTTCAACTTGCTCTTCATTAGGTAAGCCAATAATATCAGGAAGCCAGCTACTATCCGCTGGATCCTTTGCCGCTGAGAACTGGGATTGACCTTTAACAAACTGTGGGGCATCTTCAGCAAAGAGTGGATGGATTAACACCGCCAATAAAGATAAAAAAACACCTGCTACCCCGTTAATACACTGTCTTTTTAATTCCATAAGCTGTACCTTCTTTATTGAGTATAGCTTGTATCTATTGGAAGACAGGGTATGGCAGGGACATAATGGATAAACTTATTATAATTTAAAAAACAATTATGAATCCAAATGGGTAAAAACTAAATCACAATGGGCTTTTTTTTATAAAACATCGAAATTTCTATAATCTTCCCAAGGTAAATTTTCACGCGTACAAACATCAACCCTTGCGTTAAGGGGCCCTTGTTGCAACCAGGTATAAAATTCATCTAACTTATCTTCTTTTCCACAGGCAAAAACCTCAACACGACCATCTGCCAAATTCCGAGCCCAGCCACTAATCATCAATTGTTCAGCCATTTTTTTGGCAGAAGCACGAAACCATACTCCCTGAACTCTTCCTGAAATATAACAGTGCATACACAAGTCATTGCTCATGGTTTTTCCATATTTTATAAATGCCAGCTAATTATTTCGATTGTATCTCAGCCAGGTCTGGTTTTATCCTGATTCTGCTATAGTTAAATTAGCATTTCTATGAAAACAAAGTAAATTAGATAATTAGAACTTTTCACTAATGGAGATAAAAAATGAATAAAATGATATTTTATGTACTTCCATCTTTGATATTGGCATCCTTGTTTAACCTAACTTATGCTGATGAAACCCCAGCTCAATTGACTGGCACACCGGCTGAACAGATTCAACAATTAAATGCTCAGGTTCAAACTCAATTACAGGAAATGCAAACAAAACAACAGCAACAACTGGATGCTTTAAATACCCAATTACAAAATCAAATTAAACAAGTTCAATCTCAACTACAAGAACAAATTCAAACAGTCAATTCTCAAACCCAAGATCAGATTAAACAAGTACAAACAACCCTACAGGAGCAGATTAAACAAGTACAGCAGCAAGCATTGCAAAAAGCTAACCAATAATAAAAACAAGGCTACTTGTATTTATATAACAGGGCCTGTGCGAACTTGAGCATTGACACTGCTTATGCACCTAAAACTTAAACACATTGATGGTAATTCGCATGAGTTTTGATAAGAATGAAGTTATTTTTTATATCGAACTCATGTGTCAGGTTTAAATTGATATAAGCGTTATCTCAACATATAAAATCAAGAACAAACAAAACAAGTTCTTTTAGGGGATATCGACGCTGTTATACCCGTTTCAAAGACAGGTAGATATAATTGTTCTATTGCTCGTTGTGCAAAATCAGCGTTATCAATTACAATATTTGTTTCATGGCTATTATGTAAGCTTAGCAAATCAAGGTTCGATGAACCGTAGATAACAACCTGATCATCAATTGCCATAAATTTCATATGGATAACCTCTCCCCTCATAGAAATTTCATCGTTATTCACACGATGAAACCAACGAATTTGCAAGTTATCTCGCTTATCTTCATCAAGCAGGGAACTAAAATATTCTATCGCGCTCTGATTTGTTCCACCATAAAACCTCTCACGAGAATCATTGAATCCTTTCCCCATTAATAGACAGACATGACCATTTCTATTATTAATAAAATCCGCCAGGGCATGGATGATTTCAGGGGCATTTAAATTGGGAACAGCGATCCGGATAGTATGTTTGGCATACTTAATCGCAGCCATGTAAGCGTTATTCAAAGGATCCTCTGGTAAAGGCGCCTTATAAAAAGGGAGTACTGCCAATTTCTGTCTAATAGTATTTGTCACATAGAGTACAGAACAAGAATTTGCATAGGGTTCTTTTGAATCCTGTCCTATATATCTGGGAGAAATTTCCGGAGCATCGGATTTATTGGTACGCTTATCCCACATGGTTTTAAAATCGTAAAAAACCGCTTCTGCTGCACCTCCAGGAATAAACATGGCGGCATCATGAAACCCATTAGGACCATAATTTTCCTTCTGAAAATTAGCCCCTGTTAAAATGACATCCCCATCAATCCAGATAGCCTTATTATGGTTGGACGCTATGGAATTATGAACATGAGTACCTATATACAATTTAATATTCTGAGGTAAATTATCTAAACCTAAACTGGCCGGATCATGTTTAGGCTTTTTAGGAAGTATTTCACCATGATAGAAAATTTGAGCCAGGCGATCCAGCTGATCGACCAGAAGAAATACTTCTACTTCATGTGCGATTTCACAAAGCGCTTTTCGGATATCTTTGATAACCTGAGTACCAGGTTCCCATACAAAAGCTTGAATAAGTATTTGCTTTTTAGCCTCTTTAATTTTATCAACAATTAAACGGTATGCATTCTCACTACCAGAGACTATTTCTATCTGATTTGGATTAACCATGCCAAGCATTTTTTCTGCAGAAACAGTTCCCTTATCAGCAGAGGGAATTGCTGCTTCAATTATTTTTGTCATTAAAAAGGAATCGGTGTAAATAGCTTCTTCTGAATATTCCGAACCTTTCTCAAAAAATCTGGGCATAATTCACTCATAAATTAATTTTACCTAATTTATATCATTGAATTGATTTAATATTTTTGCAAATTAATTTGATTGAAACCAAATCAAAACTTAATTCACTGCAGGCACAATCCTACACAGCATCCAACAGTTATTGTTATGCACAAACGAATTCAATTTTCCTTGATTTTTCAATTAAATATACTATACCTAAGTAGTCATCTCTATTTATAAATTAAGGAAAATCAAAATGGATTTAAGCAAAAAAATAGAACCAAAAACATGGGCATTTGTTGAAAAAATACAAAATGCAGGTGGAAAACCAATTTATGACATCCCGGTTGCTGAAGGAAGAGCCATATTTGATCAATTGCAAGCCTTGCCCTCCGAGAAACCTGATGTCGATGTTGAGGATAAAACCTTGCCTGTAGGACCTGGTGGACAGGTTGACATTCGCATTGTTCGCCCTAAAGGAGCAAAAGAAGCCTTACCGGTCATCATGTTTTTTCATGGTGCTGGCTGGGTTTTTGGCGATTATCAAACGCATGGTCGTCTCGTTCGAGAAATAGCAGTGGGTACTCATGCTGCAGTCGTGTTTGTTAAATACACCTTAGCTCCGGAAGCTCAATACCCGACACAAATAGAAGAATCTTACGCTGCCATGAAATATATAGCAGAACATGGCAAGCAATTTAATCTGGATACTTCAAGATTAGTCGTCGCAGGTGACAGTGTTGGCGGTAATATGACCAGTGTCATGACCCTTCTTGCCAAAGAACGTGGTGGCCCCAAAATTGATTATCAAGTACTCATTTATCCAGTAACTGATGCCAATTTTGATAACGCTTCCTATAAAGAATTTGCTGAAGGCCCCTGGTTAACCAAAAAAGCGATGGAGTGGTTTTGGGATAAATATTTGCCTAATAAAGAAAAAAGAAAGGAAATTACTGCAAGCCCTCTGCAAGCCTCTATTGAACAACTTAAAGGATTACCACCAGCACTGGTCATTACTGGTGAATGTGATGTTTTACGCGATGAGGGCGAAGCCTATGCTCATAAGCTCAACGCAGCTGGCGTGACAGTCACTGCAATTCGTCATCTGGGTACAATCCATGATTTCCTGATGCTCAATGATCTCTCTGAAACTCCAGCATGCCGAAATGCCGTTGAAACCATTATTGGTCACGTAACTCATATTTTTGGCAAGAAAAAATAAAACGATACCTGACTAACATCCTGGTGGATGTTAGTCAGGCTGAATGCCTTTACAACAAATGTACTATTTAGGGATTACCGACATGAAGTTACCGGTATTCACATCCGTTTTATTTTTACCGGGTTTCTCAAAATCTTGAAACATAACAGGTATTGCCAATCTTGGTACAGGTGGGTTTTTCCTTGATTTGGATCCTGATGAAGGCTGTTTTTCCAATTCAACAATTCTTTTACGAGCCAGTGCAAGTTCATCCTTTAATTTTTGATTCTCTAATTCGAGAGCTTTTATTCTTTCATCAGGATGGCCTTGCAAATGCACTTCCCTTATTTGTTCCTTTGTCTCAGAATCATTGCCAGGCTTAATCGTTAAATCACTTGGATTGGAATCTTTCATTTCAATTATAACAGGAGGGGAACTTTGTTTTTCAGCTTTTCTCAAAGCAATTTGTTGCTCTAATTTTGGCTTAAGTTCTTTACAGGAAATACCGTTAATTTTCTTAAGATACCGTCTGTGATCCGTTTCATCTGGAATTAAACTCAATAACATCCTGGGGGTTATACCTGTATGTTCCAGGCTAATACTCTTTAATGTGATCGTATTACAAATAGTATCTAACAAATCCTGTACTTTTCCTTTTTCCTGTTGTTTTATTTCCTTTTTCTTCATCATTATTCGAGGAGATATCATACCACTACCAGAAACTCCTGTCGGTTTTGCATAAAGCGATTGTGTACTGACATCCAAACTCTCTATAATGGGGTTACTCAATAAAACCTTTACCCCAGCTCTAGTCATATTATTATTTGCAACATTTAAATTGGTAGCGGCTGGAAATTTTGAAACAATCAGTTTGGCATGATTATCGTTTAAGCAGCAAAATGTTAACAACAATGTTCGTATGGTGTGATTAGGTCTAATTTCATCCAATCCCCATTCTTTTTTTAATCCCGGATTGAAACTCAAATCAACAGTGTATAAATTCATTTTGGCAATTGCCTTAATGCCCTCTATCCCTACTCCACAATTATCTAAATACACGGTTCTTAGCTGTTTTAAAGGCGCAAGCCTGGATACACCCTCATCAGCAATTCCAGTATTTTGACTTAAATCAATGGTAGTCAACGATGGTAGATGAGCAATACTATCCACACCGAGATAAGTAATATTATTTCTTCGCAAATTAAAGTGTGTCAGATTTTTTAACCTGGATTCAGGTCGAGTCAAATAATCTAAATTAGCATCGGTAACACCGCAATTGCGCAAGGATAATTTTTTTAGAGTAGCGGCATTTCGACTTAAACTAAATAACACATAACTTGCGCTAAGTTCCGTATTATAATCCAAATACAATGCTTCAAGCATAGTATTAAACATAGGGCGATTCTTTAAGTGGTTACTCTTCAATGATAATTCTTTGATATGAGTTAATTTGGAAAGCTCCACTGTGTCACCATCGTTAAGAGCACAAGAATCCAAACGTAAACATTTAATTCCAGGAATATTATTAAGAACGCCTATCAAATCTCTCAGTTCTGCAGGAGTGAAATGAGTGCCGCTTAGATCAAGTGCAGATAAAGACGAGATACCCTGGTTTCTTGAATCTCGTAAGGCATTTAAAAATAATTGAATATCCTGAGAGGTTTTTAAAACAAGTTTTACCTGATGCTGTTTTTTATTTTTATTTTCTATATCTTTTAAAAATTTTTTTAACGAAGTAAGTGGCATTTTGCCTCCAAATATAAACAAAAAATTCCCGTTTGGTAATATATTTAACTCAAAGATCATCGATTATACATTTCAGCACTTAAGAAAACCATAAGAATTGATTAAAAAACTTGCTAATCTCCTCCAGTCAGTGTTATGTTGAATTAAAGGGATTTGGAAGTGGAGGTTAAAATGGAATCAATGATTGATTTGGTTGGATATGTAGCTTCTTCTTTAGTCTTTGCAACGTTTTATGTCAAAAAAATTCTGACATTACGACTCATAGCCATTTGTAGTAATGTTGCATTCATTACTTACGGTTTGGGTTATCATTTACATCCTATATTTATTTTGCATTCAGTTTTGCTGCCTTTAAATTTATACAGAATTTTTGAATTATTAAAAAATGATCCTGAGTTCACTTTACTCGCAAGGATCAACATGAAGGCAACCAGATAATCATTTTCATCATTTTAATGATATGATGCCTATTTACTTATTTACTCAATGAGGGGGCTTCTGTGCGTTCTTGGAACAGGATAATTGGCTTGGTCTTCATGGGATCTTCTGCTTTTTTACAAGCAGGGACTTATATCCCTCAATGCCCAAAAGAAATCAACACACTTGAGCGTATACAGACATCTCCGGATGGCTGGGAAACCCTAAGCGGGATTAAAAACAACTATCTGGGAAATGTTTCTTTTTATTCTGGCCATCCCAAAGCTCAAGCCAGCTTAAAACCCAACCGTATTAATAAGAAAAAAGCGGAATGGAAGTTTTCTCCTCATGATACCATTTACATTGTGTGTCATTACAATCAAACAGGAATTGAACTGACACAACAATTACCTCAAAAAACAAAAGGATGTACTGTAATTTTTAATCCAAACGCAAAAGGCCCATATGGTTTCCTGCCTCAAAAAATAACCTGTAACCAATAATGAGGAAGTTTATTCCACCTCTTCCTTGGTTCGACAATATGTTTCATCAATCAATAACAAGGTTAACAAGGCTAAAATTAAAGACAACGGCAATAATAAAAGAGAAAAATAGTACCCATGTAAAGTAAACTGATGAATACCATCCACCACGCCCCCTTCCCATGTCCAATCCAGCAAAGCGCCTACTAATGGCTCAAATAAAGCTTCAAACACGGAATTAAACGTATTCATAATACCAAGCACTGTGGCTACAAGAACCAAGGGAAATAACTCCCTGATCATTGCAAAGCTGGTAAAAAATCCACTCGCTCCAAAACCAAAGAGAAATAAAAGAATAATTAAAGTAAGCAAATTTTGGTTTGAGCTATAAATAACTATCAACAAGCATAATAAAGCTGAACATGTTCCTGTAAATAAAACAGGCTTTCTACGTCTGATAAAATCAGAAAACCATCCCCAAAATGGTGCTCCAGCCGCAAACCCGACAAAAATAAACGAAATCGCAAGGGCCGCATCAGTACGAGACAAGAGATAAGCCTTTTCCAAAAAAGGAACTCCCCATAATCCACCAAAAACAGAAACAGGAGCAAAAGCTAATCCGCTATATAAAGACAAAGCCCATGCCTGCCTGTTGACGATAATACGTTTTAACAATTGAATAATGGGTTCCTTCCTGTTTGACATAGGCTGCGTTTGCGCAGGCTTATCTCTTAAAACGAGAAAATACACGACCCCCAAGATAATCCCCATTACACTGACCAATTCAAGTGCCTTGCGCCAGCCTTCATGTTGGACCAAAAATGCCAAAGGCATCTGCCCTCCCACAGCACCTAACATGGCCGCTGTCATAAACATTCCTGATACTAAAGCAAATCGTTTTGGCGAGAACCACACAGCGGCTAGCTTGAAACAAGACACGGCAGCAAAAGCAGCTCCCGCCCCCATCAATGCACGACTTAAGCAAGCCAGCCATAAAGTATTGGTTTGAGAAAAAATATAAGTACTGATACTACAGACAAAAATTGCAAGGGTTGTCAGCAATCTTGGACTGTACCTGTCTAACATCACACCCACAGGAATCTGCATGAATAAATAGGAATAAAAATAAAAAGCCGACAAATTCCCAAGGCCAGCCGCATTAACCTGAAATGCCTTCATCAAATCAGCTGTCATAACACTGGGGGAAACCTGAATCAAATATTTATAAAAGAAAAAACAGGCTGCTATGGTCCAGATAATCCAGAGGTAAGTTTTAGCTAGCAAAGGATTCTTAATTGAAAATGTGTTCACAATAACTCCTAACTTATTCGCTTCAGGTTAGTGATAAAATTTCAATAACCGCTGAGTCTTATCTGCTGCTGTTATCGCCCTGAGGCGGGGCAGATAAGTCAGGAGAGAAGCCGTCTCAGAGCAGAGGAAAGGGTAAAGCTGACCACCACCACGACTATGACAATTGAGATGAAAGAGTTTAAAGTAGTAATCGACAATCCAACAGACATCCTGTTGCTATTCTGAATACAAGACATTCTACTTGTCAGTTGTCGGTTTATCTTCATAAAAATCAGGAAATTAAAACAATGTTTAATGTTAACTTTTTAGGCAATGTGTTGTCAAGATCGCAAACAGCCAATGGATACTTTTTTAAATTTTGTTATACAGAAACATTGGCCATTTCAAATTAAAAATTAGTATATCTGTTCGTGGATGTTGATGACTGTATAAACGCATCATCTGTGTAGTTAGTGTATTGAGAATGTTGAGTAGCTTCATCCGGATTAGGAATGATTTGCTTACTTACATCAAAACCATGTTCGGTTAATATTTTAATTAAACTCTCATAACTTTTTGGAGGGAGCGCTTTACTAAACGCAGCTTCCGCACGTTTGGAAAACTCTACAGCCTCATGGTAATCATTGGGTCCGAACTTCCATTCTCCTCCCAAAAATCCAAGCCGTTTATGAATATATTTGCCCTTTTCATTATTAAAATAGGTAATAGCCAAAAGCCCAGGTACAGAGCTTTCACGTAAAAGCCATACCTCCTTATCAGATTTATTAGATGCTTCTACTTTCTCTAGTCTCAAACAAGCTTTCTTAGCATCAGTTTCACATGAAAAGATAACTGTTTGATTCTCTGATTTCCTCACTTTTTGTACTTCTGATTTTGACTCCATAATTCTCTCCTGAAAAGTACATTAATTAGATATTGATGTACAAAATATCGCCAATTGATGTTTTTTAAATCACTTGAATATAGACACATTCAAATATATATGCAACATGATAAAAATACCGTTATTAGTATATTTCATCATTAACTACTCCATTAACCGGTTACACTTGCAAAAAAACCTACATACAGAAATAATAAATTCTTACGTTTATATGCAAATTGATGACAAGTTACCTTAAAAGGAACCCATAGAATGGAGTTAACTACAGTCGAGAACCAACTATTTCGAAGTTCCAAAGCGACTCTGGCTCTGGTTACTGTTCTGGTGGGAATCGGTTCCGGTTTTTTAGGCATGTGCCTGGCCATGTTGCTCCATTATCTTCAGCATATTGCTTATGGTTACAGTCCTCTTCATATCATAAGTAATGAAACTTTTCTGGAGGGGGTTAGAGCCTCTTCAGCTGAGCGAAGAATAAGCATACTATTCCTTTGTGGCTTAATTGCAGGCGTAGGATGGTGGGCACTTTATCGCTTTGGTAAACCATTAGTCAGTATTGCATCAGCAATAAAATCAGGTAAACCTATGCCCGCGCTCAGTACCTTCATTCATGCTTTTTTGCAAATCATAACAATTGCCTTGGGTTCGCCTCTGGGACGGGAGGTGGCTCCCCGTGAGGTAAGCTCTGTCTTTGCTTACTGGCTATCTGGCAAGGCAGGATTAACTCCTGAGGAAAGCAAGATTATGCTGGCATGTGGAGCTGGTGCGGGCCTGGCTGCCGTTTATAATGTGCCTTTAGGCGGGGCTGTTTTTGTTTTGGAAGTGCTGCTATGCACTTCCAATTGGACTATCTTGCTCCCCGCATTATCTTCTTCTGCTATAGCAGTTCTGGTGTCGTGGTGGGGCTTGGGAAATGAGTCGATTTATCAGCTACCTGAATTTTCATTAAGTGCGCCTTTAATTATTTGGTCTATTCTTGCCAGTCCGGTGTTAGGCTTTTTTGCCTTTTGGTTTATTCAAATTGCCACAGTACAACGCAGCAAAGCAATGCATAACTGGCAAATGATATTAGCTTGTTTAATTAATTTTTTAATCATTGGTTTATTTGCAGTTTATTTTCCTTCTTTACTGGGTAACGGCAAAAGCCCTGCAGAAATGGAGTTTGATCAATCAGTAGGAATTGGTTTAAGTATTTTATTATTTCTGTTGAGGAATGTCTTCGTTTGGTCAAGCTTACGTGCAGGAGCTCAAGGAGGCTTATTAACACCATCACTGGCTAATGGTGCCTTGCTAGGAGCTGTTCTTGGTGGAATCTGGAATTTGTATTTCCCGCCCCTCCCCATCCATGCCTTTGCAGTGATTGGTGCAACTGCTTTTCTTGCTGCGGCACAAAAGATGCCTTTAACTGCGATTATCCTCATTTTCGAATTTACCAGGATTAATTTTATCTTTCTTATCCCTATCATGCTTGCTGTTTCCATCTCTATGGGTATGTGCCAGTTAACCAAGAACTATTACATTAAATATAAAGTATGATTGTTAGTAATTAGTTGGATCGAGGCGCCAAATATTGGGCATAATGATCAAAATAAATCATCATGATGCTATACTTATTAATGTAATATGATGAAAAGGAAGTTCACTATGCCTAAGAAATTTACTAGAAAAATACCACTTATTTCTAGAGAAGAGTGTTTAGCTTTATTACCTGGGTACAGCATCAATGCGATGAACCTTCTAAAACGAGGGAACCACACACCCTATTATGAAGAAATTGAATCCTTATCAAAAATTTTTGTTAGCTTAGTCACTCATTATTCGGAACCAATAGAATCAATTATCAATTGCATGGAAAACGCAATGTATAGCGCCTATAAAGAAGAAATAGATAAAATCGAGCATGAAATTCAACGCCTGTTTAAGATAAGAAAAAACACACCGATTCATTCTCTATTTGGCGAAAGAGAAATTGAAAAATTGACTATACAGATTTCAGAATTAGAAAAATGCAAATCAGTACCTGTTAAGGAAATTATTCAAGGAGTGATCTACGATACCTTAGACAAGGCAAGCCAGTCTCTAGCGGATAGAATGCCGGCAAATTATAAACTGCAAGAATATGAGAGTCGAGGCAATCCTTTTCAATAAGATTAGGAGTTATGTTAAATAAAACGTAACTAATCGCTTAAAATCCAATGTATTCTCATATCACTTTCATACATTAGCCCTTACAAGTTTGCTGTTTCAATTAATAATGAATCACACTTTGATCGTGTTTTTATAAAAGAAAGGAAATCTAATGTGACAAAACTGTTTAGAAATAATGGAATGCCATATAGAATATCATCCAGGATCCGGTGATATAACGAATTATAAATTGACATAAAACAGTTTTTACAGGTAATCAAATGACACTTTGCCCCTGTGGTTCACAAAATAAATACGAGGAATGTTGTGGGATTTATCTGGAAAGCAAGAAAGCTCCTGAAACACCAGAGCAATTAATGCGTTCAAGATATACTGCCTATTCACTTGCAAAAATCGATTATATTAAACAGACCATGAAAGGCAAACCACTAATTGCTTTCAACGAATCAGAAGCAAAACAGTGGGCCCTAAATGTCTCCTGGCTGGGTTTAAAAATCATTCAAAGTTACATGGAGTGTTCAGATAAAGGGTTTGTTGAATTTATAGCAACCTTTCTTGACGGAAATCAGCTGAAACATATTCATGAATTAAGTGAGTTTCAAAAGGATAATTCCGTTTGGTTTTATGTCGATGGTGAAGACAAACAGTTATCAAATAAACAAAATAAGCAAAAGATAGGCCGCAACAGCCCATGTCCATGTGGAAGCGGTAAAAAATTTAAAAACTGTCATGAAAAATGAATTAATCTCAAGGTAGCAGATGAACGGTCACTTACTCCTCAATGTTTTCATTTTCCTTGCTGCTGCCAGCATTATGGTTCCACTGGCCAGCCGATTTAGACTCGGTTCTGTGATTGGTTATCTTACGGTAGGGATGCTCATTGGCCCTTTTGGATTGAAATTAATAGGCAATGCCGAACAAATTATGCACTTTGCAGAATTTGGAGTAGTCATGATGCTATTCTTGATTGGTTTGGAATTAGAACCAATCATGCTATGGAAGCTGAGAAAATTAATAGTTGGATTAGGTGGCTTACAAGTATTGTTAACAACAAGCGCTCTTTCTTCAGCCGCTATTATGATGGGGTACAATTGGCGAGCCAGTCTAGCGGTCAGTATGGCACTTGCCCTGTCTTCAACTGCTTTAGTCTTGCAAATGCTCCAGGAGAAAAATCTTTTGAAAACAGCAGAGGGTGAAACTTCTTTTGCTGTGCTTTTATTTCAGGATATTGCAGTCATACCGATATTGGTGATTTTGCCTTTATTGGGCAACCACCATGGAGTTAATGCAGCTATTAACCCTCATACGGCTACCGCTATTGCCCAACTACCCAAGTGGCTTCATGCCATTGTCGTTGCTGGCATTATCGGTGGTGTTATCTTGGCAGGCCACTACTTATCGAGATACTTGTTCTTAATCATTGCAAAAACGAATATCCGTGAAGTATTTACCGCATTTTCCCTGTCCCTAGTCGTTGGAATTACCTTATTAATGGAAACAATTGGGGTATCTCCTGCTTTGGGAGCTTTTATCGCGGGGATGGTTTTAGCTAACTCTCAATATAAACGGACCGTAGAAGCTGATATTCAACCCTTTAAAGGACTGCTCCTTGGATTATTTTTCATCTCAGTAGGTATGGGTATCAACTTCAATCTACTCTTCAATCAAATGACTATAATCATCCCTGTCGTACTTGGGTTGATTACCATTAAAGCATTGATTCTCTTTACACTCGGCAAGATATTTCAACTCACTAAAATCCAGGCACTTGGATTCGCCTTGGGTTTATCACAAGGAGGAGAATTTGCCTTTGTCCTCTTTCAATACTCAAGTACCTTGAAAGTAGTCAGCCCGGAAATAAGCAGTTTTTTTACCCTGGTAGTCGCTCTATCCATGTTAGCCACACCTTTTTTAATGCTTTTGTATCATCGTTTTATGATGCCCAAATTAATAAGCAAATTACCAGAACGTGAATACGACTCTATCCATGAAAAAAATAATATTATTATCGCGGGTTATGGCCGTTTTGGCCAGATAATTGGTCGCTTTCTTAGTGGTGAAAATATCAAGGTAACAGTTTTGGAAAAAAATCCAGAACAAATTGAATTATTAAGAAAATTTGGCTACACCGGATATTTTGGTGATGCGAATCGACTGGATCTGTTAAAAAGCGCAGGAGCAGCTCATGCCCAGTTGCTCATAGTCACTGTTGGAAATCCGGACACCAACTTGGAAATTGTGAAATTAGCTAAAGAAGAATTTCCTCAATTGAAAATTTTTGCCCGAGCAAGAAATAGACGGCATGCCTACGAGTTACATAAAGCAGGGGTTCATTATTTCAAAAGAGAATTATTTGACTCTTCGTTAACCATGACCAAGGAAATTTTAAAATTTCTTGGTTATAAACCTGAAGAAATTGAGAAAAAAGCCAATGCTTTCCAAAAGCATGATGAAGAAACGTTGATTAAATCTTTTGACTTTTTTGAGGAAGAAGCCAGCCTCATCAATTTCTCACGTCAGGCAAAAGGAGAATTAGAGCGTATTTTACAAAATAATAATCCATAATCAAACCATAAAGGGTATGATCTCTCATTAATGCACAAACATCTCTTATCTCACCCTGAAATTACCTATTTAATATCATGTAAATATTAATATTTATAATTAATTCAAGTATATTTCTTTCCTAAATTAATTTAAGTGAAGAGAATAAGGCGAAAAGTATGCAACCTAAATTTGAATTGTTTGATGAGTTACCTTTGGAACTCCAAATCAAAACAGCACAAAATTTATCAAGCCCAGATTTAATAAGCTTTTCTATGAGATCAAAAGTTCATTTCGCTTTGTTTAAACCCATGATTGATGTTTATAAATTATTGTATTACGTGGCGCGCGGGAACCATGATGCAGTTAAAGCGATATTAAAAGAAGACATGAGTTTAATGTTTAAAAGGGGCAAGGTAACCGATTGCTCCGGGCGAACCTTTGATAACGTCAGTAGCTTTGAGTATGCGCTTTGGGCCCTGGATAAACACATGTGGGCATTGATGCTTGAGTGCATACCGCAGAATGAAGAGGGCCAGATAGTGTTCTCAAAATTACTTATTCAATACAACCTAATCAACACAGATGGTATTACTTATATACTTAATGGGGAAAAAGTCACTGAAAAACATTTTGATTTTGAAAGTACCATCATCAAAGAGTTGCAAACCCAACTGGACTTGCTAAACGCACCAGGGGCAAAGGATTGGGATGTCATTGATAAGCAGTGGAGAGAAGGTCTTGGCGGCGCACAGAAGCTGCTGCCTGTGCACGTTGTTGATGAGTACTGCTCCAATGAACCTTTTTCTCCGATTCCAAAATTTACCGATCGACCGAAATCATCAAGGCAGTTTTATAATTGTATGACTGGTAAGCTTGAAAGTTGGTTCGATCTTAATTCTAAGTTAGGCTCTGGTTTTGCAATATATAAGGGGGCATCTTTAGCTCCGAGTGCAGAGGAGTACGGGCATGTGCAACGGTGTTGTCTTTGGGCTCGAGTGGGTGATTTGCCTGCCATTGAGGCGTTATGTGAAGCAAGAACAAAAGATTTTATCAATCTAAAATCACAACTTAAAGAGCATATGACTGTAGTTAGTCAACCCCAAGCCCATCAAATATGACCTGTTTGATAATATTTTGATACAAGTCTAATACCTAAAATTACCTATCAAGTGAGCCTTTGTATCTTGGCTAAGGCTCTGTTTGATGAGCAGTTTAATTGGTTCAGAACTTCCTCGATTAAATGGCTATTCCGCACAATTGACTTATTATTTGTAGTAAATTTTACATTAATTCGAGGTCATACCCATCATAAAGGTCTATACTTCCATATAATCATCTTGAAATGGCTTTCATTATGATAAAACAATTACAACAAGCATTAAGTGATATTCTTTTAGGAAAAGAAGAAATCATCAGATTGGGTATCACCTGTTTATTAGCCAATGGTCACCTGCTTCTTGAAGACAACCCGGGTATGGGAAAAACAACATTTAGTCATGCGTTGGCTCAACTGACTGGTATGCAATACAGGCGGATACAATTTACCAGCGACCTTTTGCCTAGTGATCTTTTGGGAGTATCTATTTATGATCACCAACGCAACGTCTTTCAATTTCATAAGGGTCCTATATTCTCGCAATTAATTCTCGCTGACGAAATAAACAGGGCCACACCTAAGACTCAAAGCGCCTTATTAGAAGCAATGGAAGAGAAGCAAGTTACTACTGATATAGGCACAGAAGCTCTCCCCCAACCATTTTTTGTTATTGCTACTCAAAATCCGTCCTGCCATACTGGAACTTATCCTTTGCCTGAATCGCAATTGGATCGATTTCTGATGCGCCTGGTCATTGGCTACCCACCGCCAGATGCGGAACGTATGCTTTTAAAATCATCAAACCTGAATACGAAATTAAAGGAGCTAACTCCTGTCATTACTCCACAGCAATTACAAATTTTACAGCGAGAGAGTCAAAAAGTTCTAGTTTCTGAATTAGTGCTTGATTATGTTCAATCTCTTCTGGATGCCAGTAGAAATCAGGGTTGGTTCAATCATGGATTAAGCCCAAGAGCCGGAATGGGATTGGTACATGCCGCACAAGCCTTTGCCAGAACTGATGATAGAGATTTTGTCCGACCTGATGATATTCAAGCAGTGATGCCTGCGGTTGTGAATCATCGTTTAATCATTAAAAAATCACAAACTCAATTATCTGCAGCCGAGCTATTAATGAGTGAAATTGAGGTTCCCGTGTGATAAGACAAATCAAAACAAAAATTGAGGCTTATTGGGAAAACTGGATTTCTAAACGAGCCTCTAAAACCAACCCCCAAATTCTTGGTTCGAAAAATATTTATATTATACCCTCTGGATTTGGATGGGCCTATGGCGTGGTTGTACTGTCCCTGTTTTCTGGCGCAATCAACTATCAAATTAGCACTGTTTTTTTAATAACTTTTCTTTTAGCAATTATAGGTCTTATAAGTGCCTGGGAAGCCCATACCAATCTTAAAGGGTTATCCATTAGATTGGTATCAGTTGAAGACACGTATGAAGGAACTCCTGTCCAGGTTAGTTTATTGATTCAATCAAATAATGGAATTCATTTTGGACTAGAGCTTCGACTCAATAATCAATCAGTAACACGATTAGAAAAAATTCCTCCGCAAGGTTTGCGATTTATTTTACCTCTGGCAACAACTCGAAGAGGATGTTATACCCTGCCCAAAATCACCATTTCCAGTGTCTATCCTTTTGGCCTGTTTCAGGTATGGGGGTATGCCAATTTTGATAGCAATTATTATGTTTATCCTCAACCTGTTAATCCCGGTTTTTGGCCCATGCCCTTTTATCATCAGAATAAAATGAAAACAGACACTCATGGAGATAATGAATTTTATGACTTAAAGCAGGCGGAAAATCCCTGGATTCAGCCTAACCTTATCGCATGGAAAATTGCAGCAAAAGGACAAGGCTGGTATTTGAAAACGATGGACCGTGATGAAGAAATGTATTGGCTTTTTACATTAAATGATTTACCCATTGAAAAACTGGAAGAAAAATTGAAGCACTTGAGCTATTGGTTAGTCACCGCCGAATCCCAAGGTCAGTTTTACAATCTGGATTTGGGAAAAAATCCAAATGAATTTTCCCATGGTGAAGAACATCTTCGATATTGCTTACGTCAATTGGCGGTTTATTGATGGATTTCACGGCCAAACAACATACTCTTCTGATAACAACCAGATATGTTCTTTTGGTCATGTTGATATGTTACTTTCCTCATTTTCTAACTGCACCTTGGTGGATTGTTATCCTTATCTTAGCGTCAATAAGCTACAAATTGATATCGGATTACTTTGCCTATCCACCACTTGACAAGCGGATACGCTTTATTGTGGTTATTAGCTGCTTTTTTCTATTAAAATTTCAATACGGCAGCATTGTTTCCAGTAGTTTTTTTATCGGCTTTTTACTTGCTTTTATTGGACTAAAAACCATAGAAATTCATAATGACAGAGATATAAAAATATTAATACTGTGCAATTTTTATCTTATCTTTGCCGCTTTAATTATGGTGCAGGAACTATGGATTATAACCTATTTACTGATTGCAATTCTGGCCAATCTCACTCTGATGTTAAAATTGAATGCTCCTCAATCCTCATTAAGACAAATTAGTGGCCACAGTATGAAACTATTACTTGTTGCGACACCATTAACAGTCTTTCTTTTCTACTTTTTTCCGCGTATAGCCAATCCGCTTTGGCAGGTACCTTCCTTGGGTAAAGGCCACACTGGATTTAGCGAATGGATGGAACCAGGATCGGTTGCGAATCGTCTAAATGATGACAGAACTGCTTTACGGGTTATATTTAAAAATAAAGCCATACTAAATGGCTATTGGCGAGGATTAACTTTAAGTATTTATAATGGTATAAGCTGGAATCCTGCCTGGAATGTCTCATCAAAGTTCCCACCATTACAGGAGTTAGCTGCTTCTGATGCCGGAGATTATGAGGTCATTATAGAGCCCCATCAAAAAAAGTGGCTGTTTTATCTTGATTATCCCATTGCAGGCTATCCTCAACTCTTATTTTCTCCTAATTTTGGTTTGGTTAGTCAAAATAAAGACATCATTACCCAACGTTTTGCTTATGCTTTGCGAATTAGCTCCTCCTCTTACTCCCCATTGACTCAGAAAGATTGGATACTCAATACCCGATTACCAAACCATTTAAATCCCAGAATTACACTCTGGGCAAAACAACAATTTGCTGAAGTAAATTACGACACCAAAGCCTTTATAGAATTCATCAGGAATTACATAAAAGAGGAATCTTACTGGTATACCTTAACTCCTCCAAAACTGGAGAATCAAAATGACCAAATGGATTATTTCTGGTTTGACTCCAGAAAAGGATTTTGTGAGCATTATGCAAGCGCAGTAACTGTTATATTACGAGCCGTTGGCATCCCAGCCCGGGTTATTGTTGGTTATCAAGGAGGAGAATGGAATCCACTGGCGAGCTATTTAACTATAAAACAATATGATGCTCACGCCTGGTTAGAGTATTGGCAAAAAGAATCTGGCTGGAATCAACTGGATCCCACTTCGTTTATTTCCCCCTCTCGCATAGAGCCTTCTATTCTTGCCATGCAGGCTGCACGTGCCAAACAACAATTAATAATTGATCCCTCAAGATTAACCTGGCTTCAGAAACTCAAATTATATATGGAATCAACCCGCTTTTTCATCGAGCGTTGGCTGCTATTTTACAATCAGGATACCCAATATGAATTATTGGAAAAAATCGGATTAAGACACTGGGATGCCTCTAATCTATTGCTAATCATCATAATTTCTCTGGTTTTATTTATAATTTCCCTAGGCGCTTGTTATCAATGGAGGCAAAAAAGGATATTAGATCCCTTAGTACATGAATACCATCTTTTACAAAAAGAATTTTGCCGCTTCAATATTGCAACTCAACCGCCCACTACTTTGAATCAACAATGTAAAATTTTAATCAATAAAGTTCCCAAGCTGGAAGAAACCATCACTACCTTTCTTTGTCATTATGAAAAACTGCGTTTGCAAGATCGTAATAGCAAAGCAAAAGAAAATAAAAAACAAACGATTTTATTGTTTAAAAATCTGAGATGGATATTAAAACAAATAAAAACCTAAACGTGATAAGATGCTTATGCAAAATCCCAAGGTTCTGTAAGTCCTGTTTGATATAACGGTTGCATTATTGAGCCTCAAGGTGATTAAATAGACAACATTCATCAAAATAAGATTTTCAATAATGGTTCACTTTCAAAAAATTACTGTCCAAACTTTTTTAAAAGACTATTGGCAAAAACAACCACTGGTCATTCGTCAAGCCTTACCTGATTTTATTAATCCACTGACACCGGATGAGTTGGCAGGACTTGCTCTTGAGGAAGAAATAGAAAGTCGCCTGGTCTATGAAACCCCCGAGCATTCCCCACAGTGGAATTTAAAAAGAGGTCCATTTAAAGAATCTGATTTAATTGACTTACCTAAAAGTCACTGGACTCTATTAGTACAAGGAGTAGACCGTATTGTTCCAGAGGTCTATGAGTTACTTGATCATTTCAATTTTATTCCGCAATGGCGAGTTGATGATGTGATGATTAGCTATGCCACTCTACATGGAAGTGTTGGCCCGCATTACGATAATTATGATGTTTTCTTGTACCAGGCTAAAGGTCGACGACTATGGTCATTAACCTCAAAGAAGTGCCATACCAACAATTTTATAAAAGGCCTTGAACTACGAATCATGAAAGAATTTGAGGTAGAAGAGCAATTTATTCTGGAAGAAGGCGATATGCTCTATTTACCACCTCATATAGGGCATTATGGTATCTCTCAATCTGAAGAATGTATGACCTACTCTTTTGGCTATAGAAGTTATCAAGGACAAGAACTGTGGGATAGTCTGGGTGATTATTTGTGTGAACATGGTCTGATTAAATTCCTCTATCGAGATCCTGATTGGTCCACTCTTAAAAACACATCGGAAATAACGCCTAATGCATGGGTCAATGCAATACAATTGCTAAGGCAAATCCTGGAAAATGATAACATCATCAAACCCTGGTTCGGTTGTTTTGCTACAAGCCTTGATCAATCAGCTGAACAACATTTAGCCCTTCCTTTAGAAGAAGATGAATTGCTCAGTTTGGATGAGTTTATAAAAGAGCTGGCTAATCATCAGGGAATAGTAAGAGATGCCTCATGTCGTTTCGCTTATATCATGTCTGAGCAAG
Organism: Legionella pneumophila subsp. pascullei; assembly: GCF_900637585.1. Lineage (NCBI taxonomy): Bacteria > Pseudomonadati > Pseudomonadota > Gammaproteobacteria > Legionellales > Legionellaceae > Legionella > Legionella pneumophila. Next base: position 2,143,734 of record NZ_LR134380.1, read on the forward strand.
AACCCCAGTGTCATTTTTATGTCAATGGGAAACAATGGGACAGCCATGGGGTTTCAACAAGCTTACTCAGTCTTATTGCCAATAATCGTTTCCTGTCTTTAAAAGACTTAAAACCTTATTTAGACAATAAAAATAATCAACTCTTCCTCTATGAATTATGGAAATTACAGTGGTTACAAATTTCTCATGACCAGTGATTTAACTTATAAATATCTCGAATAAAATCTATCCTCAATAGGTAGACAAAACAGAGTTTTCTAATTAGTTTATCAGGTCATTAATAAATGAATATACAGGATAAAAGATGTGGCCCTTTTTCAGAAAGGATTTAAGCATAGTATTGTTATCACTAATTTGTTTCAAAAATTTTGCCTCCGATACTATTAATATTACAGTAATTACCAAGGAAAAAAATGCCATTGCTATAGGTTACTCAGTCAATGGAAACCAATATGGAGGTTTGGGTAATTCCTATTCAGGAAAGGGACCTAAAAATAAGGAGTATCAATTTGGATATAAGAAAGATTCCATTTTTGGAAAAGATATATCTTGTGGCTCAATAACTCTAAATCAAGACAGCAAGGTGACTTTGGTAAATAATAATAATCAATGTTTTAGCGTGTTAGGTTAATTGGGCTAATACATTGGATAATAGGGATTGATTTTGAAAGGCAGATAGTGCCTTTCAAACAATATTCAGCTCAAAATAATCGAATTCAACTCGCAGAAACTCAAATCTGAAATTAAAAGTATATCCTGCTTAAAGCAATCCAGCCCAGCCCTATCCCCTGAACTAGGCTTTTAGGACCTAGAAATACCAAAAAATACAATCAATTGGATAATTTTAAATTCATATAGTATATTTAATATACATGGACAAAACAAGGATAGGCAATGAAAAAAATAATATTGGCCTTAGTTGTTATTTCTGCTGCTGTATTATTGAGTGGCTGTGGAAGCGGATGCTGTGGTTCCAGCAATTCATGTTGCAGTTACAATACAGGATGTTGTGGTGTACAAAATTATTCAGGTATTTGGTATTGATTTACAGTTATAAAAACCAATAGTCTGAAATATGAAAAAAAACAGCTTACTTGCAATCTCGGAAGAAGGGTTTCACCATATTGCTTATACTGAATGGGGTATTTTTGAACCTGAGTTACCCACAGTTATTTGTGTGCATGGCTATACGCGCAATTCCAGGGACTTCGATGAGTTAGCCAATTATCTTAGCTCCACGGGACGTCATGTATTCTGCCCCGATATTGTAGGTCGAGGTGATAGTTCCTGGTTTAAAAATCCCCATCATTACAATTTTACCCAGTATGTAAAGGATATGACTGCTCTTATTGCAAGAACAAATGCGCATCAAATTGATTGGATTGGGACATCGATGGGCGGTATTATTGGCATGATTTTAGCCGCAATGCCCAACTCCCCGATCAATAAACTTGTTCTCAATGACATAGGTCCTCAAATACCTATCCATGGATTAAGAAGAATTGCCAAATATGCTGGTAAAGACCCGGATTTTAAAAGCCTGGAGGAAGCCAAGCAACATTTCAAAACCAGCTATGCTGATTTTGGAATTACCAATGAGAATCAATGGGATATTTTCACTAAAAACAGTGTAGAACAACGAAGCCCTAATCTTTATGTCTCCAAAATGGATCCGGCAATAAAAAAATCAAAATCAATTTTACAAATCATTTCAGAATTTTTTCGTCATCCTCATAAAGCACTGGAAGGTATTTTCTATGACATTGATCTGTGGTCAATTTGGAAACAGATTCAATGCCCGGTTTTAGTTATTCATGGTGTACATTCTGATATCTTGACTTCGGAGATCATCACACAAATGAAAAGAACTCATGCTTTAACTGAAGTTCATGAAGTAGAGAATGCAGGGCACGCACCTGCTCTGTTGAATTTGTCTGAACACAAAAGAATTGAAGATTGGCTTACCACTCATCAATAATAAAAAATTATTACCAGGATTTAAGCAAAACTCCAAGCCCAAGACAACAAATGTTTTTAATGAGAGAGTTTAGATAAACTAAATGACGGAATTAAAAGCCTTTTTAACAAAGAGATTGGAATTTTGCGTCAATCCTGATTATGTTAATTTAAAAAACTGAAATACTTGCCGCTTTAATTGGTTTAAATTAATTCTATGACTAAACAAGGTGATCAAAGCACCCGCCAGAACAAAAACAATACCCAAAGCATGCCAAGGTTTCAATTCCTCACCGAGTAGCACTACGCCAAAGATGACCACAAAAACGGGCTCCAAAACAGACAAGATAGATGCCTTTTCCGAACTGATATACTTCAAGCTGTAAAGCATTAGCAAAATCGGTATGACCGTTGCAATAATGCCTATGCCAAATAAATTCAGCCAAACAGGAAATGTTGTTGGAACTTTAAAGGTATGGCCGAGAGAAGCGACAATCAAACTGGTTACCATACAGCCTAAACATACCATCAGGGTTGATACATTTGGAGAAATTTTATTGTTTTTACTTGAAACAATATAACAGGCATAAAAAAAGGCTGAAGTGATACCCAGAAATATACCCCATAAATCAAATGCGACTTCATTCACATCAATTAACAATGCCATTCCTAATAGGATAACAGATATTGCCAAGTAATATATCTTCGGTATTGTTTGACCATAGAAGAAATAATTTAATACCATAATAATCACTGGATAAGTAAAAAATATCACCATTGACAATCCAGATCCAATATAGAGGGAAGCATAAAAGTATAATAATGTCGATAAACCATAATACAGAACACCACTTAAAAAAGCGGTAAACATAGATTTATAAGTATCTTTAATATTTTTCAATTGAGGAATCAAAACAATCAAAATAAAAACACTGGAAATAAAAAAGCGCCAGAACAACATATTGCTTGCTGATAAATCACCATGAATAGCACTAATCCCAAAATAACCAATAAATCCGTAAAGAAATCCGGATAAAATAGCATAAAAGGAGCCACGTTGTTCTTGGGAGTTCATGATTGGCTTACTCGAAATAAAAGGAATGATCTAACAAGTAAAAAGTCTTATTTTACTACTTTTGTTCTATTTTGAAAATAAATAATCCAAATTTAAATCAAATTGTTAATGATTAACACGTTAACAAGATACTATCCATTGTTCAACAAACCGACATCCCAAAGCGCATCTGTTCAGTTTATTTTTTAAATACACTCTATTGACAGCAAAATATACACAATGTACCATTCGAAAACTTCAATTTTGGCTCTATAAACTAATGTTTCGAGTTTTAGTTTTTCTTTCTTGCATAGTCATTTTGACACCAAACACTATTGCTGAAACTGCCCCCTGTGAAAAACATTCCTGTGTCGCTGTCATTGATGCAGGAAGTACTGGTTCGAGGCTACATATCTATTCTTATGATACGGATGATACTAATACGCCAATTCATATTGATGAAATTTGGAATAAAAAAATTAAACCCGGATTCGCAAGCATACAACCTAATTCTGCAACAATTGATGCCTACCTGACTGCGCTATTGGCTGATGCACCAATCCACAATATACCTGTTTACTTTTATGCAACAGCTGGTATGAGACTACTACCGCAATCACAGCAAAAAAAATACTACGATGAATTAGAATACTGGTTTAGACAACAATCACGATGGCAGTTAGTAGAGGCAAAAACCATCACTGGGAACGATGAAGCATTGTTTGACTGGCTTGCTGTAAATTATAAACTTGATACATTAAAATCAGACCAAAATAAGTCAGTTGGTGTTATGGATATGGGCGGTGCTTCCGTTCAAATTGTCTTTCCAATTCCTAAAAATGCAGAAATTAATAAACATAACCAAGTAGAACTTACTATCTATGGACAACATATCAATCTTTATGTCCATAGTTTCCTGGGGCTAGGTCAAACAGAAATGTCACATCAATTTCTTAATTCACCCTCTTGCTTTGCAAACGACTATCCTTTACCCGACGGGGAATTAGGACAGGGAAATGCCCCATCGTGTAAAGAAGAAGTAACCTCATTAATGAATAGTGTCCATAAGGTAAATCAACAAATACAACCTTTACTTGCTTCAAATCCGGTGAATGAATGGTATAGTATTGGAGGTATTTCCAATCTTGCCAGCAGTCAATTATTTCATTTTGAAAACGGTGAATTAACTAATCAAAGCTTGCTTCAACAAGGAGATAATCAAATTTGCCATCAGCAATGGGAAATACTGAATGCCCAGAATCCTGATGATGAGTATCTCTACCAATATTGTCTTCTGTCTTCTTATTACTACGCATTAATGGTTGATGGTTATGGGATTAATCCCGATCAAACTGTCCATTATATCCCACCGGAGCAAAATCTTGACTGGACAATTGGAGTAGTTCTTCATCACGCTTGAAGTATTACAATTCATCGATTGAAAAATCATCTATTCTTAGAGGAGCAGGTTGACGGTAAAAAGCACACAAAGCATTACGAAAATGCTGTGCACGCTCTGGTAACCCTTGATTGCAATAACGCAACACCTGTTTATAGATTGCTTGTTTAAAGGCTTCCGTATCCACTTCAGTTCCATTTAAATTATCAATACTTACCCGAAATTTATGCCCGGCAGCCATAGAAAGAATCCACTCCAAAGCCTGTGGCTTCACTTCAACCTTCTGAAACAAAGTTTGCTGCTCCTGGTTGCGCCCATCAGGGGCATACCAATAACCAAAATCGACCAGTTTTCTTCTTTCATCTCCAGCAATAAGCCAATGAGCACATTCATGCAAGGCGCTGCTAAAAAATCCATGTGCGAAAAATAACGCATGATAAGGCCTCTGTTCATCTGCGGGAAGATAAATTGGCTCATCCCCTCCTCTAACCAGACGAGTATTGTAGTCCTTCTCAAAACAATAATTAAAAATATTAATTAGATCTTCTACGTGATGCACGAATCGTTACGAAATGATATTAATGACAATTGGGCTATTTTATATAAAACTTAAGTAAAATACGAATGATTAAAATTCTTTCTATCTAGCGAAGCCTTTGATGCTTACCTATCTGATATTGATTATACTCTTTTTCCAAAGCAGATTTTAACTCTTTTTCATTATCCATACCTATTTTGGCTACCAAAGTTAAAGAATGCTTGATATGCACAGCCTTTGCCTTGGGTATCTGAAGAGAAATGACTTCGTCATGCGAGGCAGAATTCATGCTTGCTAATAAGGCTTCTTTTTTAGATAGCCCTCCAAAACGTTTCTCGGGTTTATCCTTAAGAGGAAGAAATTCTTTTTGTTTCAGAAGACAACGAGTTACCTGATAATAGGTATTAATTTGCTTATAAGTTAAATCGATCGCGGTTTCGTTCTTATAGATATCCATTCCAGAATTTCTCGGTGTAGAAGGTTGATGAAGTTTGGCCAGTTTTATCTCATTTTCGTCTGGTGCCTTCTCGTTACCCTTTAAAATAAAATCAAACATCCCAGCCCAAATGTTTTTGTCTTCTTCATTATTACTTAAGCCAAAAGACAAGTAAAAAATTCCACTGGATATTGCAAAAACAGCAAGAGTACCTATTGAAACAATGGCTGGAATAATTCCTGCAGCACTCAATCCAATAAGAGTGCCAATAGCCAATAAAGGAATAATACCGAATACGATTAACGGCCATTTTTCTGCAATAGAGTGTATTACAGGCCTGATTAAATAAGTATAAGGAGCCAGGCCAAAATAATAAAGAACACCTCTCCCTAAAGAATAAAGCCAGAAATTCCTTGCCTTCCTTTTGGCATTTTGTTGTTCCGCAGAAACATAGGTAAATTCTGTTTCAGCAAATCCGGCATAATTCAGAAAATGATCACAAAAAAGGTTGGGGCCTTGTTTATCTTTTGGAGGCTTGACATGCAAAATATTCCACTCCTTTTTCCACACCCCAAAAAAGGATACAGGATCGTTTCCCTGTTGTTGCACAACAACCAAAGGTTTCTTTCTGATTTTACCCCATTTATCGTACTTCACTTTATCATCAGTATCATGAAGTCCTGCGGGATTTAAGGCATCCACTCTGGAAAGGTATTTTCCCATGTCAATAGCCAAAAGAAGACTTAAAGAACCTCCAAGGCTTATACCACACACATGGATTTTACCGTTTTGATTTAAAATCCAGTCCTTAATTCGGTCTCTTCCATTCTTATACAAAGAATAACCAACCGTTTCAAATCCTTTTAAATCAGTATTTAATTGGGAAATGAATCCTTGACCAGCAGGATATGTGGTTCCCATAAAGATTAAATGAGACTGTGCGTTTGGATTATCTATTGGCTCAAGCCCATAAGCAAAAACCCTATCATTATCCCGCAAAATCAGATCATTCTCCCCACGATGATTTGTAAGTTCTATGGGCTTGATGTAATAGTCAACCATAACCCATTGATCATTGATTCTCTGGGGAATTTTAATTGACTCATAAGGATTTAAATCAAACAAAGGTAAATAGCTAAGACAGTTACTTAGGTAAAGTTGTATTTGTTCATTTTGTTGCGGATTAAATTGCCTGCCATTTAATTGGGTAAATAATGCATCAAAACCCTTCTGAAAGGCTAACCGAAACTCTTTCAGCAATAAAGGATCTCTTTGCACGTAAATAGCTTTGAAAGTTTCCCAGGAAAATAATTCTGTCCATGAAGTATTCCAGCCCATCATTAACAATCGCAAAGTATTACGAATAACAACGGCTCTTTGCTCTTCAGGGGGCAAGTCTCTTTTAGATTCAAACTCAGCATTCTCAATAAAGTTTAAATTCAAACCACCTTTAAAGCTTGTACACTCCATCATCATAAAAACCCCTGAATAGCTTGTTTTCAACTATGAGTTCAAGACAATTAAAATCACGGAATTTTAAATGACTGATTCTCTACGAACCGCTGTTTGCCAACAGTATCCACAAAGTAAATTGCGCTCTGATGTCTCGGACAGTTCAACGCTCGCAGGTTGCTAAACGAGTCATTTAAAAAGCAAGTAACTGTAAATTACTATTAATTAAAATTTGAAATTTTAGCACAATAATAAATGTTATTGCTAATAATTCAAACCTAAAGGGCTTATTTTGCCCAAAAAGATGAGGCTGTCTAACCAGATAGCTAAACCCCATACTTAAATGCATTAGATATAATATAACTTGCTTATTCTTTTAAAAAAATACTATGTAGAAGAAGCAAGTTTTATTGAAATGAATTATTAATAGCTGCAGCCCGCACTATAATTTTTCTTGCTGTAATGACTTGGCAACTGAAGGGCGAGCTTGCATAAGATCCATAAATTTTGCCAAATGCTCATACTGAGATAAATCCAGTTTGAAATATTTTGCCCAGCTCACCATAACAAACAAATAGGCATCAGGTAAACTAAATTCATTTCCCATTAAATAAGATCCTTTTGCCAAACGAGCATTGGTATAAGCAAAACGGGTCATGACCAAAGGCGTCAAGATTTTGGATTTTAATTCCTCTGAAACAGTGGGATTAAAAAACATTCCAAGAGACTTATGAAGCTCTGTAGAAATATAATTTAACCATTCCAGAGTATGATACCTTTTACTATCTCCAACAGCAGCTAACAATTTTTGTCCTGGAGTAGTATCTGCCAGATACTGCAGAATAACCTGATTTTCAGTAAGGACATCGCCGTTATCAAGAACCAGGGTTGGAACCGCTCCTTTAGGATTAATTTTGAAGAAATCATCGCCACCAGCTGTTTTTTTGACTTTTAAATCGACCTCTTCATCCTGAAAGTTTAATCCTAATTCATTGAGTATAATACGAACCACTAATGAACAAGCACCTCTGCAATAATATAATTTCATGTTCACTCCTTTGATGATATTGAAATAACAACATTTAAGTTAGCATAAAATGCAGCAAAAAACTTGAAATGTAAAAAATCATATAATCACAGAGGAAGGTCATGCATAAGGTCTATTTAATCAGACCAGGTTATTCAGGCTCTATACAAAGCGATTCGATATGCTCTTACCCCCTGATATTGTCATAACAATATTTAATACGGGCATTTGGAGTATTTGAGATCCCCCTCAATTTCATTGATCAATTTCATAGTAGCTGATTCCCTAACAATAAAAGAATCCCAAAAATAAGTTCTTCTTAATGTTTGTAAATCAACGCGATTTTTTTCCTTCCACTGCTGGATACCAAATAGCAACTCATCAATAGATTGATTTTTCTGTGAACCAATGATTTGCAAATATAAATTTTTTAAACTGTTGAATTTTCGCTTGGTCATTGGCGAATTAGGCTCAAGAACAGGCAACTGCTCTATTCTCTGATAGAGTTTCATGGCTATTAAACGTTTTTCTTTATTAAACCCGGGATGGATAGGAGGCGGAGGTAGAGGTAAAACATAAAAGGGGATATTTTGGCTGGGCTTGCCAAAATCCAATTGAGTTTTATAAGGTAAGTTTATAAAGAAACAAGAGGATATCGATGAAGAAATGGGGGTTTTTGTAACCGCCTCAATTAATTTTATTGCTGAATGCCGGCAGGTATTGCTTGTATTGATTTCATGAACTTCATCATTAAGTGCCTTCCAATGAGAACCGGCTGGGAAAACACGAGAACTGGTTTGCGAAAAGTAGACAAAGTTTCCATTCTGAACAAACGGTTTAAAGCATTCAAATTGATTACTCTCAGTTTGAATAGACTCAAGATAATGAACAAATTCACAATATTGATCATAACTAATATCATAAGCTTGATAAGAAATAGGTACAGAACCTTTACGTTTTCTTGAAACTCCTTCGTCTTCTAACTTTGCTTTGCTACTCGCAAAAATGGCACCACCTAAAGCACTATAAATGCTCATGCATCGTTTAATGCCCTTGGTTTGATTTGGTAAATCAAAAATCTTCCCTACTCTGCACAGTAGATGAGGTACCTGGAAGTCATCATACACACCTAGCATAATAAATGAGTGCTGATTGATTTTGCCTATCGAAATAAAAAAGTGATCTGTTTCTTTATTAATACAGATTGCCATGTGATTCTGTCCTCAATACCTAATAATGATAAATAATAACTTAGCTTGCGCATTGCAAGTATGGATAATTTTTAGCGATGACTTTGTCTATCTTCAAGCACAGTTCATGGATATGGTTGCCCATTTTTGATTTCCCATTGCCAGAGCCACCTTTCCCATTCAAAGCCACAACAACGGTTACATTATTACAAGGATTCCACAGATACATCACCCTGTAACCTAAAGTACTACCCTGATAGGTCCAAAAACGCTGCCTGGAATTTTTATCATAAAAATAACCAACTCCCAATCCAAAACCGCCGGGCTCCTCTTCTGTAACTGTAGGAATAGGCAACCCTGTTTTTACTGAAACCACTGACTTCAATTCGGATAAAACTTCGTCTCTGAAATCAGGTTCTATAAGTAAACCATGATATAGTAACTGTACCCAACGACCGACGTCTTCGGTATTAGCAACAATAGCGCCTGCCGCAGCAGCCCAGGATAAATCATTGGTTATCGTATCGATTAATTTTTCATTATCCTCATCATAAAAATAGCCATGGACTCTTCTATCTCTGATTAGTTTTTCGACTTCTGTACCATGTGGTCCTGCAGGATAAAATGAATTGTTTAATCCATTATTTGGATTAATAATTCGTTGTTTTAACTGATTTTCAAAAGTATCTTGAGTCACTTTTTCAATAACCATTCCCGCAAGAATATAATTAGAATTGGAATACTCATACCTGTTTTCTCTGTTGGTTTCTATAGGTTTTTCAGGATGCGCATAACCTAACAATTCCTCATCACTCCAGATAGCCGCCAAATTTTCTTCCATTTTTTTTGCAAATTCCGGATCTTCGGAATAATTGGGGATACCACTGGTCATATTCAATAATTGTCTTAATGTCACATCTTTCCACTCTTTGTATTGAGGCAGCCATTTACCCAAAGGATCATCCAGTGATAATTTGCCCTCAGTCTGCAATTGAAGCAAAATCAATGAAGTGAATGATTTGGTAATGCTTCCAATATCAAACAAATTCAATGAGGTAATTTCCTGAGACAGTGGAGGATATCCCATAGTTCCTTTGACAAAGGTGGCAATATCTAATGCATTCTTATTTTTCTCTTGAGGAATAAACACTGAGACCGCAATAGCAGTAAATTTTTCTTTGTTGTGATAAACCTTGAAATACTTGCTCATTTCCTTTTGAATTTTATGATGAGATACAACAGGAGATTCAGCTGCGCTGATATTGTAAGATAAAAAAGCCAGGCAGAAGACAAGCAGAAAACCAACTAAGTTATTTATTTTCATGGCGAAAAACACATCAAATGAAGTACAAAATTGGCCATTTTAACCTGACAGAGTCAAATAGATCCATAAAATAAAAAAAACAGGAAATGTCGTGTTGAATATACGACAAGCCTATTCGTATTCTCTTCAGCCAGGAGCAATGAAATCCAGCTAAATTGTGGCTTTCATTGCCCACTTGGAATATGAATACTTATCCAAATACAGATCTTTTTGCATTCCGCTTAAAATCAATAGATATTTAGATTCTAAACAGCACTGGCTCTGGCACGTATTTTCTCCAAAGCCTCTTCAAGGCGTTTGATTGATTTGTTTTTACCTAACAAAGCCAAAGTCATGTCAATGGAAGGAGATGTTCCGGCTCCGGTCACAGCGACGCGCAACGGTTGAGCGATTTTACCTAAATTCAAATCAAATTGCAGGCTCACATCATTGATGCATTCTTGAATTTTATCATTTTTCCATTCGTCAAGTGCTTTTAGGCGCTCATGCAATACCATTAAAGGCTCCAGAACAACTGGCCGCAAGTATTTTTTAACAGCCTCTTCATTATATTCAATGCTATCAGTATAAAAATACTGACTAATCTGACACATTTCTGCTAATGACTTGCATCTCTCTGCCTGTACTGCGACCAAATCCTTCAAATCGGGACCTTTATTCAAATCCATTCCTGCCTGTTCAAAATGCCAACGCAACGCGTTGGCAACTGATTCTGCAGAGTCACTTTTTTGATAATGCTGATTCAACCAATACAACTTATCATAGTTGAAACTTGAGACGCCTCGGCTGACATTTTTTAAGTCAAAGCTGGCTATCATTTCTTCTACGCTAAAAATTTCCTGATCACCATGAGACCATCCCAAACGAACCAAATAATTCAATAAAGCATGAGGTAAAATACCCAGCTCCTTGAACTGCAGGACGCTTACAGCGCCATGTCGCTTTGACAGTCGTTTACCATCATCACCCAAGATCATCGGCAAATGGGCAAAAATAGGTACCGGAGCATTTAAGGCATTGAATAAATTAATTTGCCTAGGTGTATTATTGATATGATCATCCCCACGAATGACATGAGTTATTTTCATATCCCAATCATCGATAACTACAGCAAAATTATAGGTAGGATGTCCATCAGAGCGAACCAAAATCAAATCATCCAGTTCGTTATTATCCACATGAATATCGCCATAAACCTCATCATGAAAAGACACTATACCCGCATCGGGATTTTTAAAGCGGATAACATAAGGAGCTCCGCCATCAGGAAGGTTTTGATTCCTGCAATGCCCATCATAGCGGGGTTTTTCCTTAGCTGCCAATTGGGCTTCTCTTAAAGCGTCCAATCTTTCCTTACTGCATTCACAGCGATAAGCCTTTCCTTCTTCCAATAGTTGTCGGGCTACTTGCTGGTAACGGTCATATCGTTCAGTCTGATAATAAGGACCTTCATCGAAATTGAGCCCTAACCAGGACATACCGTCTAAAATAGCCTGTACAGACTCTTGTGTCGATCGCTCCCTATCCGTATCTTCTATACGCAGTATAAATTGCCCATTGTGATGTTTTGCATACAACCATGAAAATAAAGCAGTCCTTACCCCACCAACGTGTAAAAAACCTGTAGGGCTTGGGGCAAATCGGGTTCTAACAGTCATAATATCTTCCATTGTAAGGAATAAAATAATCAAGCTATAATAGCCGAGTTTACCATGAACGCAAAGATTCAACTGCTGAATTAAGACTAAAAGGAGCTATGTTGAAAAGTATTGGTATTAAGTATCAGCTAAGAATCACTACTCTTATTCCTGCCTTTTTAGTTGCCTTGCTTTTTGCCTTTTTTTATAACGGTCTATTTGGTAAAGATCTAAAGCAGCATATGTCCAGACTGGGTGAAGCCTACATTAGACAATTACTCCCAGCCGCCCAGTATGCCATGCTTCGCAATGATTATCGTACATTACAGGGTTTAATCAATGCCTCAACCATTAATCCAGAGGTAAAGGCTTTGGCATTTTATAATGCCGATGGTCGATTAATTGCTTATCGTGGTGGCAAGCACTCTATTCATAAACCCTTCAATCCGCCTGACTATACCGGTGACTACATTGAAAGTAAGCAAATTAATCCATTCACCATTAATTTTATAGCGCCGATTACTATCCCAAAGTTCAATTTGTACTCCAGTACAGAATTCAAAGAGCCTTCTACGCCTAAAGTATTTCAAGCCGACGATATATTAGGCTGGCTATCTATTGACATTGATACACAATCACTCCTTATAAAACGCTATCAAATGCTTATTGTTACCATTTTTATTACTCTCTTCGGTTTACTCATGGGTTTAACAATTCATTACTTCTTGTCTAAACGAATTTACATGCCTATTGCTCGATTGCGTAGAAGTATGAAACAAATTTTAAGTAATGAATTTGAAACAGAAATTCGTGTTTCAAGTCCAGGAGAATTAGGAATAATTGAAAAAGGTTGCGCTCATTTGCAACGACAATATTTAAATACGGTTCGCGATCTGAATCACCATATTGAAATCGCTACCGCAGATCTGCAACAAAGTCTCGAACTTCTGGAAGAAAAAAACATTGAGCTATCACTGGAGAAGAAAAAAACTGAAGAAAAAAGCCGGCAAAAATCAGAATTTATTGCCAACATGAGTCATGAAATACGTAAACCAATGAATGGAGTGATTGGTTTTACCAATGTTTTATTGGAAAGCAAGCTGGATCCTTTACAACTGGACTACGTTAAAACAATCAAATCATCAGCGCAGGATTTGTTAAGTATCATCAATGATATTCTGGATTTTTCTAAAATTGATGCGGGCAAATTAAATCTCGATTGCATCCCGCTAGACATAAGAGGCTGCATTGATGAGGTTTTATCCCTGGCAAGCCCCAATGCGCACAAAAAAGGAATAGATTTAATCCCGATTACAGACATTAATGTGCCCAAAATGGTATTGGGTGACCCTTTAAGAATCAAGCAAATCATCAGTAATCTGGTGACCAATGCAGTAAAATTTACAGACCATGGATACGTTCTTATACGCACTAAAATAGAGCAAGAAACAGATAAAGATTATACCTTGCTATTTGCCATTACGGATACGGGAATAGGTATTTCACCAGAGGATCAAACGAAACTGTTTACTGCCTTCAATCAGGCAGATACCAGCATCACACGCCGTTACGGTGGATCAGGATTGGGCTTGGTGATATGTAAAAAATTATGTGAAGAAATGCATGGGCGCATTAGTCTAACCAGTGAAATAAACAAAGGCTCTACTTTTAGCGCACGCATTAAAGTTGAAAAACTTGTTGCTTATGAGATTGAAAAAAATCAAACTCATCGTTTCGCCCATTTAAAAATCATTTGCTTTGATGACAATCCTCTCCATTTGGAAGCAATGGGTAATGGCTTGGGCTTTTGGGGTATAGAAGCTATACGCGTTGATTCATTTAATAAACTTTCCCGAACATTGACAAAACATAAAGATTGCAAAATTGCCTTTATTAATGTCAATCAAGGATGTGAGCGTCAAGCCGCTGAACTCATTGCCAAACATAAGCAAATTCCTTTCGTATTAATTTCCAAATGGCCTATCAATGATTTTGCGGCGCTAGGTGCTCGAGGATTTCTTTACAAACCTATCAGCATCCAAAAGCTTCAGGATTTGATTGAATCGATAGCTAATGAAAACCAAACTGAGAAAAATACTAACCAGGAACTGGATACTTTACGCGAACAACTTCGCTTTCTTCATCCAGAGCTACTGATTGCAGAAGACAACCCAGTCAATAAAATGCTATTAACATCCCTATTAAACAATAATGCCAATATAACAACGGTTGATGATGGCGAAATGGCCTTTACTGCTTGTGAGGATAAAAAATTTGACATGATTTTACTGGATCTGCAAATGCCAAAACTTAATGGTTTGGAAGCAGCCAAAATGATACGCCAAAAATCCCTAATGAATAAACACTCTCCTATCGTTCTCATTACCGCCAGTAGCAGTGATCTGAGCTCCATCGATATGAAAAAATCTGGAGTTGATTATTGTTTTCAAAAACCTATAGATGAAAAACAATTGTTAATCCAAATTCTTCGCATCGTTGATAAAACCAAACATGCTGCCATCGATTGGCAATTATGTGTTCAGAAAGTTTCAGGTAATCAAGCGCTTGCTGAAGAGTTCCTCGCCAAATTTATAGAAGAATTATATAAGAATCGTGAAGAATTTATTGAGTTAATGCATCAAAAAAACGTAAAGGGTCTGGCTGATTTGGCTCATAAATTACATGGCGCCTGTTGTTTTTGTGGTGTGCCTATTTTACAAAAGAGAGTAGCTCAATTAGAGAAACTTGCAAGACGAACAGCTAATGCTGATAATTTAACCGAAGCCTTTACTGATTTAATACAAAGTATTGATGCAGTGATTAGTGAATATGAAAATCAGTATTCGCAATAACAGTTAATGAAATAAGAGTATAAAAAATGCTCTTGTATGAAAACCAATTTAAAAACCTGTATCAACCCAATAAAATAACTCTATTTTTGGAGAAAAAATGTCAGTTAAAAATGCAATCTACGCCCAGTCAGGTGGTGTGACCGCTGTAATTAATGCATCCGCTTGTGGCGTCATTCAAACCGCCAAACTCTTTCCAGATCAAATTGGTAAAGTGTACGCTGCAAAAAATGGCATTATTGGTGCTTTAAATGAAGAATTAATCGATACTTCATTAGAAAGTGAAGAAGACATTGCCAGGTTAATGCAAACTCCCTCCGGTGCTTTTGGCTCCTGCCGCTATAAATTAAAAGACAATGGGGAAGAGTATCAACGCTTGATTGCTGTCTTTAAGGCTCACAACATAGGCTATTTTTTTTACAATGGTGGTGGAGACTCTCAAGATACCGCCCATAAAGTATCCCAATTAGGTAAAACGATGGGCTATCCTATTACTTGCATAGGTATCCCCAAAACAGTAGATAATGATCTGCCTTTTACAGACAATTGCCCCGGATTTGGGTCAGTCGCGAAATACATTGCCATTTCAACCAAGGAAGCTGGTTTTGATGTCGCGTCCATGGCAGCCTCATCCACGAAAGTGTTTATTCTTGAAGTGATGGGAAGGCATGCAGGCTGGATTGCCGCAGCAAGTGGGCTGGCAGGGGAAAATCCGGGCGAACCGCCACATATTATCCTATTGCCTGAGGTCCCTTTTGAACCAACTCGTTTTCTAAAAAAAGTGAAAGGCTGTGTAGACTCTTATGGTTATTGTGTGATTGTTGTATCAGAAGGTATCCGCAATAAGGAAGGAAAATTTCTCAGTGAAGCGGGATTACGTGATGCATTCGGCCATGCCCAATTAGGTGGTGTTGCACCAGTCATCGCCCAATTGATTAAATCAGAACTTGGCTTTAAATACCATTGGGCAGTCGCAGATTATCTTCAAAGAGCAGCTAGACACATAGCCTCACAAGTTGATTTGGATCAAGCTTATGCTTTAGGTAAGGCTGCGGTGGAGTATGCCATAAAAGGATATAACGCGATTATGCCTATTGTCATTCGTGAACAAGATGAGCCTTATCAATGGTCCATAGGTCAGGTACCTCTCGCTGAGGTAGCTAACCAGGAAAAAGCTATGCCATCAGAGTATATAGCCGAAGATGGTATGGGAATTACAGACGCATGCAAACGTTACCTGTCCCCTTTGATTCAAGGTGAAGCTTATCCCAATTACAAAAATGGATTACCGGATTATGTGCGATTAAAAAACCAGTTAGTCGATAAGAAAATTAATTCAAATTAAGGACGACAGTAGGCTGGACGATATTTACTAATCAGGGTGCCGCCAGTGCAATCCCAAGTGAGTATTCTGCCCGTAGCGTCTAATGTAGGAACCATTGTGATGGTACCATTACCTGCGTTTGCGGTGTAGGTAATGGTAATAATACCTTGATTACCAATGACAATAGAAGCAACATTAATTGTAGGGGCAGGACTGTTATAGCCCGTATCTGCCTGATTTGCTGGCAAGGTATTATCAATTAAACTAGTTTCAACAACTGCTAATTTAGCGGCTGAAGCCATTCCCAGTCCTTCAACCACTCGTGCTCTGATGGTATAGTCCTGATAGGCTGGAATAGCAAGAGCAGCCAAAATTCCAAGGATAGCGGCAACGATCATCAGCTCGATTAAAGTAAACCCTTTCGTTCTCATAACGCCACCTGGCATTGCATCTAATTAAAATTACGCAAATACAATGCCAACTTTATGATTTAAAAACCTTTCTGCTGACTAAATAGCTTGACAAGGCTTTTTTTCAGAACATTCTTAGGCCAATAACTCATTGGTGGAACTTGGCCAAATAAAAAACCGCCATTGAAAGGCGGTTTTTATAGTTAATTTAACCTGTTATGGTCTGCAACTGGCAGGTCGATATTTAGCCAATAAAGTACCACCCGTACAAGTCCAGGTTACATCACCATTAGCTTGTAAGGTTGGGGTCATAACAATGGTACCACCACCAGCTGCGGCAGTATACGTTATGGTAATAACACCGTTAGCACCAATAGCAATTGACGCTACATTGGGCGTAGCAGCAGGAGACACGTACCCCGTTGCCGCTTGAGTAGCTGGTAAGGCATTGTTAGTGATAGCCGTTTCAGATACGGCAAGTTTTGCAGAATCTGCTAAAGTCAGACCTTCAGTAACACGAGCTCGTATTGTGTAATCTTGATAGGCTGGTATAGCGATTGCTGCCAAAATGCCGATAATCGCTACGACTATCATCAATTCAATTAATGTAAAACCCTTTTGTCTCATGACCATCTCCATAGTTAACTATCCATTAGTATAATGCAAGCATAATGCCAACTAACAGCCAATATCCCAAAGCTATAATATCCACTATATTAAATAATCATTTAACGCAAAAAACACTGTTTTTTGCCCCAAAAAGTCAGTAAAGTGAATAGTCAAAGCATTTGATAAAATAAACTATTTGTTATTAAATAACAATAAATTGACAACTTTTGTCACATTCTGACAATTGTGTTTAAATGATGTGACAACGATACTCCAAATGGATATACTCCCAATTTTGTAAAATAGCGCCGAGTAAATCATGTCACGTAAACAACGCATTGAAGAAAAACTAATCCCTGCATTATCTCCTCTTTTTTTAAGCGTTGAAGACGAGTCCATGAACCATCACGTTCCACCAGGCGCTGAAACACATTTTAAAATCATAGCCGTTTCAAATCATTTTAATGATTTAACCCGAATTAATCGTCATAAAATCGTTAATCAACTTCTTAAAGACGAGTTTACTTTGGGGCTACATGCATTAAGCATGCATTTATATACCGCTAATGAATGGACTTCTCAACAGCAATCAGTACTTAAATCCCCTGCTTGCAGAGATGGCTATAAAAACAAATAATTTTAATGAAAAAAGTTCACCTCCAAGCTTGATTTATTTTATAATGCTTATCTTTTTATCAAATAGAAAAATCAATGAAAACCTGGTCCTCTGAAAAAATATCCGTCCTTGCTTTAGTGCTACTCATCACCGGAGCGATTGACAGCATTAGAAATTTGCCAGGTACAGCACTCTTTGGTTCCACTTTGATTTTTTTCTTTATTTTTTCAGCGATTATCTTTTTAATCCCGGTTGCTTTAGTTGCCGCTGAACTTTCCTCAACCTGGTCGGAGGAGGAAGGTGGCATATACAGTTGGGTTAAGCATGCCTTTGGGGAAAATGTTGCCTTTTTTGCCATTTGGCTGCAATGGATAAACACCCTGGTATGGTACCCAACTATTTTGTCCTTCATAGCAGGCACAATTTCTTATTTAATTAATCCGGAACTAGCACAAAACAAATACTATCTTATCAGCGTCATTTTGATTATTTTCTGGTCATTAACTTTGATAGGCCTATCAGGTTTACGTGCTTCTGCTGCCTTTGCCAGCTTCTGTGCAATAGTTGGAATGATAGTCCCTATGGGATTTATCATCCTTCTGGCTTTTATTTGGTTAATCCATGGTCATCCTATTGCCATCGACCTGAGCCTCTCCAATTTGCTACCGCAATGGAAAAACACACAATCCTGGGTTTCTCTGACAGCGATTATGACTTCTTTCCTCGGTATGGAGCTTGCCGCAGTTCACGTGCGCAATGTTAATAACCCGCAGAAGAACTTTCCCAAAGCGATGTTTTTTTCGGTCATTCTCATTCTGTTCACCATGATTCTGGGTTCGCTGGCGATCGCATTCATCCTGCCTAAAGACAAAATCAGTTTAGTAGATGGGGTTATGAGAGCATTTAGTAACTTCTTACAAGTTTATGATTTGAATTGGCTAATGCCTGTATTGATACTCTTGTTATTGCTGGGTACCTTAGGCAGCATGATCAACTGGATTATTTCTCCAGCCAAAGGCCTACTGATGGCAGCAAAACATGATTTTCTGCCTGCTTCGCTATGTCATGTGAACAAACATGGCATGCCAGGAAAAATTTTGATACTGCAAGCCATTCTGGTGACTTTATTATGCAGTGGCTTTCTCTTATTCCCTACAGTCAATGCGATTTATTGGTTGTTTACTGCTCTTAGTACAGAACTGTATATGATGATGTATGTGATGATGTTTATTGCAGCCTGGCATTTGAAGAATAAATTCTCAGACATGGAAAGGCCTTTTGCTATTCCAGGAGGCAAACCGGGTTATTACCTAACATGCCTGTTAGGATTAATAGGTTGTACTGTCACTTTATGGGTCGGTTTTATTCCTCCAACGGAAAGCATTAATATCGGAGGAACAACCCATTACCGTATGATCTTTTCCTTAGGCATCCTCCTAATGTTGCTGCCTGCAGCCTTAATCTATTGGCGTAAACGATACATTACCAAATCAAAAGCGCTTAATGCCCCTGTTTAAATCATCGATATGATGGTTGTACCCCGTGGCTTGTTCACGGGGATCAGTGTTTTACCGGAGATCTCCTGGATCCCGTGGATAAGCCACGGGACGTCGAAGATCAGTACAGTACTGGGTTATCAGAGATGAATTTAATTAAAATAAGGCTTCAATGTTTGTTGCACATCGAGATTCAATTCGCCAGTATTCGGATTGATAGCACTAACCGTATCACCTAAATAGCCTATCGCCCAGAAATACAAGTTATTCGTCCCTATACCACTTTGGGTAAGATAGGGCATCAAGGCCTGGGTAAAAAAGTTTTTCCCTTCAAAAGATTTCCAGGAAGCCTCTCCTAAAACAATGGGATACCCAGCTTTGTACAGGAAACCCCAACTCCAATCGAAACGCAGGTTACTTGCATCGCCAGGAGCTGTTTCCCAACCAGCCACTTCTCTTGGGTAAACATGAGGTGAGAAAACCAAGTGACCATTATTTCCCATATTATCATCACCCAACAGCCAACTGACGGTTTCTGTGTCAATATCTGGAACCGCCAGTTGCAATTCATTACTAAATTTTTGTACATCAAATTGCGCTATGTTTTGTTTAGCTAAATCCTTATTCAGGAGGGGTTTAAAGTCTTCGCCCCAGTTCCCTTTGAATGCTACAACCTCTTGATCATTACCACACTGCCCTGGGTCACGCCAGTGTGCGTAGCCAGAATCCTCTTTAATATTGGCTTTTGGCACACAAATTGTAGGATTGTCCATATCATCATTTCCGCCTCCAGATCCTTCAACAAAAAGCAGCAAATCAGGATTGACCTGATGCACTGCCTTGGCAGCGGTGCCTATCACTTTAATCCATGAAACCTGACCATTTTTTGCTTTAAACCAGCTCAATTGATAAGGCTCATTAAAAACATCAATGCCGATGACATTGTCCAACCCGCGCTGTTTAATTTCCTGGGCAAGTAGAACTAAATCCTTCTCATATTGAGCCATGCTATAAACAGTTCCATCCCTCATTCCATCGCCATAACCATAACGATGGTGAAAATCAATCATCACATTGATATTGTGTTTTTTCATTTCGGCAAGTACCGTCCAGAAAGCCTGCTTCGGACTCACCGCTTTTTCGCACGATTGGCCATTAGACTGCCAGGATTTGCAAAAAAGACCATTACCGGCTTCAGGTTGTGTTTTGTCAGAAAGCCACTTGTTGAGATCGACTTCCCCACTGTCATCATAAAGCACCCCTGGTTGTATAGGCAAACGTACGGTCTTGAACTCTACCGCTGTACTGCTGTTTACACCAGAATCCGCCATAGACCAGGGGTGAACCAATAAATCCATTAATCCATTCCGAGGTTTGGATTGAGGCATGGTGATATTATAAAAAGGATTGCTCTGCAATCCCTGAAAAACATTAGTGTCCTGAAATCCTGACCAGGACACTCCATTGATAGTCACCCTATTCCCGCTTTTGTCATAGATTCTACCTTGGCTGGTATAATAAGCATTCGCATCCAGGATGAATGCAAACAGTAAAATCCAACTGCTATACTTAAATAGTTTCATGCGCTTTTCCTCATTAAAATAACCATAAAGTTATTGTCAAGTTGGTTAAAAGCTCATTATTTAACCACAAAACTACAATATTTGAACAGTATAATCATTAATTTTTCAAAAATATTACAAAAAGATGTCATTTCGATGTGCTGAAAAATAGTCAAGATAGTCACTCCATTATGATGAAAATTGAGTAGCGACCATACGGAGTGAATAAAATCATTCCCTCATAGGAAAAACGATAAATTACAACGAGTTATACATTGAAAGTATCAAGAAAATATTGCTGAGCCAAAATCAAATCTTCTTTTGTATTAATATCCTGTAAAGGTTCTTCGCAGGCCTCATCAACCCGGATTGAGGAACCTGACCATAGGATGCGCAATTGCTCCAAACACTCTATTTGTTCCAAGGTACAGGGTGGCCAGCTAACGAATTCCAGTAAAAAGGCAGCACGATAAGCATATAAACCGATATGCCTGAAGGTATTGGAATAAGCGCTTTTATTATCTCTGTGAAAAGGTATCGCGCTTCTTGAAAAATAAAGAGCGTGATTATCTCGAGTGCACACCACTTTAACCACATTAGGGTTATTTAATATTTCAAGGCTACTAATAGGCCAGCATAAAGTAGACACAGGCGCCTTTGTCTTTGTTAAAGAGCAAGCAACTTGATGAATTAATTTGGGTCGGATAAATGGCTCATCACCTTGCACATTGACAATCACATCATCAGGGGCATAATTGCCCTTGGCAACCACTTCTGCAATTCGATCAGTTCCAGATTGATGCGTAGGCAAGGTCATCACAACCTGAGCCCCAAATTGGGTAGCACAATTGGCTATCTCCTCATGATCAGTGGCAATAATCACTGATTGTGGTTCTGCCTGGAGCGCTTGCCTGTAAACTCGCTCAATCACGGTAATACCATTAATTTCTTGAAGTAATTTGCCTGGAAAACGACTGGAATGATATCTGGCCGGTATAATCACATGAAAATTATAATTCATAATTTATCTTTCTCTTCCAGAGGAATCAAACGCGCTTCTTGTTCCAGCATCACAGGAATATCATCACGAACTGGAAATGCCAGCCTGTCAAATTTACAGATCAGTTCCTGTTTTTTAAAAAGCAATTTTCCTTTACATAAAGGACAAACCAATATTTCCAATAGTTTTTTATCCACGCGAATCTCCTTGAGTAACCTGATTACGCACATACACCGGTTGTGCCTGTGCCACAGAAACTGCCTTGATATCAGCTTTCTGTGCCAAGCGTATCATAGCAGACGCTGTCGGAAAAACAGTTAATACTTCACTAATTTGTGATTTGATCTGCTGTGGAAAATCCATCCAGTACAAATCAATCCCAACTCCAGCCAAAATAAAGGATTGATTGGCTGGCAACTGAATATCTTTTACTGCATTAATCCTATCTTGAGCTAAGAATTGCTGCTCCAAAAAGCAACTCCAATACATTTCATGCATACGAGCATCCAAAACAGTCAATACAGGCTGATTAAAATCCTCTTTTATTTCCCGAGTTGTCCAGGCAATTGAGGCTAAACTACTCACAGGAATAAGCGACAGATCATTAGCATAAGCCAAACCTTTAGCGATACTACAAGCGATTCTCAATCCTGTGAAACTTCCAGGGCCACATCCAAAAATGATTCCATCCAATTGATTAAGATGCAATTCCGCCTGGGCCATCAATTCATCAATCATAGGTAAAATCAATTGAGCATGGATTCTTTGACTATCCTGCTCCTTGCTTATGATTGTGTTATCTACAAGGATGGCAGCACTGGCCAGTTCGGTTGATGTATCAATCGCTAACAGTTTCATAATTTAAAGCCAACTCTTTAATAAAATGCAGTACTTTTTTTTCATCTCGGGTTTTCGGAAGACTAGGTAGACTGGCCAAAATGGTTCGGCCATATTCTCTACCAGTCAAACGTGGATCCGCTATCATTAACAAGCCTTTATCGGTGATATCACGAATCAAGCGCCCTACTCCCTGTTTTAGTGCAATGACGGCATTTGGCAACGATAATTCATCAAAACCTGAAAGCCCTTTTTTCTTTAAATAAGCCATTCGGCCTCGAATTACAGGGTCAACGGGGTTAGCAAAGGGTAATTTATCTATAATAACACAAGAGAGTGCCTCTCCTTTGACATCAACACCTTCCCAAAAAGTGGAAGTGCCTAAAAGAACAGCATTTCCCAATTGCCTGAATCGAGCCAGGAGAATAGGCTTTGCCTCATCGCCTTGAATCAAAAGTGGATATTTTAAAGTATTGCTCAGCATTTGAGCAACTAATTTTACTGCTTTATGACTGGTAAACAGGAAAAAGCAACGACCTCCACAAGCCTCGATAACAGGCAAAGCCTTTTCCAACAAAGCGTCATAATAATGGGCATCCTTAGGATCGGGTATTCCTCGAGGCAAATAAAGCAGAGCCTGTTGCTGGTAATCAAAGGGGCTGGATAATAACAAAGTCTGTACTTTATCTAATCCCAGAGGTTTACAAAAACTATCAAAAGCCGATGCCATAGTCAGTGTAGCCGATGTAAAAATATAGGCACATGACTGAAGTTTTAATAATTGACTAAATGACTCAGCAACGTCATAAGGGGTGGCATGAAAAACGAGAGTGTGTTTAAAACGCTCCAACCAACGAATTTTATTATTATTTTCCTCAGTGAAGGAAAGCAAGATGGCTTCCAAATCAAAAAGGCGATCTTTACATCTTTTTAATCCGGGAATATCCGTGGCATCTTTTGACTCCAGGCATTGAACCAACTCATTCTTTAAAGATAACCAGGCATCCCACGCCTCCATAAACTCTTTATTTCGTTTAACCAACTCCCAACTGACTCGTTCCTCTCGAGTCGGTAAAGCATTTAGTAATTGATCCACCAATTTGTCTGCTTTATGACTTATGAACTTTAATGGTTGGTTGGCTAAATCCAGAATTGGCCACTCATTAAGCATGTCATCCACCAAGTCTCTAAATTGACATGTTCCCAGGCGTTCCCCATTGAAATTCGAAGCGATGTCTGCAAGCTGATGAGCCTCGTCAAACACTACGACATCAACACCAGGTAATAGTTCACTGAAGCCTTCTTTTTTTAACTGGGAATCAGCAAAAAAAAGATGGTGATTGATGACAACAATATCTGCTTCCATCGCTCGCTTGCGGGCTTTCACTAAAAAACAGGTTTCATGATTGGGACATTCTGCACCAAGACAGTTGTCTGTAGTGGATGTGACATAATACCATACCGGGGAGTCTTCATTAATTTCAGGCAATTCAGAACGTACTCCTTCTGTCATTTGCGACAATTTGTCTCTGACATGTAGTATTTCATGTGCGCATTGAGGGCTTTGAAACTGCCCTTCCTCAGCGTGTCTCTCAACTCGATATTGACAAATATAATTAGAACGTCCCTTTAAATTCTGGATTCGTACTGATAAACCCAAAGCTCTAATCAGGGTTGGCAAATCTTTTTGAAAAAGTTGATCCTGAAGAGTTTTGGTTGCTGTAGAGATAAGCGCCTTTTTACCACTTAACAGGCAAGGCAACAAATAAGCAAAGGTTTTACCTGTTCCCGTTCCTGCCTCTGCTACCAAAATCGATCGCTCAACAATAGCATTGGCTATAGCTACTGCCAAATCGGCTTGTGGCGCTCTTGCCACAAAGCCAGGAATTGCAGTAGATAGTCTTCCCTTCTCACTGAGAATTCGCCGACAAGTTTCAGCGAAGGTGGTTATTTCTTCCACTCTTTTTGCAAATATTGAAGTTTATCCTTGACTTCTTCCCAATCCTTGGCATCAGCGGGAGCATCCTTTTTAGCAGTAATATTAGGCCAGGTTTTGGATAACTCGGCATTTAACTGTTTAAATTGTTGTTGTTCGTCTGTTAAATCATCTTCTGAAACAATAGCATTCACTGGACATTCAGGCTCACACAGGGCACAATCAATGCATTCATCGGGGTGAATCACCAGGAAATTAGGCCCCTCATAAAAACAATCTACAGGGCATACTTCTACACAATCGGTATACTTGCATCGTATACAACTTTCCGTTACTACAAAAGTCATAGCAAACCTTAAAAATGTATCTTTAAGAAATGACTCATATTAAAGCATAAAACACCCTCTTGATGATAGAGGACCATGATATTTTTATACCACCTGGCCTCCATTATTTAGAACCAACCTGAAATCACAAATACCAAACTAACAGCCTCATATATTTCCTTGATGACTATATAATGTACTTGAACTCTCAATGCAGATATGTTAAATTTGCTCATTTTATTTATATTTTGTTCAATAGTCTAATACACAACCTGTGTAATTAGATACCTCGGAGTACTTCATGCCTTTGAATTTACCGCCTAAATCGTTTAAAGATCTAATGCCTTTAGTGATTGCTTACAATAATGCACCTGAAGATAACAGGATTCAAAAATTATTTTATTTGCAAAAAATCAATTACTTACTGAATAGATCTGAACTAAATGATGATTTGTTCGATTGGATAAACGATGCGGAAGAAGGTGGTTGGTTAAATGGGTTAGCTAAATTTTCACTCAATCCAAACGCGTCTTTTTTTCTAAAAGGAATGCAATTTGCCAAGGCTATTGCTGAAGAAATAAAAAATAAACCTGAAGTCAACAGTTCCGAGACTGACATATACCAACTCATGCAAGAACGTGACAAACTGTTAAAGGAAGCTGAGTTTGAAAAATGCGCTGCTCGTTATATTGAAATTAATTTTCTTCTGAATGAATTAGCCCTAAATGATAAAAAAACAAAAGAAATTGTAGAAAGACAAACAGAAATCCTTAGGCTTGTAGCTCCCAAAATAAAAGCAATAAAGGGAGAATCCATAGACAATTTGCCAGTTATACCTGCTTACCAAACCAAAGAGCTTGGTAAGCATGTGAATAATTTTAACTTCAAATTCACAATGAGCGGATGGGATGCCCCTTTTGTATTTCGTGTTGAAGACAGGCATGAGTTAGGAAAAGAACAAGAGCTTCATTCCTATGGGGTATCCAAGTACTTTATTGAAGATTACTCTGTTTTTATGATGCGATTTAAAGCGGAAGATGGTTCTACTGTGTACAAACCAGTTATCCTCAGTCAATTCGCCAATCAAAATAATTTGGAAGAAATCGCCAAACAGTTAAAAGATGGCAGCCCCAAAAATATCGCACCCCAAATTGGGTATTACTTTGTCCAGTTAACTGACTTTTGTCTAAAGTTAATTGAAACTCATAACTATCACCCTGACATTAAGTTAAATAATTTTCTGGTTCACAACAACAGAGTACTGGTCAGTGACAGGAAAACGTTCACCACCAATGACAATCCTTTAGCCAGTGAAATTCTCACCAGTCCTTTATTTGCCCCGGATGAATTTTTAAAATGTCTACTATTTAACAAAGAAGGCGACCCTGTTGGCTATAATCGCAATGCTCTGTGGAAACGCATGAACATGCCTCAATTCATGGCCTTTCAACTTGGAATGGCTTTAAAACAATTCCTGATTTTAACGCAATTGGACGAGTTGCCAGATAATTTTAGGAATCCGGATCACAGTGCGGTGTCTCATTTCAAAACACCATCCAGACAAATAATCAATCTTTCCCTTCTGGTCCAGGAATTAACCCGCCTTGATCCTGATAAACGAATGACCATTAAACAATTCCAGAATTTGCTTAACTTCAGAAACTTACCGCCTGATGCCTTTTACCAGAAAGTAGAAGAGGTTTTCCCCTCCTCTCAATTAGGGATCACAGAAGATATAGAGGCTCTTAATAAAGTATTGAATAGCGATTTAAAAGGTGACGCGCTTCTGAAACAAGCTAATCCTCTTTTCACTAAACTATCGAAATATGATCCCAAAGAGACCCGATTAACCCGTCTAGCCGAAAAATTGGCAATTCGATGTTTTAACGACGTGTCAAAACCTTACTTTCAGAAACTGTCTGGTTTAATTGAGTCAGCGATAGAAAAAGATGTTGATGAAATCAGGCAGCTATTAAATCCTCAATCCAATAGGGAAGGATTTTTAAAGAACGCCAGTCCCATTTTTATGAAACTCTTTGAAAGACAGCCTGAGGCACCCCAATTAACAGAGATGGCAAAACAATTAGCGTCTCAATGTTTTGATGAATCTTCAAAAAACTATTTTACACGTCAACTGCCTTTATTGATTGACGAAGAATTATTAAACAAGGATTGGGAGCAAGCCCCTTGGTATAGAAAAGCGCTGCATTGGTTGAGTTTTGGATATTTCAGGGTCGATAGAGTGACAGAGATTAACTCATTGAAAATACCGGAAAATGCAAAGGGTAAAGAATTTCAGACTTATTTTTCGCAACTCTTATTTTTACCCACTGAAGAAATCAAAAATATGTTTAACTCCAAAGACAGTCAAACAGCCGATTTTCTTCTTGGTTATATCGAAAAGGAAAGAGAAAGAAGAGAAATGGAAATTCCCTCAGTCAAGATTCCTGTTGATTTAAAAGGAGAAGAGTTTCAGATGCACTTCCCGCAGCTTGAATTTTTACCTTCCAAGGATTTTGAGAGCATTGGTGAAAAAGAAGGTGAACATCTTGAATGTTTTATCTTTGCCAATCTACAAGAAATACTCTCGCATAATCACAGTAATTCATCAGAAAAAAATAGTAGTAGCGAACCCACTGACAGCGAAAGTGAAATACATTTAAATGCAGGTAACGCAGCAGGAACAATTATAATTGCGGACGAACCAAACCCTACTGAAGTGAAACCTCAGAAGCAAGACAATGATGGAATAAAACAAAATAATTCAGCCAAGGAAAGTAGTCCTGAAGGAAAAGTTTCAACTCCAGAAGTTGATGAGCATCCTAAAAAGAAGACAAAAGATAATACTCCCAAACCTAAAACCAAGGGTTCTGTACACTTCTTTGATGAGAGTAAAAAATCTAAACCAAGGGAGAAAGAAAATGCTTCTCCTGCTGTTGATGAAATGCCCTCTACGAAGAGAAAAAATGTCTGCAGGATAGATAGTGTTAGATCCACTCTTTTCAGAGGAGATGGCAGCCATAGGCAGAAAATCAAAGAACAAAGACCCAGGTTATCCGAAATAGCTTGGGAGCCACCAAAACCTAATCTACAATAACTGACGAGAATCGCCTGTTAAATCTCTTTGTGGCTGCCCTGAATATCCAGGGCAGCCAGGAATAAATGTCATCGTGGGTTTGAAACTCCATTTTTCCTTCAAGGTAAAAAATTATACAGAATTTTTAACAACAGCATAAAACTCTGTCTATATTTATAGAAAAGGGTACACAAAAATCAGAGTCAAAATAATGACTTATTTTTGACTAGGAAATAATAAGAATAACTAGAAATTTAAAGGAAAACATTGAATAGGAAAAGCATTTTTATAAATATGGAAATAAGTCTAATTGATACTATAAGGAAATAGGCAATGGACGTAGGCCAAAAGATAAGGATTCTAAAACGTTATTTAAAAGAAAAAAGTATCTCTCCAGAGGACGTCAATCTAAATGATCAAGATCTAACGGCCTATGTCGGGCTGGATAAGCTATTAGATTATATTTCTATACATAACAATGGATTGTTTGATTTCGCAACATTGGAATCTGATGAAAAGCAATGGAAACAATACGTGGATATACTTAACTATTCCGCAACATACTCCCCCGGCTCTCCGCCTGCTTTAATCAATACTAGTGAACGCAAAGCTCAATTTGGTTTGCAATATTGGCTAAATACGAGAACGATTGAGGCACTGCCAAGAGACAACTATTATACTCGGACAGTCACCTTATCCATAGAAGAAGATGAAGAGTTTGACAAGCTGATTACAGAAAGCAGATCTAAACTGTATGCAATAACACAAACTTTTCCAGAAGCCGGTTCTTTTAACCCAGCCAATATTAATCAGGTGAACAACCGAATCTCTTCGATTAAGGAAAAACTGGATACTTTAACAGGCAATAGTCCTCAAATAACTATTTTACAAAAAAAACTCAACGTACTAACAGATTTAAACAAAATTAATCAACTCCAGAGACTCAATATTCCCAAGGACAATGGTTCTAGCCTGAGTTATTGTACTCTCGCAGTGACTATTGAAGGAGTTACAGAGAAAATATCTTTAATAACACTTGCCAAAGTGAAAGAACAATTGGGGCATCTCTGCGCTCAAAATGAGCTTGATTTGGATAGTTATAGTGAGTCAAGAGAACAATATTATAAACTTGATACACAAGGCATACTTAAATTACCCAAACGTGGCGATATAAAAGAAGTACAACGTGAAGCCATGGCTCTTAACATCTCGAGACTAATGGGTTTGGATACTACTTCTTCAACAACAGTGACCTATAATGGTCATCCCGCCTTGTTTATTCCTTTTGATAACATCAATCTCTTGAATGAATTCTCTTCAGGTAAAATTTTTAAAGCAGGCATGGGATTAAGTGGACAAAGTTACACCCATTACTCCACAATTAAACCATTAGGTGAAGGAATCCAGGCAGATCTTTATATCAAGGATTTCGGTAATGCTCTGGCATTACTTTATTTATGTTGCGATACAGATGCCATAGGTGGATATTGTAAAAACAAAGCATTAAGAAACTATATTAGTCTCTATATTTTTGATCAGGTCTTTACGGATACTGACAAATTTATCCTTGATTCACGAATTAGTCTTCAACCCAATCAGTTCATTATGAAGCACACCCGACATGGTCAAGGGAGAAACAGAACCTTAATAGAGGATTCTTCTATAGTGACCAAATACGCCAGTATCATGCAACTGAAAGAGTTAAAGCGCATTATTACCCAATACTGTGATCATATTTCCTGGTTACATCATAATCGTACTCAAACCATTAAAATACAATTACAAGGAGAACTTGCAAATGATGAACGCGTCCGTTTAACTGAAGAATTAAACGATGTTGAAATTTTGGAAAAGGACGCTGAACAAATAAAAAGACAAATTCTAATTCGCATCAATAACATAGCTGAAGTGCTACCTCAAACGACAGGAATCGTTGGCTTCGATGTCATTCGACAATGTTTAATTCTGGAGAAATTGTTGCATAACCCGGCTCTCTACTCTGATGATGGAAGACCTTATAAAAATCCTTGGACAACACGGCAAAGGAATACAGCACAAACGATCAATGACTTACAAAATGGAAAATTACAAATTACTTTTAAATTCAATATCCCAGAAGAGATGGTCGATTTTATCAAACGCCGTGGTGGTGGAGATTCCCTGACGATGACATCGCCTAAAGTCATAACGATTAGCAAAGTCGATCTGGATAGCCTTAGGGAAAATATGCTACATCCTGAACATTCACCTGAATTGTCTCTTAATACTGATTATTTAGATGATAAAGACCTATGTATTATAAAAATGGCTTATCGCATAGGTAATAGAACCAAAATCTTAAATACTATTGCAGAATACCGTATCCTTATGAATAATGGAAAAGTAAGCTCCCATGACAAAATGGAATGTCTTGCCCAAACCGAAGCGAAAATCAAAGCACTGATAGAAATGGCAAATGACAAAGGACTGGGTATGCACATTCTTAAAAAATTCTATTTCGATGCGCAACAGCAACTCCAAAAATTAATTAATCCAGAAGTGATGCCCCATGATATTAGCCAAGCCTTTGCAGCAGCTCTTAAACTGGACAGAGTATCAGAATTCAATAAGGTTGTGAGAGAGGCTATTGTCCAAAATAAAGTAACTGACCCTCAATTTATAATCTTCTTGTCAGACTGCATCAAAAAAGAAGTTCTTGCTACAAATTATAAAGAAGCACAAAAAGAAAGCAGAGCATTATCTCTTGAGGCTCAGCGCATTATAAATCATTTAAAATCGCCTGTAGTCCCTTTGATCGTTCAATTGGGCGGACAAATACATTCACAGGCTGGATTAGCAGATACAAATACGGTAACCAATCTTGAAGATGAATTACAACCCGATCGTGAGAAGCCAGATACCGTGTCAATGACTACTTTGAACTTACATGGGGTTGTTACTAAAGAAGAAATAACTAAAAATGGAATGACAGTAACAGTTTAACAGATGACTTTTAAAACTCTCTGGGAAGCAGCAAATGAAAAGAGAGATGTTTAAACTTGGAATGATGGAGTGACTATGCCAGTACATGAAAGGCGTCAACATTTTCGTATTGATGATCATATCTATTTTGATTATCGAATTCTTGCACCGGGTGAATTTTGTTCTGATATGGAAATCACCAATCAATTATTAGGTGAAAATGGGCAAAAGTACATGGAAGCAGCGCAATATTTTCAGGGCATTGATTATGAGCTGGCTGAGCTCACTCAGGTAATGGCAGTGAAAGAACCTGCTCTGGCTCATTATCTTAATCTTTTGAATGCCAAAATTGATTATCTATCTCGACAAATGTTAATGGCGAGTAAAGTTCAACTGCGTAAAGTCAACATCAGCCTGGGCGGTATGGCATTTAAAACAACAGAGCAGATTAAAGAAAAAACCAATATAAAAATCATCCTATACACGAAACCTAAAATGATACCTATTATTGTTGATGCCGTAGTAGTTTATAGTCAATATCAAAATGAGACGCATTATCGCACAGCGGTGACTTTCTGTAATTTGACCAGTGAGCAAGAGCAGTTACTCTCACAACATATTTTACAAGCCCAAATAAAAAGCCGCGCTGACTAAGATGGGAATGCTGTAGATTGGAACTGTTTTTTCTAGGATAATGAACCTTCAAATTAAAATAAAGAGGTTATATCCATGAGCAGAACAGTATTTTGCTGCAAATTAAAACAAGAAGCAGAAGGCTTGGAAAAACAACCCTTTCCTGGTGAGTTGGGTGAAAAAATTTTTAATGAAGTATCAAAACAAGCATGGAATATGTGGCTTTCCCATCAAACCATGTTAATCAATGAATACCGCCTGAATTTGATTGAAGCCAGGGCTCGTGAGTTTTTGAAAGAAGAAATGCAAAAATATTTTTTTGGCGAAGGTTCAGAAAAACCCTCTGGCTATAAAGAATTAAAATAAAGGATTAATTTATGTTTCATGACTTGTTGGAAGTTAACGAAGAAGTACTGGATGCCATTAATGATAAAAAACCGGTTGTTGCCCTTGAATCAACCATTATCTCTCATGGAATGCCCTATCCCGATAATTTAACTACAGCAATTGAAGTTGAAAATATTATTCGTAAACAGGGCGCCATTCCAGCTACTATAGCGATGTATCAAGGGAAAATCCGCATTGGTTTAACCAAAGAGATTATGGAACATCTCGCCCTTCAAAAAGAGGTAGTAAAAGCCTCTCGCAGAGACATTTCCTTTGTTTTATCCCGTAAAATCACTGCCAGCACTACAGTAGCAGCAACCATGTTTTGCGCCAATATCGCCAACCTCCCCTTATTTGTCACTGGCGGTATAGGCGGCGTTCATCAAGACGTGACAATGAGTTTTGATATTTCAGCCGACCTTATAGAACTATCCAATACACCAGTTACTGTGGTTTGTTCTGGCGCAAAATCGATTCTCGACTTACCAAAAACGTTGGAAGTTCTTGAAACGTTTGGGATACCAGTCATAGGTTATGCCACAGATGAATTCCCTGCTTTTTACAGCAGATCGAGTGGAATACCGGTCCCACAACGCTTGGATTCTGTTGAAGAAGTAGCAAATCTGATGTCATTTCAACAGAAATTGAACATGAAAAACGGAATAGTGATCGCAAACCCTATCCCGGAATCAGCCGAATTATCCGATGAGGAAATAACCCCATACATTAAACAGGCTCATAAAGAAGCCAAGCACATAAGTGGAAAATCATTGACGCCCTTCTTGTTAAAACGTATTGCTGAGTTAACTGCGGGCAAGAGCCTGGAAGCTAATATTGAGCTTATCAAAAGCAACGCGTCACTAGGTGCAGAAATCGCCATAGCCTACCAAAAAAAATTATTTTCAAAAAAAACCTAATCAACACTTGACTCAAAGTCCATCTCGGAGTTTAATAGCAAGCCTTGAGTGGCCAGATAGCTCAGTCGGTAGAGCAGAGGACTGAAAATCCTCGTGTCGGCAGTTCGATTCTGCCTCTGGCCACCATTAGAATCAATGAGTTACGTAAAAATCCAAAAAATTCAAATTTTCCATGTAGACGCAATGGGCTCTTTCGGCTCTTCCCCATTTCCGGGGGCACTAATCAAGAACACAAAACTTTAACCCTTAACCTGTAATTTTCAAAATTTCTAAACCCATAAGCACGCCGTTGAATCAGTTTCATCTTACAATGAAATCCTTCAGTGATGCCATTGGTCACTCTGCCCTAATAAATGCTTGCATCTCTTAATGACAATTTCTTGATATTTCTTTAGATAGCTTTCTTCGTCACTAACCAAATTAAGTTTGATTTCCTCTTGCAAAGCAGTTGTTAGTTTGCCAATTATATATTTTAAACGTTTAGCTACTAATGACCTTGGCAACTGACATGTATCTGCAAAATCAGCCAACTGATAAGCATTAATATTATCTCCATCAAATTCATCTCCCAATGCCATCGCCAAAGCATGCCCAAACTCAGGATACATTTTTATATTAACCAAATCATAAAACGGTGCCAGTGAGATACCGTTAGCCCCAACAAAGAAACTGATATTTTTACCGTGAGCGTCACAATTAAATATCAAAACATTAAATAAAACCCAGTCGAGTATTTGTTGCTTGGTTTTGGCAGGATTGACACATTGATTGGAAAAATCAAACAGCTTGGGCAAGCTGACTCCATCTCTAATATGAGCCACATCTCTGTTATTTCCAAAATTTTGCTCATATTTATATTCGGGAGGTAAATTCAATGCCTGACAACCGTCTATTAAATGGCGCCTCACCACATTAGTGGTAACCCATTTCCTATCAAAACGCTCCACTAATAAAGCAGGATGCTGACCAAAACGCTTCATCTGGGTATCGGCTACATTCAATCCACAGCGTTTAGCGAGCCGCATACTAAGGAATTCATTTAAAACCAAATAAGATAGTTTTTGGGTTTCAAATTTAAGAATATGGGTAGAACACAAGCTACCCTCTCCAAAACCAAGTTGCCCTTCTTTATTTAACACCACATTAATTTTATCCTGTACACCAGCAACCGAAAGACGTGGTTTGCCATCCCAAACGATTAAATCATAGGGATCGCGATGATTTAAACGCTCTTCTAATTCTTCATCAGTTATTAATCGAAAATTAGCATGATTAGGAATTGCTTGATTTGATGGTAATATCACTAATGATCCAGGTGTATCCAACCCTAAAGCTTGTATAAGTCCAAATGTATTGTATTTACTTAAATGAAAAATATTAACCAGTACTTCCAAGGGATTTCCTTCAGGTAATAAATTTCGCAGAAATCGTTGCACATTTAATGGTGGAATAGCTTCATGCAAAAGCAGGTGTGGAGAAATAGGATATCCTGTCTGTTGCCAACTGTCATGATAACTCCAATACAGCTGATCCTCGATAAGCGTGATATTGGCTATTTGACGTTCTCCGAGATAAACATCCAGGACTGGCTTATCTCCAGTCATTTTCATCCTCACCATTATCCATCCAAGGTTTTATGTAAAGAGTTATCCCTAAACCAGAACAAATTTGTAATACACTTGCCAATTGACAGTTCGATTGCCCGTGCTCGATTTTCATAAAGGTTTCTTTGGCAACACCACATAAAGCAGCCGCATCTTCTAACCGCAAATCGCTTTGTGTTCGACGTGCTTTAATAACCTCCCCTAACAATTCTGCGGTTAACGGCTGTTGCAGATCAGGAGTCTTTAATTTTTTAATTTGTTTAGCCATATAATCCTACTATGGTAGACTTAATATAAGATTTCGATTTAATTTACTAATTAATCCCATTATAGTAGGATTTAATTTAAAAATACAGTAATAACCAATTAAAATCCTAGTAAAATAGGATTATATTTAAAGATAATAGGTACTTCTTTAATCAACGTCCTTCAAGATCTCTGCAACACCTATCATCTGCCGCATCCAATAATCCGAAATCCTTTGCATAGGTTTTCTAAGTCGCTCCACATCGCGAATGCCATATCCTGGCGTTACATACGAACAATATCTTCTTTCCATTGACAGAATGTTTTTCCAAGAGCTGCCAATATTTGATTTCTGAATGCTAACGATATACAATATGTACGATTTTAACTCATATGCCGATTAAATTGTACCCTGTCATCATTAAGCCCAAATCCTTACGTTTTTTTAATCTCTTTTTTATTTCTTTAGTCCTCTCTTCCTGTTTATTCGCTAATGCCAGAGCAGCAGGTATCGAACGTTATGACTTTGGGGATATGGCCTCAAAGGTAACTAAAGCCTGAGATCAAGATGTCGCGCTTTATGTTGCCAGACGTTTTGCGGCAGAAAATGGTTTTGATGAAAAGGAGATTACGGTCAAAAAATTAGAAGCAGGAGCTACCAACCATTTTATATATTTGATGTTTATCAATAACCAAATAAAATTTATTCTCAAAGGCCTGGGAACGGAAAAAGAGGCAGAGGCATTGTTTGCTTTACAAAATTACTCAAAAATTCCTGATATTCAAAATAATCCACAAGCCACGATTGTGACATTAAGTAAAATCATTAATTCATATAAAGTTAAGAATGATTCGAGGACTTATTTCTTTGCCATTTTAGAAGCAGCGCAAGGAAAAGAATTATTTAAGATAATGACTTATGAATTACTACAACATAAAGATATTAACACCTTAAAAGATGTTTTTTATCGAATAGGGCAACAGACTGGTGAATTACATAAAACAATTATCGGGAGTGATCAATTTATCACGCCAAAAGATTTAGTGACTGTTATTCATGATGATTTTCACCCTGAAAATACGTTTTATAATCTTGAAACTAATATCTTCTCTTTAATTGATAATGAAAGCATGGGCGAGAGTATTTCCGCTCATTTACCCATTATTAGAGAGTTATATGGGTTTTATGAAGTTCCTATTATTCGCTGGCCCTCAGAAAAAATAACTGTAGATCTCTTAAAGGATGCTGATCCTCATGATATAGCCAGTATCTATTACGACTTTGTTCTCGGTATGGCCTCGGTGTATCAAGACCACCAAGATGCAAAACGAGTGTTAGTTGAGGCTATTATTGATTTAAATAATATGGCCATTGCCTTTCTGAAGGATAGATATTCTGAGCCATGGATGCTTAACCCAAGCGATAAACATGAAGCACATATTGTGTGGGGCAAATTAGCAAAAGTCGACACTAATCCACAACTAGCAGAACTCTATATCACTAAATTAATCATTATTAATAATGACTTGCAATCACTTGCAGGCTTTAAACACTAGCAGAGGGTGTGAGCTTATTTTAGATTATTTACTTTTGGTTTTAAGAAACTGCATATTCCCGCTTACATAATCTACTTATCTGTTTATTTAAAGTATATCGCTGTTTCATATATCTTTGCTCATTGTTAAAAACACCTTGGCAAAAGATAAACCATCCGGTTAACTTCTAAATCCCACAAGAAATTTGACAAACTATAAACAGACTTATCCACAGAAAATGTGGATAACCTAAACGAAATTAGGGGTATTAAAAAATGATATCAACCAGACCCAATAAGGGTTGTTATAGTTTACTGATTAATCACTTATGATTTGGTAAAATAAGATATCCACAGACAACGGATAAAGGAAAATATTTTTGACCCAGTCATCTTATACAAATAAAAAATAAAAAAACAGTCTTGACTCGAACTATTTTTACTATTTATTTTGACCCGCTTCTTGATTAAACTTTTTGCTTAAGCAATAACTCTCCTGCATTAGTGAGTTTTTTAAATTTGGAACTATAGCCATCTTGTCTGGAATATCTAAAATAACGAACAAGTCTATGCCTGATAAATAGACAAACTAATATTATGTGGAGATGGTTTGTTCAGGTGTTTTAAAATCGGCAACGTATCCATTCTTCTTTGGACTGCAAATCTCTAATAATTTTGGCATGGTTACTTAATATTAGTGTCCAGCTTTTCGAGGAAGGATCAGTCTGAGATGTTATGACTTAACGCATCACACAGTTTAAAGATAGAAAAATTTGCGAGTTACCCAATTCAATTCAAGCTATTGTCGAAATTAGCAGGATGCAACTACTAAAATATCAATATACTCAGACAGATCAATTTCTTCCAGATTATACGGGTTTGTTTTCCAAATTTCTTTTAATGAATTTTTATAGGTATCCGTATATTCAATAATGCGGCTTCCCTTTTTATTTAGATCACTTTCAGTATAAAAAACATCTCTATCCGCTTTTTCTTCTATCCACATTCTGTAAGGCACTCCACCACTTTGTGATGCTGTGCATAAATCAGTGTATGTTGTGATAGTTTGAAAATTCTTTAAATAGCGTTTTAATTCATGACGATAAGTTTCAACTCTTCCCATCATGCAAGAATCTATATCTAAATTTTTTAGTGATATATCTTTTAATTCCAAATCATTTTCAAGGATATCTACCAACTCCTCAGCATCGCGTCCCGCAATTAATTGCTTATGAATATCACCCTGCCCGTTAATAAGTATGGAATCACCATGACTTAATCGAGATAATAAGTATTTAATATTATCTGGTTCATAAAGATTGATTATTGGTTGATTATAATTTCTTTTCCTGGCTTCGTTTAAAACCAGATTAAATTTTTCCGAATCAGGGGCATAGATAAATCTAACATCTTGACCATATATTTTTGTTAAAAGTGGGCCAGAATCTGCACCTGAAGTTATCTCATGATTAACTTGTTCCACATATTCATTACTATAACAATAAAGCTCAATTACATGAGTTCGATTTGATTTAAAAAATTTAGCCCTGGACATACTATCTTTTAATAATTGCTAAAAATATGTCATTTTAGCATTTAAGAATTATGATTTTATTAACTTATCTATCAAAAAAATGCATTTATCTCGGTGTAGGGCAAAATTTCATGTGCCAACTGTTGTTTATTTTTTTCAGTAGGCAAATTTTCCGATAATTTTTCTAAACTCAGCAGTTTTTATTGCAAAGTTGCTGAGTTTATCGTGAATAAAATCAAGGTGGTATTTGAAGAAGCTGGCTAATGGATCTTTGTGGTTTTATAGTTATCCACTTAATTTAGCGTTTATTTGCCTATCCCTTCTCTATGTTATGAGTACTGACAAAGCGATAGCTATAAAAGCGAGCATTTTTCTAATCGTAGAGAAAGATTATTCTCATGCGCTTGAAATCTTGATTAAATGGAGCGAGGATTATAAAAATATCCTCACTTAAGCTAAAAAAATGAATTCATATGCTGCCAAAATTGTCCCGGTAGAAGAGCACATTGCCCAGACCACCTCCCCACAATTTATGTCTGTATTTTTATTGGTTCAAATTTTAAGCATATCAATTGGTGTGGTCTTTCTTTTTGTTGCATTTTATATGCTTCGTCCAAGAAAAAAAGACCAAATGCTCATCCAGGATCAGTTTTTACTTTATTTAATCTTGGGGCTTTTTTTCATTTTTTCCCCTTTCCTGCTCGAATATTTTAGGTAATTAGCAATCGTAGGTCGAGCCAAGACCCGACCTACGATTGCTACAATAAATCAGAGAGGATTGCAGTTGTGAATACGTTCTTTCAGTTCCTCGGGAATATTAGTATTAATGTTTATTCCTTGATTTTTAACAAAAAAGGCACATTGGTTTAATAAAGATGGAACCTCTGGATTTCCACCTCCAAGCTCTCTAATGAGATTAGATATTTTTGCTGAATGTGAAGGATCAATTTCTTTGCCATTTTTATCAACCAAAGTAATTGTTTGTATGTTGGGAAATACTGCTCGAAGTGCCTGTCGTTGCTCTCTTGACATGCTATTGACAGTATCATAGCTTAAAGAAATAGTTTGAATATGTGCAAACGAATCCTTAAGCCACTCTAAACAAGAAAGGGATATTTTATGTAAGGGGTTAAAGCACAAATTAAGTGAAGTCACGTGTTGGGGGGTAACAAAAGAGACATGTGTTAATCCAAGTCCATTGCTACTCAAATCAAGCGAAGTCACACCCGGAGGCATAGAGTCGGCAATCTTTAATAAATCACTATAACTTTTTGAACCCAGAAAATTATTACTCAAATCAAGAGTGGTTACACCTTCAGGGATAGAGATAAAAACTTGTGCCACATTGGTGTCAGTTAATGTTATCTTATAAATCATAATTAAAACCTCATTAATAATGCAAATTAATTAAACTAATTGAGTATTTTATAAGATAAGTGTTTATAATTAAAATTAATTGATTATATATCTGACATATAAATTTCTTATATGTTCCACGATAAAGTGAGATTTGGTACGTTTGCTAAAAAAATTTGCTGACAAGATCTGTCCAATTTGTACTAATTGAATATTTTATATTAGGATACTTAACACGTGTTTATGGGGCTGCGTTAAATGGGTCTAAACCAATCTATATGACTGATAAAAATTATTTTTCTGCCAATATTACTGTTCCAGGTACTGTATAAGGGGTAGAAATAGCTTTGACGGGAATAGGAGTAAAGCCTATTTGCTGCAGCATGATTTTGTACTCATCTGACGTTTTAAAAACTTCCGCATCAAATCCATCCGCAAAAATATAGCTGTATTCCCAAGTCAGGCAAAGATCATAGCAAAGCTCTTTAAAACCTTCACAAATAGCAACATGACCTTTCCTTTTTAAAGCATGATAAGCCATATTTAATAATTTCCTTTTTCTGGAATTATCCCAGTCCCACAAAACACGCACGAATAAAATTAAATCAAATCCTGTAGGAAACTGTTCCTCGTTAATAAAATCACCAGCAAATACACTAATGCGATTCTGTAATCCCATTGCTTCTATGTTTTTTTGAGCTATTTTTGCTGATTCGGGTAAATTGTAAACAGTAATTTTTAAATGCGGATAGGCCTGAGCCAGTGTACAAGCAATAGTGCCATCACCGCCCCCAACATCCAACACGGAGCGATATTTATTGAAATCAAGATAAGCCAATAAAGTTTGTATAAGTGGTGTTGCTGTTTTTGTCATCCATGTTTCAAGGAAACTGGCTTCATCCGCATTTTTCGGTGGCCAGGAAACATTGAACTTTGGATCAGTAAAACGCAATATATTGCTTAATTTTTCGTTTGCCATCCTCTGCCAATAAAAATCATAATATTGTTTAAATCCCCAATATCCATCTCCTAACATCAATTGGCTTTTTGCCAATTGATACCCTACTTGCGAACCGACTGTAATCTTTTTTAAAAAATTTTCACAACAAAGTAAATGTAACCATTTTTTTGCTCGAACAGGTTTCAGTTCAAGCGTTTCCATAATGTCATTTTCCAATAAATAAGGTTTACCGTGGAATAAACGAAACAAATCAAGATCAAACATAGACTCCAGCAGTTTCATTCTCACTCCCCCTGCAAGGAGTCCATAAAAATACTGACGCGCTTCAATATAATTCTCAGGATTATTTGACTCTTCACTTTGTGTAACAATCACTGGCTCAGGCAATTTGGCATAGATCATATGATGATTAAAGCCCAACTCTGCAAAAATTGGGTTTCTGTCAACATAAGTAATATAACCTTGCTTTTGTAAATAGGAGACGAGTTTTTCGACCCGATTATCAATATCATGAACTTCGATGCTCAATTGTTTAATAAACGAAAACTGCTCTGGCTTGATGCTGTGTATTACATCAAACTCGGCACCTTCTACATCAATTTTTAGTAAATCGATATGAGTGATCTGTTTTTTTTCAATAAAACGCCCTAATGAAATCAGGTGGCATCTCACTTTAGTTTCTAATGTCTGGTGTTTATAGTTTTTTTTAATGAGATAATTCCGCAAAAAAGGCAAATATTTTAATTGATAATAAAGTGGTTTATTTTGAAAAGAAGAAAGCTTTAACAATGTTTCATAGTTTAACAATGGTTGATAATTGGAGATGATTTTATCCGTTGGTTTGTAAGTGGCAGTAACGGAGCTTTCCCCAAAGAGAGTAAAATCGATACTACAATCTTTTGGAACGTTTCCTATCCCGGCATTGTAAACATGCACGTTATGCTTAAACCTCACCAAATTCTTTTTTAAACACTTAAAAGTAGCAGGGATAGGCTCAAAACTATAAATTTCAGTATCATAATTACATTGTTTTAAAGCAAATAAGGAAAAAATACCAATATTCGCCCCGACATCAAAAACAACTGACCCGGCACTTAAAGTAAGAAAATCCGACAAATAACTCTTTTGATGGAAAATCTCATAAATCAAACCACTGACTTCAAATTCATTAATAAAATACAAATCTCCAATACTAAATCGTTTTCGTGAAATGTCATCAGGCATTGATTTTTGTCCCTTTAATCAAAATATTTTGTCAATCCAACCAGAATCAAGCGATTTCCAGTGTGGGGTTTTTTCCCATGCAAGCAGGAATAATTATCAACTATCATCACATCCCCTGGTTGCCAGGTTGTTGATACAGTATTTTTTTGTATTGCAGAGTTGATGCAATCTGTTTCTTGTTTCGATATAGGTTCGCCATCGCCATAAAAAGCAATATAAGGATGAAAGTATTTGTGTAACAAGATAAAACGAATAAAAGGACTAGTGATCTTGCTTTTGATGTAATCGCTGGTTCCATTATAATAATGATTAGCATGGTTACTTTGATTAAACCAGACTAATTTTCCGCTGATCGGATGATTTCTGCACGCAGGAAGCAGTTGTTCGGTGATTAGCCCATTTCCCTGAATCCATCGAAATTGCGTCCCCATTTGCTGAAGCATCACTTCCACTTTACTTTTATCATCGGTTTGGAATCGTTCCATCCATGTCATGCACCCAGAATTTTTACCTATTGAACGAATCATTTTGTATTGTATTCCGGTACCGTAATAATGCCTTCGATATAATATCCCCTTAGACTGCAATTTTTTTTGCAAAAACGTTGGCAAAGAAAACCATACCTTGTTTCCATCAGCCAATGCAGTAGCTCCACCTGTTTCCGGAGCATGAATGCAGTTAAAAAAAATGTGGCTGGGAAAATCCTGGTCATATGATTTTTCATTATGTAAAGCAAGATTAAAACTTGGATGGATATTTATCGAAGTATAAATATTTTCTCTAATTTTTGTTCGAGGAATCGGGCAAAAATCATAAGAATAATTTGGCCCCAAATCGCTTGACTGGATCACTTCTAAAAATTGCTCAGCCGTATTAACAAGAAACCCACGCAAGATAATGGCGCCATATTTTAGGAGTTTCTCCTTAAATATGGTATTTTCTTCTTTAAGAAATTGCTTTAAAACAGGAACATTACCTTCTAATTTAGCTTGAGGCTGAATAATTAAAGGTAATTTTTGGTGGTTCAAAAAAGCATAGCTAAGTTGATGATAGGCCATAAAATTTCTCACTCACAATCCGGAGGCGTACTATCAAACTTTCAGAGTGTAGGTTCTTCCTGATTCTATAAGTGGCTCTCTCTTTTTCACCTATATTACAAAAATTACCACATCATCTTTGATGAATAGTTATATTAAATAGTATAGGCAGTGCTCACGGCATGCAATGAAAATCCAAAAGATTTTGCCAAAGAAGCCTCTACTGAATCACCCAACTCATCTCTTGATGACATCGATTTGAACTTTAATAACCTTTAACCTTGACGAGAACCCATTGCAATGCGATAAGTAATTGAATTACGCTGAAAATAATTCATGCCTGCACTACCTTTATAATAGAATATCCCGGCAAGTTTTAAGCTATAATTTTCTTAGGTATTTTAATCTTCCTGATGACTGCCAATCAAAAATTAGTCCAGGCTATCGCTTGATTAAAATCCCTTTTAGGAGCATCACCACTTTATATGGGCTCGCTCATAGCTCATAATTTATAGTGTCAGGATAGCACCCCAGGAAAAAGGAGTAATATGTCTTTTTTTCACCTCTTAATAAAAAGAATTAATCACTTGGTTAAACGAATCTATGAGAGGAATTATAATTCAGTAACTCCCAATCAACTGATATGGCAGCATATTCAAGACTACGAGAAACAGTTTCAAAAAAATCAAGAAGCCATCTATTATTCCAAAGAAATACTGGAAGATCTTATCAATAAAAGAC
Source organism: Legionella pneumophila subsp. pascullei (assembly GCF_900637585.1). NCBI lineage: Bacteria > Pseudomonadati > Pseudomonadota > Gammaproteobacteria > Legionellales > Legionellaceae > Legionella > Legionella pneumophila. The sequence goes on from NZ_LR134380.1 coordinate 2,186,924, forward strand.
TGAGAGCAATATTACTTCATGCAAAATCAAAGTCTCCCTGGTATAAAAAAACACTGGCAAAAATCAACATAGAGAACTTTACCAGAGAACGATTAGACGAACTCCCTACTATAAATAAAACCATTTTAATGGAAAATTGGGATGCAATTGTCACTGATCCCAAGCTTTCATTAAACCTGGTTGAAAAACATCTGAGTAAAAAAAATGATAGCATTGATACATTATATCTATTCTCCCGCTATCAGGTCGTGTCAACAGGAGGAAGTAGCGGGAAACGAGGCGTATTTATTTATGATTGGGATGAATGGATTGCATTTCATACGGCATTTATCCGCTACCCACTTTACAATTATGAACGCACGCAAATAGTAACCGCAAAGCTAAACACAGACTCAAGAATTGTCAGCCTGTTTGTAACAAACACGGCAATTGCGGCCTACTCTTTAGCAAAAACCTTTGGGCGACGTGATGAAAATATGTATTTTCTGCCTATGGCTGTAACACCATTAAACATAGTGATTACACGTCTGAATCAAATTCAACCTGATATTTTATCTGCTGGTCCTTCCTATATTCATAAAGTATGTCAACTAGTTCAAAAAAGACAACTAAAAATTGAGCCCAAAATTCTTTTTGTCGGAGGAGAGCCACTTTTCGAGCAGACCCTGACTTTAATCAAAGAAACTTGGCCTAATGTGGATATTTTTAATGTATTTGGTTGTACTGAGGGAATGGTTGGCCTAAATTGCCGGGCGAATGTGGATGAGATGCATTTGAATGATGATCAATGCATTATTGAGCCTCTGGATGAACAAAATCGCCCTGTTGACAAAGGAATCATGGTTTCCAAGATGTATATAACTAACTTATATAATTACACTTTACCATTGATCCGCTATGAAAATTCGGATGAAATATTATTTTTAAATAAAACCTGTGATTGCGGCATCCAACATCAGCTTATACAAACTCCTAAAGGTCGGCCTGGATGTGATTTTAATTATCCTGGTAATATTTTTGTACATCATTCGCTTTTCTTAGGAGCACTTTTGCCAGAAAAAAATATTCAGGAATATCAGGTCGAACAAACAATCGATGGGGCTAATATCAGGGTTGTAACCACCGGTTTTATAAACAAGAGCCAATTGCAAAAGAATATACGCTTACGATTAAGCAAGGTGGGCTTGATGGATGCCCAAATAAATATCACTGAGGTACCTGAAATTAAATATTTGTATTCGGGTAAGCTGAATCGTTTTATACCATTGAACTCCACTGCTGAATCCCAGTGACAGGAATTATTTTCTGTATGGTAAAACACCAGGATAAAAATTCTGTTAGCGGCTACTCCCTGATGTACTGAGGTTTGTTCGTGATAGAACCTCGCATAATTCGGATACCAAGATCTGTTTGGCCCAATCCCATCCGCATCATTCTGGCTGAGGAGGGGTGTAACACCGTCTCGAAGCCTTTTGAGATGTCCTTCGAGACGTGGCTTTCGCCACTCCTCAGGCCGAACGAAACCAAAAATGACAGTTTAACAAAACCCTAATTTTCATCATAGCTACGCAAAACCAGGTGGGTGTTACTGCCTCCTGCACCATAGCTGGAAACACCGGCCAAATAGTGTTTTTTTACTTCAGGGAAATCTTGAAATTCAGTGGCAATGTATATAGGAGAGTCTTCCAACATAAAATCTGGATTAGGAGTTTCAAAATTAATTGAAGGAACAATAGCCTTATTTTTGAGCATAAGTACTGTTTTAATGATTGACGCCATGCCGGACACGATGCCTGTATGACCCAGGTTACTTATTACTGAACTTATTGGACAGCTGTGTGTCTTTTTAACGTCTTTAAATGCTTTTTTCAGGGCATATATTTCTGTTGCATCACCCAGTTTGGTTGAGGAACCATGAACTGCAATATAATCCAGATCATCCGGCTCAACCCCTGCGTTTTTCCAAGCGGACTGCAAGCAAGTATATTGGCCATGAACCCCAGGCGCCATAAATCCTTCTTTTGAAGAATTACCATCATTATTCATCGCCGATCCGATAATCACGGCATGGATTAGATCATTATCTGCAATGGCATCTTCAAGCCGCTTTAAAACAACCAATCCAGCACCATTTGAGTATAAAGTGCCGCAGGCAGAAGCATCAAAAGAATGGCAATGGCCGTCAGAGGAAAATAAGCCATTCTCTTCATAAAGATATCCAACTTCCTGAGGTATATCGATTAAACACGCACCTGCAATTGCCATATCACATTGATAACTATTTAACTCTCTACAACTTTGGATGACCGCGGTTAAAGAAGAAGAGCAGGCTGTATATAAATCAATGGAACTTCCTTGAAACCCAAATTGATATGAAATATAAGGTGCGATTACTTTGGAATAATACCTTTCTATCGCTTTTTGAGTATCAATTGCCTGGTAGTACGCTGCTCCCAGGAAATGAGAGGCTGGCTGGTTATTTGCGCCAATATAAACAGCCGTATTTTTGGTGTAATTATTCGAGTGATTTGCCTGGCTTCTCATAGTACTCAAAGCACGATAAGTTAAATGGGACATCGCTTTGCCTTGAATACCCAACAATTCAAAATTTTTGCTGGTATTTTCAAACGGAGGGATATCAAATGATTCCAAGTCATCTAATATCCCTCTGTAGGGTTTGTAATTGGGATTGGCGATTAATTGCTCTGCAATACCTGAACGCTGTAATTGCTCAGCAGAAAATTTACTGACAGCTTCTTTACCAAACCTCAATAGATCCCAATACTCGTCCAGATCATTGGCTCCAGGAAATTTTACAGCCATGCCTACAATAGCAATTTTGTTTGAGTGGTTATTGGCATTCATAATTTATGGCTCCATTTCTTTGGCCGCACTAAACATTTAATAAACACTACCCAGACGACATAGGACGAGATTACTGGCATAAAACATAGTCTACATTATTCCTGCAACTAGCTTTTAATTAAGTATAAGTCATTTTCCCTAATTATTTTTATTTGCCAGATGTTGCCTAAGCTATATGAAACTCAATAGTTTCTCTTTGTCTATTTTTCCATTGTCTTTTATTGGGAATGCGCTTAACCATAAGTAATGTTCAGGTACCATATAGTCTGGAAGCCTGGTTTTTAAAAACGATTTAAGCTCAGCAATACTAAGCTCTGTTTGTTTGTTATTAGCAATTAAGAACACAACCATTCTATGATCAAGTAAGTCCACCTTCTCGCAGACAACGACCGCATCCTGGATATTGGGGTGCTCTAATAAATGATATTGTATTTCTCCCAATTCAATACGTATACCATGTATTTTTACCTGATCGTCCTTGCGACCTAAAAATAATAATTCATTCTCCTTATTCCAACAGACTATGTCGCCAGTTCGATACATTTTTTCACCTGGTAAGTAAGGATTGTCTATAAACGATGCCTGAGTAAGCATTTGATTATTTAAATAACCCTGAGCTAATCCAACTCCGGAAATATATAGCTCTCCAGGTTCGAAACCGGTTGAATTTAACTCCTCATCTAATACAAAAAATTGAGTATTCTCGATAGGCTTTCCAATTGGAACGGTGCGATAACGCTTGTGTTTTTCACAAATAAAACAGGAAACATCTATTGTGGCCTCTGTGGGTCCGTATAAATTAACTAATAATGCTTCCTGATCTTGAAATAACTTATTGAATAGATTCACACTTTTGGCATCCAATGCCTCGCCACTTGAAAATACGTACTTTAAAGAACTTAAACGATTTATCGAAAAATCTTGTCTAATATAACTTAAAAATATTCGTAATACGGAGGGTACGAAATGAATAACGTTTATTTGATATTGCTCGATCATTTGAATAAATAGCTTGATGTCATGTTCTTTTCTAGGCGGTAAAAGTACTACTCCAGCGCCAGCAATAGACCACCAGCAGGTCTCCCAAACAGAGATGTCAAAGCAAATGTGTGTTTTATGAAACACCACGTCATGATTTTGCAAGGGAAATGTGTTTTGCATCCATAAAATACGATTAACCAGAGCCTGATGTGAAATCATGACTCCTTTGGGTTTGCCAGTCGTGCCTGAAGTATACATCACATAAGCTAAATCCTGTTTTCCTCGGAGCAGGTTTAAATTATGGCAATCCTCATGGCTCACATTTGCATGAATGCTTAATACTTGCAACCCGGGGGGTACTGGGAATAATGAACTATCACTAACAATTAGAAATTTGATTTGGCTGTCTTCAAGGATGGTTTGATTTCTCATGACAGGAGCCATGGGATCTATCGGTAAATAAGCTCCTCCTGCCTTTAATACTGCAAAGATTGCCACGAGCATTTCAAAAGAACGCGTGAGCTGAATGCCGACAATTCCATTTAATGGCAACCCCTTTTTCTGCAGATATCGTGCATATTGATTGGCTTGTTTATTAAAAACATCATACGAAATTCGACGATCTTCCAGATAAACAGCGGTATTTTCCGGATATTGCTTTACTTTCTCTTCGAATAAAGAACAAATTGTTGTGCATTGATCAGAAGACTTCATGTTTAAAAATACCTGCTCTTATCTATTAATTGATGCAAAGTTTAGAAATGAGAATTTCATGCATTTGTGAGGTTCCTTCAATAATTTCCATTACCTTGGCATCTCTATAATATCGTTCAACAGGATAAGTTTCTTCAAAACCCGCTGCGCCAAACAGTTGCAATGCATGATTAGATACAAAAACAACCATTTTTGAAGCCACGTATTTTGCTATCAATGTTTCAGCAATGTATGCTGGATTTTTTTGCTGTCTCAGCTCTCCGGCATAAAAACACAATTCCCGGGCAGCTTTCACCTGCACCACCATTTCAGTTAACATTTTTTGAATGAGTTGATGCTCGTCTAATCTACGATCGAATTGCTTTCTTACCTGTGTATAGCTACGAGCCGCATCCAGGCAGGCTTGCCCTAAACCAACACATCCATACGCTGTTGTATAACGTCCTTCATCTAAAGCAGTTTGGATAACATAGGTAAAACCGATGCCAATACTACCCAGCAGATTTATTTTAGGAATTCGGCAATTATCAAAAAAAATCTCTGCCAACATATTAGAGCGTAATCCTAAAAAATTAGACATGGGTGAAACGATTAAGCCTGGCGTGTCTTTTTCAACTAAAACCACAGTCGGTTGGCCCTGGCAATTTGCTAAAACCAAAAACAAATCAGCTATTTGCCCTAATGTAATGTATTTTTTTCTGCCTTTTAGAATAAACTCATCACCTGCATCCAACAACTGAGTTTCAACATGCTCCAAATCACTACCTATATCAGATTCAGTTAAAGCCAATGCAGCTAAGGTTTCTCCTGAGGCAATCCGGGGTAACCAGATTTGCTTCTGCGCTCTCGAACCAAATTGTAAAAGTGACTTACTGACCATGCCCAATACTGTTAAAATATTTGCCAAGGAACAAAGCTCTTTAGCAAAGGATTCATGCATGATACCAATGGTCAATTCATCCCATTCCTGCCCACCAAAGCGTTTAGGAATACAAGCGCCCAAAAAACCATTTTGGGCTAATGTATAAAAAAAATCACGCGGAATGTTTTGTTCTTTATCAAAAATTTTCGCATGAGGGTGAAGCCAATTTTCTATGAATCGATTAAAGAACTGTTGTTGTTTCACTTGTCGAGGCTGATAATTGGGCAAAGTTCCTCTCCTTAGCGCCTGTTTACAATTCTACTCATATTGATAGAATCCCTTTTTAGTCTTTTGTCCAAGAAGCCCTGCATCTACCATGTTTCTTAATAACCAGCATGGTCGATACTTTGGATCCTTGAGTTCTGAATAGATTGTTTCTAAAGAATAAAGAACCGTATCCAACCCAATTAAATCAGCAGTATGCAGCGGCCCCATTTTATGCCCAAAGCATTGTTTAAATAGAACATCGATGTCTTCGATTGATGCAATGTTTTCCTGGACCATAAAAATGGCTTCGTTAATAAAAATCATCATGGCACGATTACTGACAAAACCAACGGAGTCCTTAACGACGATCATTTTTTTATGGACTTGTTCAAGTAACGCTCTGATTTTTTCTATTGTCAATTCGTCAGTATGATATCCTTTAATCACCTCAACCATAGGCATCATCGGCGCTGGATTCATAAAATGAACCCCTATAACGCGTTGAGGATGCTCAACAAGTGATGCTATTTTAGTAATGGGTATAGAAGATGTATTTACCCCCAAAATACAGGCGGAACTGCATTGTTCATTTAATACCTGATACAATGCTTTTTTCTTTTCCCAATTCTCAGTGATACTTTCTATAATATATTCAGATTGCTTGAGTTCATCTAATTGTGTTGTAAAAGAAATTGATGCCAATATTGTTTCAATAGACTGGATCGATGCTAAATTTTGAGTTAATGCCAGATAGTGCAAATTTTTAGCTATAGTGGCTTTTGCTTTATCCAATTGAGAGTGGAGATTATCAATTAAAGTGACATGAAATCCGCATTGCGCAAAAAGCTGTGCGATACCTGTACCCATTGTTCCCGCACCAAAAAGAGTAAGTTTTGTTTGTTTCATGTCGTCTGTCCACCAAACCCTATCACAGTTATTCGTATTGAACTAGAGGTAAAAGCTCAACTCTGAGCGTTTGTGCCAAATCCAACATAGGGAGCCTGACCTATTACCATTATAGTTTACTGGAAATAAAGAGAGCGATGGCATCAATACTAGTTAACTGGTTCGGATCAAATTCACCGACCTCAAGATCAATTTTATATTTCTTCTCTATAAAAACTAATAATTGAATGAAAAATAAAGAGTGCATTGCACCGGTGTCAAAAATATTATCCGAATAACCAATATCCTTAATTCTAAACGAGTTGAGTAAAAATAGTTTTACTTCATTTTTAATGCGTTCAACTTCCATCAAATCTTCCTGTTTTATTAAGAATAGTCTTATTCAGATGTAAGTATCTATCGTCAAGCTGTAGCGAGCATTTATCCAATTACTCCGATTCATTACAACAAAACACATCACGAAACCAAGGCTTTGCGTGTATGGAATTATTGCCGCTATAAAAACATAAGCGATTTAATCCCTAATGGAATTATTCATAATAATATTTTTTCTAGGAAAGTCAAAATGCTTAAAATCAGCTGCCATAACTCCATAAATCTGTCACATCATTTTGCAGGTTCGAGTTAGTGCTTGATTACTATTTACAGAATAACGACCCGACATCATTTGTTGTATAATTTACCTGCTATACTAGCTGATACAGTGTGACAATGATAAGGACATCCATGAAGCAAACGGCCATTGTACTTCAGGGAGGCGGAGCACTGGGAGCTTATGAGTTAGGCGTATTAAAATACCTCTATGCCTCAGCCAATTTTTCGCCAAACATTATTTCAGGCGTTTCTATTGGGGCTATCAATGCAGCAGCACTGATTGGAGCGAAAGACGATCCTATCCAGACTCTGGAAGCAATCTGGGAAGAACTGACGGTTTTTTCTGCCCAGCTATTCCCTGACGATACAGAATCTTATCTGTCACTCTTTGGCAATGCGGCTTTTTATCATTTGCGAACTGATTACTGGTCGATGCCTTATTGGACCAGTCTTTATACCACAACGCCTCTACAGCAATTATTGTTAAAATACATTGATTTTGAAAAGCTTAATAATAGCCCAATCCATTTAATTCTCACAGCAACAAATATTGCAACAGGTAAAAACAGCGTTTTTGAGAATCAGGGTAATAACCGTACAGAAATTACTCCTTTGCATGTATTAGCCAGCGGCAGTTTGCCTCCTGGCTTTCCCATGACAATCATTGGGAATACTCATTATTGGGACGGTGGTTTATTTTCAAATACCCCGCTATCCCCGGTTATGGAAAAACTTAATCCCGATCCAAACGTTGAAAAGCAAATTATTGTGATTAATCTTTTCCCCAGTCATGGAAAAATACCGACGAATATGCCTGAAGTTTTTGATAGAGTATTTGAAATCATTTTTTCCAATAAAATACGTTTCAATACCGAATTAACCGAAAAAATTAATGAGTATGTTGAAACAATACAGGAAATTGAAAAGATAGTTCCCGAAAATAGCTTTATAAGACGGCTTCCAGGTTATAAACGCTTGCTTAATTACAAATATATTCAAGATATAATTTATATAGAAAGCTCAGACGATGAAAATACAACCGCTTCTTTTGATTTTTCCCGCAAATCGATACAAAGGCGTATCGACACAGGATATAAAGATGCTCAAAAAATTTTCCGTTGAATCATTTAAATTGAATTCTTCCCTACTCCATTATACGGTTGCCATGAAATTCCATGCGACAAGACCAGGGGCAGCAATTTTTCTCACGATTTTGTCCGTCTGAAATAAGTCATACAAGCACAGGCAGAGATAATAAACCCCACCAAACTGATTAATTTATGTGTTAATTGGCACCTTAATAAACACTTAATTTTTCTTATGTATAATTTGTCCCAAACAAATGATTAGAGTTCTAATTCAAGTATATACAAACGCTGAGGTGTCAAATGGCTAAATCCAAGCAAGTAATCGAGCTTCCAAAAGTGAAACAGATTAAGCAACATGCAGATTACAAAAAAAATATAGAAATCGCAAAGAGCTTATGGGATAAGGCTCAACCTATACAAGATAACCATGCAGCGAAAAGCTATCTGTCGTTAACCAGAGGTTTACCCGAAACAACGATAAGCCAATGTGAAATGCGCGCCCTGCCGCCCGAAGGCTCTAAACCCAATCGATTGATCACTCCTGTTATTGATGCGCGTAGAAAAATAATCGGGGTGCAAACAGTCGATCTTAATCCAGATGGCACTAAAGCAAAACCTAAAAATGATGGTAAAACAGTAATCGAAGACAGGCGATACATTGATTCCTTCGGTAAAGCTGCTCTGGTAAAAAAAGGAAGTGATCCGACTCGCCTTTTTATTGCTGAAGGTGTAGAAACAGCGGCTTCCATTGCAGGAATCCTTAAGGGTGATTATACGGTGATGGCCTCGCTTGGCATTACCGAGATGGTTCATGCCATTCCTGTAATCCGGGCTCAAGTAGCACCGGGGGCTCAAATTGTTTTGCTTGCAGACAATGATAGCGATAAGAAAGCGGTTGATAATTTGAATGATGCTGTTGCTTGCTTTCGCAAAGCAGGCCTTGATGTGGTTGTTGTAAAACCCAAAACCCTGGATCATGATTGGAATGATGTCCTGCAAGCTAAAGGCAATCAACGGCTTAAAGAAGAGTTCTGTTCCTTGGCTTCCGAATCTTTACTTGATCAATTTGATTATGAGGAAGAAGAACGAGAAATATTGATTACAGCTCAAAAAACTGTGGCAACTCTCGTTCAATTGCTAACGCCGATCGAGATTCAAACTCATAAAAGTCAATTTCTACAAATCGCTTTCACTACAATTAAAGAGTTTCAAATTCAACTCGAAAAATTAAAAGCAACTGCGGATAAGCTTCAGTTCAATAAAGGAATTAGCAAACTTATCAAGGAATTAGAACTGGTGCATGAAGCGCTTACCAAGCTCAAAGTTACTGATGAAATATTACCACCCCTGCCAATTACTATTACTGAAATATACAATCCGTCTATAAAAACGCACCAACAGAATAAAAGACACTTTGAGGCAGCCTACCATGAATTAAAAAACAGGATAAGAACTAATAAACCGATCACCGAATTGGAGAATCATGGGGACAACAATGTTTATGAAGTCGTCTATAACAAATTGGTTAAAGGTTTAAAAGGATATGCATCAAATCACTCTGCCTTGAGTACCATACCAGCAACACCTAACGCAGGAGAGCGAGAAAAAATTGCTGCAGCGCCTGAAAACCATCTCGATTATGCTGAACAAATGGGTTTATTAGTCCAGCTTGAATCAATGTACAAACGAGAAGTTGAACTTGAAAATAAGGCTATAAAAGCACTGACTGAGGAAGATAACAAAAGCTATGAAAAACAGGCCAAAGCGCAATTAGATACCATTAAAAGTGTTTTAGAATCACTTGAGTCGAAAATAATCAGCCATTCTGAACAATGGGAGCAGATTAGAAATCCGGCTATTAAGAAAGCGAAAGAATGCTATTTAGGTGACATGGAAAAAGGTAACTGGGTGACTCAATGGGTAACACAGTCCTGGATTAATGAACTATCCTCTTTTCATTCCGCCAGTGAATTTACTTATGAGTTAAATACTTTACCCCCAACAAAAAAAGTATGCTTTATTGAAGGTGAAGAACAAAGTGTCGACACCACCCTGGAAAATTTAAGAAATCAAATTATTGAACGCAGTGGTTTGCTAAACATGATTGATGCGGAAGACAACTCTCCAGAACAGCAATTATTGAAAAAATCAATTGAGTATTATGCCCACGCGCTGGCCATTTCAATGCAGCGCTCCTTTTTAGTTAAGATTCCTGGAACTAATAATTATCAGGAATTCGACGGCATCAATGACCAAGGAAAGATAATAGAACGCAAAGAAAATAATGGAACAGGCGAGGATTATTTACAAAGCAATTTTACGCAAAGAAAAATTAACGAGAAAATGAAATTTTTCAGGGCAGTAAAAACACATCACCTCCATTTGATGTCCGAATTACCTGAAAATCCAGAACAATACAAAAACAGCTATATATTTCTCAAAGAGAGCGGTGTTAAGGAGCTGTATTATATTAAGCCTGATGGAAAATATGAAAAGGTAAAAATTAATGATTTCAATTTAATTGAAGAAAAAATAAAGGCTATTAACAATAAGGATACGAATAAATTAATACTCCTCAGTAAGGAGGAAATTAAAGAAATTATAACATTAAACGGAGGTCACTCCCCAGTCGAAGATTACCATAAAAAATTCACTGTTAGAGATGTGGCCTTAAAACTAATGGGAGGCAAACCCGCCTATCCATTTGCAAGAAAATGGTTTAGCCCTAAATTTGATGCTGATTTGAGGCATCAAATGAATATTGCTGCCAAATCCTTGCTCGTTGATGCAATTAATAATCCTAAAATTCACTTTGTATTTAACCGTTCACATGGAACCATTGAAGATTCTCTACGAAGAAATTTCTACAATGCAAACTTAATTCAAGAAATCAGTTTAAACGAGTCAACACAAGACGCGGGCAATGAATACGCGCTTGTAAGAAAACAATTTGAAGCCCACACTTTTTTCCATAATCAATGCAAAAAACAACTTACAGAACATGGTGTTACTATTCCGGAGTTTCCGATAAAGACATTACGTTAAAGCCGGAAAGCATATACATGAATCTGAGTCCATACCAGTTCAAGCACGTAACGACGTCCTTGAACTGGAACCTTATGAGTAGATACAGGAATGCTTAATTGAATTACCCCTGTTGGCGGCTATCACGAAATTACGCCAAATTATAAACTTAACTTGATACCTTGCTCAGGTTTAATTAATTCTACCCCAATGTCATTTTCCTGAGACAATTCGTTTATTAGCTGTTTTTCTGTATCTTCATTAGAATTTGAAAAGTCAGCTAGCATGGGTTTAATGTGCGTAACAACAACGGGTAATCCGCGTAGTGAGTTTCTCAAATCTAAAGGATCAACAATCGACGCCAGTTGTCGCAACTCAGACATAAATAGGTTTGGTTTTAAATGACCAAATAATTTGTCATCTGGTTGTGAGTTTAAAAAGGAACACTCCAGCATAATGGCATGAAGTTGCTTATTTCTTATGAGTGGCGCAATTTCTTTCCAAATATTCTCCAGGTTTGTTGATTTTTCAATGCTATCAGCGCCAGTATCACCAAAATAGAGGACATATTCAGTCTCATAACGGATTAAAAATGCGCTTGATGCCATTTCACCATGACTCAAAGGGAACGCTTTAACGTGCAGATCAGTATCAGGAATAGCAACCCACTGGAGTAATGGCATAGTTTGATAATGTTGAAAATTCAAATGAGGCATTTCTCCACTATCTCCAAAATTTCCCCAGACAGACCAATTAAAAATATTTTTCTGCAATGCCTGCATTGTCTCTTCACGCGCCATAATCGTTTGCTTTTCTCGCAATTCCGGTTGCGCCATCACAAGCCCCATAAGATGATCAAGATGTGCGTGAGAAATAAGGTAAGCTGGAATATATTTTTGCAGCAAATCGTCAACCTTTTTATTAGGCAGGGATTGTCTATCCACTGCGACTTCAAGCCCATGCACCAAAGTGCCCCCATCAAGGGCTGTATAATTTTTGCTCTCTATGGCCTTTATTAAATAAGCTGATAAATTTCCATCTTTCAAACCACCATAGACTCCAAGAGGAATAATTTCAAAAACAGGCGCACAAAATCCTGCATTAGATAATAAAAAAATAAACATGGTAATCAATAATCGTCGCATGTGGATTTCCTTTAAAATGATTCGGGTAAGTTTGTAAAATAATATAGTATTCGGTCTTGCTTCAATCACCGTATTTATACGGTAGAAGATTAGCATCATAATGATTAAAGTGACTTAATAATAGCCACTTGATTTAGTCTTGCAGGGATGTAATTGTGATAATCATTTAATATCGCTTTTACCAGTATTTCAGCCTTATTCCTGCAATCCATTTTATTCTTAATATTTTCTATGTACGACTCTATAGTCCGTTTTGATAGAGAAAGCAAAGCACCTATTTCTTTTGCAGATTTCCCCCTTATTAATAAAAACACACATTCATGCTCACGATCTGTTAATCCATAGATATTTTTATTGTCATTCAGTGTGTAATAATGGGGACTTAAATGCAATTTATCATCAAACTGCCTTAAAACTCTAAATATTTCATTCTTGGGATAAGGATGGCAATAATAAATCAATCCCGTCACCTTATTGTCCTCGTGTGTTAAAGGACATTTTTCCAGCAAGAAAACTTGACTAGTCTTTGAATCGAAATGTACTGTTGCTACCTTTTCGCCGTTTAATACGCACAAATCTTGCTGCTGGAATATTTTGTTCTCTTCAATAGCCCAAGGCGACAGCTCTTCATCTGTTTTACCAGCAAGCTCTTCTACATCACGAAACCCTTTCAATTCCAATAATGCTTTGTTTGCACCTAAATAATTGCGGTTTAAATCCTTCCAACCAATATAGCCTGGAAGATAATCCAGTAAGGATATTTCAGGAGCCAACATTAGTCCTATCCTCCAATGAATGCTAATCTTGCACGCGGATTATTAAGGGGTTGATGTCGCCATTTTAAATGCTAGCCTGTCAAAATCAACTGCCTGTATAAGAAAATGGAGTCTAATCAATGGTTGGCTTTAAAGACAAGCACTATCAGGCAATGAGCAAGACCCTATTATGTCGCAAATTCGACATAAGCGTTAATTAACTCTCCAGATTAATTGGTTAAAATAAGAATTATTAGAAAAAATATTAACCATAGGATCTTGAAATGTTTTTTAAACGTGAAAAAAATACATCTATATCTTTCATAGCAATTTTAGAAAAATACAACAATAACCCTGTCAACGAGAATATTGCTTCTTCATATGATGAAGAACTTCATACACCAGCTGTTTTAAAAAAATACTTAAATCGGGATATCAAATTTCTTGTGGCAATTTTAGAAGCAAATAAAGGTCACTTATCAAAAGACGGTGAATTGTATAAAAACATCACTGATGCCCTGCGATTCGCTGAATATGACCTGGAAAGAGCTCAAAATAATTTGAATAACATTCAATCAAAACGAAAAAAGTCTAAAAACAAGAACGATATAAATCTTGAATCAGAATGGAATGCAGCAAATGATGCATTAAAGAAATGTCAGACTCATTTTGACAGAATGAAATCATTCAAAAATTGGCTTGACGAAACAGAGGAAGAGTCTTTAGATAAAGACACATGTAAGCACTTAAAGTCTAATATAAAAATTCTCCAAAACCTGGCTGATGAGATCGATAATTTGACAAAAAAAGCAAATTTGATATATCAAAAATATAATGATTTTTGGGGAAAAAACCAAGAACACATACAAGAAAAATTAGATTCCAAAGGTCAGAAAATTGATAAAAAAGAAATCGAAAAATTTGAAAAAATAACATCAAGCCTGATCAAATTATATCATAGCTTACCTGCACAGCATCAGTTTTTGGATGAATTTTTACTGAACGACTGTTTAATCATGGGAAAAATGAAAAGGCTGACTTAATTGCAGTAGTTTAGACTTAATCTGACAGTTACTTGTTTTCAAGAAGTGTCTGTCAGATGAAATTTCAATTACTACATTTTATGAGACTGGAAATTGGATTTTTCCCCGTCTAAGAGCGTGTAAATTTCTCTGGCACTCCCTATTTCTCCTTTTATCCCAAGAGGTAATTTTTGTTTTTGTAAATCTAACAATACTTCATCAGCACTTGTGTCATTAGATAATTGATTCACTATTTTCAAAGCCTTTTCCAGTTCATTAATTTCTGCTTTAATTTTCTTGATTTCAAAATGCTTATCAATACCTTTAAAAAGAGTAAAAGAACTTTTTTTAATCACGTCGTTTTCAATGTATTTTTTCTGATCCAGTCTGTCTTTTATGCCTTTACCTAGAATATTCCCAGCAATTTCTTTAAAAGGCCTCTCTCTGATATTGCCTAATAAAAATTTTATGCGTTCTGTCTGAGACATCTCTAAAAACTCAGACCATTGTTTTTCCGAGTTCTCGAGAATATTTTCTAAATGCTTCTTCTCACTCTCGGTTAAAAAAGCTAAAAGATTTTTCTCCACATTCTGTCTCTTATAATCGATGGTTGTATTTTTTGATGATTTGGATTGTTTACCTGATGTATGCCCATGCAAATCCCTATACTGCTCTGCATTCAAACCTTTCTTACTGACTAATCGTTGCGCCTCTTTTGGTGATGAAATCATAAGACTGTCCAGAATAGAATCGATTTGAGTCATGCGATACAGATCAGGAGATTGCCTGAATAGTGTATCAGGATTAATCAGCTTCACCCCATTAACCAGTTTGTAGTTGACAAGATTCTCATGAAATAAAAATTTCTTTTTTGACAACAGCAAAATATGTTCAATGGTCATTCGTGAACAATTTTCCCGGTCAGTTTGAATCAAACGAAAATGTTTTGAATCCTTCGCTTTTGGAGCTCTATCAGGCTCTAACCGGTAAGCATCGCAATCAGGAAATCGGCTCATGATTTCATCAAGCGCGGCATCTCCTGCACTATCATTAGCTGCATCTAAACAAAAAACATGAAGTTTTCCATCAACGATAAAAAAATCAAATGCTGTCCAGTGATGGTTATCCGCGGTAAAAAGAGCGATTTGAAATCGGGTCGTTCCGCCAAAATCTTTAATGTTATTTTTTAACTTATCCAGGAATTTCCGGTATTCATCTTCCTCAAAGGCATTTTGTGGTCTACTCAGCACAAAACAGTTAAATGCCTCACCACGTTTATTCCGATTTTCTTTTTTTCTTGCCATTGCTAACTTAACGACGGAAGGCCCCCAGCGTGGGTTATTCAATAAGTGCTCAATCCACTTTTGATTAAGCTGCTCTTTTTCTGCTTTTAACCCATTTTTGACTTTGGATTCGTCTTCCATAGTCATTTATCTTCAATCTGATTCTATATTAGTTAGTATAGAACTAATAAAGCACAATACGACATTTTTGTGATCAGAAACAACTCCAGTAAACGGAGTTTTTTGTCTAAAAAAACAAATATAGAACAATTAGATTATAATATAGTCATTACTGATCGCTATTAAAACGAAATACTGATTTATTTTTTATTTAAGCAGTGTTCAGCGGTTAATTAGACAAAGGAGCAGATTTGCATCCAGAAATTGTAAAGGTACAGAGAGAAATAATTGAGGCTTTCAATGCCAAGCCCAAAAATGGGATAAATAAAAGAAATATGTGAACAATATAAAATTTCTCCCAACGAAGAGATTGCCGAGTTCTTTCATCAACAAAGAAAAAATTTGGATTTAGAGGCTGTTGGCGATTATTTGAGTGGTCATGAGGCAGAAAATCAACAGGTATTAAAATCTTTTACCAGTCAAATGGACTTCAATGGACAGAGTTTTGTCGAAGGCTTAAGAACCTTTTTAAAAGCATTTAAATTACCCGGAGAAGCTCAAAAAATTGACCGCTTAGTTCAAAGCTTTAATGAAGCCTATTCCAAGCAAAATCCTGATGTAGTTTCTAATGCGGATGCTGCCTATGTTTTAGCATTTCAAACCATAATGCTTAATACTGATTTGCATAAGCCAAGTTTACCCGAGAAAAATAAAATGACTCTGGATGGACTTAAAAGAAATCTCAGAGGGACTAATAATGGTGGAGATTTTGATGTCCAATTTTTAGAAGAAATATATAGTGAAATTAAAGCAAAGCCATTTGAGTTGAATTTCGTTAAAACCAGCCCGGGATATGAACTTGTTTCAACCACTCTCAATAAAGACTCCACTTTTAAAAAGTTGGACTTCTTGTTGCAATCAACAGATGTAAACATCAATAACATTTTCCCAGGAATAGGTGATCATGTTCAAGCAACTGTAGATCGGCCAAAATCGTGGTTAAGTTATTTCACTGGATATAAGGGAACAATAACGTTAACGGATAACCAAACATCTGCACAAGCTACTATCCAGGTTTATACTCCAAATATATTCTCAAAATGGCTATTTGGAGAACAACCGAGAGTAATAATACAACCTGGACAAACCAATCAGTCAATCGATTTGGCAGCAAAAGCAGCAGCTGGTTTTTCATCGCCAGTAAAAAATTTTAAAGCGACGTATGATTATGAGGTGGGTGATTTAATAAAAGCATATGATAACCAGAAAAAGCTCATTACAATTCAGAGAAACCTGGCACTTAAGGAGAGCGTTCCCAAAGATCCAGACGCTGAAATGCAAAAAGAAAAAGGTAGACAATTAAAATTCTAATCAAATTAGACTAAGAATAAATCATTCGGTCTCATAGTGTTCGGACTTCTACAAATCCGGGTGAAATGACCTCGATAGTTTGAAGAATGAGCTTATTTATTATAAGGCAAATTGATTTATTATTGTACGTATATACTCGAAGGTTATGTATTTGCAGATTTCCTACGATTCAATTTAAATAGAATAATCAGGAGCACCACCCCGTTTATAAACCAACACCGTACGCTCAAAAGACATAAACACTTCTTTATGCTGATTCATACCTCTTGTTTCTACAGTGATAATACCTTGAGTAGGTCTTGATTTTGATTCACGTTTGGCTTTAATTTCAGTTTCAGCATAAATGGTATCACCCTCAAAAACTGGCTTTAATAATTTAACCTTATCCCATTCAAGATTCGCTACAACTTTTTTAGAAATAGTATTAACCGTCATGCCTGTGATAATAGCCAAGGTAAAAGTACTGTCCACTATAGTTTTTTTCCATTCTGTTTGCTCTGCATAATGAGAATCAAAATGCAACTGAGCGGTATTCATAGTCAACAAAGTAAACCAGATATTGTCATTTTGCGTAATTGTTCGACCTGGTCGGTGCTCTATGATTTGACCAATAATGAAATCCTCAAAGTAAAAACCAAAATCCTCTCTTATACGATTATTTCCAACTGATACATAACTTTGATTATTCATGACTTTTCCCTTTTATATTCTCTGCCAATTTAAGTACCTGCTGCGCATGCTTGTAAACAGGAGTATCAATCATTTCTCCATTATATTGGCAGGCTTTTCCTTTCGCTTGTTCGAAGCAAGTTACAATATTTTTTGCTCTATCGATCTGCTCAGCAGTAGGAGAAAAACTTTGTTTTATAGGCGCTATTTGTTTAGGATGAATAGCCATTTTTCCCTTAAACCCAAGTTCTTTTACTTTGATAGTTTCATCAATAAGCCCTTCCTCATCAGAAAAATCAAAAAATGGCGAATCGATAGCTGCTATTTTAGTCAAGCTGGCTGCTTGTATAATCTGTGCGCGAGCAAATAACAGAGAATCCCAACTCAAATGACACGCAAGATCGGCTGCAAAATCAGCAGCACCAAAGAAAATGCCGGAAACAGGGGAATTGGTAACAATTGACCGCAGTTGACTCATCCCTTTTCCTGTTTCAATTAAGGCAAATAATTTAATTTTTTTAGCTTCAAGACGAAGAATGTCGTAAATAAGCTTTAATTCATCTGGACTTTCAGCCTTAGGATATAAAATGGCATCAAAAGGAACATTAGATTGCTTCAAGGCCAGTAAGTCAGAAAGCCCATAGTCACTTGTGATATGATTAATACGAATAATAATGGGCAAATTAGCAAAATTTTTACTTGCTAAAAAATGCAAAACATTACACCTTGCCTGCTCTTTCTCCTCTGGAGGAACCGCATCTTCAAGTTCTAAAATAAGACTGTCAGCTCCAGTCGCTAAAGCCTTATCAAAAAGCTCAGGCTTATTGGCAGGAGTAAATAAAATGGCTGGAGAGGTTGATAAGTCCATTGTAATTATCCTTAAATAAAACCCTGTTGTTTGGCTTGATGTATTAATTCATCATGAAACGCAGGATGGGCAATTTTAATCAACTGATGTGTTCTTTCAGTCGTAGAACGTCCTTTTAATTGGGCTATCCCATATTCAGTAACTACATAATCAATATCTAAACGTGTGTCAGTAACAACAGTAGCTAATCTAGGTACAATTCTTGACACTGTACCATTTTTTGCTGTCGAACTACTTGCAATAATGGTTTTTCCACCGGGTGAATAATGCACACCACGAATAAAATCAAGCTGCCCTCCTACGCCTGAGAACTGATGGCCGATAAATTCAGCATTCACTTGCCCACTAAAATCAATTTCAATAAAGGCATTAATCGAAGTCATCATGTGATTTTTGCCAATAATTGTGGGTTCATTAACATAGGAAACAGGCAGACACACCATGGATAGATTATTATTAATGAAATCATAAAGCTGCCTGTCACCAATAGCAAATGTAAACACATTCACATACGGGTTCAATGTTTTGTGGGTATTCGTAACGACGCCTTGCTTAATTAAATCAATCATACCTGCTGTCATAACCTCAGTATGAATACCGAGATTTTTATGGCTGATTAATTGCTCGCATACAGCATTTGGCACCCCGCCTATTCCCATTTGAATGGTCACACCATCAGGTATTAAAGATGCAATATATTGACCAATTTGCTTATCTAATTCACTTACTGGCTTTGAAGGCTCTTCAATTAAAGAAGTTGTATTTTCAACAATGACATCTACTTCACTGACATGTACTAAAGTAGAACCAGCCGTTCTGGGCATGTTCTCGTTAACCTCAACAATTAGTCGATCAGCATAACGTGCCAGTTCAATTGCATAATCACCATTCGTACCAAAATTTAAAAAACCATATTGATCCATGGGCGCAACAGTAACAATAAATGCGTCCAGTCTAGTAATTGATTTAATAGTTTCAGGATACCGACTAAAGCTAATTGGTACAAAATTTATATATTTTTTACCTTCTTCATAACCGCGCTGGGCCAGTAAAACCTCTCCTTTAGACATCATGGATGAATAAGGCTTGATAATATGAAGTACATCTTCTTGAAAAATAGTCTGCAAAGCAACATCACCGCACCGAAGATAATAAACTTTTACTTCTTTTAAATCGCCTGCTTTTGCTCGTTGAGCTAAGGCTTGACATAAAGCTGGGGGAGTTGCCACTCTCATCCCCATTGAAATTACCGCCGTTTGGGGAATCAGGCCAACTGCATCTTCCGCAGTACATGCCTTATGCTGATATAATTTATCAAAATTCACGTTATTATCCTTAATTAACTTTAATGTCCCTATAAAATAGAAGTGTAGACTTTTTATTTTATTTAACTAATTGAGCTCTCAAAAAAATCTGTCTTTCATGCCTAAGTTAATAAAATTAAAATGTCTGATGGGATTCCATGTTGTCTTACTATAATTTTTGAATGTAACCTAAACTTTAAGTAACCAGAGCATTGGGGAGCTTCATGACAGACATTGCGGTTATTATCAATAATCAAGCTAAAAATGCACACCGAATGGAAGATTATTTATCCGAACTCAGAGCGCATGGCATTGATTATCAATTATACGAAGCAGACCCCCAACAATTGGAAAATAATATTCAGCATTGTTGCTCAAAATACCCTTTACTATTAATCGGGGGTGGAGACGGCACTGTTCGGAGTGCTGCGCAATGGTGTACCAATACTTCTGTTGTTCTTGGAGTGCTTCCTTTGGGAACTATGAATCATTTTTCCAAAGAGCTGAATTTACCGTCAACAACTGAGGAATTAATAACAGCAATCCAGGAAAAAATAACGACCACGATTGACGTAGCAGAAGTCAATGGCCATATCTTTATTAATAATTCTTCAGTCGGCTTTTATTCCAAATTAGCAAAAAATCGTGATTATTATACAAATTTTTATAATAAATGGCTTACTTATATTCCCAGTTTTATCAAAGCCTTGTTATACCACAGCTCTTATGCTTTATTAATAAAAAATAAGGAACTTGATATATCAATACGTACTTCTTTTTTTATGGTGAGCAACAATTGCTATACCTATGAATTTCCTCTCAAATTCATTCGAGAAAGTTTTCAAAAAGAGAAGTTGGGTATTTATTATTACAAACGTAGAAAATTGCATTTATTCAAATTTTTCATTGATTTCTTAACGAATAAGGATCGTTTTGAAATAATGCAGACACGATTACCTCTGAAGGTCGATGTTCTTCATAAAAATAAAATTACCATATCTTTAGATGGAGACACACTGGCTATAACCCCACCTCTTTATTATAAAATTTTACCTAAATCACTGAAACTACTGACTAAAAAAATATGAAAATTATCCATATTTCTGATTTGCATTTTGGGATACATCAACCTAAGGTTTTAAATAAATTTGTTCAGGAAATTGCCCTCAATAAACCAGATCTTATTCTTATTTCAGGAGACTTGACTCAACGAGGACTCTCGTATCAATACCGGGAGTTTTGCTCATTTTTAAATCAACTACCAGTTAAAGCACTTACTGTTCCGGGCAACCATGATATTCCGCTTTATAACTTTGTGGCGCGGTTTATGTCCCCTTTTCGCCATTACAAACGCTACATTAATCCAGATATAACCATTACCTTTGAAAACGATTTTGTACGAATTTTGGGAGTTAATAGTGTCAATCCCTTGCAATTAAAGGATGGAAAACTATCTCATGAAACATTGAATAGGATTAAAAGATATTTTAAACCGGATGATGAAAAATTAAATTTGCTCTTTTTTCACCATAATTTTGATTATATGGAAGGATTACACAAGCCATTAGCGAATGCTCAAACACTTTTAAGCTTTTTAAAGCAAAGTACCATTCATTTGGTGTGTACAGGTCATCTACACTATGCTCATTTAAGTTTAATAGCGAAAAATAATGGCTACCCCTGCTTGGCGCTGCATGCGGGCTCATTACTGTGCTCACGAAGCAAAGATAATTTAAACAGCTATTATGTGATTGAAGCGAATCAGAAAAAGTGCCAAATTACCTGGCGTGTATTTGATCAAGAACACTTTACTGATCGCTCCATCTATTTTATTGATTTTAATAAAAAAAATACGTCATTTGAGCACCTAAATCCAGTCACAGATGATGCTTGATGCACAAGACTAAATTGTATTTCGCTTGTCAGAACACTAGTATGCCATTTGTCTTATAGCTTCATACCAAAAGATTCTGATTCCGATGTTGAGCCCTCTAGGAATTGATTTAATACTCCAGCAAGCATGCCCAAAGGACCCTCCAATTGATTCAAGCCATTCAATAAATCTTGAAGCTGACTAAAAGAATCTTGAAATTCATTGGCTTCTTTTAGCATAGATTGAGGCGTATTTTGGCTTAAATCTGTGAGCAATTCGATAAGCTCAGCATGTCGCGCATTGAGTTTTTTCAGGTTTTTATTCTTTCTGCTCGCTCCCTGCGATATTTGCATGATTGTTGTCTGAACGTCTATTAATTCACTGCAATAGCTAAACATTAATCTTTCCTTGCTTAAGTTTTCCAGTATGGATTCCTTAAGCTCGCTAAAGCTAATGTCGATATTAAAGTCAATTTCTAATAATTCTTTCTTCAATTCCTGATTGGCTGAATTAATTAAGGATTGAAAAGCAAAGTTCTTTCCGGTTTTATGATAAAATGCCTTCACCTTACGAATCAACTCTTTATATTCTTTATCAGTGATTGCTTTTTCTCTTGATATTTCCTCATCATTCTCAATTGCTTCAGCCACAGCGTCAGGCAATAATTTTTTGCTAATATCGCTTATTTCATCAGCCAATGCCTGGTTTTGAGGACTCAGCAGTGAGGATGAGTTTTTTACATTAGTCTTTAAGTGCTCGTATCGCACAATAGACTCTTCCAGGGCAATTTTCTGGTCACCTTCGATATCACCAGATAATAAACATGATTTTAGTGCATTAATTAAATGAGCATAGAATTGCTTGTTACTGAGAGTTAAGCTTTTGTTTTGTTCTAAAGCGGCATACAAAGGATGCTTAGGGATTTCAGACAAAAGAAGATGAGCCAGAGGTAATTTATGTAAGCCAATAGGCTGCATCAGACTAGCGCCGTTTTTTATTAATACACTAAAGCAGTCCACCAGTGACTCACTGTGTTCTGAGAAGCAATATTCAACGGCATTAGAATACGTTTGCGCTTTCGCTTTAATTGGATAACTATTGATAGGCAAACCTACTTTAGTCACTAAAAAGTTTAAAAGATCAGCTTTTCTCTGAGTAAGAGCAAGAACCAACATATCGTTATTAAGCAAATGATAATAGGGAGACAGGGTTTGAGCGTATTCAAACTCTTCAGCAAACAAGGCTCTTTCCAGGAGCGACTTGGCTTCTTTATTTGCACGGCCTTCGATGTCATTTAAGACTTGTATTTGCTCTTTTGTCAGTAACTCTTCCGTTTCTAAATTAATATCTTTGATTTTCCAATGCAGATCAATTAAAAGGACTGCTTTAATTTTTTTATCTTTTGTCTTTAATACTTGAGCATACAATTCTTTTATTCTGTTAATGTCACGCTCCATTTTCATAACCACATGGCGCTGAGCTTTGGATGACTTGGAAAATAAGGTACATTGAGCAAGCCTGGTATTGTCTTGGCTAGTTTTTGTAGGCTCAGCTCTTTGCTTTGAGGGTAAGGCAACGACTTCTGCTTCGCTGTCTTTTTTATGATCTCCATCACTCTTGTTGACTGGCTCAAGAGTTGGTTCTGGCATAGAGGATAGATGCTTGCGTGTTTTCATCAAATAGAGAGCTTCTCTCGACCAATGGTTATTTTCAGAAATTTGGCTCAATGACTTAACCGTTTGAATTAATTCATCAAGCTTTTCTAAATAAACTGGTCTGTTTTTATCCAAATCCCTGCTAAGTAAAATCGTTTCCTCGTTTAATCTGTGGTAATCACTAAGCAATTTAGCCTCTACTTCCTTTTGTTTTTTTCGCAGCAATTGCAAACAAGGAAGACCTAGCTGCCATACAGAATGAATGAAATAATCCAGATTTTCTGGTGGAGAAACTTTTACATAGCGCTCACCATCCTCCAATAACTCCCAAGTGGCTGGACATGCCAGAGCGTCGAAACGATTCAAATACAAATGCATTCGATACGTTTGACCATTCCGGTCATGAAATATCGCAGTAAAGTGCGAAAGTCCCAAATTTGGATTATTGGGATCTGTTTTCTCATAAAGACTAATATGTGCATCATGAAGCCTGAAACCTTCTGCAGCAATATTAGTCAAGGGTAATTCTAAACGATAATACTTCTTATCCATTAAGGTGATATCATGGACAGGAGCAATCTCATCTAATAATTTGAAATTTGGAGATTCATCTAAAATCTGCCTCAATACAAAATAAAACAAATTGGGTTTCATAATCTCAAACAGCACATTAAAATAATCCAAGGATACATAAAGAAATATAATTGATCAACATGTTTTTTTTAAATCCATTTGCTATCATACACAACGTCTAATGACATCCTGAATAGCAAGCAAATGCTGGGAAATAACCGCATCGATTGGACAATACAACAGTCAGAAAGAATGTTAAAGCCAGCGTTTGTCGGCTCCTTTCTTATGCTATTTAATACCCCAAAACACTAGATTACTAGCACTTTGGGGGAATTGAATAAGTGGATTAAGCTTCAGTAGGAAAATCTTCAACAGGAGGGGCTATCCACAGACTGCAATTTGGAGCAGGCATGACATAAGTCGTGACAACGTGAGAGTTCATACTGTTAAGGATGGCTTTTCTGGTTGAAACCCCAGTATTTTTAACAGTGCAAACCATATTTTTTTGTGCCAGAAAAGCGGCGCAACCATTGTTTTCTGGAGAGTTTGTGTAATCGATATCTCTGGTTGTCATAAGATAAACCCGTGTTTTGTAGGGTAATGATTCAGAGAGGAGTTTAAAACTGAAAGGACCAGCTATATGGTGTTGTCCCCAGGAAGTAATTTGCTCTGAAGCCACGGAAATCACTTGAGGAAGTCCTTGCACATTCACAGTAATTGTTTCAGAACTATTGGGCTCAACAGGTAAATTATTAATGGTCAGGGAAAAATCTTCAGCCAGTACTTTGGGAAATTCCACATTAAATATAGCAGATTGAGCAGCTGGATCACCTCGGTGATCAGCCTTCACACTGTCAAAAATATGCCAAAGTTTATTATAAGCATTGGTACAAAGCTGAGCATCTTTTGAACTGGGAAGCACGCTTGCTAAAACTGGATTGATACCGGCAACAATTAAGCCTATAAAAAGAAATATATATTTCATGTAACTAACTCCTTGTTATCTAAATTGAATTAAATTTGACTTTATCTGATACATCCTGTTGAAAAAAAGAGTTTTCATTTTGAAAATGAACTGTGAGCTTAAAGCAAACTCAAAAACTCCCATGATAGATAATAGAATAAAACATATTAAATACAAATTTGACTTGCTCAATTTAGCTTTGGCAGAAATTTTTAAACACTTTTCTTTACCAGCTTCTGCATCTATATAAGCCCTAAGCATAGCCCTGTGTGGTGCAAACTCATTGATTTAAAGGATTAAAGCGATCACAAACATCAGGGTATGAATAAACTATAAACAATTAAAAATGCAACCTGGACGCCAGTCACTACAAGGCCATTTTGTATCATGGCTTTGACATTCTCACTTCCAGCAAAACCCATTGCCGCGAACATATTGGCGCCAGGGTAAGCGTAATTTGTGACGCGAGTTGCAAAGAGCATGCACAAAGCAAAAGTGATAAGAGGCAATTGCATCTGGAGGACAGAGGGGCTAAAGAGCTGGTGAAGCATTTTGATGGTTGCTTCTGCAGCGCCTGGCATACCAAAAGCGCCGGTAAATCCTATTAAGATCGATAATACTGGTTTCCCTCCCAGGTTAATTAATGGTGTTAATAACTCAGTTAATGCATTAAATCCTCCAGCTTGATGGATTAGTGCCATAAAAGGATCAAATAAAATAAACAAAAAGAAGAGATGCAAGCTTTTTTGCATTCCTTCAAACAACAGGTTAAAAATTTGTTTCAAACCGAGTCGACAGGATAATCCGGTAATCAGCGCCAGAAATAACATGACAAAGATCACATAAGAGGTTTTCGCTTGAGTAAATAAACCATAGACAACACAAAACAAAAAGGAAATCAGAAAAATTAATGTAGCCCTTTTTTGTTGTCTATTGGGAGTAAAAGGCTCAGTGCTGTTCTCGTCTTCGCAGGGCTCATTGATGTATAATTTTTGTAATCGTGAAGCCATAAACCAGGTGGTAATTAAAGTCACTACAGCAATTGGGAGCGAAGCGTAAAGAAATACTGTCCCATAACTTAATCCAGTGACACCAAGCAAGGTTACAACTGGGGGAGCAAAAGGCCCCAAAATTAAAGCCTCTTCAGCTGAAGCTTGCATGAGTACCGCCAAACTGGGACGTGACAAGCCTACTGACCCTGCAATAGGACGCAAACTGGGGGCCAGGATAGCTAAGCCTCCCGCTAATGTTCCCAGCAAACCAACAATAATAAAGGATGAGAGGACTATACCAATTTTAGCGCGTCGCTGAGTATTAACCCCGACTCCATAAACAATTTGGTGCACTAAAGTATGACTTACCTGGGTATGCGTTAAAACTTCGCCCAACCCTCGACCTAACATGATGATAAAACCAACCAAAGCCATAAATGAACCCAAGGCATCAGCCATGGCATTCCCTATGTCAATTGGGGTGCTTATATTCCACAAAAAACCTAGCCCAACGCAAACAGCTGTCGCTACTAATGGATCAACGTTACGAAATAACAGCAAAACATAAAGAATAATAATGGATAAACTGGCTAGCTGAATGTAGAAAGACATTAGCGGATCACTCCAATTAGATTCAGTCCCTGTGTGATGCCTTCAATCCCTAATCCCGGTTTGTCTGCCAGGATAATTTTATTGCTGAGACTTTGTGCCCCACCAAGAATATAATTCTCACGGATCAAAAAAATAGGATCGAGATCTGCATAAGAAATATCGGGCTTACTTAATGCAAAACTGGCTATAGCGGCGACTCCAATCGGCGATTCCAGCATACATCCCACCAT
Source organism: Legionella pneumophila subsp. pascullei (assembly GCF_900637585.1). NCBI lineage: Bacteria > Pseudomonadati > Pseudomonadota > Gammaproteobacteria > Legionellales > Legionellaceae > Legionella > Legionella pneumophila. The sequence continues at coordinate 2,213,661 of NZ_LR134380.1, forward strand.
GATTTGCATTTTTGCCGCCTGAGCAATGTGATAAATTGCTTGAGCCTTTTCAAGGCCTCCTGATTTCATCAACTTTATATTAACTCCATCGCAAGCATTAATTTTTGCCATATTCAATGCGTCTTCTGGGGAAAAACATGCTTCGTCAGCGATAATTGCACAATCAACCTGATCTCTAATCACCTTTAAATCGGGCAGATTTCGAGCACTAATCGGTTGTTCCACCAAAGGAATATTCAAATTCTCTTTTTTGAAAGCAGCGATGACCTTTAATGCGTCCTCATAAGACCATCCCTGATTTGCATCGACCAGCAGAGTAATATCATTGCCCACAGCCTGACGTATAGTCTGAACTCGTTTTATATCGTCAACTGGATTTAATCCTAATTTAATTTTCAGGGTTTTGTGCCCCTGCTGAATCAAATCAACGGCATCACTCACCATCTCATCAACTTCTTTGACGCTTATCGTAATACACGAATCGATACAATTGGTATTTCCTCCCAACAATCTATAGAGAGGCAAACCACAATATTGGGCAAATAAATCGTGTAAAGCGATATCGATAGCAGCCTTGGCTGACGAGTTACCTCCTATAGCCTGATCATTCATTTGCAGTAATAAATTGAATTCGGCAATATTACGTCCGATAAGATGTGGGCCCAAGGCATCTTTAATGGCAGTGATAATGGATTTCGTACTGTCTCCAGTTATCGCTGGAGTCGATGCTGCTGAACCATAACCAATCTTTCCGCAATCTGTTTTTATTAATACCACTACATCATCAACGCATTCGGTACGCCTCACCGCAGTAATAAACGGGCGACTTAATGGAATAGTGAGTTGTGCGATATGGATTTCTTTAATATTCAAACAAGCACCTGTTATTTATTGTTTGCAGGGTAACCTTAATGAAAGATATTAAAGTAATAAGAGTTGATTTGGCAAAAAATGTTTTTAGATTATATCTTTCACAATATACTATTCAACTTAATACCCTGACCCAATACATCAAATAAATAGAGAAAAAATACTGTATTTAAAAACATGCCGCTTTTGCTATCATCCAGTATTTTTAAAATCTGTTCATAAACTAACAAAATTCAGTCATTTTTATTTTCAAATTTATCCTGGAGATGCCCATGCTTTTCAGATCCAATAAATCCAGATCTCACAAACCTGAACAAATTAGCAAGAGTTACCACCGTTTGATGCTACAGTTAAAAACATGGGAAACAAATCATTTTACACCAGGCTTAAGAGAAGAATACTTTAGAAGCTTGGATGTTGAGACAAATGATATACATAATTTCTACAAAGATTTTGTGGAGAACGTATTAACCCCTCTTGATCAGCAACCTGCGGCTGATTTGCCGGAGTTCATAACTCGGGAAGATATTTTTAAACTCTTAAGCTATAAAATATTTATGCCATTGGCTCAGATATTTACAGAGAGAGAGCAATGGATGAGACGTATTGCGGGTACCAATGGAAAAAATGCTCATACCAGCGAAAGCTACAATAAATTCAAAAAAATCATTTTAAACTCTCATCATAAGTTTGTTATTGAAGAAAGCTTATTCCATTTTGAACATGACACATTAAAATATCACCATGAGTGGCAAACTGCAAAGCGACAAATTGCCAAGGAAGTAAAATCATTACGCGCATTACACGAAAATTGGAAAGAGAAAAAAAACAAAATTGACAGAAAAAAAGCTTCTGCTCTATTTGATTTTCTGGATAATTTTGAAAATATTCCTAATCGATTACGCTCAAGAGAAGAGGAACGCTTCAAACAAACAGAAGTCTACAATAAAGCACTTTCCACAGACAAGCTCAAAGCAATAGAACTCCTTAATCAGCATCTTTTTGATTACAGCAATCCTCAAGAAGAATTGGCAGAAAAGATGAAGCTTATCAAAGCTCTTTATGAAAATAATATTCTATTTGAACAGCACCATACTCCAATAGGATGGCTGAAAAACCAATTGAACATTGAAACGGTACTTGATAAAAAGCTTGCGTCTCTGGAGAAATCCTTAAAAGCAGCGGAAAATGCGCTAAATTCTTATATGGAACATGTAATACCCAAAACGGTCACGATTTCCACTGAACCAAGAAAAGAGCCGGAAAAGGATAGCATCACGCTCCCTGAGGAAAATAAATCACCTGAAGCAGTTTCAGATAATCAGAATACAAGTACTTCTAATCCGGAAACTCAACCTCAAACCAATCCTGTGCAAAATAAAAAAAATACCGGTAAAGTTTATCTGAAAGTACAAGAGTATGAAGAAAACCTCCGTAGACATGGTGTATTTACTCCTAAACCCCATCCTTGCTCCAGGGCATTGAAAAAAACACCTACTGATGAAAATAGAGTCTCTCTATAAAAGCAAGCGACCTGACTTTTATAGTCTTTGTGAAGGGACTCGCAAATAACTATTGAGATAGTCCTAAACGGTGTAAAAACATCTTTAGGCTAGCTCTTCAATACCGATAAAAGATCAATTAAAGTTCATAGTGGATATTTATTGTGTTCTCTGATACGATTGTTCCCCTTTTTATTAATTACCCAAAACAACCATGTTTGATTTAGCAAAACTAACCGAATTTAATCATGCTTTAGTGTATGGATTTGAACCAGAATCAAGCCCAAGACGTTTGGCAGGCTCAGAAACATTTGAAGATGCTCTTTTTCCAGAAGCAGGCCAACATCAAGATATGTTAAATGCCTATCTTTATGCACAAGACACTATTCTTCCTCAAATTAAAAAAAGTGGTTTATCCCATATTACCCCAGAAATGTTGATTGAATGGGTTAAAGCAATACATGGCTTTATCGGAAAATCATTAATGCAAGCTTACGATAGGAAATCTGGCGAATATACTGATGAAATTATTTTCCGATGGCACTTGGGCGCTGAATTGGGAGTCCATTTTACTTTATATTTGTCTGATCTTCATGAGTGCAAATCCCCGCAGCAACTTGCAAAATTTTTAAATAGACAATTTGAGATGGATTATCAATCTGCTTTGGATTTTATTGTTCTATTAGAGAAAATCGCCAAAGATGAAAAATACAGTATTCATGAATCACTAAAACCCTTTATTGATTATTCAAGCCCCGGGATAAAAGGAATTCTAGTACAAAATAAATTGGCAAGTGCATATAATCTCAACCAATTGAGTGAAAAAGAGAAAATCACAGTCAATAAAATTGTAAAAATTTGTATGTTTCCTCCTCTGATTCCTGAAGCAATGAATCGATGGGCGCGAGAAACAGTGGACCAATTACATGCTTGTGATTGCAGAGATTTGAAAAATGTTTCTGAATTCCTGGCAACTACTTTTTATAAACTTACAGAAGTTCATCCTTTTGCCAATGCAAATGGAAGAACGGCAACCTGCCTTATTAATACTTTCCTTCGCGCATTTGGCTATCCTAGCATTGTGCTTCGTCACCCTGGGGAAAGAGAAAATAAGGACAGCCGGTATCAAAAAGCATTCGCTGAAATTGATTCCTCTCTACTTCCTTTAATTGATCTTATTTATACTCGTGTAAACGAAGCTCAAGAAAAAGCTTTTGAAAATGAAAAACTAAAAAAATTGATTGTTTTGCGAGTTGCTTTAAGTGACTTGTTACAAGAAACCAGGTCAAAATATGCTGAGTTTAATATCAATGCATTCCAGAAACAGGTGTTTTCTTCTCCCGAAACCTTGTTTGCAATGCAAATGGCTGACGAGACTGAAGCATCCATTTTTGTCCTGTCAATGAGTATCAATAAATTATCCCAAATAGCAAAAGAATTCGAGCTGTCAAAACAAAAGAAACCAACATTGTTTTCAACAGCCGTGTTCGATGGCTCACAAATAAATGCTGTTATAAAAAGTCTGGAAAAAATATCTGGTCAGACGGGTTGGAAGCACAATGCAAAAAAGGGATTGGTCACTTGGCTGGAACTTCCCAATATGGAAAAAGCTAAAGCAATTGCCTCTGAACTGGAAGCACTTAAAGTGGCAAAAGTCACTGTAGCTCGACGAGCGGACAATAAAATTCCAGTCATCAAATGCGAAGAAATTGATTATCAAAAACTTGTTAATGTTTCTCTCCAGAAAGATGGTAAAACATCAGCAAAGAATACAGAATTTGTTGCGATGTTTTGACAAAAACAAGCCTGAATTACAGTGGCAGGATCAATCTTTTGTTTTAGTTCAAACTTGAGCTGGCCGATACCGGTTGTTATAAAACTGCGGCCAGATCGTATTAAGCCTAAATGATGGGAAATAAAAAGCACTTTTTTTTCATAGCAACCAAAAGATGACATCTACCCATTTTGATAGAAATAGAACTTAAATGAACTTTCTTTTATTACGTTTATGAACTTATGTTAGTATCTAATACAATTCTCAAGGCAGCATTAAGTCATTTCAACGACAGGAATAATTTAATCAAACAATTGGATTTGTCCTCTGATAACGATAAAAATTCGTTTTACAAATTAGTGTTGGCGTTTTGGTTAGGCTCAAACATAACTCGCGATAAAATTATCAAACACCCTTTGTACATAAAATGTGAAGCTTTTATAGATTTGGGTTACTCGTGCATTTTGGTTTTGGATAAGCAAATGAGCTTGTTAAAGAAAAATTCACTTGCTTATACGATCCTACAAAGAGCCTTATTTGAAATAATAAGACATTATAATGACAACTATCTGTTATTAACCCAGAATCCCAAAATACTCTTTTCTTTCTTTTCCCATACTATTGAAAAAATTGACAGCAAGGTATGTGAAGATATTTCTCACCAAAAAATCCTTGAGATGACTCAAAATGCGTGCCTGGCTGAATTATCACATCCCCCAAATAGCCCACCACATGGATTACTAGCAACACGAGTATCTAATGATGTTACCAGTTTAAAGAAAGTTAATCCATTCAATATGGGTGTCGCTATCAATAAGCTGATTACTGAAAATTTTAACAAGGAACTTTTTTTCCCACGCCAAATAAGGCCAACACCCAACAAGCATATTACTCATAAATTATTAATACCCGCTTGGGATGGCATTGTACTTGAAGGGCTTTCGGTCAAGGAAAGAAAGAAAACAACCAATACTGTTGTTTTAGCATTAATTGGACATTTTCAAACAGAACATCATTATCTTAATGCAAGCTTTGATGAGTTCCAGGAGCTTTTTGGTACAGAATTAGTACTTATAAATCATAGAAATTATTCCAATCGATCCAATAAATTTGCAAACAGTGCTGAAGATATAGCCAAGGATGTCATTGCTTTCGTAAACCATTTCAGACAAAAAAACAAAAAAATCGTGCTGTATGGAATGTGTGGCGGAGCTGCGCATATGATTTTAGCGGCCCATATGATGTTAAATCAAAAAATTCCATTTAAATTAATTGTGGACAGGTTCTCTCAAAAATACATCAATTTCGTAGATTTTAAGACGCTCTCCAGAGCAAGAGATTTTTCAATTTCAAAAGGGCAAGATTGCTCGAGATTGCTTCCAGGTTACCAATATTGTCCCAGTTTAATGCCTTACTTACTTATTCTTTTATTTCTATTGTTGTTTGTTTTAGTTAAAACAGCTCTGGTTTTAACTAAAACAAATATTGATTTTGCAAAGCTAGTGCGAATGATTCCTGAAGAAGATCTTCTGATTTTACAAGCCAAGGGGGAAAAAATAGCGGCCTTAAAAAGACCATTATACACAGACATGATTGTACACCCTGAAAATGACATGCGAGCTGCCGTAAAAGACAAAAGAAAACATAGAAAAACCATCTTGAAAAATTTATGTGAGCACTGCTTGCATGCTGCTGGTCAGGCCGTTTTTTCAACTGAAATGCAAAAAATTTTTCTTCAATTATTTCAGTGTTTTGATCAATGCCTTCAACTGATAAGTAATGAGAAGTTAATGGAGGATGCCGTAACGAACTACCCTGTTGATTTGCACAGTAAAAAAATTTACACCCTTACGACCAGAAATAAGTTACCTGTCAGTCAGTTTATTAGAGGTTTTTTTAAACAACCATCGAAAAAACATATTCATCTGATTGAATCAATCAAACCTCATACTAGCCAGCACATAGTGGATGCTTTAAAACAAATGTATGTAAATCATCCATCAATTCATTCTAATTTATTACAGTTTGCCAATCATTTGGCTTTACTTTTACAAGATATGAAAGCTAATCAATTGTTTATTTCTTATATGGCTGATCATTTATCCGCTACCCAATTATCTGATTTAAGTGAACCACTCAATGCTCTGTTAACAAGCGACTTGTTTCGATTGATTAATATGAGCTCACCCGGAGAAGATAAACAGGATATCATCATAAGTAATCATAGAGTGTCCATTTAGTTTGTTCATTGCATTCTGCAAAATAGCTACCTCTGATACTGAATCACCAGACTAAGGTAAAAACACTTAATAGAACTGCTCAACAAAATTTGATTATCGACAAAAAAAAAACGAATAAATATGAATCTTTATGAACAATATTCATCAAATAATCTATACTTAAAAAGTCAATTAATCCATTGGGGACAATATGTTTTTCTCTAAAAATGAAAAAAATCCAATAAAACAAGCACTGCAAGGCGAATTATTACAAGATGAGCCATTTATACAACTATGCACAAAAATAGAAAACTACTTGATGGATACCGAAGCTGTAAATGAGCAACTTATTGAGTTAAATGAGCGACTGACAATGAGGTTAAAGGAAAAAGGACTAAAACCCGGCGAAAAAGGAGCAACAAAGCAGTTAAGAACGCTAATACAGGAAATACTAACCGAGGCAGGCTTTAGAGAGGGAATGTTACAGACAATAGGTAATAAACCATTAAAAAAAGAAGAATTCATGTTTTTAGTATCATCAGGATTTATGTTAAAAGACAGTAGCCTGAGAGCATCATCCCATGGAGAACTGACCCATGCAATTCAATGGTGTTTAATCATATTAAAACAAAAGAAAGACAGCAGTTTTCTTGAAAACATACCTACTAGTGAGATTTGTGACCGAATTTATAAAAAACTAGGGCACCAAGATTCTTCGAATCCTAATTATCCCTTTACCTGTTGGGATGTACTTATCGATAAATTAGGAGAAATAGATTCCAGATCCCCGGAATGGCTTTCCGAACATATTCAAAACGACGAGAATCAAATTTTTCCTGTGTTAAGAGAGATGATAAAAAACAGAACTGAAAAAGGCAAGACAGAAGAAAACAAGGAAAAATTACAAAAAAAACTGGAGAATCCGCCAGAACATTATGAAAAACACGAGGAAATTGAAAATACTCTCATGCCAAAAAAGAAATAACGTGTGTAGTAGTTCAAACTTGATCTGACAGTTACCGGTTTTTCAAGAAGTGTCTGTCAGGTCAAATTTAGTTTATAAATTTTTCCATCCAGATTTGTTTATCCTCTATCAAAGTTTGCATTGGAGTACGACCACAACACATTTTACCTTGATGAGTTCGTTGATTATTATAGTAATCCATCCATTCGTCCAGATCTTTTTGTAATTTATCGATTGATTCGTAAATTTTCTTTCGAAATGTTACTTGATAGAACTCTTGTAAAATCGTTTTATGGAAACGCTCACAAATTCCATTTGTTTGTGGTGAGTTTGCTTTTGTCTTCGTATGGTCGATATTATTAATCGCCAAATAAAGCTGATAATCATGGTGTTCTACCTTTCCACAATATTCCGTGCCTCTGTCAGTTAAAATTCGCAGTATAGGCAAGTTGTATTGCTCAAAGAATGGTAAGACTTTGTCATTGAGTATATCTGCTGAGGTAATCGGTATTTTTGTCGTATAAAGCTTGGCAAAAGCTACTTTGCTGTAAGTATCAACAAAGGTTTGCTGATAAATACGACCGACTCCTTTAAGCGTACCTACATAAAAAGTATCTTGAGAGCCGAGGTAACCAGGGTGGGCTGCTTCAATTTCACCACATGCTTCATCATCAAATTTCTTTTTCTCCAAAGCGCTAACTTGCGCCTCTGTTAATATAATCCCTTCAGAGGCTACTTTGGCCTCTAATGCTTTTAAACGGTCTTTAAAATTGGCAAGTTCATAGCGCAACCAAATACTACGAACACCACTAGGAGAAACAAAAATACCTTGTTTACGAAGCTCGTTGCTCGTGCGCTGCTGACCATGTGCTGGAAATGCTATCGCGTATTCCTTGACTGCTAGCTCGACTGATTCATCTACTCTATTTTTGATATTAGGTTTTCTTCGGTTTTGATCGAATAAAGCATCAATGCCTCCCGATTCAACCGCCGACTTATAGCGATAAAAAGTATCTCTGGATAAGCCCATTACTTTACATGCTTTAGAAACATTTCCTAATTCTTCAGCAAGGTTTAATAAGCCAACTTTATGTTTAATGATTTTAACTGTATTATCTATCATGAGAGTTTTCCTCTTGGTTTTGTTTAAAGTTCGCACTTCTATCAAAACCGGAAACTCTCACTTTTTCAAGTAGTTGTGTCAGATTAAGTCGAAACTAATTCAACGTGTCAGTACGGCTTTTCTCCGTACTCATCAGGCACAACATATTCTTTAAGCATCAAATCATCGTATCTTTCGACTAACTTCCCTAAACGGGAACTGGTGAGCGCAGCGTAATCAATTGCATTAAGCAGCTCTGCTCCATCCTTTTCCTGAAGTAAGCAAATAAGCTTCTCAACAGCAGCAATTTTCTGTTCAACAGAAAACCCTTTTGTTATCTCAATGTGGCGAGTTTTAAAATGCTTGCTTAGAGTTTTTTCTTCAGAATCATGGCCTTCTGCATTCTCTTTCACTTGCAAAGCCTGCCTTGCTTCTTCTTTTTTTGTGATAATGTAGTCTTTCAATTTATTAATGAATTGTTCTTTGCGTAAGTTGCCTTGGAATTCGATTTCTTCTGTTAATTCACCATCGTACTCGCTTTCTCCATCAGAGTAGGCCTCTCTATTACTTGCTGTCTGCCCAGAGTCCTTTGAAAGTGCTGGCTCTATAGCTAGCGAGTCGGTATCAAAGGCTTTTTGCCTGGCTTTTCTTTTTTTAGCTTTTCTTGTTTTAGTGAGCCATGTTTTATCACACTTACTGACCACTTCGATTCCCATTATCGGTTTTTTATCCTTATCATTTGCTACTCTTGAGCTTTGATTGCCAACCTTTAAGGTCATTAATAAGTTCGAATCTTCCACTTCAACACCTTCCATGTAATCACGCAATGCTTCCTGTAAGGCACCGGGACCAGCTGCAATAGTTTGATGTTTTCTAAAATCCATTGGTCCCTCCAATTGATAAGGTGTGCGTTTAGCATCCATCAGATTGCCGTATCGACCAAATCTTTTTTTAAGAGATTCTTGGGGCAAAGGCGATAAGTCATACTCTTCATGGCGTTGCATAGCATTTAAGATTGCATCTTCCATGACCTCATGATCAGGAATAGCAGCAAGAATATCGTTATTGACATCCCCTAAAGTATTGACATGATGGATAGTAGGTCCTCCTCGACGTGGATCCCTCCATGATCCTGTATACAAATCTACGTGGGCTTTTATACCAAAAGCAACTTCATCTGCTACAAATTGTGAGTTTTCATCCAAATAAAAAACGATATCGGTATCAAAGTAATAACCGCCCTCTTGCCTTAAAATTTCAAAACGAAAAAAATCTGCAGCTGCAGCAAGATTTCTGAAACCGACTCTTTCTCTATTGACATATTCCCAAAATTTTTTGTACCTGTCCCCTTCGTAAAAAGGATCATTTCTCATCCTTTCTTCCAATTCATGAATATTCCTTATTCTTAAATTAGGTATGTCTATTCCTTCTTGAGTTGATGTTTTAATATAATTCATTTCGTTATCAACCCATAAATTAACCTCAAAATCACTTTTTATTGCCACTGCAGCAACATCCATAATGGTACGTAAATATTGGGCTCGAATAGGACCACCAACCCAAACAAAATGTATTTTAGATGGTATTTTACTTAGCTCATATTCACTTTCAGAATCGTCTTCATTCTCAGAATCACTTTCATATTCAGATTCGTTCATGAAACTCTCCCAGAATAACTCAATATTGTTTGATTATAGTACAAAAACCCTATCCCATGCAGGCGAAATCCTAAGTTCATTTAAAAACCATTTTAATACGACATAATACTGTTATACTGGTCTTAGTTATTTCACGGAGAGCTTCGCATGAAAAAAATTGTCTGTTCATTCATTGGCTTATTATTCACAGTAGGCATCATGTCAGTACATGCTGAAACTGCGATTATTAAAACTTCGGAAGGCAGTATCACTTGTGAGTTATTTACCAAAGAAGCACCCAATACCGTTGCAAACTTTGTAGGTCTGGCAACAGGAACAAAAGAATTTAAAGATGTAAAAACTGGCAAAATGGTTAAACGTCCTTTTTACAATGGCTTAACTTTTCATCGTGTGATTGCCGGTTTTATGATTCAAGGCGGAGACCCACTTGGAAATGGGACAGGGGGACCAGGATATACGTTTGATAATGAAAACACTAATGTCAGTTTTAACAAACCAGGCGTACTTGCAATGGCCAATGCTGGGCCCAATACGAATGGCAGTCAATTTTTTATTACCGTTGCACCAACACCTGAATTACAAGGCAGCTATAATGTTTTTGGTCAAGTCATTTCAGGGCAAGAGGTTGTTGATAAGATTAGCAAGATACCTACTGATCCACAAGATAAACCCATTACGCCTGTAGTCATTGAAAACATTATCATTCAAAAGTAAATGTAACGCCAACTCTTGTGATAATGTGTAAGCCAATTAAAATTCGCAATATGGGTATGTAGAAACTAGATATTCGTCATTCCTTTTCCGCGAATATCTTCCTTATTCTCACTTAGATGCTTTTCATCGGATAATTTAAATATATTTTTTTCATCAGTAATAACAGGTGGCTCTTTACTCCATAACAGACTTGTTAAAGTCGCTGTTTTTCCATAATATCCATTGGTATAAGTGATATTATTTTTAGCTAATGCTCTTTTAAGAGCCTCAATTGATCGTGAGCCTATACCAGAATATCCTATGTCTTCGGTAAATTTTTTAAAGAGCTCGTTAAATAAATCATGTGGATTTTTATTCTTAATGTTTTCATAGTTGAATATGATATTGAGTTCTGCTGAACCACTTTTATCATTCATCACTATCTCTATTTGAAAATAATCTCCAAAATCTTTGAGTTTATTTTTAAGTTCTTCTATTGTTGCTCCCCCCTCTTTTATTTTTTTTCCTCCCTTATACCCGCAATACTCAAATACAAAATTTTTCATAATTTTTTGAACACGGTATAAATTCATTTTCTTATTTAAATCAATCTTTTTATCTTCTTCTTTTGGTTCCATTCTCTGTGGCGAATTGTTTTTTTCTGGCTCACTAACCAACTCTTTTTCACTTATCTTTTGAACCTGATAAGATTCGACAAGTTCTCTAAGCTCAGAATTTATGTGTTTGGAGAAAATAGATTGTTCTTCATCTGATTTATAAAAACAAAGCTCTTCTTTTTGTTTTATTGCTAATATCTTTTTAAAATTTTTAATGCATTTTTCAGGTTCGGATAAATTAATTTCTTGTATCTTTAATTTTGATTTTGCTGCATTTAAAGCATTTTCAGTACTTAAGATTACCATGACCAAATCTTCTCGTCTTAATGGCATATTATTTTTCAAGTCTTGCAGCAACTTTATTGATTTATTGATAATACTTGTTACCAGTTCATGCGGCTCCTTTTGAAAAATTCTTTTCTTTTTTGTTTCTTCTAACTCCTTAATACCCTTATCTATCAATTTACAAAACTCTTTTTGGCCTTTTAAATTTTCCTTTTTAGTCGCAATAATAATGTCTTTCGACTTATCCAAATAGCGCTCAATTGTCTCAAAAAACTCCATTTCTCTCTTGCCGCTTTCTTGATGATATTTGTAATAAGCTTGTTTGTCATAAGTCACTAATACTGAATTCTTATCAGTTACTATAGGGATATCCCAGCCGATATAACCATACCAGGTATTCGGCACCTCATAAGTAATCTTAAATTCATCAAGTGCTTGTTTTAAAGCAGCTTTAGATCGAGATGATAAAGTGGTGTCTTTATAAAATTGCACGAATAATTCATTTAAAAATTCGATGGGATTAACATCAAATAGCGCTGGATTACAATTAAAGTTTGTTTTATATACTAAATGCCCAGACTCTACATAATACGGGATTTCAATAGTAAAATATTTCTCAAATGGCTTAAGTTTTTTTATTGCATCTTCTGGACTTGCCCCTTGTGATATATATTGGTCTACGAATTTATTCATCAATTCCAACAATTTTTCTGCACATTCTCTTCTAGGAGTAGCAACCTCTTTGTAAAATTTGGTAGTTACCTCATGAAAGCTCTCGGAAGCTTCTGCAAATTGCGAATTTAAATTCGCATTAGATTGCAATCTCTCCTTAGAAAGATGATCCGCAATCTTCAGCACAAACTGGATTGTACTACCCATCCTCTGATCTTTTTTATACCAAGACTTGATTGCTTCGAGAAAAAACTCTGTTTTATTTATGGATAAATAAGTATAAATATCATTAACAGCATTGTATAAATTAATAAGTTGTTGCTGAATCTCCTTTAGTTCTAATGTTTCACTTCTTTCCCCTTTTAAGTTTTTTTTTAGAAAATTATTATATCTTTCTATTAGATTAGATAGTTCCTCTTTAATTTCTTGACCCGACATTTTTTTATCATTAACCGTAAACTGCACTCCATCCAATAAATCATTAATCTTAACATTCTCTTTTTCCCATTGGTTCGCCAAGTAGAGGAACTCTTCTGCCCGAGAAATATGTTGTTTAATACCTTCATTTACCTTTTTAAGCTTCCTCCCTAAATTGATAAATTTCTCTTGCATTACATAATCCCAGACTCAACGTGACTTATGCCTTCAATTATAGACCACATTCAAAACAATAAAATTAATTTTACACCTTATTGTTATATTTATAATCAATTGGGATTTACAAAACGCATTGCTTGATAAAGATATTGCATTCTAAATTGACATGTAGCAAAACATAAGATCGAAGCTAATTCAATTTAACAAATTGGCCGCATCTATACGACCAATTCCAACAAAACACTTTTATTTATTCTCTGGAGTGATGTGGTTACGAGTATTAGCATTTCCTCCATCAACTTTATTATCTACAGCTTCAAAAAAAGTAAAATTTGATTTTGCCAGAGAACATTGTTTACTTAATTCCATTTTTTTATTTTCAAGCGTTTTTAATATATTGATATCACACTGCTGCGAACTGATTAACTTGGACAATCTGCTGTTTTTGATTATTGTATCTTTAGGGGAAAGGATTCGAATATCATCAAGTAATAGAATACACATATTTGAAATTAAGGGATAAAGTTCTTGTCTCAAATTAGTAATTTCCAGCTTTTGATCAATCCATTTTAATAACTCGGCTCTCTTGGCTTTCTCAGTTTCATTTTCATGTTTTAAGATAGGCTTCAGAGATTTGAGGAGCTGATATGCCTCATGGGCTTCATGGAATTGTGAGTTCTCTGTAAAAGCTTTAGAAGCATGCTCGAGATTAATAGAACCTTTTCGTAATAATTGTTGAACCAAACCAAGATCGGCAAATTGCAACGATAATGGATCGGATTTATAGGCTGCGATGACTATTTTTTCTGCCTTAGGAAAAGCCCAACAAGCATCAGAGGGTACTATGGTATTCTTCCCTTGCAAAAGCGTTACAACCGGATCTATGTCCGCATATTGGAGTGAGTTTTTGTCTTTTTTATAGGCTGCCAAAACAATCGTTTGATTGTTAGAGAATAGTTTACAAGTTATGTTTGGTTCAATCTGATTATTATTAATTAAAGCCACTATTTCTTTTTTAGCTTGTTCATTTAACTTAAATTTTATTTTATTTGTAATATCAACGGTTAATAAATCGGATGTTAAAAGATTTGCCAGGTAACTTATCTTACCTGAGCAAATGATGCACTTAACAAGATTACCGATACCAATTTTAGGGTTCTTAACAAGCTGTTCATATAGCTCTAATCTATCCTTAGATAGAGGTAACTTTTCTATTAAATCAAGCATCCTGTTTTCATCTGTACCAATTGGGTGATATTTTATCAAAAGTCCAATGCGGGCTTTATCCCAAAAATCTCTATTACATGTTTTATCAAGACTTTTTTGTGTCAGAGAAGCAATACCAGGATTACCATTAATAAGTTGTTGACATTCTTTACTCACCTCTCCTACTTTTTCAACCAGACATTTCTTAAAAGGAACATAGGATCCCTCCCCTTCAAGGATTTGTTTAAAGAATAGCTCCAATTGAGCATCACTACTGAATCCCATTGCACCACCAAAAGCATAATCATATACCACATATTTATAAGGAGCAGGATTCTTCATTTTGATAAGGCCAATACCATGACCCACTAATTTTTCACGACCAGAAACTTGAGCTCCCGTCAAAGTGATCATGCACACATCACCAAAAGCGGTAGAGGTAACTTTTGATGTTAAGATATCTTTAATTCCATCCCATGTTACTTGTGCTTTTGTCTTCTCATCTGCCTCAAATATCCCTATTTTTTCTTTTTTTGTATTTTTAGCAATTGTCCTGGATTGATCGAGTTGATAATTGATTAATACCCTCTCAGGACAAATATTATTAATTGTAGGAGATTTACTGTTTATTTGTTTGAGAAACATCTGAGTTTCGCCATAGCAATTTCCTAAGGTATCGGCGAAATCAGATTGGGCAGGATGATCCAGCACATAATTATGCGGATTATACGGTATGTAAAAAATTTTCTCATTTAAGTTTTGTTCAAGGACTTGTTGAACAAATTTTACTGGACCTTTTTTATAAAACCTAATCCAAGTTCCATTGATTTTTTCGTTATATTCTTCTTGTCTTTTAAGATCATCATCTATTCTTTTGACTTTTTCTAAAGCTTTTTCAATGGTATCCAATTCAGGCATCTGGCTGAAGGCTTTAGAAATGCATTCAGCTACCAGCATTCCTTGCTCAGACAGTTTCTTTTTATTTTTTTTAAGATATTCATTAATTTCGCACAAAACATTTCTGTACAGAAAAAGGCTTTCCCAATAAAAACCAGTTGTCTTATGCAAAAAAACATTTATTTCTCCGCCAGATGTAGCTAACTTTTGATAATCTCTGATGCTCATTTTCATAAGCCTTTTCAAATCATTGAGCATGTCTTTGATCGTTTTATCTTCTCCCTCTGAATAACTAAATTGCAAAGCCAATTCAGCTTTTGTGAGTTCCTTTTTTAAACCTTCAAGTTTTATTTGCCCTGAAGAATCCAGTTTGTCTTTGCTTAACTTCCTAATTTGGGTCTTGGTGGAATTTATCTCGTCAAATAAAGACAATGCTCGTTTAACATCAAGCATTCCTTTTGGTAATTGCTTGCTAAGGTTGATATGTTTCTCGATGTATTTTTGACAATAATCTAAAACGGCTTTGATTTCCTCAGCTTGTGGAATGTTTTTTAACTTATTATTAAACAATTGAACTCTTTTAGAAAGCTCTGCCCTCCTAAGCTCTAATTTGGATCTTTTACCAAGATGCATTTTTTTATTATCCTCTTTCTCCTCATCTTTTTGTATCAAACGTTCAATTCTCTTAAGTTCTCTTTGGTCTTCATCAAACTGAGTAATGTCGTTGATAATTTTTTCGACATCCTTGTGTTTTAATAAATTTTTCAAATCGGTAATCTCAGAAACAGGTTCAAGTTTTTTATTGTCTCTAATGTCTCTGCTTTGCTTGGAACAAATTAAAACGGCGAGTAATGCAGATAAATAATTTTGGTATTTCTCAAGTAACTTTTGTTTTTCATTGATTTGTTGTACGACTTTAGGAGAATAATAATTAATATAACCTTTTGACCCATCAAAACGACTTGCCAGGCTGTTTATATCTTCGTTAATGGAGGATAAAATCGTTTCAGATAATTTCAACTCTTTTGGAAGATTATTAATTAATTTTTCGACTTTAATTAACAATTTTTTAATCATTTTTGCCCCTGGATCTGAATGAAATTTTAGCAAATCAGTTACATTTAACTGAAATTTCTAGTAATAAAGTTTTCAAAACCAAGGAATTACGGGATCGTCTATTTCCTTGGTTTACAAAAAACCAGAAAATCACGATATACCCGTTTAATGATAGTGATTAAACTAAACACCTGTAGAATCAAGTGATGTCAGTCCTCTGACTTACTCAGAGAAGATATTATCGGTAATTATAATATCAAAAAATGACCAATTTGCAAGCTATTTGTTTAATTATTGAATTTAATTTCAATAAAAATACTCGATTTTATCTTTACACAAAAGAATCAACGTAAATTAGAAAATAGATATTGACTTGGAATTAAGCATAGCTCTCTCATTGTTTCACAGTTTTTTTGAGTTCCTTAAAAGCAAGCAGCAACATTTTGATTTAGTTTCTGCAAACCCCAAACACATCTGTTTCATTGACTTGATTAATTGCATTCTCTTTATTAGATTCCTTATATAATTTAAAAAATGCATTATCAAAATAGGTATTTATAGAATCACTGGCTGTCGACTCTTTTTGTGGAATACTTGTCTGAGGCTTAATTTCATTTAAAAGATCATAGGTCTCAGCTGAAGCCTCACCATATTTAACCAATTTGATTTTTGAATAATTCATCCCACTATAGAGTGGTAATATTTGTTCACTAATTAGGTATTCCAAAGATTCATCATCAGTTAATCCAAATGCACCAAAATCTTTTTCATATACAATGTACTTGTACGGATTCAAGTTAGTATCCAGCTTCGCAACTACTATCATGTGCCCTGCGGTAAACTCTCTTTGTGCTTTTGTGTAATCATTCATCGAGAAAATGACACCGCACAGGCTGCCTGGTTTAAAGTAAGGATTATCTAAAAGCACAGGCTTCATATCCTTCCAGTGTAAAGAATCATGAATGCTATTATCGGATACCACCGTTTCCCCCTCACCTAAAGCTGTTTTTTTTAATTTTAAATTTCTTGTTTGATCTAACTGAAAATTAATTAGCCCTGCTTCGGGACACAACCATCTAATTGCCCCCTTAGATAAAAAATGAATAAACATCATTGACTCACCAAAACAATTACCGCCAGTATCATTCAAATCCTCTTTAGGATCATAATCAAAATGATACATTTCCTCGCTACGAGGTATGTAAAAAAATTTTTTCCCCCAACAAGTTAGTTGCATACAGGCTTCCCTACCATGAGGTGAAACAAAGCCTATTTTTTCAATTACTTCTGTCTTGTTATTTGACTTATTCAATATTTTTAACGCATTAATAATATGTTTCTTGGATGGCATTTTCTGAATCGCGTTATTAAAACAGCGAAGCGCCAATTGTCCTTCTTCGGTAAGTCGATGAGATTTTTGCAAAGTAATGCGACACTGATTTAATAATGTTGAGTATTCGTGTAATTGGTTCCAATACAGAGTGGTGGTATCCAGTAAAACAGTGTTAAGTAATCCTCCTTTTTTAATTAAATTAAGATATTCTTTATTTAAATTACTCATAAATTTTTTAATGCTCTTAAATTTTAATCTAAGTTCTTTTTCTTCTGGTTCTGATTCGCTAAGAAAAGAATTTTCTGCAATATACAATGCTCGCTTGACATCAAGCATACCCTCTGGAATTTTTTCTCGTAACAGGTTGATTTTATTTTGTTTGTTTTTTAAGTTAGTTAAAATGTTTTTTATTTTATTAATTAATTTTTCATTGGCTAAAGAAACTGAAGATTGATGATTTAATTCATCTAATATTCTGTTCATTTCAATGCAATAGCTTTCTATTAGTTTAAGCGCGCCTTTTATTTGTTTTTCTGCATCCAATGCATAAAAATTAATCGGTTTAAAGGATGCAAGATCGGCTTTAATTTTCTGTAAAAATTGTTTTCCACGTTCACTTGCAAATACCACTATGTTTTCCTCAATAAGACTGGCTATGGTATTGAGAATGTCCTTTATCATTTAATACTCTCTTACTCAATAGAATGGGGTTTGATTGAATAGAAATACCTGTACAGATTGAATAAAGCAAGTACTTTCTGGGTTAATTATTCATAAATTTCAATAATCTATTTTATTTCCAATCTCTTAAATAGACTCATGAACATCACTTAAAATAAAGGTCTGGGGAAGACTTCGAATACATTGATAGGGCAATAACATCCCTGTTTTCTTGGCACATAGAATGTGCACAGCGTGCTCAAAATCCTGTCAACACGTAAATGACCATTCAGATTATGAGTGGATTATGCCATTAATCAAAATGACTGCCCTCTTATACCTCAAAAAGATTAGCTACTTAGGGCAATTAGTGTGTTGTTGATCGTCTAATGCTGCCATCAGATTATTCTGATATGCTCCAATCAGGCTTGATAAACGCTGCATCTCTTCTTGCCCTGTCTTTTGTGATATAGAACCCTCTTTCAATTGACGCTCTGTTAATTCGCGTTGCGCATTTAAATTTTGAATCACTTTTTGTAAATCTTGTGGTGTTACGTGAGGGTTTGATCTTTTAAAAAACATAATGACCTCTATTGTGAACTGATGCACATATATTACCTCCCGTTTTTTTCGAGATCAATAAAGGCATAAAGTCTTTAAGGCCAATTGACATGGCGATGTACCAAGATATTGATCCGATAAATCAACCCAATAAAGATCGTAATGAATTAATGAGCAGTCCACCATCCACTTCTATTTATATAAACGAGTGTTATTTTAATTTGATATAAAAAACTATAAAAAGTTTGACAATCTATCTATGAGTAGGTAAAATTCATGCCTATGAATATAAGTAATACGAAAGAACGGATATTAGCAGTTGCGGAAGCATTGATCCAAAAAGACGGATATAACGCCTTTAGTTTCAAAGATATTGCAACAGCCATCCATATTAAAACTGCCAGCATCCATTATCATTTTCCTTCAAAAGAAGATCTTGGTGTGGCAGTTATATCCTGGCATGCAGATAAAATTGCTGCTGTGTTATCTGACATAAGCAATAATTCGTCGTTATCAGCCAAGGAAAAAATTCAAAAATTCTTTGATGCCATTTTAACAATCACCTACAACGCTGAAAACAAAATGTGCCTCGGAGGTATGTTCGCTTCTGATTTTCAATCATTACCCGTTTCAATTCAAAATCAGGCAAAAAAATTTTTTGAGCTTATCATTGAATGGCTTAAAGGAGTTCTTGAAGCAAGTGCTTATGATAACGAATCCTCATTATCTATTGCCAAACAAATTATTTCCTTGATTGAAGGGGGATTATTATTAGCAAGATTATATGGAGATGAAACGTTCCTGGAAGGAGTTCGACACTTTATTGATCAAACAATAAAGTGATTTTTTTTAATATCTTAAACTATCTATCAGTAGATAGATTTATTGGGGAAACGTTATATGAATAAAGTCAAAGCAAAAATTATGGCTTTTTCAACAGTAATGTTGTTTTTAACATCGATAAATAACTATGCAAAAGGAGAAACACCTATGAATCAATATCATCAGACAAATGAAGCAACCATGATAAAAATGAAAAGCAAATTATCAAACTCCTCTGAATTTGAAAAATTTTTGGAATCTGGCGGTAGGCTTGTGAAACAAACTGAGCCTAATACAAAAGTATGGTTTGCACTTAAGGGAAATGAGAATTCCTTGATTATTTTTGATGCATTTTATGACTCGAAAGGAAGAGAAGCCCATTTTGCTGGTCAAGTTGCTACTGCTCTTAAAAACAATTCTGAAAAATTAGTTCTTGGAAGCTGGGAAAATGGCGTATTAAAAAATATTGTAAACAGTAAAGTGCTCGCCTCTAAATTACCTGAAAAATCAGTTCCAGTCACTGTTGCCAATTACATTGAATTCACTGCCAACGATGGCAAATCAGAGCAACTTGCCGCTTTATTAAGTAATGCCGCTGAGATTGTTGATAAAACTGAGCCGCAAACAGCCTACTGGTTTGCTTTGCAGATTAATGACAATACCTTTGCAATTTTTGATGCGTTCTCTGATGAGTCTGGTCAAAAAGCTCATTTTTCAGGAAAAGTTGCACTGTCTTTAAAAAATCACTCAGGACTCTTGATTAAAAATGGATGGGAACAAGGTGTTTTACCTAACATTCAAAACCTGAAAGTGATAACCAACATATGATCAATCAGGTATTTATTACTAGTTACACATATTGACCCACCTGGTAACTCCTGTGACTGGATCAGTAACCTTTGATACAGGACATGCTGTAAACATAGGTGCCATACCAGGTGCTGCCGACGCACAAACTGAAGGGCAAGGATGCTCCATATCATTCTGACTGGCACACATCTTATTGTCTGTCGGGTCACAGTTGCATTTGCATGCCGCCTGTATTTGAAAAGAACATAAAAAAATAATTAATATTAGGACTGTTTTCATATGGAAATCCTTTTCAATAAGGGAATGTAATTTAGCATTCAAGCAATGATATCAGGTTACCCATGTGTACAATTTTAGCACACTAATGAAGCTACAATAAAAATACTGCCTTTAAATCAGACCCAGCCCTCATAAACCAGACAGCATTAACTAAAAAATACTTCATTTTAAATCCTGTATGATCAAAATATTTTTACAAAGCAGATTGTAAAGAGCAATTCAGAATTTGAATAATCAGAGATACTGGCCTTCAAATTGAAACCAAATTGAAGACCAGTCCTTTTTAGTTTATTGGTAACCGTAATTTACTGTTTCACCTTCAACCTCAGGGTAAAACGGAGAGTCCTCATGTAGAGGGGCTGAGGGTAAATAGAACACATTACCAGTCGTGTTACCAAAGAAATTACTGCTTCCTCCATAATTGCTGGTAACATTTTGCGCTTTATTCAACAGCAGGCTCATTGCGTGCTGCTGATCCTGTAATTTTTGCTCAAGCGCATACAGCTCTTTCTCTGATTGTTCTATTTTAGCGTTCAGGCTTGGAATTGTAGATAAACTTAATTCATTAGCCTTTTTCCATTGCTTCATTAGTATTAATTCATTTTTCTCAATCTTTTGATTGTTTTGTTCCATTTGCATATCACTAAAGTATTTCTGGCAATAAGAGACTACTGCAATAACAAGGGAAACCACACCAAGAGCGGCAAGAGCACCGGGAATTGCAAAAAATACAGGACTAATGATGAATGTATTCAATATTCCGGTACTTACTAAACTACCCCCAACACTGAAAAGAGACGCATAGAATGCTTTCGTTCTCCAATTGTCTGCTGATTCACTATATTGCTGTAACTGTGTATTTTCTTCGGTAAGAGCCTTGTTTTGCTTAACCAAATGGGGATCTGACGTCAGATACCGTTCCAGTTGCCTGGTGTATCCTACAAGGCTTTTTTGCAATAAATGGAGATTATGTCGCTCTTTATCGATTGAGCTAGAAATGTCTTTCTCTTTTTCCGCCATTTCCTCCATATTTTTCATCATGGCTAAAATCATCTTTAATGCATTATTTTCATTGAACGTAATTTGAGGCACCTTATCCGATTCTTGAAGAAGCTGTTCCAATTGAGTTAAATAGGTCTTATAACTTATTTCTGTCGCTTCGCCCATTAACTGATTTCGTCGCTCATCCAGCTCCCGAATCTGAATTTCAATCTGAGATTTCAGTGCTTCAAGATTCTTATGAGAAAGTTGCAATAAATGTGGGTCATAGCTTGCTCTGGCATCTTCTCGAGCAAGGCGCTCTTGATTTCTTATTTGCCGTTGTTGTTCACTATTTGGCAAAACAACATCGATTTGATGTTTTATTTCACTATAACGTCCTTCAGCCTCTTTTTTCTCCTTATGAAGCCTATTTAAATTTTGCTCTTCTTTATTTTTTTCACTTTCTTTTGAATTGATGAGATGCATTAGTCTTTGGCGCTCCTCAATCAATCGGTTTTCTTCTTGCAGCAATCTGTCCCGAGTAAGCTGATCTTGAGGCGGTGAAAGATCCGGATAAATACGCGGGGTAGTTGGAGGATTAGTATAAACATTGCCATCCGAGTAAGGGTGGTTTAGTTGCTGATCAAGCAATTGACGTTCATAACGGATTCTATCAATGCTTTGATTAATGTGGGTCATATTGACTTTAAGTTCATTAAATTGCCTGCTCACCTGATTGTATTGGCGTTGTTGTTGATAGCATTTTGTATCCAGTTCCTTCAATGTATTTTCCAAGGCAAGCAGCTCGCTCCTGTAATTAATCATCAAAGAATTTTCATTGATTCCCTCTTGCTCATCACTTCTTGCTTCTTGTATGTCATGATTTCTTTGAGACTCACAAGCCAGTTGAGTTAAATGATTTATTATTGCTTGTTTATCTTGAGCGCAATGCTCAGAAAGCAGGGAATTGATTGGATTGAGTACTCTTGATACAGGTTTTCTTTCCCGTAGGTATTGGCGAAGAATATGGTAATTTGATTCGCTAATGACTGCATTAGTTTGAGATTGAACTATATCATTGATAATGATTTCTGATAACGCCATGACTCGTGACTCCTCAGTAATTGTATTATTAACGAACTCGTATGTTGAAATATTCATGTGAACCGATGCATGATGCAGAAGAAATTTACTTTCCCCTGAAAATACAGACTCCATTTCTTAGTTCTATTCAAAACAGTGTGATAACCCCTGTATTTTGTTTTCGTGTTTAAATCGAGGGCATTATGGCAGACAAATGTTAAGGAATTGTTAAGAGATTGTTAAGGAATTGTTAAGAATCATCAAAATTACCAACTTAGATGATAAAAGTAAATTTTAGATAGGATATAAAGACAATAGAGATTACTTGATTGGCAGCTGCACAACCTCAATTTTTCCCATGACACAATCTATTAAAAAAATAACTAAATAAAACATCCCACTTGACACCATTATTGCAATCGGGAGCGTTCAATTTTGCTCGCTTACCATCTAACGGAGATTCGTGATCATAATCGACCATATGCCGCTAGAGTTGCTTTAACGGCAGGCCTTTCACTAATTCGTTGATACCAGGACATTAAACTGGGGAACTGCCTTGCATCAATGGTCTGTCCATATATGAATTGAAAACACCAAATCCAGGGCCATATAGCCATATCGGCAATAGTATAATTTGATCCACCAATGAACGACGTTTTGGCCAGTTGTTTTTCCATAACCCCTTGAAGACGCATGGATTCATCAGCATATCGCTTCATGGCATAGGGTACTCGCTCTTTAGCATAACGATGAAAATGACCAAACTGCCCAAACATAGGGCCTATGTGCGCTGCCTGGAAATAACACCATTGGATAATGGCATATTTCTCCTTTGTCGTTTCGGGCAAAAACTGTCTATGTTTTTCAGCTAAATATTGCAAAATAGCAACACTTTCCATGAGATAAAAATCATTGGTTTGATCATGTAAAACAGGAATCTTATTATTTGGTGAAATTTTTAAAAAGTCAGGATTAAATTGTTCACCCTGAGTAATATCAATCAGTTTTACGGTGTAAGGCTGCGCCAACTCTTCCAGCATAATAGTGGGTTTAAATCCATTTGGCGTTCCGAATGAATAAAGTGTATACATTAAGATATCCTTATTGATTGATGGAAGTTATCTATCACTTGACACTAACACTCAATTTCACATCAACATTACCACGTATTGCATTGGAATAAGGACAAACCTCATGCGCTTTGGCGACTAATGCTTCAGCATCATTCTGATTTAAGCCTGTTATATGGGCGTGTAATGCAACTCCAAGTTTAAAACCCTTTTCTGGAGTAGCATATAAAGAAACCTCGGAAGTCATGGAAACATCCTCTAAAGAAATTTTTTGCACATTGGCAACATGACGAATGGCACTCTCGAAACATGCAGCATAGCCTGAGGCAAATAATTGCTCTGGATTAGTGGCACCTCCCTCTCCGCCCATCTCTCTGGGCACTGCCAAATCAAGTTTTAATAAACCATCTGTAGTTTCTACATGGCCGTTTCGTCCACCATGGGTCTTGGCAATTGTTGTATACAATGCTTTCATAATTTTATATTCCTTAAAATGGTAAGAAATTAAAATTATTTAGTATTTTGCTGTTTGTCAAACAGAAAGGAAGAAATTTCATACCGCACTTTAATTCGCGCCTGGAAAGAAAAAAGCCTTGATAAGCAAGGAAAAGACAATACAAACTTAAATTAGTTACAAATTGAGAAAATCAGTCTCAATAATCAGAAAATATATAACCATCCCTGGCTTATTAGAAAACTTATCAAATTTTGTTTATTAAGTTATAAGCTTCCTCAGGTTCTCTCTTAAATGAACCATCGTTTTCAAAATTAAACATGCTGCCTGAAGTGACTTTTCCCGAAACAAAAGAGTTGAGTATTTTATGCATATCTGTAGTTTCAGATTCTTCTGCCCGGGTAAGAAGTGTTATAAGATGCGCTGCTCTTGCCTGAGAAGAGGTTAACTCCGAAGGAATGATATAATATCCTCTAGCAACTCCAGACAATTCTAATGTGAGCTCATTGTCGGATTCTTTTGTAAGACTGAAAATGGGTGTATATTTTTCAACTATATCACCAGAAGAAATCGCTTGTACACATACTGTTAATTTATTGCCATTACAGATAATCAGTCTTTTCATTAGTTAGCTCACATTTTGGAAAAATAAAGGCTGTTGATTATATAAAAATAAAACCAACTAGTAAATATTTGATCTTTTGTGATCATATTAAAACGAATAGAATTCACCAAAACCAATAAGGTCAAAACATTGCACGATGAATGGAATTAATTTTGATAGAACTGACCTCTTGCATAAAAAGAGTCAGATTATGCAAGAGGTCTAATATGTCGAAAACTCTTCTATCGAGACGAAAGACCATTTCATCCTTTGTTTTTAGAGCCAGAAATAAGCATAACAAGAGCACCAATAATTGCCCAATGACTGTGTCAACTCACAAAAAGCTTTAGGCCGCCTATCAAGGCACCTAAGCACATTGCTTACATCTTGGCCTTCAAAAAAATTCTTTGCAAACCAAGGGCTATCATGAATATAAAAGTAGGAGCCCCTAGTAAAACCAGGGTAATTTTCAATGGCACTATGATTTTTTTATTCAAAACTAATCAATCCTATCCCTGTTTGAATAATACAATGACAAAAATTAATTTGTTAATCAATCCTTAAGCTTTAGTGTTTTACACTGATATAAAACGAGAAGGAGAATACCATGACTAACAAAATCTTAACTGAACGCTTGAATAACGAGCTGGATGAACTTGGTGTTCCAGGTCTAATGACCGAGCGTGTGCAAGTGTGTTCCAAACTATTTAATTTGCCTAAATTCAAAATGGAAGCCTTATTAAATGGAGTCATTGCTATTGATGCCAACTCGATACAAAAGATTGCAGATGAACTTGAGGTGAATAAGGACTGGCTACTGGGGGACATTAAGAAAAAGACAAAACACTAGAGTCTGTTAACATTTTATCCGACTGCTGATTTACCGCCGGCAAAGCGGCGGTAAATCAGCAGATCCGACTCAAGTTATCTGTATTTATTAAGACACTAAATCGCTTCACTCCCCCAGACTTTGTCAGCAATCGCATGCTCCGATAAGGTAGTCTTTCGATAAATTCTGATGCAAATTAATAGTTATGCGCTTCGTACCCCTTATTTAAAAATCAAAGGGAAAAAGCAGACTAAGTATTGAGACATCAATCAACAGTAGCACATACTGCTCATATATTACATTTAATGCTTAAATCAACGAGTTAGATAACCTTAATTTAATAAAATTACCACTATTAAATGATGAAGAATCAAATTGATTCTGTTAGAATTAGTTAATCCTAGATGTTTAAAGGAATAACAATAATGAATCAGTGGAGAACAGGATATGTTTAGTTTGAAAAAAACAACTGCGGCTGTACTTGCTCTAGGAAGCAGTGCTTTGTTTGCTGGTACCATGGGACCAGTATGTACTCCAGGCAATGTGACTGTTCCTTGCGAAAGAACAGCATGGGATGTTGGTATTACCGCACTTTATCTGCAGCCAACTTATGATGCTGATTGGGGCTATAATGGTTTTACTGATGTTGGTGGCTGGAGAAATTGGCATGATGTTGATTTAGAGTGGGATTGGGGCTTTAAATTAGAAGGTTCTTATCACTTCAACACAGGCAATGACATTAATGTCAATTGGTATCACTTGGATAATGACACTGATCACTGGGCATTTGTTGATCAATTGCACGTGTACGATATTACCTGGGATGCTGTGAATGCTGAACTGGGGCAATTTGTTGATTTTAGCGCAAACAAAAAAATGCGATTCCATGGTGGCGTTCAGTATGCCTACATCAAAACAGACGTTAATCGTCATTTAAACGGCTTCTTTTTAGATAACTTCAATTCCAAATTCAATGGATTTGGTCCCCGTACCGGCCTTGATATGAATTATGTATTCGGTAATGGGTTTGGTATTTATGCAAAATCAGCCGTAGCAATCCTGGTTGGTACAAGTAAATTCCTGGATAACTGTACTGTTTGTGGTTTTTCTTATGGCTCCAAAAATGCAATAGTGCCAGAAGTTGAAATGAAGCTGGGAGCAGATTATACCTATGCAATGGCTCAAGGTGATTTGACTCTGGATGTTGGTTACATGTGGTTCAATTACTTCAATGCCTTACATAATACTGCAGCCGTGAATGTTGGCTTAGGGGCTTCTCTGGAAACCGACTTCTCTGCATCTGGCCCCTACATAGGCTTAAAATATGTTGGTAATGTCTAACAAAGTTTCTAAACTATGTTGCTAATCTAATGAAGATCACGCAACAATTCGTAAAAACCCGTATTAACATAATCTAATACGGGTTTTTTATCTCTTATTGTTTAATTAAATTACTTATCCTCAACTGGCTCGCTTGTTATGCCCATTGTTAAATTCTTTTTAACTCCGGAGATGATAGTTTATAATGAAACAATTTTTCACGTATCATTTATGAAATAAAGAAATGCCTGGATGACGTCTGGCTTGACATTCTTATCAATTATCTTCATCCACAGGATGTTGTTCACCTGTCTGAAGTCAACAATCGCTTGAGCAGACTTTTTAAAACTCAACACACTCAATCTGAGCAATTGAACCGAAAAAAACATTGAGAATTCTGAAAGTATTTGCAGGATACAGTTCCACTTTCCTGTTTGCACGCCTCAATGATAAACAAAGATTATTTAAAACCAGAAACTGGAGTACTGGGGTTTCCTCCGCAAAAAATCGCAAAGAAATCATCCCTGATGACCAACCCGGCCCTGTTCTTTCCGCCGCGACCAGACAAGGGCACAATAAATAATTTAATGAAAATTAGTAAATTCTCGCCATGTAATTTGCTATGAGGTTTAATTTATTTCTACAGAGAAAAATGAATGTTCAAAAGCCCGATATTTCTGCCTTGTTTTTTGTTATTTCTCTGTGAGAATAAAACCAATCATCCACTTACTTACGATTGTTTACAAGATTGTTTCTGGACAAAGTTAATTAATCGCTACCATACTTAATGAATTCAATTTGTAAACATGGAATGCATCATGCCGACTCCAAAAAAAATTCTTATGATTGTAGGAGACTTTAACGAAGATTTGGAAGTTTACTTTCCCTATCAAGCAATGCTCATGAACAATTACCTCATCGATACTGTTTCCCCCGGCAAAAATAAAGGAGATTTTATTCAGACCGCTGTACATGATTTGGATAAACCGCATCTTCAATCTTACACCGAAAAATTAGGGCACCTATTCCCCATTACAGCTGATTTCTCCAAAATCACTTTAAAGGATTATAACGCTTTAATCATTCCAGGTGGAAGAGCTGCCGAATATCAACGTTTGAACAAAGACATTTTAGCGATAATCAAGCATTTTCATGACACAAACAAACCCATTGCCTGCATTTGTCATGGCATACAAATTCTTGCAGAAGCTGGAATACTTGAAGATAAAAAATGTACGACCGTCGGTTTTTGTGAACCGGATGTTCGAAAAGCAGGAGGACATTTTATCGACACAGGAATGGATGGTGTTGTGGTAGATGGTAAATTAGTTACCGGAGCCACATGGCTGGGAAATGCCCCTTGGATGAGAGCATTTCTTCATATCTTGCAAAATGAGGGTTAATCATCTTTACAGAGTAATTAACCAGTGGTAATCAGATTAAGCTTGTTTAAAAATTATATTCTTGACCCATGATTGTTATCATATTCCGCTGCAATAGTTATTTGTAAATCAATTGCAGCTACTTTTTTATAGAATTGGCTGGTTTCTGGTTGCCTTTGATTAAAAAAAGTATGCTGATTAAGTTTATTAGACTGTTTTGCGATTTTTATCATAGATTCTAACGCGCTTTCAGCCGTTAACTCTCCTTGCTTATATTTTTTATAATCATCAAATATCATAGCAGCACCATTAGGTATATTAATAACCTTGCCATTTTCCAGCTGGCGTGTATTTCCACCCAATAGGCCTAATTTTCCATCCAGCTGAATCACATCCTGAATAATCTCATCAATTAAATCATGAGCAGTTTTTATCTTCTCGTCAGATGAGTTTTCTGACACTAATTGGGCAGAATTCTTTTCTTGAGTGCCTTCCTCTACAACAGTGTTCTGCAAGATAACTTCTTGTTCTTTAACATTAGACTCATGCGCTTCAACTTCTGTTTCCGCTCCAGATGCTCTTGTTAAACCTAACTCAGCTACCCTTGGTTTTAATGATTCAAGTTGAGTGGAACATTGTTTAATTTGTGCTCTTAACGTGTCATTTGAAGTAACTCTTTGCCAAAGCTCCTGGGCAATCTCCTCAACACCAGGCCATTTGTTTTTGCATTGCCATTCATTTTGTCTGGGTTCAAGATCCATCAAGGCCCTTCCAATTTGCTTTAATTCTTGAGCCGTTGGATTTACAGGGTCAGAAACCTGGCTCAATACTTTATGAAATTTCCTGAGGGGATCTGAGAATTCTGAAAGTTTAATAGCCCCTTTAATGACTGGTAATGTCACAGGATTTAATTTTTTATCCTCATCAACATAATATAGAGCCCATTCCCCAGTTTTGTCCCTGGGTCTAATCAACAAATAGGAATCCGGTTTTAACTCAGAGGGTGTTTCTGCAGCAATACACCAGCTGTTTTGTTTTACTTTTAATTCATTGGCATAATGATCCAAATTAAATAAACCAGTCTTTTGAATATCAAAGGCTATCAGTTGAACTGCATTTTCAAGTCTTTCTTGAAAACTCATGTTTTCTATCCCCGGCCTTTTTATACTGGGAACCCAACTGGCGTCATTTTTATTGTTCTGTGGTACATAAAAATAGTCTGGCGCCTCCACACTCCCATCGATTAAATACCTTTGATCTTGTAATTCCCAATGAATCGCTTCAATTTCACTTTTGTCATTCAAGATTCCCATTTTTTTTAATTGATGAAACAAAAATCCTGGCCCAGTAACACCTAATGTTTTAGCAATTCTCTCACCTCTTGTTTCCTTCATTGATGCATATTCATGAGTAAACTCAAAGGAATCTCTCCTGATATAAGATTGCTCAATCGCATCAGCTAATTGCCTGATTATTTGATTTCCCTTGCGACATAAAATGATGTCATT
This sequence comes from Legionella pneumophila subsp. pascullei, assembly GCF_900637585.1. Taxonomy (NCBI): domain Bacteria; kingdom Pseudomonadati; phylum Pseudomonadota; class Gammaproteobacteria; order Legionellales; family Legionellaceae; genus Legionella; species Legionella pneumophila. The sequence goes on from NZ_LR134380.1 coordinate 2,243,469, forward strand.
GCAAAGAGTATTATTTGTTCCCTGAGACCAGGGAGACAATAGAAACCCAAAAGGTGCATGAATTTCATCAGGGAAAGGAGTAGAGCATAAGATATCTGAATCCAGATAAATCCCTCCCTCTGCAGCCAAGATGTTTAATCGCAACATATCACTCACCATCCCATAATTAGGAGATTCCTGATCGAGTTCATGACGTATACTATCTCTGCACACACCCTCCTCATTAATGTCTTTTACGGCGATGCCTTTTGCTTTCATGTTTTTAATAAACAGCTCAAGTTCTTTGGCAGGAGCGATTTTTTTATCTACCCAAATAATCGTTTCATAGCCTGGGTTCTTTTCAGCCCATTCGGAGACAACTTCGATATTTTTTTGAGGCATGATGTGACCAACCCATATAAAATGGATTTTTTTGTCAATTTGAGCGTCTTGGCCAACCTGTAATAAATTTTCTGTCTTCATATCAATTCTCCAACCTGGATATGAATACATTTTATACAGATTGATATTAAGCCCAGATGACCTTCATGAGAATAAAACTCATAGTACATTCCTGTTAAGAATAGACAGCAGTTAATGAGAGCTATTGAAAATAAGGAAGACTATCAATGGGCTTTCCAAAACTTACCTTGGTAGCGCCGATAGATTTCCCTAACAATTATCAATATAATTTTGCGATAAATTTGTGGCTTTAATTTGCTAGGAACGCTGCCCAAACCACCAAGGATTGAATCATGAAAACCTTAATGACCCGCATTTTCTCCCTCATCATGTTATTGGCGTTGAATTTTAATCCTATTGCTTTTGCTCATACCAATAATACAAATAATAAAGGTTTATCTGCTTCGCTTAACAACAGTAGAGACAGCAACGTACCCAATAACACGTATGTCACACCTCAAGCCTTTTGGGATTTATATTTTGATTTCACTGGAGATGAAACTCCAGGATATCCCAAAGGTAAAATTAATATTTCCCAAACCTTATTCCAGTCAGAAATGAAAAAAAACAGCAGCTTGGCGCAACAAAATGAAGGTCAATTAATCCTGTTCATCAACTCCACACTGTATATTTATAATAGTGACCGTCAGCTTGAGCTAAAACAATTGATGCGTACTGCTCCAAATTCAGGATTCACTGAGATGACTGCGATATCACACATTGGTCCAGCTCTGATGTATCTCGCAAAAATTAAAGAAAATGGCGATGTAAGCTGGAAATCACAAATGGAAAATTTACTTAAGGATATCCAGGCAGTAAAAGTAATCAATGCACAAACACCCAATAATTGGCTGGAGCAAGTCAATGCGCCTGCCTGGAAGCCTCATCTCACTACAATTCATAATATGATTGATTATGCCTGTTCTATGGCAGGCAATTACATGAGTGATGTATTGAACGAAAAACTATCGTTTGATATGGCCTCTTTACAAAACGACTTTCTTAACGGCAATAAAACGTATCCTATCCCTTATAATAACGTCATGATCGGCACTTTTATGTTAACCGCTTTGCAAAGCATGGATCAGCTTCATAGTAAAATAAGCCAATTGAAAATAGATTGGTCTCACGCCAAGGTAATTATCCGTTTTGTCGCAGGATCTAATGTTTCAGCTGGCGTAAGCAAAGGCAGCAATTGGTTAGTCCCTTTTGTTCAAGCACTATCCAATAATACATTAGCTACAGATAGAATTTATATCACGCCTTATGCCGCAGTGAAATCATCGTTAGGCGCTCAAGAGTTAACACAAGCAGATTACAACTATTATAATAATACGGTATGGGGTGCAAGACATAACCGTACAATCATCGCCAACGAAGTCTTTACTAACATTACGAGCATCTTCTTACCTGATCGCCCAGCTATTCCCGGTGATTATACTTATTCCAAACAACCTAAAATCGAGGATTTTCTAATGCGCTTAAAGTTTTCATTGGCAGAACCAACTGAAATGTTATCCAATACTGTTGGATTTTGGATGGCTGGTGAACTTGCCGAAAAAAACTGGAATTATAATAAAATCAGCATCCCGGGTATTACAACTGGTTTCCCAGAAAGCATATCCACCTATCCAAACAATAATCCTGTAATTCAGAGATGATAAAAAAATTACTCGTAAGCGCTATATTATTGCTTATATTTCCTGTTTTAGGGCAATGCAAAACGGTACTTGTCCCCTATCAATATTTAAAAACATCGGGAGCAAGAGATATAACACCTTTTACGCTCGATGGTGCGCAATACCTTGCTATACCTCAGTTGTCAAAAGATGAGTCGGATACTCCTGCCAATATTAACGGCGGCAATGCCAAAGTTGATGTACTCATTTTTAAGTGGGTTAATGGGAAGTTTCATTTATATCAAAAAATCCCGGGGCATGGTAATGAGGGTACCGCTTTTTTTAGAATCAAGGAGCAAGCTTATCTCGCTACCTCCTCAATCTATTCAAAACCAAAAACTGCAAATAACAAGCATAGTTATACTAAATTATATCGTTGGAATGGGAGACGTTTTTATCCCATTCAGCAATTTTTTACTTATGCCTCCAAAGGTATTCATGCTTTTTCCATTGGAGAAAGGCACTTTTTGGCATTTGCTGATGGAGTGGTTTTGCCCGACAATAAAATAACAACCAATACGGACTCCATTGTTTATGAATGGAACGGTAAAAAATTTATTCCTTTTCAATCATTCCCTACCAAATGGGCTTATGGATGGGACTTTTTTACTATAAATGGATCACATTACCTGGCACTCACTGATCATGCCAAAGCATCCCGTATTTATCGTTGGGATGTAAAAAAATTTGTTTTATTCCAGAGCTTTTCAAAAACTGGTGGACGTGCATTTTCACATTTTACTATAGATGGAAAGTTTTACCTGGCTTATGCCAATCTCCTGCATCCTTCTATTATTTATCGGTGGGCAGGTAATCAATTCGTGGAATATCAACCCCTGGAAGGCTTGGGAGGACGAAATTTTGTCTTTTTTTCCAGCCACGGTAAACATTATTTGTTGCGAATCAATTTTATTACTGGTTCAAGAATGAAACCGAAAACGAAGTTGTCATCCCAACTATATCAATGGATAAATAGTAAATTTCAGGTGATCCAAAACATCACCACATCCGGAGGGGTCGATGCAGCTGTTTTTAGGGTTAATAATCATCGCTATCTAGGGGTTGCAAATAGTTTGGATGAGCAATCTCGATTTCAAACAGACAGTATCATCTATAAAATAAAATAGAGTAATCCAAAGCAATGCTCACAAAGCAATCAAATTATCCTCTTAAGGTTTGATTAATATTCTTACATTATAATTATTCATTATAACCCTTGAGTGAGGATATCAAATGAAAGATTTTGTCATTGTTGGGGCTGGGCCAATAGGCTTATATTGGGCTGCAAGACTTGCACAAATAAAAGAAAGTTCGGGATTACCTATCAATATTGTAGTTATCGACCCAAGGGCGGGCAATTACAATCGAGAAAGGATAGTATCCAATGAAGCAATCAAATCGATAAGCTCCCAATTCTCAATCAGTATGCCGTCCGGCAAAGGGATCCCGAGTGAGGCCATGTATATCAGAGACTTTGAAAAATCATTATATGAATACTGCAAAAGTAAGGGAGTGGTATTTAAAAAAGGGACATTTTCCGGGCTAAGCAACGAGTTCGTTTCGTATAAAGATCCTAAGGAAAATATCCGTACAGTCAAATGCGACATGGTCATTGATTGCTCTGGTTCTAATCGTATGGTTCTTAAAGAAACCAATCGCTTGTTGGGAAAAGAAGTATTTGAAATCAAGACATTGGGTAAAAACCCACATACCAATCATTTTTCTTGCTACATGTCATTAAGCACTGAAGAGGCAATGAAACTACGCCTCCCTGACGAAATAGATCCCTTGCTCCAGGCAAAGCAATTATGCAAATTACGACAAAAATACGATTGGCCAAATTTTTCATTTCCTGTTGTCGACATACGGTCAGCAATAAATGAAGAAGGTGGTGTTAATTATTTTATTTATTATGAAGTACCCGATAGTTTGAAAGATAAAGAAAAGAGTGTACAAATTGAATTTCTTAAAGATTTACTCAAATTGAAATACGGCTTTGAAGACATTGATTTTACAATTCATTCGTTTGGACACTTCCCTGTTTGTCCTAAATATGTCGATAAGCCATTTTATCTTGGTGAAGAATTACCTGTTGTTCTGGCAGGTGGAGATTGTCAAATTGAACCGGATTATCGTAAAGGAATTGGCATAGAGAGTGGAATTGAACGTGCCAATTTTCTATTTGATACCGCTCGTCTTACAAGCAAAGGGCTGGGATTCTTATTTGATAATTACTACCAACAAGTAGCCAGGTATGTAGGCTATCATGGCAACCTGATTGAACAGTTTTATCTGCAAAGAGTGGACAATATTAAAGGCTCTTCGCTTGAACAAGCAAAGAAAATTCTTTGCTCCGCTTGCGGTTCAGTAAAGGAAATTGAAGATGTTGCTGCCATTGCTAGCGAATTAAAGCTTTTAGGCAATGAGCTTTTCAAGAAACCTAATTATGAAAGTGCTTTGGAATGCTATCTTAATGCTATCCATTTGTATCAAACTTTTGAAAAAGCCTTGCCACTGACAATGGATTTTGTGACATTACATTCCAATGCCTGCCAAACCTGCCTGAAGTTAAAAGAGTATGGACTATGCATAAAGCTGGCAAATGAAGGCATCAAGGCTTATGCGGAAATAAAAGCAGAAGATAAAGACATGCTTTTCAAATTATTATTCCGAAAAGCCTCAGCCCTCGTTGAACTAAGTAATGCTTTTGATGTCAAGACACAAAGAAAAGAGCTCGATGAGGCATTGAAAGATCTGAAAGAAACATATGTGCTAATGCAGGAAAACTCAGGTGTGAATAATGCCGCTTTTGTTAAGCAGATTCAGACCAAAATTGTAACTATCGAGAAAAAACTTCCTCCTCCACAAGAGGAAATAAATAAAATCGAATTTATTTAGCTTTAAATTGGTAATATTATAAAAATGCCTGGCTTGGTCATTAATAGATAGAAATCTATCTGACAATGAACAAGCCTAATCATTTTATCGTATTCGATTAAAATGACTCTCTTCCCCAATAAATTTTCAATAAAGCTCAATGCTGCTATTCTTAATTGAAATAGGGTTGATGGAGGGAGTGAAAATGCTAAATAAGGAATATATTAAAACAACACCCTATGGATTAGGATTTTCAGAATTTTTTTTTGAAGACAACTTAAAAAAATATTTTTCTGATCCGTCATTAGAAGTATTGTCAGCAGAATACTCTCCTTCTGCCAGTGATAAAATAGCTTGGTCTGTCAAACACCCCAAACAGGGGGATCATCCCATAGGAGTACAACGTTATAAAATAATCTTTAAAAAAAACGGTAAAATACAAACCCTCCATATCATCGTCAAATCTAAAATTAGCGATAAGCATTATCTCCAGGTTATATCCAATGCCTTTACAAAATGCGGTATTCAAACGGAAATGCCTATCCTTGACTATTTATCACAACTGGAATTTTCAAATTTAAACAGGAAAGAAATCACTATTTACAATATGCAACATTCATTTGAAGCCTTTCAATATGCTATGCCATTATGCTATGGAACTTATTTAGATGAAAAAGAAGAAGCTTGTGTATTAATTTTAGAGTGCCTTGATGAAGAATGGCTATCCCTCGATCCTTTTAATACCTCGAAATGGGATCAAACAGCCATTGAAGCGTTGATTGATGCGATTGCTCCGATGCACGCTGTCTGGTATAAAAAAGAAAAAACGATTGCTGAGATCAAAGGCTTCAAAAATCCATTAAATACCGACCAAATGCAACGCTTCATACCTTATTGGAATGCCCTGGCAAAAGCCGTGAAAACATCAAACATGCCTTTCCTTGCAAAAGAAGATTATTTATTTCATACCCATCTTATTGAAACTATACCGCAGTGGCATAACAAAATTGATGCTATGGCTAAAACATTGGTACAAAATGACTGCGTACCGAAAAATATTGCATTATGTAATCAAAATGGGGCAAAGAAAGTTTTGGTTTATGATTGGGAAATTGCAACTATTCATATACCACAACGCGATATTGTTGAGTTTTTGTCTTATGTTTTACCTGAAAATTTTGATAGTAATTTATTAAGCAATTATATAGAGAGACATCGAATAAAACTTGGCGAAGCAACACAACAAACGATTGATGCAACAGAGTGGCGGCTTGGATTTCAATATGCTTTATACGATTATTTAATACAGCGTATTTTTCCACAAATACCTTTTGAAAAACTCGAAGCTCGTAACATAGCAAAAGTGTACAACAATGCCCGTCGCATGATGGCGTTACTGGACTAATTTTCTGGAGTGATTAAGGATGACTCATATACGCGTAATACTGCCAGGGTACAATACCAAAGTTTTAAACCAGGAAATGTTAAAACCATTTGAAAGCTCTGGCCTGGAATTAAGTGTTGATTATACTGACCTTGCGGTTGATGCGGTAAGACACGAATTTGATATTGCTTTGATGGCGCCTTATCTCATAAAAAAAGCAATGAAAGCCGAGCAAGAAAAGGTCCATGCGATAGTAATTGATATGATGGCAGATGTGGCAATGCGCGCACTTCGCGAAGCGGTGACAATTCCTGTCGTCAGTCTTGCTGAAACAGCGGTGCATGTCGCAACCATGATGGGTAACAATTTTGCGATTATCAATACAACAGAAGAACTGACACCGATTCAGGAAAATTTGGTGCGTAGTTATGGATTACATGATCGTTTGGCATGTATCCAAGGTGTGCAATTGGACCCGCATGACGACTATCATTCAGAAAAAACGATCCATGAGTTAATCGAGCAATGTGCAGATGCTGTGATAAAGAAACATGCTGACACACTTATTTTCGGCTCAGGGCGCTTGATTGGTTATCGCGAAGTCATTCAAAAAGGTTTACAGGAAAAAGGGTTGCATATCACCATTATTGAGCCCCTGCCTACCGGAATTTATTTCGCAAAATTTCTGGTAGACTCCAAAATTTCCCAAAGCAAATATGTGTATCGGTCACCCGATGCTTCTACATTAAAAACGTATTCAAAAATTTGGGGGAATTAATCATCTGGATTTTATCTCAAAACTCATTAGACATAGAATAACTGCTGATTACTGATATATTTTCTTTCCATCAATATAAACAGCAACTAACTTGTTTTCACAGGATCTGGCTATCACTCTTGCCAGGCGATATTGAAGTTCATCAAGAGCTAACTCCTTTGATAAGGAAGAAAGTTCCGCCAGAGGATAGTTATTCCTGTCATCGAGGATAATCAAATCCGCTTTTTTACCTGCTTCGATGCTACCAATTTGCTTCTCTAACCCCAGCAATTTCGCTCCGCCAAGAGTCGCATGATATAGCCAGCTTTTTGCATCAATCAGAGCAGTCTTTTTATCAAGCCTCCATAAAGCTTTGTTGGTAAAACTAGCCGAACGCATTTCATCAAAAAGAGAAAGGCTGTCCCCTCCACCACTGTCTGATCCCAATCCAACTTCAATCCCCAATTCTTTAAAAAAAGAAACAGGTGCCATTCCCATCGCAAAAGAAAAATTACTGGAGGGACAATGACTGATTCCCACTTGCTTAGCATAGTCTGCCATGCGTTTCATCTCTTGCAGTGATAACAAAGTTCCATGCGCAAATACAGTCTTATCAGCAATACATTGTGTGGATTCAAACACATCAAAATAATCATGGGCTGTGTTAAATAAGCTTTGAATCAATTCATCAAACCCTTCATCCTTATCAAGATGAGTATGCAACAACAGTTTGTTTGCACGGGCGAATTCACCCGCTTGCTTCAACATAGCCGCAGAACAAGTCACCGCAAACCGGGGAGACACTGTGATATGTAGATTATTTTTACCATGGTAACGATCTTTTAAAATAGTCAGATCTTTAAATGCCTGATCACAATCGACAAGCAAATGATCAGGTGCGTTTCTATCCATCAACACCAAGCCTATAAACGCTCTGATACCAATACGCGCAGCCACATCACAAACTATTTCTGTTGCTTCTCGACTGCTGGTTACCATTGTATTGATAGTCGTTGTGCCAAAACCTAAACAAGCATGCATATAAAGCTCAGCGTAACGTTGGCATCTTTGCAGATTACTCGAGAAAGCGGTTTCAGCCGGAAAAACCAAAGTGTTTAACCAATCCATCAATGGCAAATCACCAGATCCACTAATAGCGTACTGGGAAAGATGACTATGTGTATCAATTAGGCCTGGGAGGATTAAATGATCAGGATAATTTGACACTGTACATGATATTTCTTGATTTAAATGGGCCTGCTCGCCCACCTCAATAATGCTATCACCATCGATCAAGACATAACCTTTCTTGATAAGAAGACTTTGGCCAGTTTGCGTAGGAGTGATAATATCCCCTAAAATGAGATGAGGAATGCTATTCAATTCATATCCTGAGATTTATTTCTTACTATCAAAAAGTATAGACAACCTCCTGGATTAACTGAAATTCGGATTAAAAATACAATAGTGAAAAGAGCTCCTTCTTTTCAATTTGGATATTAAGGAGCTCTTTTGTAAGATAAATAACCTGAATTATTTGTCCAATGAACTTTATTGGCCTCTCATAGGTAAAATCATGCTCTCTCGCTCTGCTGTTCTTTCTTTTGAAATTTTGTCCATATGCTGATGAGCTAGCTCTTCATTGCCTTTGCCAACCCGTGAAAAACGCAGCGAAACACCACCCGGGATTAAACTGCGATTAAAGAATAATCCACGGTAATCTGTTTCTGAGTAGGCTTTAGGCCGATTGACATTGAACTCAAAAGACAAGTTCTGCAATGCTTGAACAACCATTGATTTAGCAGCATTAGCCAAGTGCTCTTGCATTTCCGGAGTAAACTTCTCACTGTACCAATCCAAAGGTTTCGGCACATCAATATCAATAAATTTTTCGGGGTGAGATTGGGCTTTTAATTCTTCAATCATATTTTTCAAGACAAAATCATGTTTGGAGACAATTTTTTGCTGACAAAAATTGCGTTGAAACAACCCTGGACCTGTACCATCATTTGTTTTACGCTCAATGATAGTTAGTCCTTTTTTCCGTAAAGCAAGGCCATCAAATTCCTGTCTTTCACCACTTTCTGGAGAAATAACCTCAAAGGATTTGTAAAGGCCCACTGCCAACCGCTCGGAAAAATCCTTGATAGTCAAATACAACTGCGGATCACCGGTTTTCAGGCTAGACGGTTGAATAGATTGCATCAAACCCTCAGAAAGGTGACTTGGACCACTCATAACCTGCGGATCAGAATCACCTTCTTTTCCTTCCTGTTTTTCCTTTCCTTTCTCACGCTCATTCATTGGAGACTCTAATAAACTCTCTTCATCATCAAAGATTTTCTTGCGCAAATCATCCAAAGTTTCTTCTTCATCAGAATCATAATCAATCAAATCTACCCTATCCACGGTTGCACCATCTTGAGGAGGATAATAAATTAATGGAGACACGGTTTTGAAATTTTCAAGATTATTCAACCAGTCTTGTAATAGTTTATCCATTCCTTCAAATTGACCCAACTCTTCCATAGCGCGTAAATATCGCTCTTGATAATTACGAGATTCAGAGGTTGAAGCTCTATTGTCTTTTTCTTGACTTTTGCCGTCTATTTCTTCACTTCTCTTTTTAACAATCGCTCTTAATTCTTCCAAATACTCAATCATGGGAGGCATTGACTTTTTTCTTTCGCTGACAAAATGCTGTCTGGCTGCTTCAACTTTTTCTTTATAGTAATCAACTAATTCCTTATTTCTTTTTCCATATACAATAGCTAGTTTCCTCCTGATATCCGTAAATTTTTTAATCCCCTCCTCCATGATAGAGATCGCCTCTTTGACAAACTGTTCATAGTAATTTGCATAAAGAGTATTATCTTTTGGATGCGCGCTTCTCAAAAATCCCATTTGTTGTTTCATTTCATGAAATTCCTGAGCGTAGAGTTTTCTTTCCAGCTTCAGACTTTTTAGTTTATTTTTCAGTTGCTTAATTACAAACTTATCGCCACTGCCAAATTCGGCAATTTGCTGCGGAATTCTTTTAATTTCATTATCAATATCGTTCAGCCTTTTCTTACAAAGCCCTAAAATTTCACTTTGTACTTCTAGAGCACAACGACTTACAACAGTATCGTAGGCCATATTTAAATCAATAGGCCCATCCTCCTGTGTGCAACGAAGTCTCTCTTTAAAGAATTTGAATTCTTCTAGTGCTATGCGAAGCCCTCTTAATTGATACGGGATGTTCTTAGTTTCAGATATCCTATATTCAGATAAAAGTGTACGAACTCCTTCTGTAGTTCTAATTACTTCATCCATCTCTTTAATGGTAGTGTCCAAATCATCACTCGATTGAGTTTTCTCCAATTTATCAATCAATTGCCCAATTACTTTATCCAAAAGACCACAAACAGCTTGCACTGCTACCAATTTTTCATTCTTAAAAAGATCATCATACAGTGCATTGAAATGGGGGGTTACCTTGCTATTTCTAGCATGGGTATCCGATGCAATTAGAACAGGATTATCAAGATTAAACTGACGAGTTAAAAGTTCTACTCCACCCCTTACTAAAACGTCATTCCAATCATCATTAAGAGTTGGAGGCTCTTTGACTATCACTTTATAACCAGCTAATACTAATGCTTTGCAAGCCTTTTCAAACTCTAAATTAGCCTGAGGTTTCGCTATAGGGTCGTCATGATCTTTCAGTAAAACAACCGTTGCCCCGGGAGGATAATGAGTTTTTACATAAGCCAAGGTAGAGGGTAGTTCAGATACACCCATTGACGCCAATACCGAATAGTTCTTTCTGACCTCATCCAGACTCGCTACACTGGCCGCTGTTTCAACTCCTTCGGCAATAAACACAACATCGACGTTATCTTTTTGGTTAATAACAGCTGCTTTGCCTTCTCGCAGAGGATTAGTCTCTCCTAAATATTTCTTGCAAGAAAAACGTAAATTTTCAGAATTTGTCGCTTTGTTGCCATTGGGGTCAATTTGTATTATCTGTAGACCAACGAGTTCATCATCCAGATTATATACAGGAGCAACCACATAATCTTCGTAGGGTTTATTTTTATCAAACTCCCAAATACCAATAGGACCTTTTAAGCTTTTTATCTGTAATTGTTCAGCCACACCTGCTGGGATTTTTCTAGTTCCTACGATATAACGTTCAGCAGGGGTACCTTTTAAAGGTATGCTTCTTGTCCATAAATCATTGGCTAATTTAATACTCTTTTTATCGATGACATTTTTATTCAATTGATTGATTTCTGGAGTTGTTGTTTTGCTCATACCTATTACCTCAGTTATTACCTCACTTAAATGAAGTGAAAATTTTGACATATTTAGCTTAAGGAAATATTAATAAAAAAACAAAAAGTATATTTTTTGTGCAATTATTGCCAATTGATAGCAAAAGGAGTAGTTACTTGCCTGATAACAAATTATAACAGCCTATAATACACAACATGAACAAAGCATGGTTAGAGAGTAATTGCATATCTTTCTGAACCTGCTCACTAAATGGGCTTACAGGATTAATATCTTTTTCCAAATTGTCAAGGTGTTCGACAAGATAAGTTTTCATACTAGTCTTTTAATTGATCAAACAATTAATTATAGTGCAGGCCATTTAAGATAACAGCTAAGAAAGGCTCCTAATGAAACCTAAAATTTCAGTATTTATTGCAACAAGTCTCGATGGGTATATTGCAAGAAATGATGGCTCAATCGATTGGCTTATGGAGGCAAATTCTCTCGCATCTCCGGGAGAGGACTGTGGATATCGATCATTTATTGCCACCATAGATACGATAATTATGGGACGTTATTCATATGAAAAAGTGATAACATTTGATGAATGGCCCTATGGATCCATGCCGGTTATAGTAATGAGCTCAAAGCCCATACAGATACCTGAACACTTACAGCATATCATTTCAGTTTCTAACCAGAGTCCTTCTGATTTAGTTAGTGAATTAGCTCACCATGGCATTCAACACGTATACCTTGATGGCGGTATTACCATCCAGAGATTTCTTCAAAACAATCTAATTGATGAGATAATCATTACTCTGATACCTGTTTTGATTGGTTCTGGCCGCCCTTTATTTGGTTTTCTTGAGAATGATATTAAACTCAAACACTTGTCAACCAATAGCTATCCAGGTGGCTTTGTCCAAATTAAATATCAGATTGGTGCATAACCAGATACTTTAATTATGTTTACTTCGTAATTGTAATGCAACACGCCTTTGCTATGTTATGATGGTGTAATGCTAATTTACTACTAACAGGATAAGAAATGGATATTCGCTATTTGATCTATGCTTGGGGTAGCAGTATTTTATTCTTTATTTATCTTTATTTAAGTTATCTGGTTATTATCCAACGTCGTAAATTTCAGGTACCGTATTTAACCAATGATGATAAGGCATTTATTGCTCGCTTTCGCGCGCATGCTAACTTTGCTGAATACGTCCCATTTACTTTAATTCTGATGGGAATATCTATTATACTTAAGATTCCCCCTTTATTATTAATTGTTCTAATGTTTTCTCTGATTGTGGCCCGCTTGGGACATGCTTATGGTCTAATCAAAAAGGAAGCAGAAAGACAATTTAAACCCCGCATTTATTCGGTTGCAACAACTTTCATTATCATGGGTATTTTAGCACTCTTCAACATACTTAAAGCAACCATACTGTATATCGCTATATAAGTATTTAGATTATTTTGCTTGGGATTTTTTGGCGATTTGACCTCTATAATTTATGAGCGAAACTATGAAGATACTCATAAAAAGTAATGAACAAATACAAATTGGCTTACACTTGTTTCAGAGGCACTGCCTTACTAAAAAACTCCTATTAAGTCGGAGCATGGCAGATTAGTTCATTAAGGAATCGTATTATTAAAGGAAATAACAGTCTCATCATGCTCCTCATCATCCCCGCTACTGCAATTGTCATAGCTCCAATCTTCCCATACATCGCCTATAGAAAGCCCTTCTTTAAACTCATCATATCGATTAATTAATAAAGAATACGTTTGCTCAAACCATTCGTACATCTCAGAGGGTAAGTCACTGTAAATATCAATTTCAAGACCTTTAATCAGACCTATCTTATCATTGAGATCTTCCAGTTGATTATGTAAATGCTTAACCACAAGTTTGTAGTGCTCAAGGTTGTATTTATCAGGATTCAACAGGACATGACTTATCATAAATTTTGTTTTTAATCTCAATATATCTACTTTAAACTGACAAATTTCTTTGTTCAAACCTTGCTTATCCTTTTTGAATAAGAAGAACCAATTAAAAAGGACATACTTTAACCTGATCTCCAGCTCTTTCATTTCTACTAGCAAAACCGAATTGCAATCTTTATTTTTGAGTAGTTCACTATAAGATGAATCGATGTGGTTTAAATCCTTCTCAAATTCTTTCTTAACCGATTGGTAAATACCCATACTTTTCTTGTCATACGGATTGATAGCAAAAAATTTTGTGTAAGCCACTAATACTCCAAATTTTAAAGAATAAAAAATGTGCTAATTATAAAGCATAATCACCAAATTGGAAATTAATTTTCCAATTTAATTCTTTAAAAAAATTATTTTATTTAGCGAGTTGGTTAATATAATTCAAGCGTATTTCTTTTAATAAAAACTACAAGAGTAAAAAAAAGTATTTAACTCTCTATACTCTGTATATTAGTGAGCATTCAGAATTTTAATTGGGTAAGGAGGCAACTCAGAATGTCTTTTCAAAAATTGTGTCACTTGGTGAACATCTTTATGGTAGGTGAAGGATAAATCACTAAAACCCATCTTTATAGATTCTGACCAAACCAAAAATTAATAAGAATTGAGCTACGTAATAGGTAAACATAACAAAAATCCTTACATCAGCCTGAGTATAAATAAACAAATTAAGTGCCAAAGTTAAATCAGAAATCAAAAAGAACAAGGCTCCACTGCTAATCGTTAAAGTTTCCTTTTTTACCTGAAAAGCACTAAATACCATAAGCATCAAGACACAGAAATAAATCATTACAGGAATTAATAAGTCCCCAAGATGTGGAATCATGGAAAATGCCACAAACGCCATCAATAAAAGAATAGGAAGATAGTAAAAAAAATGTAATTTATTGAATTGAAATGATTTAAAAAATAAAGTGATATAAAAACAATGTGCTAACAAGAAGCAACCGATACCTAATTCCAACTGCAACGAAATAGGTAAAGTCAATACCACATCCCCAGCAAAGGAAAATACAAGTGCCAAGATCAGGAAAACTTTAGCCGATAAGAGAAGGGAAGCTCTAAATACCCCAAAGATTAAACAGGCTATAGGAATAGGTTTTAAAACAGTAGTAACAGGATATTGTATAAACGAAACACTGACTAAATAAATAACAGCAGTAAACAAAAATATCCAGGACACTGGTTTGGAAAAAGAATAAGTCATAAATAGTCCCTTATTTTTTAAAATCAAAACAATTGATTTGAGCTGTCTTATATCTCAACCCTATTAGGTAATTTATTCTATTCAATCAATTTTAGGGCTTGATATCGGTGTTGTTTTAGCTGAGCCATCTCCATACAAATACGAATTGATTAAAATTAAAGCGCTCTCGGTTAATGTCAATGCAGCTCCGCTTAGTTTGACCACATTGAGCAAGGGACTTGTTTCTCCAGTATCTGTAAAGGCTTCAAATGCCTGTAATGCTAATAAGGTGAATCCTGCAGTAAATTGCACCGCGCCAACAATTTGTCCCATATAAGTATAAGCGGAATCATCACCCTTGTTTCGATAAAAGCGATTACCAAAAAAACCTATCGCACCAACCACCATTCCACCAACCGCGGTTACAACATTACCATTAGTTACTTGCTCACTGGCTTTACCTAAAGCATAAAGTATCGCAGGCCCTCTTGTTGCCAATTGAATATTCAGCTTTCTTGCATTTTCATAGACATCTGGACCTAAAGTGCCATGTTCTTCTGGATGTGATGGTGAATTTTCTGATTCAAATTTTTCTTTTGCCATTATCAACTCCTGTTTAGCAAAATTCTGGGTAAGACATTATCCTTTCAATTTCTCAGATTATATCCACGGCCTTGCCTTATTATTTAACATGATTAGCCCCCAATTTAACGTGACTTATGAATAAGATCAGCCGTTTTCTTGAATCGTTCAGGCTGAGGAGACATTTATGCCATCTCAAAGCCTTGTATGGAATTTAATGTTTCATGCTTGGCTTCGAGACGATGCTTAAGCATCTTCTCAGCCCAAACGGACACTGGATATCGACTGCTCCTTATATAATCCTTATCCATAACTCACGTTAATTTAAGTAATTTTCTATTTATCAATTTAATAAATTATCCAATAGCCGAAAAATCGAAGTATTTATTGTACCTAAACCCTCTCAAAATACCTACTTATTTCCAAACAGGTGGAAATTTAATTTATCGTCTATAGTTAAATTAAATGCCTAAAATAACAAGAAATTTTCCAAATTGAAAAGAGGGGAAAATATGTTAAAACGCTTACTCGGTGTAGCATCATTATTTTTCATATTGAATCATCAATGCTTCGCTGAAGAGCATGAAATCGCCATTACTATTGACGATTTACCTTTTGTAGGCTCTGGGACAAGTACTCCAGGAAATCTGAAGCGAACCCAGGAAAGATTTATGGCCATAGTAAATACATTGGTTGAAAATCAGGTTCCTGCCACCGGTTTTGCAATAGGTGGAGCCATAGCGAAAAATGAGTGGGAACTTCTGGAAATTTTTCGTAATCAAGGTTTTTCAATTGGCAATCATACCTATAAGCATCGTAGTTTAAATTCAATGACTGCGGAAAATTATATTGCTGATATCGAAAAAGCGGATACTGTTCTATCCCCTGTTATGACTGAGCCAAAATATTTCCGTTATCCTTATCTTGCTGAAGGCAGTGGAGAAAAGAAACAAAAAGTGCATGAATGGCTGGCTGCCCATCAATACACAATTGCCCCTGTCACCATAGACAGCAAGGATTATGAATTCAATGCGCAATTTTATAGAATACCTTATAGACAAAGACCACAACGATTAGCCCAATTTAAAAAGCGCTATCTTGCTTTTATCTGGCAACAGACCCTAAGAGCAGAGAAAAAGGCCAAGAAAGTAGAAGGACAACCGGTAAAACATATTTTACTCATCCATGCGAATCTGATAAACAGTTTGTGTTTGGCTGATATTATTGAAATGTATAGAAGTAATGGTTATAAATTTATTACCCTGCAAGAAGCCTTGAAAGGGAATACAGCGACTCCAATCAATGAGTCATCGCCAACTGAAACAATGAATTCGGAAACCGAAAAGAAAGAAGTTACTGAGCCTCAATCTTAAAGAATACCGAGTTATTTCTTGAAATATGAGCAGGCCTTACAATGCTGCTGGGATTCATTATCGCAAGTCTGGTGAATCCCTATATCTCAATAAAAAATGGCATTAGGTTAAATCCTGAATAAATTAAAAGCTTTTATTTCAGTTGCGCCAATCTCGATAACGCATGGGCCGGTAAAAGAAGCCAATAGTGTCCCTCGTTCTTCATATGGCCAGCAATCAAAGTGGCTTTGTCACCACCACCCCAAAATACATCGCCTCTTACTTTACCACGAATAGCCCCACCAGTATCCTGAGCTATCATCAAACGTTGCATAGGTTTATTGACATCAGGATTCTTAATGTCTGGTCTTGTAGTGTTTAACCACAAAGGAGCTCCCATTGGTATCCATTGTTTATCAATAGCAAGAGAATAACCCGGGGTTAATGCTACTCCCTGTGAACCTAAAGCTGCTTCTAATGATAACTTGCGGAAAAAAACAAATGATTTATTTTGATTGATTATTTTATCCATTTGTTTGGGATGCGCTTCCAGATACTTTTTAATCCTTTGCATGGATGCATTATGCTTGGTCATAATACCTTTTTTTATCAGTACACCAGCAATAGCAGTATAAGGAGCACCATTTTGGCCATCATAGCCTATAAAAATTCGTTTACCATCCTCAAGCTCAATGATTCCTGAGCCCTGAATTTCTAAAAACAACCTGTCAACAGGACTATTGATCCAGACCAAAACACGTGCTGTGTCTTTAATTGCCCCTTTATTAATTTGTTCTCGAGTGTAAAATGGTACGACTTTATTACCCGCAATTCGCCCAATGATTTTCTTGTTTTTTAAATTAGGAAGAAATAAACCCAAATCAACAGTTACCAGATTACTAGGCAATTCATAAATAGGAACACTAAATTCCTTTGATTTGGTATAACTGCCTTTGATTAAAGGCATATAATAGCCTGTAAATAAACCTTTCACTGGTTTATCATCATAGAACTCCACAGGGGCAAACCACTTCTCAAAAAATAATTTTGCTGATTTTTCATCAACAGGCTTTATTTTTAAAGCAGCACGACAGGCCGGATGCCAATCCTTGGCCTGTAAATCAATTTGCTCTGTGCCAACAACACGTTCAGGATTTTGTTTTAGAAAGGCTCGACAAGATGTTTGAAAAGTTTCCAACGATTTTTTAAGTTGGGCACTCTCCCATCCAGGTAAATGCTTAAAGCTTACCTGCCTGAAAGTTGGCTTGGGTGCTTGCAACCACCACCATGCTGCTGCGCCTAAGATAATTGCAGCCAAGGCTACTGTCAGATAAATTAATTTCGATTTCATAGAAGGTCAATTTTTACACGTGATGGAGAAAAATGCAACTAAAAATTATTGTTACCAGTTCATCTTACTACAAAACACATCCAGTTATAATAGTTTTTTTTCTATAATTTCAACCAGTTAATGTTTTAAAATTTTTATAATCTGACAAGTATCTCCAGCTGATCACACCTTCCTTAACCTGTATTTCCTCTTCTGAACAAGAGGATAAGTTGCCACCCGATTTGATAAACCTTAATTGCATGATGGAAGGTTCTCCATACTCTTCATATTGCAATACAGTGAATCTCAAATGGTGAGAAGCATGTTTTTGTCCATGCTTATTCAGAACCAAACAAGAAAATTCGTTCAGGTCCTCAATAAAATATCTGTATTGTTTTCGACCCAATATCAGTAAACATCCTTTACTGCTAACCACCTCCTGTACAACATGATTGGCACCATAATCCTTTTGTACATAACAATCCTTCTCTGCATACAACGATGGCGAATGAGCTAGTCGCATCATCCAATGTTCCAACTGATAAAAATTTTGATGAAATGTCTCCTGCGTATTGAGTGCTTTATAGTGCAATAAGACCTGTTGCAGACTTGCCAAAACCAATAAGCTCATCAAAAAAGTAATACAAAGCGTCATTAAAAGAATGAAACCGGAATTGGTTTTTTTCATAAGTTTCGTACCGATACACTGATCTTACGGAATTTTTCCTCATTGCTACCAATTGTAAAATCCAATACTGGCCTCTGTTTGACAACGCGTTTGGCAATACAAAACTCATGAATTAATGGGCTTAACTCTTCTGTTTGAAACAATTTGTAATGCAATGTCTTTTCACCCTTTTCATTTTGTTTGGTAAACCATGTTTCTTCCAGCCACTCTCCCAAGTAAGCAATTTCATCGTACCGGAACTTCAATGGTTTTTTTAAAGTAATCTGGTATCCATTGTTAAGTTTATCTATTTTTGAAACTGTATGTACTTCGGCATGCCTGCAGTCAGAAATAATTAATGGATGCTTTATGTTTGAGATTACTGGTTCTTGAATCACTATTTGTGTTGGGCTCATAAAACTCACCACTTCCGTATAAACATCACTCATTCTATTAATACGAAGCTGAGCTTGTGGCATATTTTCAAATTGAAAATTAATTATTTTTCTCTCTACATGTCGAGAATCATACGATTTTAATTTCTCGACACTTAAGCACGGAGTAAATCCAGCTTTTCTAATACTTTCGCTTAGTAGATCGCTAACCCACAGCAAATCAAAATTAATTTCTAACAGTTCTTGTGCCTTTAGATATTGAGGTTTGCTACTTATATAAAACTGAATAAGAGTAATCGTTATAATACTTGCCAGGAAAAGACTAATTAACATCTCAGATAAACCAAATCCTGTTTGTCTTCTCATTTCAATTAGCATCCAGATTATAAGAGCGAATAATTGATTGGCTTTTTTTAAACCACGTAACGTTCAAAATGATTTTCTTTTGAGATTGCCTGATATCAAAATGATAATTTGAAGGCGGCAGGGGTAATCTATTCTCACCAATATATAATGCTTCATCTACTTGATCTAAAAATTGGGAACCGTGAATTCGCCAGATAAGATGATTGATCAAATCTCTGGTTTTCAACCGTTGCTCTACTAACATCAGAACTACCGTTGTCATTAGCATTAATGACATTAGTACTTCCATTAGGGTGAAACCCTTTTGCTTGTTCATAATAAAACTCTTCCTGAGGTTGGACTGCACATGAAGGTTAACTTTCCGTTAAAAAAAATTCAATAGACCGTTTTAATAAATTCCAAAAAACAAATTCATTCGTGACAGCTGGCACATGCTTAGGTAATATAAAAACATTTTTCTGTTTAGGAATAGAGTTATGTCTATTGATTTTCAACAATTACCTCATGCAGGAATACGTTCTTTGATTCCCTATGTACCAGGTAAATCCATTGAAGAATTGGCAAAAGAAAAGGGAATAACTGATATTATCAAACTGGCTAGTAATGAAAATCCATTGGGATGCAGCCCATTAGCCCTTTCAGCCATAGAGAATATGTCATCACATTACATAGCAACATACCCATCGCCCTGGAACCATCCTTTAATGTCTAAACTGGCAAGTTACTTAAAAGTAAAACCCGAGCAATTGTTTTTAAGTAATGGATCTGATTACCTGTTTAATATCCTCTTAAATTGTTTCGCTCTTCATACTGACAGACATATCCTTACACATGACTACGCTTTTAGCACTTATGCCATTCAAGCGAATTCCCTGCAAATACCAGTAAACAGTGTACCCATCAGTAGTAACTGGGAAGTCAATATTAATTATCTTGTGGATGCTTGCAATCAACAAACAGGAATTATTTTTATAGCAAACCCAAATAATCCAACTGGAGTGCTAATCCAGCAAAAAGACATTAAATATTTATTGGAGCATATTCCGAAAAGCACTCTGTTGGTTTTAGATGAAGCCTATTATGAATTTGCTGCTAACCAATTGACTGTCAATAGTTTGGATTGGCTTGAAGAACACCCTAACTTGGTTGTTACACGTACGTTTTCAAAAATCTATGGTATGGCAGGTCTTCGTTTAGGTTATGCTATTGCCAATCCATCCATTATTAATATTTTAAAACGAGTACAATTGCCATTTATAGTCAATCAAGTTGCTCTTGCTGCAGCCTATGGAGCTATCGATGATGATGAATTCATCCAATCAAGCCTCAAAATGAATAATGAAGGAATGTCGCAGCTACAGGAGGGCTTTAATGAATTAAATATAAATTACTTACCATCTTCCTGTAATTTCCTTACTTTTGATTGCAAAGAGGATAGTATGGCTCTTTATAATTATCTTTTGGATAATGGCATAATAGTAAGGCCTCTGCATGCTTATAAGATGAATCATTACATCAGAGTTACTATTGGCACCAAAGAACAAAACTCCAGGTTTCTAACAGCACTGAAGAATTTTTATTTGTAACTTCTTTTTAAATTGAAAATAAAATTAAGGAATCAAAATGACTAGTGATTTAAGTAGTAAGCATTGTGAATCTTGCGAGGGGATAGGTGCTGCGCTCAATCCTGAGCAAATCAAAAATTTACTACCTCAATTAAACTCGAAATGGGAAGTAACTGAGGACAACCGAGTTATCAAACGTGCCTTTTCCTTTAAAAATTTTTATGAAACGATGGCTTTTGTTAATGCGATCGCCTGGATAGCTAATATTGAAAACCACCACCCTGATTTGGAAGTTGGCTACAATTATTGCCGTGTTCATTTTATGACTCACGCACTTAATGGTTTAACTCACAACGATTTTATTTGCGCAGCAAAAATAGATAAGTTACTGGTTGAATAAAAATTTTTGGCTCTTTTTAAGAAGATACATTTTAACAAAATTTTGTAATTGTTTAGTACCCGCTCCCTGACGGTCGCGGCTCAGATTATAGTTTACTCCGAACCACATCGGATTATGGACGAAACCGAGCCGCGACCGTCAGGGAGCGGATAATAATACACGGATGATAATAAGACCCCAGCATCATGGCCTGTCATCTACCTCTCTGCGGTGACTGGGTAGAAAATCCTTGTTATCCAATCCCATCGCTACTGCTAAGGCACCAGCAACGTAAATCGAAGAATAAGTACCTATTACTATTCCTATAATCAATGCCAATGAAAACCCATATATCGCTTCACCTCCATAAACAAAAAGCGCAACTACGACAAAGAGCGTCAGCACAGATGTCATGATCGTTCTGGAGAGAGTTTGATTGATTGAGATATTCATAATATCTATTGGGCTTGTCCGGCGAATTTTTACAAAATTCTCTCGAACACGGTCAAAGACAACAATGGTATCATTCAAGGAATAGCCAATAACGGCCAATAGTCCAGCAAGAGCCTTCAGATCAAATTCAATTCCGAACAAAGCAAAAACACCCAGAATCAATACCGGATCATGAATCAATGCAACCGCTGAACTTACAGCAAGTTTATATTCAAATCGCATAGCGATATAAATCATCGTGGCTAATAAAGACACAATAATCGCAAGAGCCCCTTTCGTTGCTAGTTCTTGTCCAACTTGCGGACCAACAAAATCAACCCTTTGCTTTACTGCTCCAGGCAATGCTTCCATGACCTGGTCTACCAGCAGGCTCTGTTCTTTATCTGCTCGCGGTGCAATGCTGATAAGCACATCTTTTGACGTACCATAACTAACTACTTGAGCTTCTTTAAAACCCGCTTTATTCAGATTTTCTCTAATTAAAGGTAAATCAGCGGCTTTGGAGTAACTGATTTCAATTTGCGTTCCACCAGTAAAATCCAACCCCCATTTCAAACCATTAATCATCAATGCGCCAATAGACACTACAAAAATCAATATAGAAAACAACGCAGTCCAACGGCGCGCTCCCATAAAATCTATTTTTGAATTTGGATTAAAAAATTCCATCTGAGCCTCGCCTTATATACCTATAGATAATTTTTTGACATTACGCCCACCGTAGTACCAATTCACAATAGCTCTGGTGTAAGTAATACCAGTTAACATAGACGTTAACAAACCTAAAGAAAGGACAACGGCAAACCCGCGCACCGGTCCTGTGCCCACCGCAAATAAAATGATAGCCACAATTAAAGTAGTCACGTTGGCGTCCAAAATAGTTGAAAACGCACGCTCATATCCCGCATGAATTGCAGCTTGGGGAGACAACCCATTACGCAACTCTTCCCTAATCCGCTCATAGATCAGGACATTGGCATCAACAGCCATGCCTACAGTCAATACAATCCCTGCAATTCCCGGTAAAGTCAGAGTCGCATCAATTATGGACAACAAGGCGCAAAGAAAAACCAAATTCAGCATCAATGCAATATCAGCAATTAAACCAAAAAAATGGTAATACACGAGCATTAACACCAAAATTAAACCCATACCAACTTCCAGAGAAATAAGTCCTCGGCGAATATTTTCTTTACCCAGAGTTGGACCAACAGTACGCTCTTCAACAGGATAGATCGCCGCAGGTAAAGCGCCTGCTCTTAGTAATAAAGCCAAATTACTCGCTTCTTTACTGTCAGTCAGTCCGGTAATCTGAAAATTACTGCCTAAAGCATTTTGAATCACTGGCGCACTAATAACTCGCTCTTCCTTCTTTGTTATCCGTTTTTCTTCACCATTAATTGTTTGGGTAGTCGTTTTGGTTTCCACAAAAACAATCGCCATCCGCTTACCAATATTTTCACGCGTAACCTTGGTAAACAAGCTCTCGCCCCCACCACCCAATTGAATTTGAACAGATGGAGAAGCTGTTTGTTGATCAAAACTGGACACTGCTGAAGTAATGGAATCACCGCTTAAAACGACCTGCCTCTTTAATAAGATAGGATGACCATCCATCATATACAGCTTATCATTGACAGGAACTACTCCGGTTTGCTTTGCAATGAAAGGATCATTTTCCTGGTCAACCAAATGAAATTCCAAAGTAGCAGTACCACCAAGTATTTGTTTTGCTCTGGCAGCATCTTGAATGCCTGGCAAATCAACAGCAACACGAGTTGCTCCTTGCTGTTGCACAACTGCTTCACCAACACCGAGCTCGTTCACTCGATTTCTCAAGATACTCATTGTTTGCTCAATAGTATTTTGTCTTATAGAATTTAATTCTGCTGGGGAAATGGCGCCTAAAATTGAATTTTGTGTTTTGGTTTTAACAAAAACTACATCAGATATTTTTTGTCTTAACTCAATTAAAGCATTTTCCATGGATTCAGAATCTCTAAAACGCAATTCAATCCCTTTATCTGATAAATAACGTATACCGGAATAACGAATACCTGCTTCACGTAGCTCTTGGCCAATATTTTTCATTATTCCTTCATAACGCCGACTTATAACACTTTCCACATCCACTTCAAGAAGAAAATGAACACCTCCTCTTAAATCCAACCCTTGCTTCATAGGGTCAGCATGAATTGCTTCAAGCCAATCTGGTGTCGAAGGAGCTAAATTCAAAGCCACTGTGTAATCAGATCCCAGGCTATTCTTGATAATATCGCGAGCCAATAATTGAGAATCAGTAGAAGAAAACACAACCTCTACTCCATCCCTCTCAACAACCAGGGATTTATAATCCATATTGGCATTTTTTAAAATGGACTCTACCTGATTTTTTATTGTCTCTGTATCTTCATCTGTACCTGCAGAAATTTGAACGACGGGATTTTCCGTATACAAATTCGGTATAGCGTAAACAAATCCAATGACTGCAATCACTATCAGCATTAGATTTTTCCATAGAGGATATTTATTTTGCATTTCTGATTCCCTATGCCTAACTTAAAGCGATTTTAAAGTGCCTTTTGGTAATACTGCAGTAACAGCGCCTTTTTGCAAATTAATTTCTATACCTTCTGCCGGGCTTACTTTGATGTATTGATCATCCAAGCTGACGACTTTTGCCAAAATCCCTCCAGATGTTACTATTTCATCCCCTTTTTTTAAGTTATTTATCAATTCTCTGTGCTCTTTCGCTCTTTTGCTTTGCGGTCTTATTATCATAAAATAAAACAAGACAAAAATCGCAACGATCATAATCAGTGAAAAAGCTCCATCAGTTTGAGCAGCTGGCGCATTTCCTGCTGCGGCTAATGCATCACTAATAAAAAAACTCATAAAATCTCCTCAAATCGGGTATTAATTTCTTGGTTTTCTTTTGAAGACGGTCGATAAACCCATTTCAAAAGATATTTACAAAAACTCTTGTATAGTCCGTAGATTTTTACACAAATGATACAAGAGAACTATTGTATGGATTACCAGCGTGACATCATATAGCGAATTTACTCGAAGGTAAATGAATAGTTAATTACCTTGAACGTAATACGTATTATGCTGAATTAAGAATCTTTGGCATAGCAATGGGGTATTCGCTAACAAATGATGCAGATAGGCTCTCGTCAATTGTTCTGAGCAGGTAGGACATGAACAACTATCATCAATCAGTTCAAAATTCAAAGCCTGGCTTTCGTCCATTAGATTAATATTTCCGTCACGACTATACGCAATACCCTGCACAGCATTTTTTGCAGGCTCATCGGATTCTATTAAAATCGATTTCTTCAAGTTTAAATTCTCAATTAAATCAGTATCGATATGACCCGTAAGATAAAGAGGAAACTCAGACCATTTTTGCAATTGACTCAAGAAATCATCATTACATTTTGCTTCACTCAAATTGAAATATACCCCATGTTTTTCGGGTATCTTCATGGTTTCAACTTGCGCTGCTGGCAAATACGGTACCACAGTATCATCCCATTGATCCCATATTCCGGAAAAACTATTCATAATCGTTTCAGGTAAAAGAACTGCAGCTGGCTTAATATGTAAAATCAAATGCACTAACTCCGAGTTAGTTAATTTAATCCGACTTCCGTCATAGGGTGAAATCAATATCACCATTCCGTTCTTATCCGATACAAGACGGCTCGCATTGATAACTAGATGGCCTGACCAGCCCAGATATTTGGTGAAATCAGTTACCTTGTTCAATAATGAATATCCCGGTTTTAATAGCAATAAATCCAGGTAACAAGAGGCCGTTGTAATCTTAATTTCTTGCCAATTGGCCGCAGTAAGACATAATCCCGCTTCAGTATTTAAAACAGGAACAAAATTTTGATTTGTATTCAACATCCACTATCCTCTAATGTAGCCCCATCATGACGGCGCAGAGCATTTTATAGCAATAAACTGGCGTCTCCATAACTAAAAAAACGATACCTTTTATCGATTGCTTCTTGATAAAGAGCCATGCACTGTTTATGTCCAATAAAAGCGGACACCAACATCACTAGAGTTGATTCAGGTAAATGAAAATTAGTCATTAATCCATCACAAACCTTAAATTGATAGCCAGGATAAATGAAAATGTCGGTATCACGACTACAAGCAATTAACTCTCCTCCTATAGCAGCGCTTTCAAGGCTTCGTAATGCGGTAGTCCCAACAGCAATTACTCTATTTCCCATAGATTTGGTAGCCTTCACAGCAGCACACAGGTCAGGACTAACCGTAAACCACTCACTATGCATTTTATGATCCTGAATGCGTTCACTACGAACTGGCCTGAATGTTCCTGCCCCTATATGGAGAGTGACATAAGCAATTTTAACTCCACGCGCTCGTATACTGGATAAAACAGCATCATCAAAATGTAATCCTGCTGTAGGCGCTGCAACCGATCCAGCACATTTGGCATAGACAGTTTGATATCTCTCCTTATCCAGCGACTCGTCTTCTCTGGCGATATAAGGTGGTAATGGAATATGTCCAAGATCATTCAAAAGATCTAAAATATTCTGGCTCGCCTTGCAAAGAAATAGATCATCCTGCCTTTGTAATACTTCAAGTTGCTTCCCGGCATTGAGAAAAATTATATCGTTTGATTTTAATGATTTGCTCGCTTTTATATGGGCCAGGAAAGTAAAATCGCCAGTTATCCTCTCTACTAACAGTTCAACCTTGCCGCCAGTGGCTTTGTGGCCATATAAGCGAGCTGGTATCACTTTACTGTCATTCATTACCAATAAGTCCCCTGGCTGTAAAAAATCTGCAATTTCGCGGAATTGATAATGGCCATATTCTTCTGTTTGTCGATTATAAATTAAAAGCCGTGAATCACTTCTATTCGCCAGTGGATATTGGGCTATTAATTCGGAAGGCAAATCAAAATAAAAATCTTGCTTATTCATAGAGCAACCTAAAAACAAATTGGTGCGATTATACACCAAACCTTAGTCTTAAAATCAATTATTGGGAGCTTATTCACTTTATGAGAATGTCATACCATCTGGCTTTTTATCTTTATTAAGACACTACAAGCAATATTACAGTGCAGAAAATTAAAATCAGGGTGCTTGTTAAATAGGGGTAAGCATAACCCTTGTAAGTTCGTTTTCGATAGATCAAGTCCAGTATTAATACAGGTCCTACTGAAACAGTAGTGAGTAGTATAATTAGTGCTATCGATGTTGAATATGGCTTAAAAGGCATAATCCGCGTCAGAAAAGATAACACAGCTTGCAATACTTCACGAATATAATAAATTACCCATATAAATAAATAATCAAAATTATAAATTAGCCAGGAAGCGATGCCTAAAGGAATGAGTAACTTAGCCCCTCTGATTGCAAAAATTTTTTTAAAGGTTCTAATGAATTCTTGAGAGAAGAAAACCATAATTGTTGCAAATAAAATAACCAAAGCTAAGGTTAAAAGCATTTTAAATCCTATTTTTTAATCTTATAAAGACAATTTATATTGTTTTTAACCAGGACAAAATTATGCTCAATTTTATAAAGTATCTCGACACATAATCAAATTGGTATGATCTTGCCCTGTGTTTTTAACTATACTTATGCATTAACTAAGGTCTGTTGACAATTTGCTCTACAGCCTCTATATACCGCGGCTTTTCCACAATACTTAGAGAACTTACAGGTACCGCGGACAAGCCGTGGCATATAGATGTTTTAGATTATATTATAAAATGAATTGTCAATAGCCCCTAATTACTTTTTTATTTTTTTTCTTCTAACTCTTCCCAACGAGCAAAATATTGATTTAACAATGCCTCTTCCTTGGCTAACAGCTGAGTTACCTCTGAAATAAGCTTGGCATCTTGCTGATAAAATTCGGGGGAGGCCATTTGCGAATGCAGCTCTTCAATTTTTTTCTCCACAGCTTCAATCTGTTGTGGCAACTTCGATAACTCTCGTTGTTCATTAAAAGATAAATTTTTCGTTTTCTCTGGACCACTCCGTTTTGAAGCAGGAGATTTCGCTTGCTGCTCACGACGTGTTAATTGATGTGTTTTGTAATCGTCATAACCACCAACAAATTCATTAAACTGACCGTTCCCTTCATAAACCAGTACACTGGTTACTACTTGGTTAATAAACGCCCTATCATGACTGATTAATATTAAAGTCCCTGGATAATCAACTAATACTGTTTCAAGAAGTTCCAGGGTTTCTATATCCAAATCGTTGGTTGGTTCATCCATTACGAGCAAATTAACCGGTTTGGCAAAAAGCTTCGCCAGTAATAATCTGTTTCTTTCCCCTCCAGACAAGGAAGATACTGGCTGATTGAATCGATCAGCGGAAAATAAAAACTCTTTTAAATAACTGGCAACATGTTTTTGCTTCCCATTAATTGTCACATAATCAGCCCCTTCCCCCACATTAAACATGACTGTTTGATCCTCAAGCAAATGTCGGCGTAACTGATCAAAATAGGCCACCTGAAGCCCAGTCCCTAATTTTATAGTTCCTGTATCAGGTTTAATTTCTCCCAGCAGTAATCGAACTAAAGTAGTTTTGCCACAACCATTGGGGCCGATAATTCCAAGCTTGTCTCCTCTTGTCATCAGTAAGGAAAAATCTTTTATAATAGGTTTGTCATTTATTGCATAACTCACTTTGTTTGCTTCTACTACGAGAGCACCAGAACGGGTTACATCCAAACTTAAGGATTTCACTGTTCCTAACTGATTACGACGTGCCTTGTACTGCTCTCTCATTGCCTTTAAAGCTCTGACTCTGCCCTCGTTACGTGTACGTCTTGCCTTGATACCTGTACGTATCCAGGCCTCTTCTTCAGCAAGCCGTTTATCAAACAAATCATTTTGTTTTTGTTCGCTAAACCTTATCGATTCTCGCCTGTCAAGGTATGTTTCATAATTACAATGATGGAGATACAACTTCCCACGATCGATTTCAAGGATACTCGTTGCTACCTGGTTTAAGAATGCCCTGTCATGAGTTACCACCATAACGCTACCAGAAAAGGATTTTAAATAATTCTCCAACCATTCGATTGCTTCAACATCCAAGTGGTTAGTAGGCTCATCCAATAGCAGTAAATCTGGTTCGGCAAGAAGTGCTGCTCCCAACAATACTCGTCGTTTCATACCACCAGAGAGATTAGGCATTTGGTCATGAATATCTATTCCCAATCGGCTGGCCATCGTTTCAATTTTGGGTAATAAATGCCAGGCATTTAAGTTATCCATTCTCTGCTGACATTTAGCTAATTTATCCATATCTCCTTGTCTCGTAAATTCATGAAACTGGGATAATACCTCCCCTGTTTCGCCTAAACTTTTTACAAGAAAATGGAACACCGATTCTTCTTCAGTTCCAGGTACTTCCTGGACTAAACCGGAAATACGCAAACCTGACGAGCGATGAATTTGTCCACTGTCCAGGGTAAATTCCCCTTGTAACATTTTCAGCAATGTTGATTTTCCAGCCCCATTGCGTCCAACAAGAGCAATTCTATCCTGTGGCTGAATCTGTAAATCCGCACAATCCAGAATACAATTGCCAGCCAAGATGAAGGAGGCATTATTAAGGGAAACTATACTCATCGAAACTCTCTACTTAATCAAATCTGTTTGTTCTCATTTATTGAGAACATCTTGTCAGTTCACTGTCTTTTTAATATTAAACGCTTGTCTTTCTGCACCATGTGAAATTGTGATAAGACATTCATTCCTAGTAACACGGTATTATCATCATTTTCCGGTATTATGACCGCTTTGACATTCTGTAAATGAAACTCTCCAAATGACAAATGTTGCAAACGAGTTAAAAATCCCGTTACCTTGCCATTGGCAGTTTCTATGGTAATAGGATATCGCCCGGTAATTTTTAAATCCTTAGCCAGGCCTTGGGGTATCGCTACCAAAGTAGCACCAGTATCCACCAAAAATTCTACAGGATAATCATTAATCTTACCTTTTATCCAATAATGTCCTTCACTATCGGCGCTTAATACATACTCAGTACGACTAGCTACAAAAATGGTACTTTCTGGCTTATCGTAATAGTAAAAGAATAAAAACATCCCTATAAAAAATATAATCCAAACAAATAAGAACATCAGACGCCCTGTGCGAGCGTATTGATCATCACTCATGGTTATGCAGACGCAGGTAAAACCAGAATCCCATCCATTTCAACCTTGGCACCCTTTGGTAATGCTGAAACTTCGATTGCTGCTCTTGCTGGATAAGGTTCTAAAAAATATCGACTCATGGCCTCATTAATTAAGGGAAAATGACTTAAATCCGTGAGATAGACGTTTAACTTGACAATATTGGCCAGGCTACCACCAGCTGCTTCACATACAGCTGATAAATTTTCCAGGACTTGAGTAATTTGTAGTTTAATATCATCACTGCAGATTTTCATTGTTTCGGGATCCAGTGGAATCTGTCCTGAAAGAAAAACCGTCTGGCCACTTCTTATGGCTTGACTGTATGTACCTATCGCTTCTGGTGCCAATTTTGTATTGATTGGTTGCATTAATTCTCCCCTTGTTTTTTTCGATATAACCGCATAACTACTTTATTTGCCCTTAATCGACGCATGACTCGAGCTAAATGGGTTCTGTCACGAACACTGATGGAAAAAGTGACAGCATTATGACGACCATCTCTGGGATCTACATTAATATTCCCTATGTTAGAGTCTGCTTCAGAAATAGCAGTTGCTAAAGCAGCCAATACACCTCTTTCGTTTGCTACATCTACAGTAATATCAACCCAATATTCACCCTGTACCTGCTCATCCCAACGTAAAGCAATAAACTGTTCCGGATTGCTACGCGTTGTTTTTAGTGTAGTGCAGTCACTGGCATGAACAATAATGCCTCTGCCTTGTTGAAATTTGCCAACTATATTATCTCCAGGTATTGGCTGGCAGCACTCGCCAAAATGCACAACCATCCCTTCAGTACCCTTAATTGCCAAAGGTCTTTTATTACCTTTATCGGTTTCATGGGAGTCTTGTGAAACCACCAACCTCTTGGCAATAACCATTGCCATCTGATTACCTATTCCTATGGCATACAATAAATCATCAACCGTTTTATAATGTAAATCGCTGAGCAATGCCTGCAATGTTTCCGGAGGTACTTTTGCGTAATCACTGGATAATTCTGCCAAGGATTGTTCCAATAATCGTTTTCCTAAAACAATAGACTCAGCATGTTGTTGGCTTTTCAAAAAATGACGAATATTTGATCTCGCCTTTCCAGTCACAACAAAATTCAGCCAGGCCGGGTTGGGATGAGCCCCCGGTGCAGTAATAATCTCTACGGTTTGACCATTTGATAAAGGAATACTTAATGGTACCAAACGCCTGTTAACTTTTGCCGCAACACAACTGTTTCCTACCCCAGAGTGTACCGTGTAAGCAAAATCCACTGGAGTGGCTCCTTTCGGTAACTCCATAATGTGTCCTTTAGGGGTAAAAACGTATACTTCGTCAGGAAATAAATCAATTTTAACGTTTTCAATAAATTCAAGAGAACTACCCGTGCTCCTTTGCATTTCAAGCAAACTTTGGACCCACTCTCTGGCACGAAGCTGGGCTTCATTCACTTCCAATCCAGAAGATTTATAGATCCAGTGAGCTGCCACTCCATTATCAGCTACTTTATCCATTTCCCTCGTTCGTATTTGAACCTCAAGAGGAACACCAAAAGGCCCAAACAATGTAGTATGCAATGACTGATAGCCATTGGCTTTGGGAATTCCGATATAATCTTTAAAGCGTTGTGGAACAGGTTTATAAGTGCAGTGTAATGCTCCCAAAATTCTATAACAGGAATCAATATCTTCTGTAATGATGCGAAATGCAAACACATCCGTAATTTCTGTAAAGGATGCTTTTTTCTGCTTCATTTTTCTATAAATGCTATATAAATGCTTTTGCCTGCCAAACACTTGTTCATAAGGAATATTCAACTGCGATAAGGCATGTTGCAAATCTTTCTCTATAGTCTGTGTCAACTCTCTTCGATTACCCCGAGATTTTTCAACAGCGGATTTAATTGCCCTGTAACGCATAGGATATAAAGCTTGAAAACCCAAATCTTCAAGGCCAATATAAATAGAATGCATACCCAAACGATTGGCAATAGGAGCATAAATCTCGAGAGTTTCGATTGCAATTCGCCTGCGCTTGCCTGCAGGCATTGCTCCTAAAGTGCGCATATTATGTAAGCGATCAGCCAACTTAACGATAATAACTCGAATATCCTTAACCATAGCCAAAACCATCTTGCGAAAATTTTCCGCCTGTGCTTCAGCTTTTGATTCAAATTTAATTTTAGTCAGCTTGGTGACACCATCAACAAGGGCAGTGACTTCTTCGCCAAATTGTTTGACTAATTCTTCTTTACTGATGGAGGTATCTTCGACGACATCATGAAGCAGGGTGGCCATGATGGTTTGATAATCCAGCCTCATTCTTGCCAGAATGAGGGCAGCTGCTACAGGGTGCGTAATATAAGGCTCACCTGAACGACGCATTTGGCCATGATGTGCTTTTTCAGCCACCAAATAAGCTTGATAACATTTTTCAATTTGCGCCTGCTCAAGATAACATTTAAGCTCTTCATCGAGCTCTTTAAAGTAGCTCACGCAGTACTCCCTAGTATCCAACATGGCTATTTATACCTCATAACTCAAAATACGGTTTTATGCCTCGCCCTAGTTCCCTTTGCTTTGCTTAAATACCATAACTTGATTAACAAGAGGTATATTTTTATAGAATGACTAATATTCTCAAGGCAAAGTCAATAACTAATTTTAATCTTCATCCAAAATATCCGCTGTAACATAACCTTCCGCAATTTCCCTTAGCGCAACTACAGTAGGTTTATCATTTTCCCATTCAACCATGGGTTGATCGCCGCGAACTGCAATTTGCCTTGCTCGTTTGGTAGCAACCATAACCAACTCAAACCGGTTTTTAACATGTTCCAAACAATCTTCAACTGTTACTCGTGCCATAAAATCCACCTCTGGGTTATTAGAACAAATACTAGCTCAAATCTTTTATTTTACTGCGATGACAACAGGAAAGAAAGCAATTTGGCCTGTTTATTTACCTGTTTTTCAATTCTAAGCCTATTGGCAATTACTATCGACCGTAATTCCATTGCTGCCTTTTCAAAATCATCATTAACAATCAGATAATCAAATTCAGGATAATGACCAAGTTCATCCTGTGCTTTGGTCATTCTCTCACTAATCACATTATCCTTATCTTGTCGCCTGTTCATCAAGCGTTCTTTTAATGCATCCAAAGAAGGTGGAATGATAAAAACACTTACTGCGTCAGGATAGGCGTGTCTAATTTGCTCGGCTCCTTGCCAATCAATATCGAGAACAATGTCAATTCCAAATTGTAATCGTTTGTTAATTTGAGCAACCGAGGTACCATACCAATGGTTAAATACTCTGGCATGCTCAATAAACGCCCCTTCATTGACCATAGAAACAAATTGTTCCTCGTCAACGAAGAAATAATCCACGCCATCTTTTTCTCCAGGCCTCATAGGTCTGGTCGTATGAGAAACCGATACTTCAATCTCACCCACCATTTCAATGAGTTTTTTGACCAAACTTGTTTTTCCTCCTCCGGAGGGTGCTGCAACAATGTATAAATTTCCTAAATTATCACTAACCATAACGTTTACTCAAAATTCTGAATTTGTTCACGCATCTGCTCGATCAATACTTTCATTTCAACAGCACTTAAGGTTAACTCTGCTGAATCCGATTTTGAGCTTAGAGTATTCGCCTCTCTGTTTAATTCTTGCATTAAAAAATCGAGTCTTCTTCCCGTCACCTTTTCTGCATTCAAAGTCCGACTCACTTCCGCTATATGTGTTTCAAGCCTGTCCAGTTCTTCGCTCACATCAAGTTTGGCTAATAGCAAAGCAATTTCCTGCTCTACACGTGCTTCAGGAACATCCATTTGCAACTCATGCAAACGAGTGAGTAATTTATCCTTGGTCTTGGCACTCATTGAAGTCACAATGCTTTTGGATTTCATAACCTCTTGACGCAAAGCCTGTAATCTGTCTTCAACATATGCCTTTAATGACCTGCCTTCTACAGCCCTGACTTCACACAATTTATCGATACCTTTCTGAAATAACTCCAAAGCAATTTGAGACAACTCCTCCATATCCAGCGGATTAGCCTCCACAACACCTGGCCATGCAAGCACTTGACTGACAGTCATGTCATTAGCCAGATGATGAGAAGCAGATAATTTACCGCTTAAATCAAGTAATGCATTAATCGTACCTATATTTATAAGCATAGACCGATTATCACAACTTGTGTCCTTGTACTTTAGATGGCACTCCAGTTTCCCCCGATGTATTTTATCCCGAAGCAAGGATCTTAACTCCGTTTCAAGAAATCGAAACGACTCAGGCAAACGAAATGACACATCGAGATAGCGATGATTAACAGATCTGATTTCCCAACAAAAATCACCTGCATCAAACTGCTTTTGCATTCGAGAAAAAGCCGTCATACTATGAATCATAAAGGATACCTACTTTTTAACCTTGCGCGAATATACCTGAAATTAAAAGAATTGCACAGGGATTGCCCATCAATTAATCTCAACAATATATAAAGTACCACATGTATTTAGAGTGCAACTCCAGTAGTAAAGAGTTATACTTGGGCATTTTACAGAGGAGTATCTCTAATGCGTCCCAGTAATCGTGAACATGATCAACTTCGTGCCATTACAATAACACGTAATTTTACCAATTATGCCGAAGGCTCTGTATTAGTTGAATTTGGTCAAACAAAAGTGATTTGTAACGCATCAATCATCGAGGGAGTTCCCCGGTTTTTAAAAGGTAAAAACCAAGGATGGATAACAGCTGAATATGGCATGCTCCCACGCGCGACTCATAGCCGTACTGAAAGAGAAGCCAGTAAAGGTAAGCAAGGCGGCAGAACATTGGAAATTCAACGTCTCATAGGACGTTCATTGAGAGCTTGTATTGATTTAAAGGTGCTGGGGGAAAATACTATTACTCTTGACTGTGATGTTATTCAAGCCGATGGAGGAACCAGAACAGCAGCTATAACTGGCAGCTGTGTGGCTATGCGAGATGCCATCCACTGGATGGTTCAACGTGAAAAAATACGTAAAATGCCTGCTTTTAATTATATAGCGGCAGTATCTGTAGGTATTTACAGGGGACAAGCCGTTCTGGATTTGGATTATGCAGAAGATGTTCTTGCCGAAACGGATATGAATATAGTGATGAATGAACAAGGGCATTTTATTGAAGTTCAAGGTACTGCTGAAGATAATTCCTTCAGCCGGGAACAACTGAACAGCATGTTATCATTAGCTGAAATCGGTATTCCCCAATTAATTGAAATCCAAAAAAATGCCTGAGAACAATAGCTCGGCGC
Organism: Legionella pneumophila subsp. pascullei; assembly: GCF_900637585.1. Lineage (NCBI taxonomy): Bacteria > Pseudomonadati > Pseudomonadota > Gammaproteobacteria > Legionellales > Legionellaceae > Legionella > Legionella pneumophila. Next base: position 2,278,692 of record NZ_LR134380.1, read on the forward strand.
AAACAGTCGTCTGCTATAAAAATTAACACTTCAAACCTGAACAACGGATCTCTGAAGGTAAGCCTTGAGCTGACTAAAGAGATCCAGTTATAACTATTGGCATTACTGTCTTCAAAAATTTTTGGAGGCTCTCGAGTAATCCCTACAAATACGAACACAGTATTTAAATCTATCCGGACTTGCGAAAAACCCTAAGGTCGAGGCAAAAAATGTTGTTTGCTAATGGAGAGATGGTTTTTTCGCAAGTCCTATCTATTTAAAATAATGACTTGTTCAGAGCAGCCTCATGAGCGGTGTGTTTCGAAATAATATTTTTATTAACTAATTCAGTCAAATGTTGATCCAAGGTTTGCATTCCTTTGGCTTGCCCAGTTTGAATTGAAGAATACATTTGCGCTATTTTATCCTCGCGAATCAAATTACGAATAGCCCCGGTGCACATCATAATTTCTAGCGCTGCAACCCGACCACCTTTATTCTTTTTTAATAAACTTTGAGCAACAACAGCTTGTAATGACTCAGAAAGCATGGAGCGTACCATCGATTTTTCTTCTGCTGGAAATACGTCGATTATCCTGTTTATTGTTTTTGTCGCAGAATTGGTATGCAATGTGCCAAAAACCAAATGCCCGGTTTCAGCTGCAGTCATTGCCAAGCGTATAGTTTCCAAATCACGTAATTCACCCACCAATATTATATCGGGGTCTTCACGCAACGCTGATCTCAAAGCGGCATTAAAGCTCAACGTGTCTTTATGAACTTCACGTTGATTTACCAGGCATTTTTTGCTTTGATGAACAAATTCAATTGGATCTTCAACTGTTAAAATATGTTCATAACGGGTGGAGTTAATATAATCGATGACCGCGGCAAGCGTGGTACTTTTCCCGGATCCAGTTGGGCCAGTAACCAAAACCAGGCCCCTGGAAAAACTGGCCATCTCTTTAAAAATTGGGGGCAATCCCAGATCTTCCATGCTAAGAATTTCAGAAGGAATGGTTCTGAAAACAGCAGCAGCACCGCGCGATTGATTGAAAGCATTAACCCTGAACCGTGCCAGATTGGTTATTTCAAAGGAAAAATCCGTTTCAAAAAACTCCTCATATTCTTTTCTTTGTCTGTCATTCATTATGTCATAAATAATTTTAATGACGTCTTTATGCTCCAATGGAGGCAAATTAATTTTGCGCAAATCACCATCAACACGAATCATTGGAGGCATACCAGCTGAAATATGCAAATCTGATGACTTGTTTTTAACTGAAAATGCCAACAATTCCGCGATATCCATATAATCCCTACCAATTTTTTCATTATATATTGTAGATTAACCCAGGAAATGATTACCAGCAATCATGGATATCTTTTTGTAGTACCATTACACTTCATGCATAATTAATATTTTTTTATCAGGACTTATGAAAAATTCCAAGGTTGAGGCAAAAAATGTTTTTAATGAAGAGATTGAATGGGTGCGTAAGTACTGTGTATAACAAAGAGTCTCATCTTTTGATTAACCAGGATTAATATGAGTATTAGTCAGAATATAAAAAAAGTAAGAGAACTGATAACTCAGACAGAATTATCCAGTAATAGGCAACCAAACAGCGTCTTGTTATTGGCTGTTAGTAAAGAACAAAGTGCCGAATTAATTAGAGCGGCATTCGAACAAGGGATAAGGCACTTTGGAGAAAACTATTTTCAGGAAGCTCAAGAAAAAATATTGGCATTAAAAGATCTGCCTATCTGTTGGCATTTTATAGGGCCAATTCAAAGCAATAAAACCAAAGGAATAGCCAAATATTTTAATTGGGTCCATAGTATTGACCGAAATAAAACAGCCAAACTTCTTAGCCAGTTCAGATCTGAGCAACTACCACCGCTCAATGTCTGTTTACAAATTAATTTGACTGGAGAAACTACAAAATCAGGCATTCCTCCAGAACATGCCATCGACCTTGCTCTCGAAGTAAAGCAATTGCCTAATTTGCAACTAAGGGGACTGATGACAATCCCTCCTCAGCAAAACAACATGCAAACACAGTACAATTTATTCCTTAAACTCAATCAACTCAAGGAATCCATCAATAAGGCACTTCATTTAAAAATGGATACTTTATCAATGGGTATGAGTGATGATTTAGTCCCGGCGATTAAAGCAGGTTCTACCATCATTCGAATTGGACGAGCAATTTTTGGCGCACGAAAAGGTAAATTATGATTAACATCAGTTTTATTGGTTATGGGAATATGGCGAGAGCAATTGCCCGCAAATTACAAGATCAAAATAAATATTCTTTATCAGCTGCCTCACCTTCCTTACCTGCAGGTATTAATAAGGAAAACATTCATACTCATTATGATAATAAAGAAGTAGCCAGAAACGCCGACATTATCGTATTGGCTGTGAAACCCACACAAATGCGAGAGGTAATCAATGAAATTAACCCTTTTATCTCATCAGATTGTCTCCTAATCTCTGTTGCAGCGGGATTGACCATTAGCTGGTTTGCCAAATACTGTAAAACAGGACAAGCAGTCATTAGAACTATGCCTAATACCCCTGCTACAGTTGGATTTGCAGCAACATCAATGATAGCCAATCAATTTGTAAACGAGAAACAAAAAAAATGGGCAGAACAATTATTTTCAAGCATCGGTATTACTGATTGGGTTAAAGATGAAGAGGATATGGATACCATCACCGCCCTTTCTGGCAGTGGCCCTGCTTACATATTTTTATTTCTTGAAGCAATGATTAATGCAGCAGTTCAATTGGGCCTGGAAGAAAATGTTGCCAAACACTTTGCCATACAGACATTTGTAGGATCGCTTAAGTTAGCCCAACATAGCCAGTTGAATTTGACTGAACTGAGAAAAAAAGTAACCTCCCCTGGAGGAACAACAGCCGCAGCTCTGGAAATCCTGCATGGAGATTTGGATGAGCTCATTTATTCCGCTATGAAAGCAGCGAAACAAAAAGCTCATGAATTAGGAAAAGTTGAATAACTCTTTTGAGTTAAGAAAAATTCTGTCGCAAGAATCCCTCTATCGACTTCTTTTATTTTAATCTCAGTCAGGACTTACAAAAACCCAAGGTCAAGGCAAAAAATGTTTTTAATGAGGGAATTAAGATAAACTAATTGACTGAATTAAAAATATTTTTTAACAAAGATATTGGGGAGGTATCCTGTTAGTATTAATTCTTGAGTTATTCAAGCAAACAATCATTGTGGAACAACGTTTGCTCGCGTTATGATAGCAGATCAATAGACCTCTTGCATAAACTGATTATTTTGTTTTAAGGCAGGACGCAAACGTTTTGAGGAGCGGAGTTTACAAAGCAGTAAATGAGCACCATAGAAACGTTTCAACGCAGCAATAGAATGAAAGAGGCAGGTTACGCAAGGGTTCTAATAAACTGCTTAAGCAATTCATTTCTAAACCATTTGAATAAATCTCCTGGCTTTATAGGTGAATAAAATCTAAAGAGGTAAAACAATGGCTGGTTTAACTGCTGTAGGGTATTTTTTATTATCCTTATTATTTACTATCGTTATTTTCAGTTTATGGCTTAGAATTGCCATACGATTTTTCCGTATCAGTGCTATTAATCCATTCTCGCAATTGATCCATACCATTACTGATCCTCTAGTGAAACCCTTGCAATGGATTGTAAATAAACCACTGCAACCAGGGCAAAAATACGACTGGATAGCATTTTGTGCTTTAATTATAGTGGAATTGTTCAAAATAACTTCACTAAGTTTACTGATGTATCACGCAATCATTCCATTTCTCTTTATTTTCCTTTACATACTTGTGGATTTAATAATTCAACCTTGCGAGATATTATTCTTTGCTGTTTTGATTCGAGTGATAATGAGCTATATCAATCCCAAGTGGCAACATCCGCTTGCTGATTTCTTGCGCATAATAACAACGCCAATTTTACGACTAGGCAGAATGATAGTCCCAGACATTTCAGGTTTTGATTTCTCCCCATTTATTATCATGGTGATATTAAAAATAATTACCCTGTTTCTAAGCGCTTCTTTGCCCTGGAAATTATTATAAAAGCAAAAATAAACAAACAGAACTATACTATTAGTTGATACGGATTAATGGAAAAAGCTATGAAATCGATACTACTTATGAGTTTATTATTGCTACTTATGCCATTCCGTTTAATGAGCGCACAGTCTTTATATTGCCCACAGAATCATGGTTATATCAATATTGGTATGACTATGGAGCAAGTCATCGCTGCATGCGGGCAACCACTGAGTAAACAAGAGTCCAATCAGCCTATTCTGCAGAAAATCCCTGTGCAGCAACTTATTTATAACAATCTGGGCAACTCCGATGGCCTGTATTCAGGATCATTAAATGTACCTCAAGGTACCGCTTTTTATGGCGTGTGGAATATACCTACAGGTAGTAGTGGCGTGCAATTAGAAATCGATATTCTCAATAATAAAGTACAAGATATTCGAGTGAATGGCGGAAATACCAATGCCTTTTCTTTATGTGGTGATACCAGTATTCAAATCGGAGATCCCGCCACTAAGGTTTATGGAGCTTGCGGTAGTCCAAATCTGGTCAATAACACTTACATTAACCAAGTGGTTCCTACAGCCACAAAACCACAAGTCTGGATTTATAAGCCAGGCCAATATCAACCAGCCTTTTCCTTGACTTTTGTCGACGGCAAACTACAATCCATCGGAAATAATTGAGGAAGTATAACAAATGGCTGAAACCATAGATGATATAACAATTGCTTTTAACGAAAATGGAGTGGAAACAACAAGGGAACTCGATAAACAAATCCTATCCAAAGGAGCATGGACAACTATTATGTTTAAATACCAGGATTGGGATAACACAAAAAATGATTACGGTCCTGTAAAATATTCTATAAGGCGTTATCAGAAACGTAATAATCAATATTGGCAAAAATCCAAATTCAATATTTCGAGTACTGAACAAGCCAAAAAAATTGTTGAAATATTAAATAATTGGCTTGAGTAATATTCTCACATCTTTGTTAAAATTTAGTGCCTGTACGAATACAGGCATTTCAATTTGATGAGAGAAGGATCCAACGAGCAACCAGTAAATTGGTTCTGAATACTTCCCTCAGCAAACGCGCCACAAAACCGAGAATTACGTTTGATTTGATATCATAAATAACAACCCACGCCATCATATCCGATGACATGACATTCTTTATAAGCAGACTGATCCAATTCATAGCTTATCGAACCATAATAAGCATAAATCTTACCATCTTTGGTTTTTTCAACATGCGGATTCTGATAACTTATATCGGCTTCACAGCTTGCTTTCGTTTGAATCCAGGTCACTGTATTGTCATTAATGATATTTTTTCCAGGCTTCAACCTGTTCTTGCCGCATTCGTGTGTTGCCAGATCAGCCATTTTAGGGGCTGAGAATAATACATCATAACCATTCAATGCGACCTGCACAGCATTATCCGCATCCAATATCCCATGTCCACAAGGTTTTTTGCCGACGCAAGATTTATTGGCATCGTTGCTCTGCCCAAACTCATGCGTAGTAACATACAGTATCTGTTCTACTTGTTCAGGTTTTAAAGATTTATTACTGACGGCAAAAATTAAACCAGCTACCCCAGCTACATGTGGCGAAGCCATACTCGTCCCTTGATAAAAATCAAAACCGGATGAATTGTACCCACCTCCCGGGTTTACAGTAGATAAAATACCTCCCGCAGTACCATAACGCTTATCACCACCCGGTGCTGCAAGGGTTATACTGGGGCCATAGTTTGAAAAATAGGAACGCAACCCTTCTGGTCCAGTGGAGGCAACCTTGATCGTTCCATTACACACAGCTGGGGCATTATAGTGTTCCCAAACATTATCATTTCCGGCAGCAACAGCGACTACAGCTCCTTTTTTTCGAGCAAAGAACAAAGCCTCTTGTAAAGCCTCGTCACAATAATCGATTTCTTTTCCAGGCTCCAAATCGACACCAAAACTCATATTTAATACCTTGGCTGGATGTATATTTTTAGGAACTCCGGGAACATCGCCTCCAACAGACCAATAGATACTATTCACCACAGCACTTTCATAAAACATACCATTCTCAGCAGGAATTTTAACAGTCAGAATTTTTAAATCCTCACCAACTCCATTCATGATATCACCATACCCTGCAATGGTACCGGCAACGTGAGTGCCATGGTATGACCTGGTTTCATCGGATAAATCATTGTTATTCGCTGCAAAATTCCATCCAAATACATTGCCTTCATTATCTTTTACAAGGTTATTCACCAAACTGTCATTCAATGCAATCCCTGTATCTAAAACCGCAACAACTATCGGCTTCCTGGACTTTCCTGTGGTATATGCCCATGCGCCATCTCTTAAACCAGGTTTGGATTCCAAGCGAATTCCTGCTGGTCTTTCAAACTCATCCCATTGACTCTCATGGGATAGCAATTGACTTAATTCATGGTTTATTGCTGGATCAGGAAGAGGTTTAAAATGCCCTATTCTGTCTTTAACTGCATAAAGTACATTGGGATTTTTGCGCAAACGTTCCAAAACATTGGCTGTAACATCCTCTTCTTTAGCCTTAACAACAGCAGGCGCACTGGATACATCAAAAACAAGCGAATAAGCGCCATTAGCCATAGGCTTCATTTCTTTAACAGGTATTTGAATAGATTTAAAGATTTGTGATTTTAGTGAAGAAATGGCGACGGGTTGCTGTTTGTATTTAATAATAACCCTGATTGTTTCAGTTGCAGCAAAACTGCCACAAGCAAGTGATAAAAGACTTAATCCCAATATTCCTGATTTCAAACCCATACTTCAATCTCCTTTTTAAAGTCAATCAGTAGCCTTGACCAATTTTCAAAAATAAAAAACCAACTCAGTATGCAGGAGAATAAATATCAACTCAAGAATCAACAAGCGATGGGATTAAATTAAAATACAGCAATCATTGGATTTCATGTTTTTCCCTATATTCTGTGGGAGTGATTCCTGTCCATCGTTTGAATGCTTTTGAAAAATTGGATGTGTCTTGAAAACCCAATAAAAAACTGATCTCGGTCATGGAAATATTATTATTGAGCAAAAATGTCTTTGCCTTTTGTTCTCTTACCTCATCAAGCAACTCTTGATAAGTCACATGCAAGCGCTGCAAATGACGTCTTAGAGTACGAGAAGTCATGCATAATTGGCTGGCTATCTCATCCATGCTGACATGATTTAAATTCTGATTGATTAAAATAGATTTAATCTTGCTTGCCATATCCTCATTTAATGACATTTTTTTTTCAATTTCTTGTAATTGCTTTTTTGCCAGTTGATAACTGACATCGTCAGCAAAATGAATGGGATAATTCAGTTCCTCTGCTTTAAACCAAACACGAGTACTCTCTGTATTAAAAACAATTTCACACTGAAAAATTGTTTGATAATATTTTGCATAAGGAGGTTCATCATAATTCAACTCGATCTTGAGCATTGGATTATTACAACTAATCAAAAAATTTCTCATTTTAATAAGATGAGTAATGGCCAATTCGGTTATAAAGCGTGATAAAACCATTTCTTTTGTATGAGATAATAACTTGATGTAAGCATTGTTTTTATTATTAAACTGATGTAACTCCAGGGACAACAAACTGGTTCGTGTATTAAGGTAACTGAGCACAGTCTGTATAGCAGTACCAAATGTGGGACTGCTCATTGCCGCATACCCAAGAAAGCCATGATTGACTATGGATAAATTTTGACCAAAAATTAACCCCAATTCCGGACATTGGCTTAATTTATAAGCTTCTATAATAACATGGTTAAATTCATCCTGAGTTAAGTAGGCATTAGGATCATGTACTCTTATCAGATCAAATCCAATTTTTTCTAAAAAATGCTTAATCCCAAATTGCTCAAGACATTTTTCCAGAGTAGAAAGATAATTCGCTGCTATAACCAGATCCATCAACAGGCTTTTCTTTTTTAATAGAGAAATGAATTAATTCTAATCTATATTAGAGGATAAGATCCAATGATGTGAAGAAAAATTCAAGATTTAGTTGTCTAGGCTAAATCTTGAATCAAATTAGTTTAATAACGATAATGATCCGGCTTATAGGGCCCATTTTTATCTACACCTATATAATCAGCCTGTTCATTACTTAATTGAGTTAATTTTGCCCCAATACGCCCCAAATGCAAACGGGCTACTTTTTCATCCAAAACTTTTGGAAGTACATAGACTTGATTCTGGTATTGGCTGGAATTCTGGAACAGCTCTATCTGCGCCAATACTTGATTGGTAAAGGAAGCAGACATGACAAAGCTGGGATGGCCTGTAGCACAGCCTAAATTCACCAAACGCCCTTCAGCCAGAATAATGATACGCTTTCCATCAGGGAAAATTACATGATCAACCTGAGGTTTGATATTTTCCCATTGATACTGTTTTAAGCTTTGAATATCAATTTCCGAATCAAAATGACCTATATTGCACAATATCGCCTGATTACGCATACGTTTCATATGCTCATGAGTAACAACATGGTAATTACCAGTAGCTGTCACGACGATATCAACTTGCTCGGCAACATCGTCAAGAGTAACAACTCTGTAGCCTTCCATTGCCGCTTGAAGTGCACAAATAGGATCAATTTCTGCGACAAGTACTGTTGCTCCCTGTCCGCGCAAGGCCTGAGCACAGCCTTTCCCCACATCACCATAGCCTAGAATCAAAGCGACCTTGCCAGCTATCATAACATCTGTTGCACGTTTTAATCCATCCAACAGGGATTCCCTGCATCCATATAAATTATCAAATTTGGATTTGGTTACTGCATTATTCACATTAATGGCAGGAATTTTTAAATGACCATGCTTTGCCATTTCGTACAACCTGGCTACACCGGTAGTGGTTTCCTCGGATACCCCTTTAATTGCAGCTAGCAATTGGGGATATTTTTGGTGAACAACTTGTGTTAGATCCCCTCCATCATCTAATAATAAATTAGGTTTCCAACCATTGGGGCCGCTTAATGTTTGCTCAACACACCACCAATATTCATCTTCTGTTTCACCCTTCCAGGCAAATACTGGAATTCCTTTTGCGGCAATAGCTGAAGCCGCATGATCCTGAGTGGAAAAAATATTACAGGAAGACCAGCGCACTTCAGCACCCAATGCAACCAGGGTCTCAATCAATACCGCAGTTTGAATCGTCATATGCAAACAACCTGCAATACGAGCGCCTTGAAGTGGTTTTTTTGCGGAAAATTCCTCACGTAAAGCCATTAAACCCGGCATTTCGGTTTCAGCTATCGCTATCTCTTTTCTCCCCCATTCCGCTAATGAAATATCCGCTACTTTATAATCTTGTAATGTATTGATTTTTTGTACTCCTTCTTCTACCAGTTCCATTAGAGTATCCTTAAAAAATTATAATGCCTTGCTTAATTCAGCTACTTTGTTTAATCGCTCCCATGGAAAGTTCTCCCTACCATAGTGCCCATAAGTTGCTGTCTGTCTATAAATAGGACGAAGCAAATCGTGTTGATCAATAATTCCTTGCGGTGTTAAATCAAAATGGGTATGAATTAAATCAATTATTTCGCTGTTTTTTAGTCGCCCCGTACCAAAAGTCTCAACAAAAATAGAAGTAGGTTCAGCAACACCAATAGCATAGGAAATCTGTAATTCGCATTTATCGGCCAAACCAGCCGCCACAATGTTCTTGGCAACATGTCTTGCAGCATAAGCAGCGGAGCGGTCTACTTTTGAAGGATCTTTACCTGAAAAACAGCCACCACCATGCCTTGCCATACCACCATAAGTATCTACAATGATCTTACGACCAGTTAAGCCGCAATCACCCAAAGGACCACCTATTACGAAGCGTCCTGTCGGATTGATGAAGTATCGGGTCTTATCATTTAGCCATTCAGCGGGAAGAACTGGTTTAATAATCTCTTCACGGATCGCTTCAACCAAATCTTTATGCTCAATATCAGGAGAATGCTGTGTAGAAAAAACAACAGTATCCACTTCAACCGGCATCCCTTGTTCATATTTTAAAGTAAGCTGGCATTTTGCATCGGGTCTTAACCAAGGTAACTGGCCTGATTTACGCATAAAAGCTAATTTTTCCATTAAACGATGCGCATAGGCAATTGGAGCAGGCATAAATACATCCGTTTCACGGCTGGCATAACCAAACATGAGTCCCTGATCGCCGGCACCCAGAATTTTAGTTTGCTGATTATCTACTCCTTGAGCTATGTCTGGTGATTGCTTGCCAATCGCTGAAAGCACGGCACAGGATTCCCAATCAAAACCCATCTGAGAGCTATTGTATCCAATGTCCTTGATAACATGGCGTGTTATATCTTCAACATCTACCCAGGCTTTTGTTGTAATTTCTCCACCAACCAAAACCATACCGGTTTTAACCAATACCTCACAAGCCACTCGTGCTTTTGGATCTTGGGCTAAAATGGCATCTAAAATGGCATCTGAAATTTGATCGGCTATCTTATCAGGATGGCCCTCAGAAACAGATTCTGAGGTAAAAACATGGACTTCATTCATTACATACCCTCTGTATTTTCTATTTTTAGTATTTCTAATCCCTATCTCTTCTTAAAACCAAACAAGTGAGAGTCATTGTTTTGGTGAAACCATGTCATTTTACTAATCTTTAATGGCCATGGATAGCTTTTAGGAGCATTACATTTTGAGCAGGCTTAAAACAAGCCACCCTTATCAGAATGATAATTTTATCGCTAAAAACTTATTTCATGAGATTTACAAATTCATTAAATAAAATATCTATATCATGTGGTCCAGGGCTTGCCTCTGGATGACCTTGAAAACCAAATGCCGGTTTTGTTTTGTGTCTTATTCCTTGTAAACTGTTATCAAATAATGAGCGATGAGTTACTTCCAGGCAATTAGGCAACGAGTCCTCATCTACAGCAAAACCATGATTCTGACTTGTTATAAAAACGCGTTTTTTACCAGTTGTTTCAATCACAGGGTGATTGGAACCGTGATGACCAAATTTCATTTTTTTAGTGATGCCACCACATGCCAAAGCTAAAATCTGAAATCCAAGGCATATGCCAAATAACGGAATATTATTGTCTAAAAATACTTGCGTTGCTTTGATAGCATAATCACATGCCTGGGGATCACCTGGCCCATTAGATAAAAAGACACCATTAGGATTCATTGCTAAAACTTCTTCTGCTGAAGTTTTAGCAGGGACTATAGTAATATGACATCCCTTATCATGTAAGATGCGCAAAATATTGTGTTTCACACCAAAATCGTAGGCAACGACATGAAGCTGTTGAGGCTGCTTGCTTAGACTCCACTCTCCTTGGCCTTCATGCCAACGCTCTGTCGTTTGTCTTGTAACCTCTAATGCCAAATCCGCACCCTGAAGCCCCGCAAACGATTTAGCCTTTGCCAAAGCAATTTCAGGTTTCTCCACATTGGTACTAATACATGCTCCGATGGCACCTTTCTCACGCAATTTCAAAGTAAGCGCGCGCGTATCAATGCCAGAAATTGCAACGACTCCATTTTTGTTTAACCAGTCAGGGAAGGATTGTTCCGCTCTGTAGTTACTAGGAATAGCGGTACAGCTTCTCATGACCAAGCCGGCCGCCCATACTTTTGTGGACTCCATATCCTCCATGTTGCAACCTGTATTTCCCACATGAGCGGTAGTTAAGGTAATTATTTGTCTGGCATACGAAGGGTCAGTAAGCATTTCCTGATAGCCCGTCATTGACGTGTTAAAAACCAACTCACCAACAGAATCACCAGTGGCCCCTACTGACAGGCCCTCAAAAACAGTGCCATCAGCTAAAGCTAAAATTGCTGATTTATTAATCATGAAGAATATACTCAATTATGTTCAATGTATGCTTATCCAGCGTAAAATAAGCAATCCATGCTGAAAACGACAAATCTTCCAATTGTAACTTAATTAAGTCAAAATTTCATGTCTTCAAAAAATTTTTTCACGCCAGCAAACCAAGAACTTGTCTTAGGTGAATGCGTTCCCTTAGCATTCTCTAAAGAATCCTGTAGCTTGTTTAACAGTTCCTTTTGCTCTCGTGATAAATTGACTGGTGTTTCTACAACTACTTTACATAGTAGATCACCTTGTCCATATCCTCTGACAGATTTCATCCCTTTACTTCTCAAACGAAATACTTTACCTGTTTGAGTTTCTGCAGGGATCTTTAAAGTAACTCGGCCTTCCAAAGTGGGCACCTCTATTGAACCTCCTAATGCCGCAGTTGCAAAACCAATAGGTACTTCACAATGCAAATCATTTTCATGGCGCTCAAAAATAGCATGCTTTTTCAAACTAATCTGAACATATAAATCTCCTGAACCACCGCCATGCACCCCGGCTTCACCCTCTCCACTTAACCTAACCCTATCTCCATTATCAACACCAGCCGGGATTTTAACATTTATTTTTTTACTTTCTCTCACTCTTCCTTGACCATGACAACTGACACAGGGATCAGAAATTATTTTTCCCTCACCATGACAACTGGGACAGGTTTGTTGTATAGAAAAAAAACCTTGTTGAATTCTGACTTGCCCCATACCTTGGCAAGTTTCACAAGTTTTTGGGCTAGTGCCTTTTTTAGCCCCCGATCCCTCACAAACAGTACAGGTACCATGTCGTGGAACGGTAATTTCCACTTCTTTGCCAATAGCTGCTTCTTCAAGAGTCAATTGCACATTAAATTGCAAATCAGCGCCCCTTTGACCACGCGATTGACGCCCATGTCCCCGTCCCCCTGAGAAAATATTCTCAAAAATATCCTCAAAAACGTCACCAAATCCTCCAAATCCGCCAAAACCACCTGGCCCCCCACCCATTGAAGGATCCACTCCAGCATGACCAAATTGATCATAAGCAGCCCGTTTTTGCTTATCGGATAGGATATTATAGGCTTTTTGAATTTCTTTAAATTTTTCTTCTGCAGAGGCATCACCTGGATTCCGATCGGGATGATATTTCATTGCCAGCCTGCGGTATGCTTTTTTAATTTCAGCATCACTCGCATTTCGACTTACTTCTAAAAGTTCATAATAATCCCGCTGTTCCATAACTGCTCACAATTTTATAACTATCACTTAATTTCAGTCATCTAAAGTAACATTAAGACACCAAGATAATTAAGTGTTATTCAATAGACAAACGGGACGATAAAATCGCCCCGACCCAAAATTTATTTATCATAACCTAATGAACCCTTCTTCCACCCTCTTAAATCAGAGGGCGAGGGTAACATTAATTACTTTTTATCCTCTTCTTTCACTTCTTCAAACTCAGCATCAACGACTCCTTCTTCCTCAGGTTTTGTAGATTCCTGAGATTGAGTTTGCCCCTGAGCTGCCTGACCTTCAGATGATTTTTTAGCATAAATACGTTCAGCCATTTTTGCGGAAGCATCAGTCAATACTTTCAGCTTGTCTTCGATTCGAGCTTTGTCAGTTCCTTGCACCGCTTCTTTCAATTCAGAAATTGCTGTTTCTATGCCTTTTTTCTCATCCTCAGACAAATCATTAGCCAAATCTTTCATTGATTTTTCACAGCTATGAATCAAACTGTCTGCCTGATTACGAAGTTCTGCCATTTCCTTGAATTTCTTATCTTCTTCGGCATGCGCTTGGGCATCTTTCACCATAGCAGCGACTTCTTCTTCACTTAAACCACTGGAAGCTTTGATAACAATGGATTGTGCCTTGCCAGTTGCCTTGTCTTTGGCAGAAACATTCAAGATACCATTGGCATCAATATCAAAAGTCACTTCAATTTGAGGAACACCACGAGGAGCAGGAGGAATATCACGCAAATCAAACCGTCCTAGTGATTTGTTTGCTGAAGCCTGTTCCCTTTCACCTTGTAATACATGCACAGTCACTGCTGTTTGATTATCATCGGCTGTTGAAAATACTTGAGTTGCCTTTGTAGGAATAGTTGTATTTTTTTCAATGAGTTTGGTCATTACACCACCCATGGTTTCTATACCAAGAGACAGCGGAGTAACGTCGAGTAAAAGAATATCTTTAACCTCACCAGACAATACTGCTGCTTGAATCGCAGCACCTACTGCTACGGCTTCATCAGGGTTTACGTCCTTACGAGGTTCTTTGCCAAAGAACTCCTCAACAGTTTTTTGTACCAGTGGCATACGAGTTTGACCACCTACCAGAATAACTTCATTAATTTGAGATACAGTAAGTCCAGCGTCTTTTAAAGCTATTTTGCATGGCTCAACGGTTCGCTCAACCAGTTTTTCTACCAAGGACTCCAGTTTTGCGCGAGTCAACTTGATATTTAAATGTTTTGGTCCGGAAGCATCTGCTGTAATGTAAGGCAAATTGACATCAGTTTGTTGTGCGGATGACAATTCAATTTTTGCTTTCTCAGCAGCCTCTTTCAAGCGTTGCAAAGCCAAAGGATCATTATGTAAATCAATACCAGTGTCTTTTTTGAATTCAGAGGCCAAATACTCAATCAAAGCCAAATCAAAATCTTCTCCACCAAGGAAGGTATCACCATTGGTCGCAAGTACTTCAAATTGGTGTTCTCCATCCACTTCGGCAATTTCGATAATTGAAATGTCAAAAGTACCCCCACCTAAATCATATACTGCGATAACAGAATCACCGCGTTTTTTATCCATACCATAAGCCAGTGCGGCAGCGGTCGGCTCATTAATGATTCGTTTCACTTCCAAACCAGCGATACGACCAGCGTCTTTGGTTGCTTGGCGTTGGGAATCGTTGAAATAGGCAGGTACAGTAATTACTGCTTCTTTTACTTCTTCACCCAAATAATCTTCTGCCGTTTTTTTCATTTTTCTTAACACTTCAGCAGAAATTTGTGGTGGTGCCTTATCTTGATCTTTGACTCTAACCCAGGCATCACCATTGTCCGCTTTAATAATTTTGTAGGGGACCATCTTAATATCTTTTTGCACGATAGGATCATCAAATCGACGCCCTATTAATCGTTTAATCGCGAACAGCGTTTTTTCTGGGTTGGTCACGGATTGGCGTTTAGCAGATTGGCCTACTAATATTTCATTATCATCAGTAAATGCTACGATAGAAGGAGTTGTTCTGTGACCTTCACTATTTTCAATTACCTTCGGTTTGTCACCTTCCATGACAGCAACACAAGAGTTGGTAGTACCCAAGTCTATACCTATAATTTTAGCCATTCTATTTTGCTCCAAATTAATATTTTCTCATGCAATACTCCACATATGGGGTGTATCATGACAATTTCAAGCCATAACCCTAAAAAAAGCGGAATATATTGCACCTAAAATTTGTTCTAAAAATACCTCGACTTAAACACCAAATTATTTGGTTGAAACTATAACTCGAGCTGGTCGAATTACCCGATCACTCAATTTATAACCTTTTTGGAATACCGTAATTACAGAATTGGGAGGAGCTCCTGGGGCTGGTTGCATTGACATAGCCTCATGTTGTTGGGGGTCAAATACCTGCCCTAGAGGATCTATTTGTTCCACATCAAATTTTTGTAATGCATCAAGAAAGAGTTTCATAGTTAACTCAAGCCCTTCATGCATAGCTGGATCACTATTCTTGTCTGCTAATTGCAATGCTTGCTCAAGGCTGTCAACTACTGGTAATAAAGCTGAAATCAGTTTTTCTACACCGTATTTATGGGCATTGGCAACTTCTCGTTCCATCCGACGACGAACGTTCTCCAATTCAGCAAGAGCACGTACAGACTTTTCCCAATTCTCATGTGCCTTTTGCTCCGCAAGCGTCAATTGCTCTTCCAGGGCGGCATAGCTCGGATGCCCTAAAGCAGGTTCTTGATGTTGTGATTCTTCATCAGTTTCTTCTTCCAGAATCTCGTTCTCTAACTTGTGCTCTTCTTTATGTTCGTCTTTAAATTTTTTCCAATCTTTTTTATTTTGTTTACTCATCAAAATCGCTCCTGACTAATTCAAACATTACAAATGGGGATTACATTTGGATTTTTCAAGCCCCTAATGAAGATTTAAAATCCAGATTTAAGACTCATGGCATTAACTAATTGAAACTTTTCAAATCATGGCTTGCAGTAATTGTCCATTTATTCCATACTTAGGTAATTAAAAAATCTGTGCTAATTCTCATTTCGGTAAGAGAATCAAAGTGTTTAAAGTCCTTTGATTTAAATAAAATCCAGATGACGACTAAAGCAAAAATAACTTGGGTAGATTATGCAAGAATGGTCGCCAATCACATGGCAGCAATATTCCTATTTGCAGGCAGCGTCATACGCTGATCAAGAGCAATTAAATAAGGTAGTAGAACAATTAAGTTTGCTACCCCCTTTGGTCACGAGTGGTGAAATCAAAAATCTGAAAAACGAAATTGCACATGCTGGCAGAGGTGATGCTTTTATTCTGCAAGGTGGTGATTGTGCTGAATCCTTCAATGACTGTCGTTCAGAAGTCATAAGTAACAAATTAAAAATTATCTTGCAAATGAGCTTAATTTTGCTATACGGATTACGCAAGCCAATTATTCGTATCGGAAGAATAGCTGGACAATATGCAAAACCACGCTCTTCAGATTATGAAACCATAAATGGAGTGACCTTACCCAGTTATCGCGGAGATATCGTTAATTCACCAGAATTTACCGCTGCTGCCAGGGAGCCTAATCCTAAATTATTGCTTCAGGCATACAGTTGTTCTGCTATGACATTAAATTTTATTCGAGCGCTGTTGGACGGGGGGTTTGCTGACCTGCATCACCCTCAACGCTGGGATTTGGGTTTTGTTCAACACTCTCCTCAGAAGAACGAATACCAACACATTGTAGATTCTATTGAAGACGCCCTGGATTTTTTGAATGCCATAGATGGGATACGCTCTAGCAGTATAAGTAAAGTCGATTTTTACACCTCACATGAGGCTTTGCATTTACATTATGAGCAAGCCTTAACAAGACAGTTGAAAGATGGAAAATGGTACAACCTTTCAACTCATTTACCCTGGATTGGAATGCGTACGGCACAAATTGACAGCGCGCATCTTGAGTTTCTAAGAGGGGTGCAAAATCCAATAGGCATTAAGATAGGCCCGGCAGCTACTCCTGAATGGTTGTCAGAAGTGCTACACATCGCCAATCCGCAAAAAGAAGAAGGGCGAATTTTACTTTATACCCGCTTGGGAGCCAAGCTTATAGACCGGTTGTTGCCTCCACTTATTGAAGCAGTAAAGAAAACCAAAATTCCTGTTACATGGTCATGTGACCCTATGCATGGGAATACTGAAACAACTGATGATGGAACTAAAACTCGTCATTTTGACAATATCTTATCTGAATTAAAACAAGCTTTGGAAATTCATCGCAACATGGGCAGTTACCTGGGAGGCGTCCATTTTGAATTAACCGGCGACAATGTAACAGAATGTATCGGTGGGGCTCGTGGTTTAGCTCCTCATGACCTTAAAACAGCCTATCACAGCCTGGTTGATCCAAGATTAAACTATGAACAATCACTGGAAATGGCTATCCAACTAAGTCATCAATTCAGAAATGAACCTTAATGAAACTCATAACGTCTTGAATGAAGGCCAGTATCTACGCCAAAAGCCGATCGTCTGTAACTGTTCACGGGGTATGTAATTAAGGAATATTAAGTCCAATGTCTTTACAGCAAAGGCGGGAATCTATCCATAAAGTTAGTACATAAGTTGTTTTTTAGTTGGATTCCCGCCTTTGCGGGAAAGACAACTCAAATAAATAGGCTTATAAACAGAAAAATCTGCATACCCGGTGTACAGTTACGATTGTCTTATTCTTGAGGCATTTCACTATTTTAAAACAATGATTTGCCTCGCACAGGCTATAAATGATATTGAGGACTTATTTCATGCACCGCCTCAATCATTATTGCAACATTATCAGGGGGTACGTCTGGAGTGATGCCATGGCCCAAATTAAAGATATGCCCTGTTCCATATCCATAGGATGCCAATACACTCCTTACTTCTCGGCGTATACAATCTTTTGTAGTTCGTAAAACAGCAGGATCCAGATTTCCTTGCAAAGCAACCTTTCCACCTACTTTTTGGCGGGCAGAAGCCAATTCACAAGTCCAATCAACTCCTAATGCGTCACAGCCAGTCTCAACCATCCATTCTAACCATTGTCCACCATTCTTGGTAAATAAAATTACCGGGATATCGGGGTATTCCTTTTTCAATTGCTGAACAATTTGATACATGTATGCCAAAGAAAAATCCTTATAATTTTGTGGAGTTAAAACCCCTCCCCACGTATCAAAGATCATAACCGCATTAACCCCCGCCTTTATTTGTTCAATTAAATAGGCAGTGACAGAGACAGCCAGTTTATTCAATAACAGATGAGCCGCTTCTTTTTCTGTGTATATCAAATTCAAAATTCGTTTAAAATCTCTACTGCTACCCCCTTCTACCATATAACACGCTAAAGTCCATGGGCTACCTGAAAAACCAATCAAGGGCAATTCTTTAGGCATCTCTTGTCGGATTAAGCGCACCGCATCAAAGACATAGGATAAGGCTTCAGGAATAAAGGGAACCTTCAGTGCATGAATTGCTTTGACTTCTTGCAGAGGATTTGTAAAACAAGGCCCTTCCCCTTCAGCAAAATAAAGCCCTAATCCCATGGCATCAGGTATCGTTAAAATATCTGAAAATAAAATAGCGGCATCCAATGGATATCGACGCAAAGGCTGCAAGGTTACTTCACAGGCGAGTTCAGGATTCTTACAAAGAGTTAAAAAATCTCCGGCATGTTCTCTTACTTTTCTGTATTCAGGCAAATAGCGGCCTGCCTGGCGCATAATCCAGATTGGAGTTCTCTCGACAGCTTGTCGTCTCAAGGCTCGAAGAAAAAGGGATTGGTTCAAATCAAACATCATTTAATCACTATCACAATAAAAAGTGTTTATAGTATCATGTTAAGGTAATCAATACAGTGGTATAAATAGCCATCGATGCTTAACAATATAAACAGGACGTACGAAATACCCCAAGGTCAAGGCAAAAAATGTTGTTAATGAGGGAGTTTAGATAAACTAAACGACCGAACTAAAAACATTTTTAGCAAAGAGATTGGGGACTTTCCGTAAGCCTTGATAAATTATTAATGGATATTAAATGGATACTTTAAATATTACAGCGCTCAGTGTCGAAACAAAAATCGGTGTTTATGGGTGGGAGCAACGTATTAATCAACGACTATTAATTGACATATCCATTCCATTTGACTTTAAAGATTGCAAGGATAATTTGTCTAATACCCTGGATTACGCTGATCTATGCCAAACGGTGACACAATTCGTAGAATCAACTTCGTTTCAATTAATTGAAACCGTAGGAGAACAAATTGCCGAATTAATCAAGCAAAAGTATCCAGTTAGCGAAGTCACCGTCGCTGTCACCAAAACACATGCTGTAAAAAACGCAGCGGGAATTCAAGTGGTTGTTAACCGATAATCTGTAAAAAGCAATCTCCTTTGATTCAATGATTCTATTTATCCCCCAACGCTTCGCACCATACCATTCAGATGCTCTGTTTTGGCAAGGTTCATTTGAGCTTTTTGAGCCAAGGCCTTATTTGGATAGGGACCCACCACTACCCGGAACCAATTTCCCTGTGCTTGTGTGACTGGAACCACGCTGACATCAAAGCCTTTAAGGATTAGCATACCCTTCATTTGTTCTGCATCCTGACGGGCTTTAAAAGAAGCAACTTGAACCAAATAAGCTCCTTTATTGGGTTGCTGTGTAGTTGTTGGTTTCCCCTCGGCCACCTTCACTGTAGTTTGTGGCATTGGATTGGCTATCGTTGATTTCACTGTGGTATTGACAGCAGCAGTGACAGTGTTTGTGGTCTTTTGCAGTGAAGTTGATGACTTGTCTTCTGGATGATTGGCCGTGTTTTGCTGATTAGCCGCCTGAGATACCGGCCCCCTTTCATTTGCTAATAAAGTATAAAATTCAAATTTGGGTTTAGGAGGCACTTGTTTATGCTCTTGCGCCACTTTAGCTGGCGCTTTTTCAGCATCATAATGGGCTAAAACCTGGGTATTCACCCATTGACTTATCACTTGTATATCAAGAAAAGAAGCCGTTAAATACCCAAACAAAAAAGTCACAATAATGACCAAAAACTGGTGTGGTCCTTTGTTACGACGTGAAGTACGTCTATTTCCATAATCTTTTGCCATTACATACTCTCTGGAGCTGATACACCTAGTATAGCCAAACCATTATTTAAAACCTGTCGAACCGACTCCAGCAAGCACAAACGAGCACTTCGCAATTGTTCTTGTTCGCATAATAATTGGATCGCATTATAATAACTGTGTAAGCCATTGGCCAGTTCCCTTAAATAGTAAGCAAGCTGATGCGGCTCACAACAAGCAGCAGCGGCTTGGATCACTTCAGGATATCGACTAATTAGAGAAATTAATGTGGTCTCATGTTGTTGCTCCAATAAATCAAGGTTTTTAAGCCCCATATCCTTATCCCACTTAAGTCCCCTTTCTTTTAACTGTCTCAATACACTGCAGATGCGAGCATGGGCATATTGAATATAATAAACAGGATTGTCGCTGGATTCGGATTTTGCCAAATCCAGATCAAAATCCATGTGCTGTTCAGGTTTTCTGGCCACATAAAAATACCGGGCCGCATCATTTCCTACTTCTTCTCTTAATTCTCTCAAAGTCACAAATGAACCGCTACGTGTAGACATTTGCACTCGGTCACCGCCTCGATAAAGAATAGCGAACTGAACCAAAATAACATCCAATGCACTTTCATCATGCCCTAATGCCTTAACTGCTGTTTTAATTCTGGTGACATAGCCATGATGATCAGCACCAAAAATATCAATGACCCGATCAAAACCTCTATCGTATTTATTCCAATGATAAGCAACATCAGAAGCAAAATAAGTCGTTTGTCCATTTGCGCGGACTAACACTCTATCTTTTTCATCACCAAAATCAGTTGCCCTAAACCATAAGGCGCCTTCTCTCTCATAGGTATGATCTCTGTCTTTCAAGGCCTGAATGCCTTTTTCAATTGAGCCGTCCTCAAATAACGATTGTTCGGAAAACCAACTGTCAAAATTTACACCAAACACCTGCAAATCATCTTTTATATCGTCCAATACCGTTTTCAAAGCGTGTTGATGAAAATTTGCAAACCCTTCTTTGCCCAGCAAGGATTGCGCTCGGGCAATAATCGCATCGATATAAATTTCCTTATCTCCACCCTCGGGTTCATCAGCAGGTAAATTTTCTACTACCGAAGTCCATGGATGCACCAATCGATTACCCTGCTCAGACCACATCACTTGCGCAATCTCATAAACATATTGACCTTTATAGCCATTCGTTGGAAATACTATCGGCTCACCTGCCAACTCCAGGTAGCGCAACCACACACTAACAGCAAGAATATTCATTTGCCTGCCAGCATCATTAACATAATATTCCAAAGTCACATCATACCCGGCAGCCTTTAAAACATTCCCCAAAGTTGCTCCGAAAGCAGCTCCTCTTCCATGACCCACATGTAAAGGGCCAGTGGGATTGGCAGAAACAAATTCAATCAATACTTTCTGACTCTGGCCTAAATTACCTCGGCCAAACTCCTTACCTTTATTCAAAATTTCAGAAATGATGAGTGAACGTGCTGTACTGCGCATAAAAAAATTAATAAATCCAGCCCCTGCTATCTCAATTTTCTCTACAGACGGATCTGAAGGGATTGCTGCAACCAGTCGCTCAGCTAATATTTTAGGTGCCTGTCGGCATGGTTTGGCTAATACCAAGGCCAAATTAGTCGCATAATCACCATGGGCAGGATCTTTGGCATTCTCAACTTTTATTTCAATATCCAAATCAATTGGCATTTCGCCTGATTGTTGCAGATTAATTAATGCTTGTTTCAAAAGATATTCGATTATAGCTTTCATACTTCTCATTTATCCGTCAAAAATACCGCTATTATGCTCTTTTTCATACCATATGGAAAGGCTCTCAATCCAGGACATCATCACTACAACAACACAAATCTCAATAGCTCATTAATTTTCAAGAGATTCATAGGATTTATGAATATAACCATCTTGAGAAAGCAGAATGGCTATTGGTCTTGTCACATCAAAGTGCGCAAAAATAATCATCATCATTACCGTGATAGGCACAGACAGAAACATGCCTAGTACTCCCCAAATAGCACCCCATAGAGCCAAGGCAAACAATATCACCAAAGGACTTAAATTTAATGATTTACCTAACAGACGAGGTTCTAAAAAATTGCCCACGAAAAACTGTATAGCTACTATTCCAGAAGTCACTTCCAAAAACGGCCACCAGCTTTCAAATTGAATCAAGGCAAGTGCTGCCGGAAAAGCAGTTGCTACAATAGCTCCTATATTAGGGATGTAATTTAAAAAGAAAATTAATAATGCCCAAAACTCGGCAAAATCCAAACCAACCCATTTCATAATAAACCAACTCAACGTGGCAGTGAGCAAGCTCAACAAAGTTTTGATACCCAGATAAGTTTGAGTGTCTTTTGTAATATGGGAGATAATGTTTTTAACCAATTTCCTGTGCTCTTCCTGCGGAAAAAAAGCATCCATTTTTTGAGTGAAATAATGCTGCTCAACAAATAGAAACACAACATATAAGGAAATCAGAACAGCAGAACTGGTTATTGTTGTAAAAACCCCATAAATATTAACAAGCATACTCTGAATACTTAATCCTTGAATTAAACTGTCGAAATCAAAAATACCCTTAACATGAAATCGTTGATCCAGGCTATTAAATATATGCAGTAAATTTTCCTGATACCTGGGAGATGCGGCAATCACATCACTGACATTATTAGTAATGATGTTAATAAGAATCATTACGAGACACACAACAACAAACAAAGATAAAATCATCCTTATCCAGGATGGAAGATGTGTGCCGATGAAAGGAATTTTCTGTACGCCACTGTTAATCGTATTCAGAAGGTGCCAAACAAAAATTGATATAACAATTGGAATTAATAGTCCTCTTCCTGCGATTAATAAATAACCTGTTATCCAAACTAGTATCAAAGCCGCCGTAAACGTTATAATACGATTCATCCAATTGCACTCCATCTTTGATGAATAGATACTCGCAAGCAACAAGTAACTTGGTAATGATTTGGGCAAAATCGCCAGAATGATAACTCAAGTCGCAACGAATATATTTTCCTGTTATTATTAAATTTTTAATCTTAAATAATACCGTGCTGAGTAACTCTTGTGAATATTTAACTGGCGTCGGCCCAACCATTGCAGCAAAACTTGCTAAATGCGGGATTTTCACCATACAAGACCTGCTTTTCCACTTGCCTTACAAATATCAAGACAGAACCAGGATAACACCAATTCAGGATTTACGCTCCAATGAATGGTGTGTTATTGCAGGCCATGTATGCAAAACTGAAATTAAATACGGCAAAAGGATGATGTTGAATTGTTATGTAGAAGATAAAACAGGCATAGTTAAGCTCCGCTTTTTTCATTTCAACAAGCAGCAAGTTCAGTCTTTGAATAACAGCAGCATAATTAGAGCTTTTGGTGAAGTCCGTGACTTCAACAACCATTTGGAAATGATTCACCCTGAGTATCAATTGCTTGACCAGGAATCAGATTTCCACGTGGAAGAAACGCTTACGCCAATTTATCCAACAACTCAAGGCTTAACTCAAACCCGATTAAGACAGTTGGTTAAAATAGCCCTGGAACAATGTGAACATGAACTTCATCAATTGGAATGGATGAGTGAAAAGCAATTACAGGAAAACAATTTTTATGATCTGGGTGAAGCCATTAAGTTACTGCATAACCCTCCGCCTGACATCTCCCTTTCTACACTGGAAACAGGCGAACATCCTGCACTCAAGCGGTTAATATTTGATGAGTTGCTGGCACAACAACTCAGCATGCAATTTGCAAGAGAAGCGCGTAGTAAGCTTCAATCTCCCTCTATACCTCTTGATAAGGCTATCCATACACGCTTTATCGAATCATTACCCTTCACGCTTACAAAAGCACAACAAAGAGTTTTTAAAGAAATCAGCCATGATTTAGCTCAAAGCAAACCTATGCTTCGCTTGTTACAGGGTGATGTTGGGGCGGGTAAAACCATTATTGCGGCACTAGCTGCCCTTCAAGCTATCTCACAAGGCTTCCAGGTTGCCTTTATGGCACCAACCGATTTATTAAGCGAACAACATACAAATAATCTCCATAAATGGTTAGAACCTATCGGTGTTAATGTATTAAGACTGAGCGGTAAAATGAAAACCACTGAACGAAACAATGCGCTTGCATCCCTCCAGGACAATAGCTGCCAACTCATTGTCGGAACCCATGCATTATTTCAGGATAAAGTGGAATTTGCTCGTTTGGGTTTGGTCATTATTGACGAACAGCACCGCTTTGGAGTAGAACAACGGCTCCTTTTGCAACAAAAAGGGCAATTAAACCAATTAGTCCCTCATCAATTATTAATGACAGCCACCCCTATTCCAAGGACCCTGTCAATGTCTCATTTTGCCCATTTGGATATATCGGTGATTGACCAACTACCACCTGGCCGTATGCCAATTACAACAGCGGTATTGAACCAGGATAAGCGCGAACTGATTATCGAACGCTTACAAGCAGCTATCGCCAACGGCAAACAAGCTTACTGGGTATGCACTCTTATAGAAGAGTCTGAAAAATTGCAATGTATAGCAGCAACAGATACCTCAAAAAAACTACAGGAACAGCTCCCTTTCGCACGTGTTGGTCTTGTTCATGGGAGGATGAAAACACTCGAAAAAGAGGCTACTATGGCGGCATTTAAACAAGGCGAGCTTGATTTATTGGTAGCAACTACTGTTATTGAAGTAGGTGTTGATGTTCCTAATGCCAGTTTAATGATCATTGAAAATGCAGAGAGACTTGGTTTGTCGCAATTACATCAGTTACGAGGACGCGTCGGCAGAGGTAATAATCAATCTCACTGTCTTTTACTTTATCAATCCCCCCTATCACAGCAAGGTGCTGAACGTCTAAAAATCATGCGTTCAACAACAGACGGTTTTCTAATCTCTGAAAAGGATTTGGAGTTAAGAGGCTCAGGAGAAATACTAGGAACCAGACAAACTGGTTTTAGGCAATTTAAAATAGCTAACTTACAACGCGATAAAGTCCTCTTCACTATTTTACGACCAATTGCAAAACAACTGACGTTGGAAAAACCAACAATTGCCAGACAAATTACACAAAGATGGTTAGGCGATTTTGAACAATTTTTGCAAAGTTAAAAAAATAGTTAAAATTCTTGAAGTCAAGACTGTTTTTTATTTTTTTCTTTGCTAACATAAACGAGCCGGAAATAAAATCCATTCCCTCTTATCCTTGTGGATAACTTTAAAGATCAGTTGCACAAAACTCTTTCCAATTTTACTGTTGAAATTTCTATAACTCTTTCCAGATAAGGCTTATCTGGTTTTTTTGATTCAATTCATACAAATATATTTATCCACAAAATCTGTGGATAATCCTGTGCACAGAATGCAAAACACCTTGTAAAATCAGTCTATTTTCTAACTGATTCAGAACTTTCCAATTTGCTTTTGAGTGAAAGCTGCAAATATTTTTTCTCATCGTTCCAGTTCTATCATATTTAATCCTATGAAGCCCAAAACTAATGTACTCAACCTTAAAAAAACCAGATTTTGTGAATAAATAACATTTAGAAAGCGATTATTTTTATCACTCACTAAACCCGGGTCTGTGAATATGTAGGATTGGATTATCGTTAGAAAAATCCTCTCTTTTTTTAGAATGATAAAAAGTTGAACTTACTGAAGAAAGTTGTGGTAATGACAGCGCCTTTTTCAATATGCTTTTGTTATCTTGAGTTTCACAAAATTCCTGAAATTTTTTTCCATACTTTTTAGGGATCTTATTTTTAATTTGCAATTCATCAAATATCATTTGGATTTTTGCGTTAAAACCATCGACAGGAAATTGTTTCTTTGCTTTAACAAAGCTTTCCATTAATAGTTTAAAATAGGCCTCATTTCCCAAACAGGCATCAGCTATCCCTGCAATAATAGCTAAAGCCTTCTCCTCTGAACTCAAGGCACAAAAATGAGCATCCTGGTTTGCTTTGGTATATAATGACTTGTATGTCAGTTTGGAGCTTTTTTTCGTCATAGTTGCAATTTTAATATCCTCAAAGATTTCACTACGCAATCGATTACGCATTTCTTTTCGAACATCTTCAAAATCGATACAGTTTGACAATTTAATAAAAGTTTTAACAGTAGGATGGCTCATCATTTCTATGGAATTGGCCGAGAGCACAGAAAATAGTTTAAAACATAACGCGCTACAGACAAGGTGTTTGGCTTTATGTAATTTGCCTTTATCCAGAAGCCGTGACTCTTTTTCCCAAAAACTTTGCCAATGCTGATTATTTTCCAACAGTTTTAAATAGAGGAAGAGGATCTGGTTCCAGATATAATCATAATTTTCTTTGCTATAATCGATAGTAACCTTTTCTATTTTCTCATTTAGATCCGTTAATAATCCCTTATTTAATCTAAAAAATTCAGTCAAATCCCTGGATGAATTTATTTCTGAGTCATGAAAAAATAATCGCCCATGTTGTGCACCAGCATTTTCTACCCCAAAAAAGTCAAAGATAGAACTTAAGCTATAGAAATCTTTTATTTTCGCTAAGTATACGACGATCTGATCCTGTTCTTCTTTTGTTAAAAGTAATTGTGGATGATTTTTGGTTTTCAATACTTCTTTCAACTCTTGTATTAAAGTTTTTTCATTAGCACTCATGTTTGGTTCCTGGGTTCTTCAAAATAAAAATTAAATATCCAATCGCTTTCAATTTGTTATAAATTCAAATAATCATCTGATTGATTAAAATGGAGTTGTTTATATGTATCACAATTGGATTAATTCGAAAACATCACTTTTGAATATTTTCAAGTCACTTTAGCCATTTATCGATCTTAATGCTGCAATGATTGCTCCTGAATACTTAATTTTTTGTATTTTCGGCAGAGTTCTAACAATTGATAAGCCAAGATAAATAGGAACTCACGACATAACATGGTATAGTTTCCTCTCTAATTTTTTTACAAAAATCCAAATTATTTTTGTAATTGAAAAAGGAACAGCAATGTACCCCCATGACAGGTATTGGCAAGCTAAAAAAGTTACCCTTATCGGTGCTTTTATTAATGCCTTACTCGGTATTGTCAAAATGATTGGTGGTTTCTTATATCATTCTCATGCTCTCATCGCAGATGGAGTCCACTCCATTTCAGATTTAATTACTGATGTGATGGTTGTATTTGCTTCAAAATATGGAAGCGTTAGCGCCGATGACTCTCATCCATATGGTCATCAAAGAATTGAAACTGCAGCCACTCTATTGCTTTCCCTTTTACTAATTCTGGCAGGCTGTGGCATTGCCTGGGACGCACTTGATGAATTGCTTAAATCAGAACATACCATGCCAAACTGGTTATCGATTCCTATTGTTTGCTTCTCAATCATTGCAAACGAAGCATTATTTCACTATACCCGCCATGTAGGAAAGAAGATCAGCTCCCAATTAATCACCGCCAATGCGTGGCATCATCGTTCAGACGCTGCTTCATCCATAGTGGTGCTGATTGGATTAATTGGCAGCTTGGCAGGGCTTGTTTATCTGGATGCGATTGCCGCAGTCATCGTAAGCTTGATGATTATAAAAATGGGCTGGAGCTATGGCTGGAACAGTGTCAAAGAATTGGTAGATACTGCGGTTGATGCAGAATTATTTTCTCAAATTGAACGAGTTATACAAAGTATCGATGGAGTAAAGCGTATTCACCAGCTAAGAAGCCGATTCATGGGCAGTGATGTGCTTATTGATGTCCATATCCTAGTTTCACCCAAAATATCCGTTTCCGAGGGTCATTATATTGCTCAACACGTGCATCATACTTTGGTAAAAGAAATTGATTGTGTCAAAGATGTGATTGTCCATGTTGACCCTGAAGATGATGAAATTTCATGCCCATCCCTGCATTTACCAAACAGGGCAATACTCCAGGAAAAATTCTTTAATGACATTTGCTATGATTTTCCGCAGATTTTATTTTGGAATATACATTATCTAAATGGAAAAATGAGTTTGGATATTTTTTGCTCATATGATTTTAATCAATGGAAAAAATTGCATAATCGAGTAATCTCAACCCTGAAATCGCAAACTGATATAAAGGAAGTGCGTCTTTTTAGCTTACATGAAATGACACATCATCCATCAAACTAATATCCAAATAGCATGGAAGAATTGCTATATTTTAACAATGTAATACTACTATGCCCTGTAGATCCGATTAGTCATTTCAGGATAATATATAGGGATTTTAAAGTAGGAAGACTTCATGTTGTCCGCAACCGGTTTAAAAATTATTTTTGCTGTTTCAATATTCATAGTCATTATCATTGCAGGCTGGTACCCATTCAAAAAGCGAATTAAAGACGATAAACACATCGATTTCCCCATAGGTGAAACTTTGGCTACAGGTGTTTTTCTGGGCGCAGCACTCCTTCACATGTTACCTGAATCAAATGCCTTATTTAAAGAGATGGGTTATAACTATCCGTTTGCGTTTATTATTACCGGAGTAGTATTCCTTATTTTCTTGTGGTTTGAACATTTAGGAAAGGAACTATACCATCATCATGACGCAGAACATCCTGCTTTCGCGATACTCGCCTGGGCAATGCTTTCTGTCCATTCACTTATGCTGGGAGCTGCTTTAGGTTTTACTCAATATAATTCCATGATCATTATGCTGTTTTTAGCGATCATCACTCATAAATGGGCAGAAAGTTTGGCTATAGCAATTCAATTAAATAAAAGTTCGATGAGCACTCGAAAAAGTATGGTCTTCTTTTTCTTTTTTAGTCTTATGACACCTTTAGGCATTTATTTTGGTTGGTATTTTGGCCATGGCGTGGAAACTAACTCTTTATTTGACCCTATCTTAATTGCGGCATCCGCAGGTACTTTTCTCTATTTGGGAACTCTGCATGGCCTGGAGCGCTGCGTCATGGTGGAGCGTTGCTGTAATTTAAGTGATTTCAGCTTTGTAATCATAGGCTTTTTGCTCATGGCATCGGTGGCCATCTATGTCTAAATTTTTACAACAAAAACCGATTATTCTTGCCTCCTCTTCGACCATCAGACATAAACTCATGAACTCTCTAGGTTTGAATTTTCTGGTTGTACCATCGAATTGCAACGAAGAGGAAATTAAAACAAGGCATAATTCCGACGAACTAATTGAGTTAGGTATTACCCTGGCAAAAACTAAAGCGTTAGATGTCAGCCCACATTATCCAGAGCATTATATCATTGCAGCAGATCAATTATGCGTCGCTGATAAAAGAGTATTTAATAAACCATTAAATCATCAAACAGCTGTAAGACACTTGCAAGAATTAAGCGGGAAACAACATCAACAAATTGCTTGCCTGTGTATTGTTAAAGAGAGCAAAATACTTTGGCAATACCATGAAACGGCGACATTAACACTGCATCACCTGAGTGAAAAAACAATTGAGGCTTATTTACAAGCAGAAAAACCTTATCAGAGTTGTGGTGCTTATCAATATGAAGGTCTAGGCAAGTGGTTATTTAAGGAAGTGCAAGGAAGCGAGGATACCATTCTTGGCTTACCTCTAATGCCATTAGTTAATGCGCTTGTAAACCTTAAGGTGGTATGTATTTAAATTAATAAATATAAAAAAGATTAGGAAAGACCATGCACATACATAAAATTCAGGCACGTGAAATATTAGATTCTCGCGGTAATCCCACCGTTGAGGCAGACGTCATTCTAGCAACCGGTATTATTGGAAGAGCGAGTGTGCCATCTGGAGCTTCCACAGGAAGCCGAGAAGCCTGCGAACTTAGAGATAATGATCCGAAGCGATATGCTGGCAAAGGGGTGCAAAAAGCAGTTAAACACGTTAATGAAGAGATTAATCAGGCATTACTAGGATTCTCTGTTGATGATCAGGAAAATTTAGATCGCATTTTATGCCAATTAGATAATACAGAAAACAAATCTCATCTGGGAGCTAATGCAATTTTGGCTGCTTCACTAGCTTGCGCCAGAGCAAGAGCATTATCTCTTAATCAGCCATTGTATATGGCACTTAATCAGGGTGAAATAATGACCATGCCTGTTCCTATGATGAATATTCTCAATGGAGGCGCTCATGCTGATAATAATGTAGATATTCAAGAGTTTATGATAATGCCAATCGGCGCCCCTGATTTTCCCATAGCATTACAAATGGGAACGGAAATCTTTCATGTACTGAAGTCTGTGTTAAAAAAACAAGGATTAAATACTGCTGTTGGTGATGAAGGTGGTTTTGCACCTAATATTCAATCTAATCGTCAAGCGCTGGATCTTCTTAGCGAAGCGATTGAAAAGGCAGGCTTTCGATTAGGAGAAGACATTGTATTTGCCTTGGATGTTGCTGCCTCTGAGCTTTTTAGTGAAGGCTTTTATCATATGTATTCTGAAAATCAAAAATTTGATTCTCATCAACTCATAGAATACTACGCAAATCTCATTTCCAGTTATCCCATAGTCAGTATTGAAGATGGCCTGGATGAAAAAGACTGGTCTGGATGGAAACAATTAACTACCCATTTGGGAAATAAAATTCAGCTCGTTGGAGATGATTTATTCGTAACTAATCCCAAAATTCTGCAAGAAGGAATTGCCCAGGGTGTTGCTAACGCAATATTAATTAAAGTCAATCAAATAGGTACTTTAAGTGAAACCAGACAGGCTATAAAGCTTGCACATAAAAATGGATACCGATGTGTAATGTCTCACCGTTCAGGAGAAACAGAAGATACTTTTATAGCTGATCTTGCAGTTGCAAGTGGTTGTGGTCAAATTAAAACTGGATCCTTGTGTCGCACAGACAGAACTGCGAAGTATAATCAGCTATTGAGGATAAATGAATTGGCGTCTTTACCTTATGCTGGAAAAAGTATACTGAAAAGATGATTTGAAACTTTTCGGCATTATTCATGATTAACTTGGGGTGGTGTTTGAGTGTTAACTGAAACTCGACATCAACCTAAGTTTAAATCAAGAATAATATAGACTAAATACAATTTAAAATCAGTTCGATAAAAAATTTAATACTATATACCCTGAACAGATATTGCTCCTCACAGTAATAAGATACTACAATAGTAATTAGAGATATTCTTCAATAGAAAATTCTATGCGCCCCATATTCATTATCTTAATTATTGCTTTAGTTGCTTTACAACATAAGCTATGGCTAGGTGATGGAAATATTATCCAATGGATTAAACTCGAAAAAAAACTGGAAGCTCATAAAAGTCAGAACGATAAATTAGCTGCTAGAAATAAAGCATTGGAAGCAGATATCAAAGAGTTAAAAAGTGGTGATCAAGCCCTTGAAGAACAAGCTCGATATGAACTCGGCATGATTAAGCAGAATGAAGTCTATTATCAATTTGTCGATTAGGCTTGTAAGAGGGACTAGACCGGAATCATCTCTATTTGCGAGGAAGGAATTTTGTCCCAAAGGCTTAATACAAACCCTCCACCGCCTGAACCAGTTGGCTTAACAGCAATTGCACCATCAGCGAACAAGTGATTCATATGTTGTTGTAAGCTTTCACTAACCAATCCCCATTGTAAAAAACAATCTGCCGCTTTATTTATCGCTTTTGCCAAGCGATTTAAAGCATCAACTCCCCCTTCTTCCAAAACAGCTTTTGCTTCCTGAACGGCCTCTACCATTTGCCTATCCACTTGGTGAGCAAGCTCTGGATTTTTATCCCATAAACATTCAACTTGCTGTATACAATGAGACGTAATACCAATTTGATTGCAAGAGGATAAATACCAATAGGGATAAATGGTTTGTTTTACTGGAGTACAAAGCCCGGACTTAAAATATACACCGGTATCTGATGCTACACCAGCTACATCCAAACCACTACTTTTACCATGAAACAGATGTTCTAACTGTTTGGCAAATTCGCTGCATTGATTATCTTGTATCATTTGCTGCGCGCAGTACCACCGACTCATGGCAACACAAAGAGCTGCCGAAGCACCCATGCCAACCCCAACAGGAATATTGGTGTCCAAATAAAAATGACCACCTAATTCATTCAGTGAACGTCCTAACAAATGCATACCACGCTCTAATACGCTCCAAAATAATAAATGCATATCAGAACCATTACTGCCTTTAAATTCTGCGCTTAAGGACGTGGAGGAAGGGTTATATCTCAAAATTAATTGTCTTTCTTTAATAGGAAATACTAAAGCTTCATGTCCCCTTACTACCGCATGTTCACCTGCTAAAATCCATTTGCCGAAAGTAGTGGTTTCAAAATCATAAAACATCATAGTTTCCTACCAAATAATCCGATTTAAATTGTCGTGCGAGATCTATTTGATCTGATCTATAAAGCAAATGAACATTAGGGCCGGCATCCATAGTAACTACGGGGCCATCGCCTTTCTCATTCCAAAATTTTTCAATAACGTTCAATATATGTAAGGTATTATCTGTTATGTAAGAAAATGGTTTTTCACAGGTTTTAAATAATTGATGCATGTCGAGAAATTCATGCCAGCAAATTTGGTATATACTCGTCCAGTCTTTGTTTTCAAAAGCGATCAGTAATAATTTCAAATTTGCCTCTGCCCTTTCACTTCGTGTTTGATAAAAAGGACTTGTTTTAACCAGCTTATGCGCCGCTCTAGACGGTATTTCTTTTTCCTGACTGCTAATTACTATGACTTGGTGTAATAAATCTTTATAAGGCAAATCGATTGCAGAGACTTTATCTCCCGTCCATAATGCCCATGGTGCATAAAAAGAACGGCAAGACGAACCCGAACCTAATCGACTCAATTGTGCTTGCTCATCAATAGAAGGCAAAGGTTTTTGAGTAAGTTCACTTAATGCAATTGACGCACACTTTGTTAAAGCAGCAAAACTGGAGGCAGAACTCGCCAAACCGCTACTATGAGGGAAATTATTACTGGATTGAATTAAAAATCCACCGACATATCCAAAATACTCTTTCAATCGTACTAAATGATCAATAAAGCGTTGTTGCGCTTCAACTGACAGGTTAAATTCTGGTGCTCCAGGAATACTAAGCGGCTCCCAAATGTCTTTTTTAGTTGGTAATTTCTCTAATTTCACAGAACTTAATAAATTACTCAATGTGTAGGATAGAGAAGAATTATCAGGTAAATTGGAATCTTCATCTTTTTTACCCATATATTTGATCAAAGCAATATTAGCTGGTGCCTGAGCAAACCAATGCATAGTTAGTCTCCTTGAGGTCAATGACCAGGTGCATCATTCCATAAAATCTTATGTAATTGTAGTTGAAAACGAACTGGTAATTTATCCTGAATTATCCAATTTGCAAGATCAGTAGGATTTAGCTGATTCCAACTCGGAGAAAATAAGAGTTGTACCCGTTCCGCTAACCGATATTCACTCAGCATTCTACATGCCCATTCATAATCATTTCGACTGCATAATACAAACTTAATCTGATCAGTGGGTTTCAGAAAATTCAAATTGGACAACAAGTTTTTATCTGCTTCCCTGGAGTCAGGCGTTTTTAAGTCCATGACGATCATGACTCGTTGATCTACCGAAGCTATATCCCTAGCGCCACTGGTTTCCAAAGAAACCAAGTGTCCTGCATCACAAAGCTTGCTTAATAAAGAGATACAACCAGGTTGAGCAAGTGGTTCCCCTCCAGTTACACAAACATGTTGACATTGATATGAAGCTACTTTATTCAAAATATCATCTATTTCAACGACTTCACCACCTGAAAAGGCATAAGCCGTATCACAATACTGACATCGCAATGGACAACCAGTCAGACGAACAAATACGGTAGGTAAGCCTACTGTTACTGATTCTCCTTGCAATGAATGAAAAATCTCCGTAATTCTTAATTGTTCATTAAATCGTTTCATAAAGCATTAATTGCTTCCAATTTAGAGCTGGCCAGTTGTGCTGTTGGTGTATCAGGATAGGTTTTAACAACTTGTTGAAAACGTTTTTTGGCTTCTTGCTTGTCGCCTTTCTCAGCATAAGCATAACCGGATTTTAACAAACTGGCTGCAGCCTTGCTGGATGAAGGATATTGCTGTAAAACAATCTCGAAATGTTCTATGGCTTTGGGATAGTCCTTTTTAACAAGATACAGTTCACCTAACCAGTATTCTGCATTTGCAGTGTAACCACCTCTGGGATATTTTTGCACGAAAGTCTGCATAGACTTAATCGCTTCATCATAGCGTTTATTTTTAACTAACTCGTAAGCCGCAAGGTAGCTTATCTGTTCATCTGCAGGATTAGCCCTGGAAACAGCAATAACAGGCTGAGGTTTACTATTAGATGATCCTGCTTTGATTTGCGGAGAAGCCGCTTTTAAAGTCGCTGACGAATTGGAACCCAATGAAATGTCTGTTGTTGGTTTATCATTTTGAATGGTTTTTGCTGAAGTTGAAGAATTGGATAATCGAGAATCCAGATCCTTATAGAAGGCTACTTGCTGTTGCTGTAATAATTTTAAATCGTGTGCCTGTACTTCAAGCTGTCCGCGCAGTTCTTGTATTTCTTTTTGAAGTTGCTGAATTTTATCAATTAACTTTGCACTGTCATTGATGTTTTTTTGATCATCTTTAACAAGTGCCGGTTCATCATAAGGCTGAGAAGTATCTGTTGCATAGTTATCATTTTGAGACCCATCCAACTCGGCATTCTCAATTTGAGGTTCATCGTATTTGGGATTGACAAGGGGAGCATCATACTCCTCTTGCCTATCAATCATTGCAAAATTTTCACTATCATCGATTACTGGCGCTTCCGCCCATAAGGCGAAAGGAAGCATCAGTACAAAACATGCGGTGATAATGGATTTTTTGCAATTAATCATCTTGTTGCCTCATAAATAAACTCTACGCGTCGATTCTGCGCATGCGACGCTTCATCATGACCATAATTAGCTGGGCGCTCTTTGCCGTAGCTAACTACACGAATTTGTTGTCTGCTAACACCTGCCATACGTAAAATTTCAGCTACAGTATCAGCACGGCGTTCGCCAAGGGCTACGTTATATTCACGGCTGCCTCGCTCATCAGTATGTCCAGCTATCATCACTCGAGCACCTGGATGAGTCTTTAAGTATTCTGCCTGCGCGTTAACTGAAGGTAAATATTTTGATGCCAAAGTGCTGTCATCATATGCAAACAAATACAATTGATTATGCGGTGCCTGCGTTGTATAGGATTCACCAGGTTCCTGTCCAGCAAAATGAGTCATTTGCCCCAAACCTTGGGCAGTAGCATCACCGTCACCTACCGCAGCACCACCATCAGCACTGCCTGGTGTTTTAGAACAAGCTGCGGCCAATACAGCGCTTGCTACAAGCAGTCCCAGTTTATAAAACGATCCGGCTTTCATTCCACAATCTCCTTAAACTCTTCTTATTATTTTTAGAAACTACACATGATAATCATGGAGAGCCATTGTACAATTCTTTTTATTTTTTGGCTATTCCTAATCACGCTTAATATGCGATATAACAAAGTCTGCTACCATTGCAGTAAATCGAAATGTAGCTTGATTCGCCGCAATAACTCCGCCATAAGGAGTATCTTGTGAACAAGGTATTTGTAGACGAACAATCCGTGACCCTATAATTTGGTTATCACTAATATGGGTCAATACTATTTTGGCTGAAAACTCAAGGACACTGGGTTTCTTGATAAAATTTTGCTCTAACTTCAACAATTGAGTATCCAGACGATAATCTGCTTCTTCACTATAAGGACTTGATGTGACAGCATAAAAATACCCGGAACTCTGTAGACTTTGTACTAATAAAGGAAAAAGCATATCTGCGGGAGGTGAAGTCCACGCATTTTTTACAAATGGCTCCAATTTAAAAGGTTTCTTCATGTAAAGCATTTCTTCGGTCTGATATCCTGCTACCGCTTCAGGCGCCGTAACCTGTATTGTAATAGGCTTGGGCTTTCTGATAAATTGTTTGGTGCTGTATGCTGTTAATTGATATTCGTTGGTCACTGGGATTTTAACAGGCGAACAACTCATCAGTGTTAATATTCCTAATATAAAACAAACACTACTGAGAACTCTCATATTTTATTCCCCTGGCCCAAGTTTAGGTGCTTTAGTACCTCGAATAATCACAGAAGGGTTTTGCCGCATTTCATTACTGACCTTTTCAAGGTTCGCTGAAATAGCGTTCAAGCGTCGCAATAAAATCACTGCTGGAGGGATGGCTTGTTGAGAAATTTGATCGATAGTATTTTTACCTGCGATCATCGTTTTTGAAACATCCTTACCTGCAGCACTCATATTGTCTGCTAAAGATTTGAATTTTGAAATACCTGTTTTTAAATCTTTTATCAGCTGAGGAAATTGCTTGCTTGCCTTAGCCATATTGGCTACAAACACGTCAAAATTATTTAAAGAACTATCAATTGATTGACCGTTATCAGCAATTATTTCTGTAATACGTTCTATATTAGCCAATGATTTTTTTACATTATCCGCGTTTTCTTCATTAAAAATAAGTTGGGCCTTTTCACTCACCGCACCCACATTTTCAGCAACTTCTTTTAAAACAGCATCTAATTGATTCAGAAGGGATGGTTTGGAAGGAATAACAGGATAAGGCTCCCCCGGCATTTTTCGTAAGGGAGTCAAATCGGATGAACCAGCAGATAAACCAACATAAGTAACTCCTGTAATACCTTGTGTAATTAAGGTTGCGGAAGTACTAGTCGTTATTGGCGTGCTCTTTTCGATATTTAATAATAATTCCACTTGCCTGGGATCATTTTTATTTAGTTTGATTTCCTTAACATAACCAACCTGCACCCCATTAAATTTAACAGGCGATTCAATACTGAGACCAGAAACGGACTCCTTGAGATACACGGTATAAGAAGTATATTCTTTCTGGTTAAATCCGACCGAGAGCCATAAACCTGCAGATAAAAGACATGCTGTCAGAATAAGTACGACGAGGCCTACTATGGTGTAGTTGGTTTTAGATTCCAAGTAAATTGCCCCCTCTGTTATAGTATTTCTTAGAATTTGCTAAAATATTCAGCGATTAGCGGGTTTTTATTTTTCATCAATTCTTTAATGGGTTCAACACTAAGAATTTTCCCATCACCTACAAATGCAACACGGTCCGTTGTTCTTTTCAAAGACTCTATATCATGGCTAACCATGACTATTGTCAAATTTAACGCATCTCTTAAAAAAACAACCAAATCATCAAAAAGTCTGGCTCCTCTAGGATCCAATCCAGTTGTAGGTTCATCCAGAAATAGTAACTCCGGATCCATCGCAATGGCTCTTGCCGCAGCAGCTCTTCTCTGCATCCCCCCACTTAACTCGGAAGGATATTTCACAGCCGCTTCTTTAGATAAGCCTACCAAGGTTATTTTTAAAAGCGCCAGCTCTCGCATAAAATCCTGATCTAACGTAGTGAATTCCCTCATTGGAAACATCACGTTCTCAAGAACAGTCATGGCTGAAAATAAAGCGCTGTGTTGAAATAACATGCCCCATCGGCGCCTAAGTCTAAAAGCTTGCTCTGCATCAAGATTATAAATTTCTTCACCGAATACTTTAATACTACCCGCAGAAGGTTTCAATAACATCAGCAAACTGCGTAATATGGTGGTTTTACCACTTCCAGAACCTCCTATAATAGCCAGGATTTCTCCCCTCTCTACGGTGAGATTAATATCGGTGTGCACCCATTGACCGCCAAGACAATTTTTCATTCCCTTGATTTCAATGACTGATTCACTCATTTACAAACCCATCCAGCTATAAGCTATGGAGAAAGCAGCGTCAGCGATAATAATTAAAAATAAAGCCTGCACAACACTTTTGGTTGTTTGGCTTCCTATACTATCAGCACTTGATTCTACTCTAAACCCCTGAAAACAACCCACTAAAGCAATTAATATTGAGAATGCAGGAGCTTTATACAAACCCAGCATCATTTGGTTAAGTCCTACGGAATCTCTCAAGCGGCTTAGAAAATCTTCGAAACCGATGTTTAACATATTTTTGGACATGATCATTGCCCCCCAAATGCTAAAAACATCTGCCCAAAAAATTAACAATGGAAATACAATTAATAAACCCAATACTTTGGGTAAAACTAATAATTCAGTGGGAGAAAGACCCATGGTTAAGATGGCATCTACTTCTTCATTAATCTTCATACTGCCAATTTGAGCTGTGAATGATGAGCTGGTGCGCCCCGCTACGATAATTGCTGTAATTAAAGGGCCAAATTCCCGAAAAATTGCCATGCCAGATAAATAAGCAATAAAAATATTGGCACCATAAGTTTCTAATTGTAAACCCATTTGATAAGCTAAAACGACCCCTATCAAAAAAGACAACAAGCCAATAATAGGCAAAGCTTTTAACCCGGCAGAATCAATAACTGAAACAATACTGGGTAAATGAAATCGCCGCCAATAAGCAAACGCTTCGAAGAGCCTTGTGCTTAAATCCCCAATCAAAATAATCAAACCATCAATCTGATGCAATTTATTTTCTGATTCTTTCCCTATCTGATAAAGAATACCTTCTTTAGAAACAACAGGTAATTGATAGGAAAGAATATCCTGTTTGGATTCTATAAGTCCCAGCATTTGCTGTTGGCTATCGGAAAAATTAACTAACTCAACCTGATTATTTCTTTTTTTTAGCTCATCGATGCATTTCTTTAATGCCAGAGCCCCTGCACTATCAAAGGCACTGATTTTTTCACCATTTATAGTTATTTTTTGCGAAGCAGGCAATGGACTGTCACTAAATTTTTTAGGCAATCCATCGAGGAATAAAACAGACCAGGAACCACAACACTGGTAGGTTGTATTCTTTTGCTCGAAAACAATTTGTGCGCTAGTCTGTTCCATAGTTATTTCTTTTTATTGAATTTTCCTAGAATAATACAAAATACCACAAGACCGCAAAAACTTACGATTCATGGTATCATAATAATATAGGTAGTGCTCTTTTATAATCAGGTTATCTTCATGAATGAAAAGTTAATTGAAATCCAATCTAATCTCATCAAGCAAGCAGAAACAGAACTCATTCAATCTAATCGGCTGCTGGAATCTTTGCAACGGGAAAAAGAACTACCGGAAGAATTCGACTCGGATGAATTGGACTCACTCAAATCCCTTATTCTGGTCTTGCAATACAGACTGGATACACAAAACGCCTTAAGCCAGTTAAGTAATTTACAGCAATACCTGCTTCAGTTATTAGGGATAGAAGCCAAACATTCTTTTGAATTTAATATTGAGCGATTAGCCTTTGCTTTAGGAACAGACGAATTAAAACAAATTCTGGCCATGCTCAATCATTTAGTCGATTCTTTATTACGTATTATTGCCCAAAAACAGCTTAAAGAGTCTCAGGACAAAAAGAAATCACTTCAACAAATCAAGCAATTCAAACCGCTAGATACCCTGGTTAAGGTCTTGAATAAGCAAAAATCATTTATGGCAAAACTTGATGAATTAAAGTTGGTCTTTGAAAACATTGGAGGAGCTCCTCAACCTGGCATAGTTTATGACCATATTGCCGCCTTACAAGGGCCCATATCCCGTTTCTACCAGGCACTACAACATGGCTTAGGCTTAAGTAACTCCCTTTATCAACAATTGCAGAAAAAGTATCAATTCAGTTATCAATTACCTGATACCTTGCTTAAACCAGAACACGTTATTCGTAATATGAATTTTCATCCTGAATCGCAGCGATTATTCAAAACAGCAATAGAGCGTAATAAGCTCGAAAGCCTTGAAGAACGCGCTGCAGCCAAAAGACTTGGACATTTTTTTAATCATTAATCCTAATAAACTATTTACTGCCTCAATAAAATTGATACTCATTTCCAGTAATGATTGTGTACAAAAAATAATCAAATAATCCCATGTAGTCTATACTTAAAGAGAATACGCGTTAAGGAGTAAAAAATGGAACGTTTTATCTTTAAAGGGATCTCTTTAATAAAACTGACACTAGCTTTTACCCTTCTAATTGTAGCTTTGATTTTAGTTACTCCTGCAAATGCCAAAGCAGTTAACAGAGATATCAATCCGATAATTAACAAAGCCAGTCCCACTCAGATGGCTTACTGGGTTCGCTATAGATATTGGGGTCCTGGTTACTATAGGGGGTACTATTACAGGCCATATTACTATCGTTGGGGTTATCCTTATTACAGGCCTTACTACAGGCCCTACTACAGACCTTATTACTATTATCGCTGGTAAGCTATAATACTATGTTGGCCTATCATGATAAGCTTAGTCATATGGACAAAGCTATAGGCCTCAATACCGACATGATAGCAACAGGATCCATCTATAATTGGATGTGTTGCTGACAAGGTGCGTTTTGAGATTTGAGTAGAGTGAGTTCAGTTATTTTCTCATTCAGACAGCTGATATAAAGATCAAGTCTGTAGCTAATGTGACCTTGTTTTGATTTAATATGATTGCCAATAACAGTAGCGGCTGCGGGTTCGACTAAAGCACCAGAAAAATTAGATAGATTCACTGAACTAATGATACTTTCATCGAGTTTAGTAAAGCCCCATTGCCCATTATACAAACATCCATAAACAAAATAATAATCCAACTCATTTTGCAGACAATTCCTGACTCTTATCAAGGTAGGTTTTTTTTGGGATAGTTCTTTTTTTATTCCATCCAGTTTTGAGCGTGCTTCAAATTCATTTTCTACAGGGGCATCAATTGATTTCAAAGCAATGTAACCAGGTGGACAAACATGGGGGCTTCTTAGGCCAGTGTCGTCAAATAGAAATGCAAGGACAATATTCCAATCATAATCCTGATCATCAGGCTGCAGTTTGCCTACTGAATCGAGATCAATTATGTAGGCTCTAAAGGTACCATCTTGCTTTCTT
The DNA here is from genome assembly GCF_900637585.1 of Legionella pneumophila subsp. pascullei. Classification (NCBI taxonomy): domain Bacteria; kingdom Pseudomonadati; phylum Pseudomonadota; class Gammaproteobacteria; order Legionellales; family Legionellaceae; genus Legionella; species Legionella pneumophila. The sequence continues at coordinate 2,320,005 of NZ_LR134380.1, forward strand.
TCTATCAAAAAATTGTCATATTTAACATCACAGTGCTTCAATCCAAGTTCAGTAAAGCGTTTAAACTCACAAAATACCGCTTGTGTTAGTTGACACCAAGTCAACTGGTCTTCTTCTCTACTGGTAAAAGAAAACAGAGTTTTACCGGGTAGATAAGGAAGAACCAATCGAATACCGTTATCAGTAAATAAGTAGGCTTTGTCACTGGGATGCACCAAGTTCCATAAATCCAATTCATGTTGATAACGTGTTCTATTACGTTCATGATTAAGTTTTTGATCTCTAAGATCCGACAAGGAACGGACTTTATCTGGTTTAGGTTGTTTAACAACGTATTTAGGAGACTTGTTTTGATGGCAAAAAAATCTTGTCCATGCAGTCCACCCATGTGATGGCACGCCATTTGGAGTGAACTTATTTCCATCATCTTCTTCAATATATGATTCGTCGTCATTCGTTGTTGTAGAAAAATGGTATTGCAACTTAGATTTCATGATAATTATCTTAATTTGTTACCAAGATGCCAACTAAATGAATGAATGTTAGTTAACTCATCTTTATACTCGGCTACCAAATTAAACACCATGTCAAATAAAAACACAATGGTCTATTTCATGATTTCATGCTAAAATTCATGGCATTTTTCATAAGTAAATTCAGGCATGCAAAACGAATACAGCCAATTTGAACAACGTAAGCGAGATCATATAGAACTAGCCCTAATGCCAGCTAATCAAAGCAGCGAGTTAAATCCCTTTGATCATTTTTCTTTGGTGCATGAAGCCTTACCTGATCTTGATTTTAAGGACATTTCCATACAAAGCATCCGGTTTAAAAAACCGGTTGAAAAACCATTTATTATCAGTTCAATGACAGCAGGTCATTCCAATGCCATGGAGATTAACCATCGATTAATGGAAGCGTGTTCAACAACAAATTGGGCGATGGGTGTCGGTTCACAGCGAAGAGAATTAACTGATAAACAAGCTGCATTTGAGTGGGAGCCACTCCGTCGTGATTTCCCTATGGTCAGCCTGTTCAGTAACCTGGGAATCGCTCAGTTGATTGATACCCCAATTTCTGCAATCCAGCGCTTAATTGATACGTTGCATGCTGAAGCATTAATTATTCATTGCAATCCGTTACAAGAGTGTATTCAACCGGAAGGAACAACTAATTTTCAAGGATGTTGGGCTGCATTGGAAGAATTAGTCAAAAAGATTGCTTCTCCAATTATAATAAAAGAAACTGGTTGTGGTTTTTCAAAAAATACACTGCTTCGTTTAAATAATATAGGTGTTGCTGCTGTTGATGTCAGTGGTGTAGGTGGTACGCATTGGGGGCGTATTGAAGGGCATCGGGCAAACAAGGATCCGATAAGACACCGAACCGCTGATACTTTTCGAAATTGGGGCATTGATACTTTACATAGCATTCGTAACGCCATTAGCCTTAATCCCTGTTTCGAAATTTGGGGTTCTGGCGGCGTAAGAAATGGTCTGGATGCTGCAAAACTGTTTGCGCTGGGTGCGACTACAGTCGGCTTCGCGAAACCCATGCTAGAAGCGGCTTTGGATTCAACTGAGCAAGTACTTACCCAAATGATTACAATTGAATATGAATTGAAAACTGCTATGTTTTGTACTGGCAGCCTGGTTCTTGATGATTTAAAGGAGAAGGCATGTCCATAGCTGCTAATGCCGGTGAATTATTTCGCGGATTCTCAAAATTATCACGTGAAGAGCGCTTTCAAAGGTTATGCGCTTTAGGTGCCTTGACTCCTGAAGATATAACATTTCTTAAACAAGGTGGTATTAAAGATTTAAATCTGGCCGACAAGTTGATTGAAAATGTGATTGGGTATTTTCAGCTTCCATTAGGCGTGGCTACTAATTTTAATATTGATGGGCGCGATTATGTAATACCCTTGGCAGTAGAGGAAACCTCAATTATTGCTGCTCTTTCCAAGTCAGCGAAATGGATTAGGCAACATGGTGCAATCAATACCTGGGTTCATGGAGAATGTATTCTTGGTCAAATACAACTGGCAAAAGTAAAGGATTTTCAAAAATTTTCTGATCTTTTTAATGAAAATCGTCAATATTTTATAGAAATAGCGAATAAAGACGTTGCGTCTAACATGGTAAAACGAGGCGGTGGTGTTACCGATTTGCAAGTACGCCGTTTAAAGAGAGAAGATGGGCAAGACATGGCGGTGATTCATTTGACGATGAACAGCTGTGACGCTATGGGTGCCAATATCATCAATCAAGTGCTTGAATATTTAAAGCAACCCATAGAACAAATAACTGGTGAAGAAGTCACCATGTGTATTTTATCCAACTTAAACGATCAAAAATTAACGACCGCTCAAGTCATCATTCATAATATTGACCCGATCCTTGGTCAAAAATTGCAGGAGGCCTCACTCTTTGCAGAAATAGACCCCTATCGTGCTGCTACCCATAATAAGGGCGTTATGAATGGAATTGATCCTGTTTTAATTGCTACAGGCAATGATTGGCGAGCAGTGGAAGCTGGTATACACGCCTATGCGGCACGTTCAGGACAATACAAAGCGATTACTCGTTGGCGGTATCAAAATGAAGTACTCACAGGAGAGTTAACTGCTCCCATCATAGTAGGCACTGTTGGAGGCGTAACCTCTTTACACCCCACAGCGAAAATGTGTTTACGAATGATGGACATCACGTCTGCCAATCAACTCTCCCAGGTTATCGCAGCAGTAGGTTTAGTGCAAAACCTTGGTGCTCTGAAAGCTTTATGTACTGATGGAATCATTCAGGGCCACATGAAATTGCATATTGATAATTTGCTATTAGTCGCTGGGGCCAATGAAAATGAAATGCCTGTGCTCAAAGAAAAATTGCAAGAATGGCTTAACTTAAACAAACGAGTCAGTTTGAATAATGCTTATGACCTACTAGCTGAAATCCGACAAGCTCCTGTTGCAGTATGAAATGGCATATTCCCGCTAAAACATTTTTATTAGGAGAATACGCTGCCATTGCGGGAGAATCAGCTATTCTCTTAACGACAAGCCCTTGCTTTACTCTTACATTAACCCAAAATGCAAAATTAGAGGGAATTCATCCTGAATCTCCTGCTGGATTATGGTGGCAAAAAAATCAGTACCCTTCCCTTGGCTTATCGTGGCAAGACCCATATCAAGGCCAAGGCGGCTTGGGAGCATCCAGCGCGCAATTTTTAGCCTGTTATTTGGCAACTTGTTCACTGCAAGAAATTACTCCTCGGTTAAATCATATGCTTGATGCCTATTACCAATCGTCATGGTCAGGTTTTGGGTTACGACCAAGTGGTTATGATGTAATTGCTCAGTCACAGCAAGGTTGTGTTTACATTAATAAACAAAAAAATCAGGTTGATTCTTTCTGTTGGCCATTCAAAGACTTGTCTTTCTTGATCGTTCACACCGGCAACAAACTGGCAACACATCATCATCTTAAAGAAGCCAGCCTGCCATCACAAATAGATTATCTGTCTTCCTTGGTTGTCAAAGCCAAAGAAGCTTTTGATTTGGCTCATAGCCATCATTTAATCGAATGTATTAATTTGTATGCTGAAAAGCTGAGAGAATTAAATCTGGTGAGTCAACATAGTCTAACCCTTATCCAGTCTATAAAATCTTATTCAGAAGTGTTAGCAATAAAAGGCTGTGGCGCTTTAGGAGCTGATACATTATTAATTCTTACCGATAAAAGAGACCTGCAATCTCTCAAAGATAAAATTCAAGATCAAAGCTGGTCAATTTTAGCTACAGAAAATAATCTAACTACCAGGAACAATAATATCTTGCTTGAAAAAAGCATATAAATAACACATCTTGTTTTTTAAACAAAAATAATCTCTAAAAAGACTTGAAATTCTGCTCTAATCCGGTATGATTTCAGCCTCTTTAGGGCCGTTAGCTCAGGTGGTAGAGCAGGAGGCTTTTAACCTCTGTGTCATAGGTTCGAATCCTATACGGCCCACCAGTTTTTAATAAACCTATACCATCAACTATTGTATTTTGCTGGTTATACCCTGAAAGGGCCGTTAGCTCAGGTGGTAGAGCAGGAGGCTTTTAACCTCTGTGTCATAGGTTCGAATCCTATACGGCCCACCATTCTGGTCTCCCTCCTGCATAAACAGACCAGAAATAAAATGATCATCCACACCCGATTGCGCTCGTAGCTCAGCTGGATAGAGTACTTGGCTTCGAACCAAGGTGTCGGGGGTTCGAGTCCCTCCGAGCGCGCCATTTAAAATGGCTCTTCCCCATTTCCGGGGGCACTAATCAAGAACACAAAACTTTAACCCTTAACCTGTAATTTTCAAAATTTCTAAACCCATAAGCACGCCGTTGAATCAGTTTCATCTTACGATGAAAGCCTTCAGTAATGCCGTTGTTTTTAGTAAACGAATCACATGAAAGCGATCGGCAACAATCATGGCATTGGGAAAGTAATGCCTGATCAACTTGCGGTAACTCGAGCTTAAGTCAATACAGACTACCTGTACCTTCTCTTTTCCTTCCAAGGTATTAAGATAGCTCTCTAAGTCCTTTTCTGAGCGTCCCTCAACTACATCAAATATTTTATGTTTGGCCAAGTCACAAAAGGTTGTAGCATAACCCACCTTTCTATTAAATAAATGCTCATCAAGTCCTAATACTCGGGGGCAGGAACGAGTAGCTATCTTCTTATAGCGAAGCTCATAACCGTAATGATACCAGCGCTCTACCGTCGATTTACCCAGCTTTAAGTCGCGCGCCAAATCCTTTTGACTGACTCCTTTGCTATGATAGTGAAACACCTGTTTACGCAAACTCTCGCTGGCTCTTTGATACTTACCTATCCCCGGAAAGCGTTGATTAAAATAACGTCCGCAAGGAGGACAATAATATTTATGGGCTTTGATGCACAAGTAGCTGCGACGTAAACCAATAGACTCATGACGTATACGTCTTATAAAACTGTCTTTTACGCGTAATTTCTTATTACCACAATGAATACAACGAACAACACAACGATAGTTTACTTCAATATAAACCGGGTTCTCTCCGCTCACTTTTTTAATAGAATATCCTGGCAAATTTAGGATACAATCTTTCTTAGGCATTTTAATCTTCCTTTTGACCGTCAAATCAAAGGGTTAGTCTAGACTAACTTGATTAAAATGCCCCCTTTGTTGGGGTAGAGCCTTGCCCAAAATAAATTGATTTAAAATTGCACTAAGAAGTGCTAAGCTATTCACCTATTATAACAATAAGCACTTTCCATGATTCAATCAGAACACAACGACCAACACCTATCATTCTCTCAATTCCCCCTTCGTCAAGAATTAATAAAAAGTCTTGCTTCTTCAAATTATGAAAATATGACCCCTATCCAAATGCAAAGCCTACCCATAATTCTTAGAAATGAAGATATAATAGCTCAAGCAAAAACAGGGAGTGGAAAGACCGCTGCTTTTGCTTTGTCTTTATTAAATAATTTAAAAATTTCTTTTTTTGCAGTACAAGCCTTGGTTCTTTGCCCTACCCGTGAACTAGCGGAACAAGTAAGCCAGGCTATCCGTCGATTAGCCTGTTTGATGCCTAATGTCAAAATTATTAATTTATCTGGTGGTATACCAATGCAGCCTCAGCTTGATTCATTACGGCATGGAGCTCATATTATTGTAGGAACACCGGGGAGAATACTTAAGCATTTAAAAAACGCCTCTTTAGACTTATCTCAGGTAAAAGCTTTAGTTTTGGATGAGGCAGACAGAATGCTGGATATGGGTTTTTTTGATGACATTAAAAACATTATTTCGGTTTGTCCCAAACAACGACAAACCCTACTTTTTTCTGCAACCTATCCTGAAGAAATCAAACGGCTTTCAAAACAATTTATGAAGGACCCAAAAGAAGTTCATGTGGTAACTCCTCCCGAGGAAATTAATATTGAACAACATTTTTATGAAGTCTCGAGACATGCTCAGAAATTTCCATTATTAAAATCATTACTGTTGCACTATCGGCCCGTTTCAGTGTTAATCTTCTGTAATACCAAGCAACAAACAGTAGAAATCACAGACCAGCTCATCAATGAAGGCTTCAGTGCCATCGCTTTAAATGGTGATATGGAACAAATCGAACGTGATCTTGCTGTCTTACGTTTTGCCAACCAAAGTTGTTCTATTCTTGTCGCCACTGATGTTGCAGCACGAGGACTTGATATAAAAGAACTTTCTGCAGTGATTAATTTTGATCTCGCTTTTGATCATGACGTCCATATTCATCGTATTGGTCGAACAGGACGAGCTGGGAGTAAAGGCATTGCCTTAAGCATTATAACGCCTGCAGATGCACAACGAATTTGCGCCATTGAAGATAACTACCCGCACCCCATTCATTGGGGAAACATTAATGAATTAGAAAATCACAACACTACTCGCTTAGTGCCAGAAATGGTTACACTCTGTATTGCTTCCGGTAAAAAAGATAAAATTCGCCCTGGTGACATCCTTGGGGCATTAACCAAAGATGCAGGATTAGCAGGCAACACAATTGGCAAAATTAACATCACCGCTATGTACTCGTATGTTGCAATTCACCACAGCCAAGCAGATAAAGCCTACCAATATTTACAAAGTGGAAAATTAAAAGGACGCAAAGTTAATGTACGTAAAATAAATTGATTTTTCTAAACCATGCGAAAAACTTACTGCAACAATTGAAAAAAGAAGCAGTTATTATGTAAAAGGCCTAATAATACAAGCCTATGGATTTATTAGTAGCTGTTGAAGCAATAGTATAAGTAGATAAAGCATTGTTAAAATCAGGATATCACTCAAATGACAATACAAAAGGGGCTTCATGAACGAAGAGCTCTTAAAATATCAATCGCTGTGACCTTTCTCTTAGCCGTGGTAGGTATTTTATTTGGGCTATTGTCCGGTTCATTGGCTATCGTCTTTGACGGTATGTTTAATATGGTGGATACCGTTATATCAATCCTTGCTTTTTTTGTTGCCCGTCTTTTAACAAGTAAGGGGAATCGGAGATTTCAATATGGTTACTGGCATATTGAACCTATGGTTCTTGTTTTGAATGGCAGTATCCTAATACTTCTTTGTACTTATGCACTGGTAAACGCAATTGGCAGTTTGATGTCTGGTGGACATGAACTCAATTTTGATTGGGCATTTGTGTTTGCACTTTTGGTGTTTTTTTTATCAACAGGCATGTATTTTTATTTAGTTAAAACAAACCGCAAAATTAAGTCCGAATTCTTGCGACTAGACATTCAAAGTTGGTTAATGTCTGCTTTGATTTCCACCTCTCTCCTATTGGCATTTGGCATCGCAGCCTTGTTGCATGGTGGGGCCTATGGATATTTTACCCCTTACATTGACCCCCTTATTTTAGCAATTCTTACTGCATTTCTGATTTTTGTGCCTATGAACGCAGTCCGTGATGCCATGCGAGACATATTTCGCATGGCTCCTGTGGGTCTTGATGAAAGAATAAGAGAATTTTTAGATGAGCTTATTAAACAGCATGATTTCAAGACTTATACAAGCTACGTTGCAAAAATAGGACGCGCACAATTTATTGAAATACATATAGTAGTACCTATGGATTACCCAATTTCGAGCATTGAAACCCTGGATAAAATTCGTAATGAAATCGCGTTGGCTATTGGAGAAGATACGCCACAACGTTGGCTAACCATTGCCTTTACTGCAAATGAAAACTGGATTTAACAAGCGTTTTATTCAAGTTTCTATAAGGATATTTGTGAAAACATGCTACTGAAAATTGAGAGTACAGCAAAATGAACTCTTAATTTTAGTAAATGTAATCAGATTAAATAGAACAACTTGTTTGCTAGCAACAAAACTTCATTTTGTGATGGAGCCCTTCTGTGATGCCATTTGATTTACTATAGTTTCCAATTTGGAAATTGGAAACCGCCATGCTATAATCCTACCAAAATAGACTGGAGCTTTTCATGCTTAAAGGGCAAGACATAGCTATTCTCATTAAATTGCTTTTAAAAAATAATACTAAAGAAAAAATTGAGTTTAAAAGCATCGCTCATGAGCTTTATATCAGCCAATCTGAAGTGACCAAAAGTATTAAAAGACTAGAGACTACGAAGCTTTTAACACGTTATTCGAATGATGGCATTGAATTACATAAGCACGAGCTTATGGAATTTTTTGTGCATAGTGTGAAGTATCATTTTCCAGCGGAAATTAATATAGCTACACGAGGCATGCCAGCGGTCTATAGCTCTCCTTATTTTAAAAAACTAATCATGAGCGAAGAGTCTTATGTGTGGCCTTATATTAATGGTGATACAAAAGGACTGAGCTTAACCCCTATATATAAAACCTTACCCAATGCTTTGGATAGATGCCCTGATGAGAATTTTTATGCCATTATTAGTGCACTTGATCTGATCCGATTAGGCGGGAAACGAGAAAATATAATTGCAAAAGAACTATTGGAACATTTTGTATGGAATCACTAAGAGTTAAACAAAACAATGAAGCACTTTATAAAGCAGTAACCCTTTTAAAAGATCTAAATGAACACGTTGTTTATGTCGGTGGTAGAATCGTTGGGCTATTAATCACTGATTTAATAGAAGATGATGTACGACCAACCTATGATATTGATGTCGCTCTGGATTTAGGAAGAACCGATATTATTGCCCATTACTCTTTACAGAAAAAACAGGAAAGCTTAGGTTTTAAGCCGGGTGGGAATGTCAATTGACAAAAAATCGAAATACTCAACGCAGTCTATTTCATTGCCACAAAGCTTGAGGCATTTACTGATAGAGTCTATAAGAATAATGATTATTGGGATTGTAAGGATTTAGAAGATATCATCAATGTTATTAATGGCAGACCTGAATTATTAGTGGAAGTAATGAATTCACCCAAAGATGTTGTCCAATTTATTTCAGGATAGTTTAAAATGCTAATTGAAGTTCCTAAATGATTTTAGGTGATAAAAGCGATCGCTCGGCTTGAACGCTCCAGAAATATTGTTTTGGATGCACTAGAAAAATTAGCCCTTGTAGATTGAAATATTAAAAAATCTGCGGTTTCTTCGGGTTTGGAATTAAGAAAGAAATCCTTATTTCTGATAATGAATCGCACGTATTAAGTTTAATTTAAAACAAAATGGTTGGTTTTCTTTGACCAAACCGTGGAGTCTTTCCCAATTACACATTCAGAGAATGACGCAAGCTTAAAAGATTAATAAAGCGCTGGCTTAATAGTTTTGCGATATTATAACAAATCAACAATGCGTCTAAATCTTTTGAGTAGATACGAATCCTGAAATCTTCCCCTTCGATTTTTAATAATCTGCAATCTACCAGGGCACGGATTGACGCGGCTCGTTTTAGTTGACCAAATACACATAATTCCCCAAACAATGCTCCGCTTTTAAGTACTGCAATCACTTGTTCCTCATGAGGCTTTGAGCCTGTCGAGTTTTGATCTAGTATAATCTGTAATTCACCCTGTTCGACAATATACATTGAATCACCAATTTCATTTTGATGAAAAAGAAAAGCACCTTGTGGAAGCTCAATCTCCTCACAATTTTCCAAAAATTCATCAATGTACTTTTCATCTATTCCCTTAAATAACACGCAGTTATGTAAATCAGCTTTACTCATTTCACTATCCTTAACTTCTAAAAAACCCAATACACCTCTTTGATTGGACTCATAATTGATAATAAGTACCTATTGCAATAGTTTTATTGTAAGGTAATCGATAAAACTGTATATCTGGCACAGCATTACGTATCATGAGAGAAAAAAGGTGCTTTTGCCATAGGTACATATGTTTTAGTCTTTCTCTAGTCATTTCAACAAAAACAATCTCAATAAAGTAGATTAATTTATTCTTAATTGTCTCAAAAGGTAAGTTTACTCTTTTGAACATTTCGCCTAATTCATTAGGTAAATTAATATTTTCAGTAAACCCATAATGGATAAAAATTAAATAAAATCCTTCAGCTTTTTTTATAAGCTCAAATTTATTTTCAATAGGGATATAAGGTTTATTTTCAATTTTGATACCTATAAAAACCATGTTCTCAAAAAAAATACGGTTAAGGCGAAGATGATGCAGAAGGCTTTCCCCTTCGCAATCATATGGGTCGATAATGTATAACCCCATTCCAGGTTGTCTTGAGATTTTATTTTGATTTAATTCATCAATGATAAATGCATCCATCAAAGCATCTCTATGATGCAATTCACGTAGTTTCTCAAAGCCACAATGCCAGGTATACATTACTATAAATCCAAGAAACGCAATTAAAATAGGTATCCAACCTCCAGTTAACAACTTGGGCATATTTCCTGCAAAAAATGCAAGTTCAATAACCAATATCAGAGGAAAAATCACTACCTTGAGCATATGCCAATTCCAACAATAAAAAGCAATGATCCCAACTAAAATAGTTGTTATAAGCATATCTAAATTAACAGCAATGCCGTAAGCGTCCGCAAGATTTGACGATGATTGAAAAACTACAACAAGCGAACAGGTGCCTATGGCTAAAATAAAATTGATAAGAGGTAAATAGACTTGGCCTTTCTCAAATTTGGACGTATAGATAATCTTAAGGCGTGGAATCAAATTAAGCAGTGATGCCTGTTTTAAAATTGAAAATGCCGCTGAAATAATTGCTTGTGAAGCGATAATAGTCGCAATGGTAGCCAAAATAATCATTACAGGAAGAAGCCAATCCGGTGATAAACTGAAAAATGGGTATTTGATATCCTCTGTGTGCATCAACACAAGCGCCCCCTGGCCAAAATAACATAAAAGTAAGGCTGGTAACGCCACGGAAAACCACCCTATCCGAATGGCTTTTTTGCCAAAATGTCCTAAATCAGCGAATAATGCTTCACCCCCGGTCATTACTAAAAATACCCCACCCAATATAAAAAGAGCAAAGTACTTATGTATCATAAAAAAATAAATCGCATAATAAGGATTTATTGCCATCAGCACTTTGGGATTCTGTATAATTTGTAAAAAGCCCAAAACTCCTATTGTAATAAACCAAATAAGCATCACAGGAGCAAAATAAACACCAATTTTCCCAGTACCTATGCTCTGCATCTTAAAGAGGAAAAATAAAATGATTAATGTAACTGGAAGAACATATTTGGCCAAATTGGGAGACAATGATTCCAGGCCTTCGACAGCACTTAAAATGGATATTGCTGGAGTTAATATTCCATCACCAATAATGAGCCCTATACCAACAAGAGTAATAAATAATAACCATCCCCCTGGTTTTTTTATTTTCTGCCTTATGATACCCGCCAGAGCTATAATACCGCCTTCACCATCATTATCAGCATGAAAAACAATAACCAGATATTTAAAACTGACTATGATGATCAGTGACCAAAAAATGAGTGACAAAATACCATAAATATTATAGTCATTGATTGGAAAATACTTTATTACTTGGCCGAAAGCATAAAGTGGGCTTGTTCCTATATCACCAAAAACAACCCCCAAAGCCGCAAATGATAAGCTGAGCTCATTCTTCTTCTCTGTTGAGGACTCATTCATCATCTGGGGCTACTCCAAATATAATAAGATCCTTTATTAATTACTATTTTGAGTATAGTACTATCTGAAATTAAAAAAACATTGACTCGAAGTACCATATACCTGATGAATAGTACACAACGATATTATCCTTAACCCCAACCTCATCTGTATAAACCAGTTTTTCTGTATCAATTGATTCAATAATTTTTATATAATCGAACTGTATCAGACGGTATTAGGACGTATTATCGAATGCTAACAGCATCACAAAATCTTTATTTTAAAGCTTTGTAATAGCTAAAATACTTGACTTCGAGCCAAGGTTTCTGAGGGGGACCGCCTTCAATCTTGCCATAGAAATTGGTTTTTTCTCAAACAGGACTCCACACCACAGACATTTGCGTAAAATTTAGCCTGTCAACCCTATGAATAAAGGCAATATTATGGGATAATAATTGCCCAGTTTCAGCAATATTAAACTATTTATATGAAAATAAGAGCAATTTCTTTAATGATCGCTATTTTTTTTCCCGTTGCTTTATTCGCCAGTACTACAACTTGTCCTTTATCAAACGGAATCAATGTACACACTAAAAAGCGAATTTTAAATATTTGTAAAAACGGCAATGTTATTAAAACCTTTAAAGTGGCTCTCGGGTATAAAGGCGTCGGTAAAAAACAAGCGGGAGATAATAAAACTCCAATTGGTTTATATGGGTTAGCTCATCCAAGAAAATCCAATCAATTTAAAGTCTTCATTCCAATTCTCTATCCGACTAAAAAGCAATTAGCTGCTGGATATTCAGGTAGAGACGTTGGGATCCATGGACCAGCCCAGACATCCAATTTGTTTGGTTGGTTAAACAACTTACCAGGCTCAACACGTGGATGTATTGCTGTTGGCAAAAATAACTATATCGAGTATGTGGCAAATTGGGTAAAAGCCAATCCTGGAGCTAAGGTTTTAATTATTTAAATTGCAGACGAAATTTAATATTGCCTATATACTCTATGTAGAATGCCCTGATGATGACGGTCTTAATGGTAAAGAAAATTCATTTAAACCCGGTAAATGCTCTAAGGCATTGCGGATTTGTCTAAAATTAAGGCTACCTGTAGCATCAAATATTTTTAGAACTTCAACAACTAAAGGCCTCTCTTGTGGGCCCACATCTTTTATCGCATCGCGAATGAGATGAAGCACATCACTAATTGATTGATCTTCTTCTGGATCTATTTTTTTTTATAATTTCTTTGATTTTTTTTAAAATCTTGGAAATTGAGCCATCTTCATTACACATTAAAGGACACTCAAGCATTTGAAATACTACGTAAATATTTTCTTCGCGCTCTGTCGCTGGAATTCTTAGAATACTCATCGTTGATTTTTGATGCATAAAGTTGTGTGTATCAGTAAGTTCTTTTGGTATATCCCTATCGTCTGCACGCACATTTTTCACAATGCTAAATTCGTATATCGGTAAGAGTTGAAGGTTTTTTGACGACAACGTATTGAAAAGAGGGAGTATCTCTTCGGACTGAGGGAATAATTTTTTATTGGCGTTAGTGATGGAATGTTCGATCCTGACCATCTCTTTTTTTAGGTTGTCCTTATGCTCTTGCAAGAGTTTTTTAAACAAAGCTTTACTTTGGCTGTCTAAAGTCTGAGGCATTAAGGAGTCAAACAACGGTAGCAAGTGGAAAGTAATGAAGTCGCCCAACTCATAACCATAAAGCACCGTAGATGACAGTCCTGAGTGACGAAATTAGGCTTCATTTTGAAATAACTCTTTTTTTGCAGGATTGGATATATGCCACATCACACTATATCTTGACCTGAAGAAACAATCTTCTCAATATGTTTAAGCCGTTGATGAAATACATGCTCTTCACTCGAGATGCAGGCCTCCAGCCAGCGAATGGAAATCCCATGACACACTCCCTCAACATCGGAATATCCTAATTTTACAAAACAAGCTAACACGACATTATGAATATTCATTTTAGGAAATCGGGTGATTAATTGTATTTATATTAGAGACACAAGTACAAAACTACGAACCAGTGTGTAGAGTTCGAGTCTCTTCGAGCTCATGATTCAATTAAAAGATCTTATCTTATGTCTTATCTTATAAGGTTGGTTTTTAATGTTCTTTTCTTAAACCAGATGTTAATTTTTTGGGTAATAAAAACCCCTAGTATTTGTTCTATACTTTTAGTGAAAATAAAGTAACTAAAGTCGGAGAGCGAAGACCAGATTTTAAACCCAGACTAATTCAAAAAGATTATTTTAATATCAATTTGATTTTTATAAACCAAGAGGATTGAAGTGAATATATTAAAAGCACAGCAAGACATGAAGGTAAAAGTAAATGTTTTAAGAATTCCGGCCAATGAAAGAGAAGCTAACATAGTAGCTGTTTATGCGATATTAATTAACAAGGACTTGATGGGAAATATAGATCATATCCCAAATATCATTTGGCAAATAAAATCAATTATTGAAAATATCAATTTGGATGATGATGATGATATTGCAAAGTCAATTTGTTCAATTAAAGAAAAAATAAAAAATTCCAATGAAAATTGTACCAATAAAAATATCATGGATTTTTTAAATGCTTTTAGTAAAAATTCAGATTTGACTTTCAGACAAATACGACATGAGTTAGCACAATGCAATTCTGAAATGAAAAAAATTCTGGATGCCTATGATTGAGGATGTTTTCATAGACATCATTTCAACTCATTCGTATTATACATGGTCTGTGAATAACCTGGTTAAAGCAAGAAAAGCATAAGTTAGTTTATATCTTGTAACTATAAATGCAGGTCATATTTGCCATCGATATGGCATATCTCGTCAGACAACCAAGAAAATGGCATTGTAGGTATTTAGAGAGGAAGCAACAGGGTAATAATCTGACAAATTAAGAACAAAGGGGCTGGAAAGAAGCTTGTTGATTAATAAATTATTTTACTTATGTGAATTAGTTTCGACTTAATCTGACACAACTACTTGAAAAAGTGAGAGTTTCCGGTTTTGATAGAAGTGCGAACTTTAAACAAAACCAAGAGGAAAACTCTCATGATAGATAATACAGTTAAAATCATTAAACATAAAGTTGGCTTATTAAACCTTGCTGAAGAATTAGGAAATGTTTCTAAAGCATGTAAAGTAATGGGCTTATCCAGAGATACTTTTTATCGCTATAAGTCGGCGGTTGAATCGGGAGGCATTGATGCTTTATTCGATCAAAACCGAAGAAAACCTAATATCAAAAATAGAGTAGATGAATCAGTCGAGCTAGCAGTCAAGGAATACGCGATAGCATTTCCAGCACATGGTCAGCAGCGCACGAGCAACGAGCTTCGTAAACAAGGTATTTTTGTTTCTCCTAGTGGTGTTCGTAGTATTTGGTTGCGCTATGAACTTGCCAATTTTAAAGACCGTTTAAAAGCATTAGAGGCCAAAGTAGCCTCTGAAGGGATTATATTAACAGAGGCGCAAGTTAGCGCTTTGGAGAAAAAGAAATTTGATGATGAAGCATGTGGTGAAATTGAAACAGCCCACCCTGGTTACCTCGGCTCTCAAGATACTTTTTATGTAGGTACGCTTAAAGGAGTCGGTCGTATTTATCAGCAAACCTTTGTTGATACTTACAGCAAAGTAGCTTTTGCCAAGCTTTATACGACAAAAATACCGATTACCTCAGCAGATATACTCAATGACAAAGTCTTACCATTCTTTGAGCAATACAACTTGCCTATACTGCGAATTTTAACTGACAGAGGCACGGAATATTGTGGAAAGGTAGAGCACCATGATTATCAGCTTTATTTGGCGATTAATAATATCGACCATACGAAGACAAAAGCAAACTCACCACAAACAAATGGAATTTGTGAGCGTTTCCATAAAACGATTTTACAAGAGTTCTATCAAGTAACATTTCGAAAGAAAATTTACGAATCAATCGATAAATTACAAAAAGATCTGGACGAATGGATGGATTACTATAATAATCAACGAACTCATCAAGGTAAAATGTGTTGTGGTCGTACTCCAATGCAAACTTTGATAGAGGATAAACAAATCTGGATGGAAAAATTTATAAACTAAATTTGACCTGACAGACACTTCTTGAAAAACCGGTAACTGTCAGATCAAGTTTGAACTACTACAACTTATGTAGTGCAGTATTGAATAATCGAAAATTATTTTTTCCCCCTACTTTCACCCTATATAATGCTTCATCAGCTTTTCTAATTAATGTGTCTAAATCATAGCCATCATATGGATAGATACTTATACCAATACTGCCTGTAATTGAAATACCATAACGTTTGATTGTTATAGGCTTGCTTATAGCAATTAGAATTTTATTTGCTATTTCTATAACTTGATTTACATTGGATAATTCAGTAAGCGCGATGATGAATTCATCGCCACCATGCCTGGCAATTAGATCAGTAGATCTTAAAATAGTTTGTAATCTTTTTCCAATCTCAACTAATAAAAGATCCCCAATATCATGCCCCAATTTATCATTCACATTTTTAAAATAATCCAAATCCATAAACATAACAGCAATTTGCATTTGGTGACGTTTCGCATGTGCTAATGCCTGGTCAAATGATAACTCTAATAACTTTCTATTTCCCAAACCAGTTAAAATGTCATGATATGCGATGTGTTGAAGTTCTTGCTCTGCTCGTTTTTGAGCATCAATGTTTTGAATTTGCGAGATAAAATAGAGTGGTTTATTCTCGGGATCTCGGATTAAAGAAGCACTGAGTAAAATCCAAATGACGCTACCATTTTTGTGAATATAGCGTTTTTCCATATGATAGAATCTTATATCCCCCTCTAATAATTGCCTCACATAGCCCAAATCGAGCTCTAAATCCTCTGGATAAGTGATCGATTGAAAATTAGTTTCCAATAATTCTTCTTCTGAGTATCCTACAATCTGACAAAGCGAGTGATTAACCTTTAACCACATCCCCTCCAAAGAAACTATAGCCATACCAATAGCAGCAGAATTAAATGCAGAACGGAAACGTAACTCACTTTCCTCCAAATTAGCGTTAATTGCATACAATTTATCAATTAAATCCAAATTCTCATAACGTAGTTTAAAATTCTTATTAAGAAGTCCATATCCCATCCAGGATATAATTGATAAAAAACAAAAGTAAATCAGCAATGCAGCTCCAAGGAGCCAATAGTTAAGTGTATTTTGCTGGAAAAACCAGACACATAGAGGAATAAGGGTTAATGTAAAAAATAATAGACTTGCTAAAAAACTGGGCTGAAGAATATGTAATCCACCTGATGCTATTCCAATAATTATAATTATGACAATCATTTGATTTAACAGATCATTATGAGGAATAAGAACCGAACCTGCTATTCCCCATAAAGCCCCATAAATCACAGTGACGCTTATTAACCATTTTAAAAGATATTTGGATGATAAGGGTCGATAATAATTAAAAAAAAATAAACTTCCATGGAGAGCAAAAACCGTTACTCCAGTTATAAACCATACAGAGAGCATTTCTTGATCTGTTGTTTTGTCCAAACCAATAAAAATAATTAATACACATAAAAAACTTGCAGGAATGCTCACTAATAAATTTTTATTTAGTAACATTACTCTATCTGAAAATATTATTTCATTTATATTTTGAATCTTTGCTTTGGCCTTTTGCATTCAGCACTCACTGAGATAAAGTGGCAAATTCAAAACTTCAATTTGAACCCTATTGTATTAATCTATTGTATTAATATAGTACAAAAATACTTAATTGTTAGAAGCAGAATGTGACACAAGGTGTAGAGTTCGAGAACCTCTTCTATTTGAATGATGATGTGATTCATAGATATCTTTTCAACTCATTCGTATTATATATGGTCTGTGAATAACCTGGTTAAAGCAAGAAAAGCATAAGTTAATTTATATCTTGAAACTAAAAATGCAGGCCATATTTGCCATCGATATGGCATATCTCGTCACACAACCAAGAAAATGGCATTGCAGGTATTAAGAGAGGAGGCAACAGGGTAATAATCTGACAAATTAAGAACAAAGTGGAGGCCTGCGCTTTGCAAATTGAGTCAGTGCTTCATAAGCATAACCTAATTGTAACACACCAAAATCATCATGCCAGCGTCCTACAATTTGCATTCCCACCGGCATATTATTTTCACCAAAACCACAAGGAATCGATAATGATGGATGTTCTGTTATAGTGATACACCAGCAAATTTTCATCCAATCAAGATACGAATCTAATTTTTTTCCATTGATTTGAGCCGGCCAAGACAATTCAATATTGAAAGGATAAATCGATGTTGTAGGAAGAACATAAAATTCATACGTTTGCATAAACTGACGCATCTTCTCAAAAATTTGACCTTTTTTACGCTGCATTTGGACAATATGGTCTACATTAAAACTTTGCATAAGTCGAAACTCCTCTAGAACCTCATGCTTGATTTGGTTCTTATGGGCCTCATTCTGCATCAGCTCATAATAGGTGGCCCCATATATCATAGCGCGCTCACAACGAAATGCATCATCAATATCATTAAGAAAATCCGGATCAATCTCCTCTACAACACAACCTAGTTCTTCAAACACCTTAGTTTGATTTTGGACTATTTTTTTAATCTCTGGATCTTGCAACTCCCCACAGATATTTTTAAACATTGCCAAGCGGGTTCCTTTAAAATCTCGTAATAACGACTTGGAAAAAATAGTTTGTTCTTGCTCTATTGCAATTGGAATTCTATCAGTGGGCCCACTAATGACACCCATAAGCAAAGCCAAATCGGCAATACTTCGTGCCATCGGCCCTTCTACTGACAAGGTTGACCAGGGTAATTTATTTGGGGCAGATGGTACTCGCCCGGGCGAAGGGCGCAATCCTACAACATTATTCCAGGCAGCAGGATTGCGTAATGAACCACCCATATCTCCCCCGCATGATAAAGGATTCATACCACAAGCCAAGGATACAGCGGCTCCCCCACTGCTTCCTCCTGCGCTCTTACTTAAATCCCATGGATTGGCAGTAGCTCCAAATACTTTATTATAAGTATGAGAGCCTGCAGCAAATTCAGGAGAATTTGTTTTTCCTATTAGTATGGAGCCAGCAGCGGCCGTCCGCTCAACAATCAAAGCGTCAAAATCAGGAATATTATTTGTAAAAATTGGAGAACCATAAGTAGTGCGAATATTTTTGGTAGGTGTCATATCTTTGTGGCTTAATGGTAGGCCATGCAACGGCCCAAGCCAAGTTCCTTTTTTCCAAAGTTTATCAGCAAGCTTTGCCTGCTTTAAAAGCTCCTCTTCATTTAACAGGATAACAATAGCATTTACAAAAGAATTAATTCGCTTAATTTGATCAAGATGTGCCAACATAATTTCATGAGCAGAAATTTCCTTTTTTCTAATTAAATGAACAAGCTTGGTTGCATCGAAAAAACAAAGTTCATTTGAATTGCTCATCATTCACCATTAGTAATTTATTTTCAAGTTTCAGAACCTGCTTATTAATACGTGTAGACAATTTTATATTTTTTAATTTTAGTCTAAATCCATAAATATTTCTTAAATACCTCAATTTGCTACATCATCTAAATCTAATGACATGGAATAATGAGATCAATTTAAGGTAAAATCGTTCTTCATTACTTTAATCTTCTTTCTATCATGAATTGAAAGAATTAGATTATCCATCTTTCATTAAGGTGATTTTCGTCATAGATACTTATGAGTTATTGTATGGAAAATAGGAAAAAGCGAGTTGTTGTCGCAACCGCAGGAACTTTTCTGGAATGGGCTGAATTTACTTATTACGCCTATATTGCAAATATTATCTCATCATTGTTTTTCCCAAAATTGGGAAATCATCTGGGTCTGATAGCAACCTATTCTGTTTTCGCTCTCAGTTATTTTTTTCGTCCCTTAGGAGCCCTCTTTTTTGGATATCTTGGAGACAAAATGGGACGTCGCGTTGCCTTGCAATCTTCCATTATGCTGATGGGCTTATCTTCACTGTTCATCGGTTGTCTTCCAGCTTACAATAGTATTGGTATCCTGGCCCCAATTCTTTTGCTGATATTCCGTTGTGTCCAAGGCTTTGCCGTGTCTGGTGAATTTAATGGCAGCGCGATCTATCTGATTGAACACGATTCAGAAAAACCATGCCAGGCAGGTAGCTGGACCGGATTTGCGTCAGCATTGGGCATGATGTTTGGCGGATTGATGTCTACTTTAATTTACTTACCTCGCATGCCCGAATGGGCATGGCGAATCCCTTTCCTGTTAGGAACTTTGTCCTGTTTTTGTGCGATGTATTTTCGTAAAAATTTGAGTGAGTCACCGCCCTACCTCACAATAAGCAAAGAAAAATTATCAAATCCACTGAAAATTTTATTTGAAAATTATAAAAAACAATTAATTAAATCAGTATTATTAGTAGCTGCATTAGGTGTTTATATCTACATTATGAATGTTTATTATGCCTCTCATTTAGCAAAATACACCTCCTTGTTAGAAGCTCAGACCAAATTCGTTGTGACCTTGGGGCAAGGATTGGTTGTCCTATTCATTGTTTTAACAGGAATGTATGCGGATCGAACTGACGAACAGCGTATTATAAAAATCGGTTTATGGGGATATTTTATTGCGGCTCCTATAGCTTACCTGACCCCTCAAACGAATTCTTTTGTATTAATTCTCTTATCACAAATTCCCTATGCACTATGCAATGCGCTGGTCGGTACACCAATTTTCAAACTATTGAATGATTTTTTTCCAACTCAGATTCGATACAGCGGTGTTTCTATAGCATGGGGTATAAGCATGGCTCTTTTTGGAGGAACAGCGCCATTGGTTGCCAATTATTTGCAGTATTCATTCAAATTAGCCACTGCACCAATATTCTATATACTTTTATCAGCCAGTGTTGCCTTGCTCGTTCTGCATGATAAAAAGAGTTACAAGATTGTCCCGATAAAATTAAGATCAGATAATTTAATAAAATCAGCCGTTGCAAGAACATCTCAGTGCAAACATCCAGGCAATTGGTGACGATTACTTCTTAATAGGTTCCATTATTCGATTCATCATGGTTCAGCTTAAGAGCTTTCTTTCGATTGTCTTCTCTTTTCGTGCCAGATTTCAAAGGCATTATAGACTGTAGGCACAACAAACATATTTAAAACCGTTGAAGTTAATAACCCTCCCAATAACACTTGTGCCAAAGGACGTTGAAGTTCTTTACCAGCAGGAGACCCCCACAATAGGGGTATTAAAGCCAGAGCCGCTGTCGCTGCTGTCATTAATACGGGTACCAGTCGATCAAGAGTTCCCTGGATAACTACTTGTTCACGTCCCCGGCCAAGAGAGCGCAATTGATTATAGTGGCTCACTAAAATGATCCCATTACGTGCCGCAATTCCAAACAGAGTAATAAACCCAATCATGGCAGCGACACTCATGTCACCACTGGCAAGGAATAAAGAAACCACTCCACCAATCAATGCCAAGGGTAAGTTGAACATAACCAACAATGCTTCACGAAATGTGCCGAAAGCCTTATGAAGAAGCACTAACATGATAAAAATTGCCAATGCACCAAAAAGAACAATCACACGAGATGCTTGTTGTTGACTTTCAAACTGGCCACCATATTGAATGAAATAACCAGCAGGTAATGAAACCTTTTCCTTAACCTGATGCTGCACCTCTTGAATCACACTACCCAAATCTCTCCCTTGTACATTAAAACCAATAACCAGAACACGTTGCACATTTTCGCGATTAATTGCAAAAGGTTGAGGTTCTAAATGAATATCAGCTACCGCACGTAAAGGAATTTTTGTTTCTCGACTAATGGCAGCCCCATGAGCATCAATCAGCATATTTTGGATGGCTTTAACACTATCCCGCTCTGTTTCACCCATACGCAAATACAAATCAAACGTCCTCTGGCCTTCAAGAATACTGGATACCGTCATGCCATTGAGAAGAATTTGAACATCCTCGGAGATTTGGCCAATGTTGATTCCGTAACGAGCAGCTTTATCCCGATCAATTTTAATGACCAACTGCGGTACATTGATTTGCTGCTCTTTATTAATATCTACTACTCCGGGTACGGTTTTTAAAATGGATTCAACCGATTCGCCCAATTCGTTAAGGGTAGCAAGATTATCGCCAAAGAGTTTCACAGCTACTTGCGCTCTGACTCCTGATAACACTTCATCCATGCGATGGGCAATAAATTGCCCCACATTAAATAGCGCTCCGGGAATATTCGCCAAATCAGCTCGAATACGTTGCAACAATTCATCAGGAGACATGGTTTTATCTTTACCAAAATTCAGGTGTACATCGAATTCACTGATATTCGGTGGTAAAGCATCTTCATCCAATTCACTGCGACCCGCTCGTTGGGCAATGGAAATCACTTGCGGATATTTCAATAATGTCTTACTGACTTGCTTACCCAAACGCATGGATTCATCCAATGAAGTTCCAGGAAGAGTACTCATCACAATAATAAAGTTGCCCTCATGAAACTCCGGCAAGAAAGAGGTTCCAAAAAAAGGAAGTAAACTCAAAGCAAAAATGAATGCTGCAATTGATATGGCTAAAACTGTTTTACAATGGACTAAAGACCAATTTAAACCGGTTAAAAAATGCTTTTTTAGCCAAATCACAAAATGCGTTTCCGTTTGAGTCTGTTTAACCCTTTCCTCTTGTGTGTCATGATAACGCTCGTCCTCGGATAAAGCATGCACAGCCACTTTAGCATCCTGATTCTTTTCAGTTTTTCGCACTAAAAGGAGGTAACATAGGACTGGTACCATAGTAATAGAAACGACAAGAGAACCTATTACGGAAGCAATATAAGCAATGGCTAATGGGCTAAAAATCCGCTCGGGAATTCCGGACAAAAAGAAGATGGGTAAAAACACCAGGCTAATTATAATAGTTGCATAAACTACTGAACTACGAATTTCCAAAACCGCATCAAAAACAATTTCAATTGCGGGCAAAGGCTTTTCTGCCAAACGATTAAGTCTTAAGCGATGTACCACATTTTCTACAGTAATAATCCCATCATCCACCACTTCACCAATGGCAATCGCCATTCCGCCCAAAGTCATGGAGTTAATTCCAAAACCAAAATAATGAAGGACCAAGATACCTGCGATAAAGGAAACGGGCATAGAGAGAAAGGTAATAAATGAAGCTCGCCAATTCATCAAAAATAGAAAGAGTACGGCAATCACAATCACAGCTCCCTCAATAAGAGCCCTGGTTAAGTTGTGAATGGCTGACTCAATGAAATTGGCTTGACGAAATACTTCTGTATTTAATTCAACCCCTGTTGGCAAGGATTTTTTTATATCAGCTAAAGCTTGCTCCACTTTACGTGTTGTAGTTAATGTATCAGCCCCATAAATTTTGGAAACAGTACCAATGACAGCGTTTTCTGCATTGAAAGAAGCATCACCTCGCTTGATTTCACCGCCAAAAGCGACTGTGGCTACGTTATTGACAGTAATAGGAACTCCCTTGCGGACTACAATCAGTGTTTTTTTTATATCGTCCAAGGTCGTAATGCGTCCAATGGTACTTACAACAAATTCCGTACCCGCCTGATGAACGAACGCACCAGGTACATTTTGATTTCCTGTTGCCAAGGCTTGACGAACCTCTTCAACTGTAATGCCATAAGCCAGCATGCGCTTGGGATCAATCTGTACTTGATATTGCTTTACTTCTCCACCCAGGGAAACTACTGAAGCGACTCCTCCCAGAGCCAACAGCCGTGGGCGAATAGTCCAATCGGAAATCGTGCGCAAGGTTTCAGGGCTTACTGTGCGACTCACTAAAGCATATTTAAGCAACCATCCTACTGCCGAGGTGACTGGCAGCATCACAGGTGAAGAGACACCTGGAGGAAGGCGATTGACTACTTGTTGAATCCGCTCATTCACCAATTGACGATTAAGATAGATATCTGTTTTATCATCAAATACCACAGTAATGGTTGATAATCCGACTGAGGTTTTTGAGCGAACACTAGCTACCCCCGGAGTCCCATTGATGGCACTTTCCAAAGGATAAGTGACCAGTGTTTCCACATCCTGGGTAGCTATGCCTGGTGCTTGGGTTTGGACTATAACTTGAGGCGGGGCAAACTCGGGAAAAACATCTACCGGCATTTGTTTTAGAGTGTAGCTACCTAGCAAACAAAGAATAATCGTTAACGCCAAAATCAATGGGCGATTATGTAAAGACCAGGCGATGAGGCGAGTAAACATTTAATGATGCTCCTCTTGCCCTGATTGCTGTATTTGCCCCCCACTCAACCAAAGTGTATAAAGCTCGCGATTACCCTGAGTGACTACAAGATCACCAGGAACCAAACCTTCAATAATTTCTGAATAATCATCTTCTACAGCACCTATTTTAACATTCACTCGTTTGTATGTGTTTTCATTTTGCACAAAAACAAATTGCTCGTTATCCGCTTGTAAAAGAGCAGCATTCGGCACAACGAGAGCAGCCTTATTATGAGTTAAAATCAGATTAGCCCGCACAAACATTCCTGGTTTCAAAAGCCCTTCCCTATTGTCCAAAGTAATTCGTACATTGACTGTACGGGTCATTGGATCAAGATTGGGTTCAATTAAAGTGACTTGGCCTAGGAATGTCTGCTTGGGATAACTTAAAGCGTGAATATTGACTTCTTGCCCTACTTTCACTTTACCCAAATCTTCTTCATACACTTGAGCTACGACTAATAATTTATCGCGATTACTGATATGAAAAAGCACTGTATTTGGCTCAACAGCCTGTCCTAAACTGATATTCCTGGCATCAATGATGCCTGCAATTGGAGCATTGACTGCAACACTTGGTGGAGGATTTCCCACTAATCTTGATTGCACTGTAGCCAAGCGCTGCCCAGCCTTGACACTATCTCCCAAATTCACATCAATCGCTGTCACACTGCCACTAATCCGAATGCTGACATCAGCTTGAGCATCAGGTAATAATTGAATTTGACCATTTAAACCCAGCAATTGCGCCATGGGACGATTGGTTACCTGAACTACTTTGATGTCAAGCATCCTGGCTTGTTCCGAAGTCAAATGAACTGGCCCTTTAGCTCCTCCTTCAAGCACTTCTATGTCCCCTCCATGTGCAAAACTCACTTGCATCAGAGAAAGCAAGCCCAGAAAAAAGCCAGTCAAGATCATCATTCTTATTTTAAATTGCAATCTCATTTGCTATCACCATTCCTTTGATACTCTAAATAAGAGCAAAACCCATCCGTTTTACCAGGACCAATAGCCGTACACAAGGCCACATAGACTTGTAAATATTTTTCTAAAGTATTGAGATAAGTGGTTTGCAAATCGTTTTGTTGTTTTTGCACTTGTAATACATTTAAAAAGGAAATTTGCCCATTTTCATAAGAATCGCGAGCCAGTTTTACATTTTCAAGAGTCAATTGAAGAGAAGCACGTTGTGTTTCCCCAAGACTCTTACGCAATGCTTTGAGTTGCTCATAGTTACTAGCTATCTCCGTTGCAATATTTAAATCTAGGGCACGTAATGACATCATCGCCTGGGTACCTGTATGACTTGCTTCTAAAATTCGCCCTTGATTACGATTTAAAAGAGGAAGAGGAACAGAAAGCGTGATACCCAAAGTGCGATCGGCTGGTTGGGGAGGGCCTTCTTCCACTACAATTTTATCCTGCTGAATACCAAGTCCCACTGTCCAATCTGCAAAACGTTCAGCTTTTGCCAAACGGCGATCCGCATTGGCGCGATCAATCGATAACGCAATAGATTGGCGGTCCGGGCGATTTTTAAGTGCCTGTGTTTTAAGAGCATCTAATGCCGGGAGTTTTTTTTCAGCAGCAAAATCCATCTTAAGCGATAAAGAGGAACTGGCTTCGCGTCCCATCAATTGATTCAGCGTGGCATATTGGCTAATACGAAGACTATGCAAAAGATGTTTTTCTTGAACAATTCGCAAATACTCAATACGTGCCGCATTTTCATCCAGTTTTGAAATTTCTGCAGCATGATAACGATTATGGATAACGTCAACTAACTCTTGGTTAATCCGTAATAAGTAATTCACCTGTTGTATACGCCGTTCTGTAATCACTGCTGTATAAAAAGCATTGGCCACTTTGGCACTGAGTTGACGTTCGGCTTCCCTGATTTCTGCAACAGCTTTCAATACATCCAGACGAGCCACTTTTTTTTGCTTTGCAATACGTCCTGAAATGGGGAATGCCTGGCTAAAGCCAGCACTGCGCGAATACTCCCCTTCATCAGTGAATAAACGATCGTCATTATTTGAAAGATTCAAGCTTGGATTGGGCCAAAAGCCTGCTTGTAGCAACCGGGCTTTTGCGATAGATACATTGTAACGGGCGGCTTTTAAATCCTTATTGTTTGCTAAAGCAATGCAGGTTACTTGTTTAAGAGTTAAAGTGTTCCCTGCCGTTGCCAAGGAGGTACACAGAAAGAATAGAACCACTCTATAAGAAAACCGCCAAACACGATGATAGTCCATAAACGATAGCTCGAAAAGTCTATCAATCTTCAGTAAACCAGGAGTTGAAAGAACAACTTGCAACAAGTACAGGCATCCAGAATAGTCGAATGTGTTTTATTGGAAAGTAAACCATCAATTAATACCTTCTTTTTATTGTTGTATGATTTAGTATCTCCCAGCAAATGCAATTAAACAAGAGCAGTAGAATAATAGACGACAGGCTGCTATATCACTCTTTGTGTTTTGCTCAGTTACGTTTTCCTGATGCAGCTTTTAGCTGGGGCCTCGCATCAATGAACGACTAAATACAGGTTGCTCTTCTTTATTTGCAGATGATCTCATTTCTCTAAGTCTTGTTTTTATGTCAGATTGCTTTTCAATTAAATCAGATGCTGTGACAGGTACGCTAGCCATTTCTACCACTGGTGTTTCAAATGGTTTTAATAACAGTTGAATCATAATTTCTTTATATCCACAGAAATCCTTAAGAGATTGCTCCGAGTTAAAACTCCTTTTATTATCCAACTGTTTCAATAGATTAATGGTGGAAGAAATGGAGCTAGAGCGGACAGTAGGGTATTTTATTAAATAGGTATTAATATGATTTAAAAATCGACGAACATCTTCTGAGAAACTTTCGAAGCTTACTTGTGAGTTTTTCGAATTATCCTCAAACAATTTATTGATTTGTGCTGTTAGAAAATCATAGGCAGCTCTGGCCGACTCTTTATTAGTTTTATCATCTTTAAATGCGGAGCAGATATTATCTAAATACTCCAAAAATACCTTAAGACGGTATCGATTTGGCAAGGTCAACAAATCTTTCATATTCCAAAAATTTTCTTTAAACCCTTGAATTTCTCCCAACAACTGTTGTTTGATCATTTGATTCTTGTATGCTTGTAAATCCGAAGCTTCGCTTTCTGGATCAACTTTTCTTTTCAAAACTGGATTCGAATTATTGAGATATTCATTGTAATTCCTTTCAATAGCCAACTTTAAATCTGAAACACAATGATATTCACTGTTCAAAATTCTATTTAACTTTTCTTCTACCTGGTTTGGGTTAACTATTCGCCTGACTGTGGATTCATCAGACCAATAGCGTGATGCATTAAATTGATTTGTTTCATTAGTTGTAAACAAGAGTGATATCATTTCCATGGCAATTGAAATATCCAGTGCTACAAAGCGCTCATCTGTTCTTTTCATTTCTCCTGCATCAATGATTTTTAATTGATTACTCTTTTCGTTATATAAAATATTTTTGAAAGTTAAATCACCATGGACAAGGCCTTTGTTATGCAGATTTTCCAAATCAGTTAAAAATGAAATGGCCAACTCCATTTTGTCAGAAAATGTCAGTTTTTGAAGTGAGGTAACATCCTCAAGAAGTTCTTCCAAGGCACATCCTTCTTCTTTTCGCATGAAAAATCCTAGAGATTCTGGAAACTTAGAGGAGCCTTGCAAATTGATTAATTCTGCATTTGAATTGCCTGATAAAACTGAATAACATGCGGATTCGTTTTTTATTAACTCCTCTGTATTGCTAAAATTATGATATAAAACCTTTAGTACATTCTCTTTAGGAAAAATTACTAATTCCTCATCCCATAAATACATGGCATGATTACTTTGTACCACTATGCCTTTAGTTCCGCTACCTATCCTTTGACCATTTAAAATTAAAAACTCCGTAATACCATCATGACGTTGATTTTTGTAAATATCATGACTCAGGAGGAACTCTATTTCATTTCTATATTTATCGTTTAGCGTGTAAGGATGGTTAGCAAATAATGCGGACTGACTGGAACCAGACAATAAATATTGCTTAATTAACTGTGTTAAAATTTCTTTATCTTGAGGTAAAAGTTGCTCCGCCAAATTTATGTGATAAACCATAATGCTCTCCTATAAGCCAATCCATCTCTTATATTTGAACATATTGAGTAATATTAATACATATAATTGTTTTGATATGTTTTATTAAATTTAGTTATATCTATTATTTTTCAATAAATTACTGATGATTCGATGCCATTTTATAACCACTATTTTTATTTGATAAATATCAATAGACGCTGCTAACAATCCCTATTCATAAAACTGTTTATTTCTCACAAACAGTTTCATTAACTATAATTCTATTAATAAAGAAAAAGATATGGCTAGTAAATTCTAAAATGGAGTTTTTGGGCTTATTCAATCACCTTGAATAGAAATATAAAAATAAAAAAATTAATTTGGATTTAACTAAAAATGGATCTCAGAAAAATTAATCTCAATTTGTTATTACATCTCGATACATTGTTAAATGAGCTATCCGTATCCAAAGCGGCCGAAAAATCATTCATGAGCCAGACTGCAATGAGTCATATATTAAAGCAATTACGCGATGTATTCGATGATCCTTTATTTATTAGAAAACCTCACGGACTTCAACCAACACAAAAAGCACTTGACCTGGCCCCCAGAATTAAAAATTTTTTAAATTATTCCAGTGAAATTTTTGAAGAAGATGTTTTTGACCCAACAAATGACAATTTGCTTTTAAAAACAACCTCAGTAGGTACTGGTGAGTATATTATTTTACCAAAATTGTGTGCTTATTTAGCTAAAAATGCTCCGAAATTTGTATTAAAGATTTCTTCAATGTCAGAGTACTTGAGTCTGGAATATTTATTAATGTCTGAATTAGACTTTGCAATAGCACCAGGCTTTGTTGAAACCGGGAATAACATCATCAGAGAATTATTGTTCGAAGAGGAGGCCGTGTGCGTCATGCATAAATCTCATCCTCTGGCAAATCAGGAATTAACTCAAGATATGTACTTGCAAGCTGAACACGTTGACATACAATTCAGTTATATGGGAAATGAAAATATACTATATCAAGCCTTGCAGGGATATCGTCAAAGAAATATAAAAATCACTGTACCCAATATCATCAGCGCCTTAGAGATGGTATACCATACCAATTTCATTACAACTGTACCCAGAACTCTAGCTGTTGCTTTCAAAGACAGATATCAGATTGAATTACATCCTTTTCCTTTTCCAAAAAAGAAATTCCTGGTTAATTGTTATTATCATAAAAGATTATCAAATCATAAGCCTCTGCAATGGATATTAGATATCATAAAAAAATATTGTTGCGTCAATCATGAAGCTTAAACTAATTGACATTAAGGAGAAAGCTGATTCTTTTCCCAATTGCTTTTTATAAAACAATATTGTATGACATCGGACAATTCATCCGTTCTATAAGTATAAAAAACCATGCGTGTGGGAATTATTCTGAAACCACAATAATATTTACTCATAGGCAATAACTTATCTTGAAACTGGGAAGTCAATATTTTTCTTTTATTTTCAATTAGTTGTTTACTGGATATAACTTGTGATGAAGTAGGCGCATAACTATGAAATCTAATTTGCGCGAAAGGTGGATAGGTATCCCAGTATGCTTTATTCTCGCTTTCCGATAATGCCCTGACTGAACCGTCTATCATGACTTCTCTTTCAAATAACTCAAACCAAAAAGTGAGAGATACCATAGGGTTATGGGTCATTTCGTCAACTTTTCTGGTTCCTCGTTGGGTAAAAAATAATAAACCTTGCTCGTTGATTTCGCGAATAGCGATAACACGCCCATGGGGAATAGAGTTTTTGCCTGCTGTAGATAATATGGCATGCTGTGGATTAGGTGCTCCTTTTTCCAATTCTTCAGAAATCCATGTTGTTAAAAGGCTAATGGGATTGTTCCTGGCCACCATTTGAATACCTATTGCAAATATTTTTTGATGTTCATAATGATACTGATTAATAACAGCTCATTGCGACGCTGAATATTGTGAGCCATAATTGACCTGCAATCTATTGGTAATACGTCTTTTACAAAAAATCTTAACTATCATCATTGTGGAACTTGGGTTGTTGATAATCCCTGATTTGTTCATTCAACTCTTCTATTTGATCCAGAATTTTTAAAAATTTTTCTCCAAAAGGAGTCACAAAATACTCGACTCTTGGAGGTATCTCATGAAAGGTATTTCTGCCGAGAATCCCAAATTCAATATTCTTCCTCAGGCATTGGTTTAAAACTTTTGTTGAAAGTCCTTCAACGCTTCTTACCATTTCTCCTGGTCGATTGATTCCATTTCGTAAAAGAGAATAGATGGTCAAGGACCACTTACAACCATAGATAGCCTCTACCATTGATGCTGTCTTAACGGGAGCTTTTTTTTGTATTAATTTTTTTTCATCCATTTCAATAATTTGTACCATAAAGTACTTAGTGAACTGAAAAGTGCTTACTTTTTTTAATATTGTAGATCTTTCATACTGGATTGGATAGTGTTTTAATGAATTAGGAGAATCCATGTTCAATCAAGATTTAGCTATTATTATTGGCGGCTCTAGTGGTATGGGCCTTGAAACAGCAAAAAAGCTTTCAAGTAAAAATGTGGACCTGTTAATTACAGGAAAGAATAAACAAAAACTCGAAAATGCCGCAGCAGAAATACAAAACCTGGGGTCAAAAGTAGATATTTTAGTTCTTGATCTTTATGACAAAGAACAGGTATTTCAATTTATGAGCAGCATGAATGATGAAATTAGAAGAATCAAATACCTTGTAAATGCCGCAGGTTATTTCAAACCCATCACTTTTTTAGAACATGAGGAAGAAGATTACGATCGTCAGGTTGATCTTAATAAGGCATTCTTTTTTATCACCCAGGCCGTAGCAAAAAACATGAAAAAAAATGGAGGAGGCAGTATCGTCAATATCGGTTCGATGTGGGCAAATCAAGCAATTAAAGCAACCCCCTCTTCTGCCTATTCCATGCAAAAAGCCGGACTTCATTCACTAACTCAACATTTAGCTATGGAGCTCGCTGAGCACAACATAAGGGTAAACGCCGTAGCGCCGGCAGTGGTAGCCACTCCTATCTATAAGTCATTTATTGATGAAGAGAGAATCGAGGAGTCGTTACAAGATTTTAATAAATTTCATCCTATTGGCAGAATCGGTAAGGCAACAGATATCGCTGATGCAATCGAATTTCTTTTGTCAGAAAAAGCAAGCTGGATCACAGGGGAAATTATGAATGTCGATGGAGGCGTGATGGCAGGAAGAAATTAATCAGCAAGCTTCATCCAGGTTTATGCCTGTGGGCATCAATAGCAAAAGATTGATTTTTATGGATAACGTGAGTTATGGATAAGACAGCCATTATTTTGAATCGTTCAGGCTGAGGAGGCATTTATGCCGTCTCGAAGCCTTGCATGGAATTTAATGTTTCGTGCCAAGGCTTCGAGACGATGCTTACGCATCTCCTCAGCCCAAACGGACGCAGGATATTGACTGCTTCTTATATAATCCTTATCCAGAGCCCACATCAGATAAATCTGAAACAGGGCATTAAAAATCAATCTTTTGCTATTGATGCTCGCACTAAGGCTTTTCATTGCTACATGGAATAATTTGGCCATTTGCTTTTGGCAAACATTGATAACCATTACGGTCTAAAAATCTCTTGGGATCCTTGAGAAATTTCAAAAAATACTCCCAGATTTTTTCTCTCTTTTTCAAGAAAGTCCATGAATCCATTGTATATTTTCTTATCACCAAACCATGGATCGGTGACTTCAAATTGCCCGTGTCTTTTCTTGCCTAATATAGTATGGAGTACTCCTGTTCTTATGATGATAAGAGTGGTTATCCCTTCAGGGAAATCTGCTTCACTCAAGGTAGTTAATGTCACTTTTTTTCTCATTGGCACCTCTTTCTTAAAAAGTGAATAGAGTGAAGTAATAACCATATCTTTTGAATATTTATTGCGTACAGCCTTTGATAGCTCTCTAATTTCGACACCAATTACATTCAAGTTATATTTGCAAAAGTAAGATGCAATCTTTTCAGGCGATGCCACTTTCCCAGGTTC
Source organism: Legionella pneumophila subsp. pascullei (assembly GCF_900637585.1). Classification (NCBI taxonomy): domain Bacteria; kingdom Pseudomonadati; phylum Pseudomonadota; class Gammaproteobacteria; order Legionellales; family Legionellaceae; genus Legionella; species Legionella pneumophila. The sequence continues at coordinate 2,352,191 of NZ_LR134380.1, forward strand.
TAACCAAATTTCTTTGTATATTTCTAATTCTTTGCCAGGCGTATAACTGCTTGGTTCAATAAGCCCCTTGTCAAGAAGTATTCTCATTATTGCTCTTGCAGTGCAAGAATTTTCAAATTTTTGTGCATCTACCAAAGGTTCAATGCTGTCAAGTTTTGCTCTTAGTTTAGGATTATCTAATACAAAATTTGCAATTTCATTGGAAGTTACTATTAATTTTAAGAAACTTTTTTGATCAAGCATTTGAACGAAATCTTCTGTTTTAAGAAGTAATTTAATTGTATTAGAAGAGACATTTTTCATCTTTCCCAAGGTAATAATCCCTTCAATTGGCTTATCATGTGTGCTATGGATACTCTTAAATTGATTGACAAATTTCTCCAAACTGCCTTTGCTAATCGCCATGTCCGCATCTTCCCCAAAATTAAAATCAATACTTCGATAGATATTTTGACACGATTTAATAGCATTAAGAGTCAAATCCGGGAATTGCGCTGCTGTAATATTCAAAATCATAATAATACGCCTTCACATCTCAACACTCACACTAACTTGATTATAGTATTTGTATAAAAATTACTCTAAAATAGTGTCACCCTGATACAAATCTATCTTGTACTTGCCTATTCTGCTTTATTCTTCTTTTATGAAATCCTGCACAGCAAAAAATGAAGCAATCACTTAATATTCAATTAATGTTCATAATGTAAAATTATCAATCTTTTAACCATAACTATTTACTCCTATGAAAAAGAATTTTTTTTCTGCCCTTCCTGAAGAAACAATTATCAATACCTTGAGTTTCTTAAAAGCAAGCACACTGGGTCGTGTAGCTCAGACATGTCACTTTTTTAATCGCCTGGCTAATGATAAACATCTGGAACTACATCAACTCAGACAACGGCGTACAAAACAAGAGCTATGGGGAAATCTTATGGTAGCGGCAAGAAGCAATAACATGGAAGAGGTCAAAAAGATTCTAAAAAAAGGAATCGATCCAACCCAAACCAATAGCTACCACTTAAATAGAACACCTTTACTTGCAGCTATTGAAGGAAGAGCTTATCAAACTGCCAATTACCTCTGGAGAAAATACACTTTTGATCCAAATTTTAAAGATCACTATGGTGATTCACCTATCTCTCTTCTTAAAAAACAACTGGCAAATCCAGCCTTCAAGGATAAGGAGAAAAAACAAATACGCGACTTAATTAAGGAAATGCGAGAAGAAAAAATAACACAGAACAGGTGTCTTGTATGCTAAAGTTTTTAAATTAAACAGATCGCGTTTGATCTACGATAGATGTGATTTTTTTTCTAGCAAGTGTTTGCAGCAATAAACAAACTCATTAAATTGAGAGTCCTTTACAAAATATCCTGCTATATCCAAACCTGTTGTTGCCTGCTTATCACGGATGTTACTTGATGTCGTGAAGATAACAACCTTAATGGAGTTATAGTGAATATGTGAACGCAATTCTCTGAGAAACTCTATACCATTCATTTTTGGCATCATGATATCAAGGACAATGATTTTAGGTTTGGATGCTTTGATCTTTCCAGAGAGTTGTTCGAGCGCTTCTACACCATCACGTGCTATATGAAAACAAACTGGAATACTCAATTTTGTCAACGCTCTTTGAACAGACATTAAATCTACTTCATCATCATCGACCAATAAAATGTGGCTACACTCATCATTCTTAGCACGCATCGCCAATCTCCTTATCTTTTGGCCATAAAAAGCGAAAAACGCAGCCTTTGTTTTTTTCTGATTCCACAGAAATTTTACCTCCTTGAAACTCGACTATTTTTTTAGCAATGCTTAAACCTACACCACTTGTTTCAAGTTTGTCCCTTGGTTGTAGGGTCTGAAACAATTGAAAAATTCTGTCTTGATATTTTTTTTCTATTCCAGGGCCGTCATCAGCTACAAAAAACTCATAAAACCGATCCTTTTCTTTTGTACCAATGATGATATGTCCGTCTTTGCGGTGATGATGCCTGATGCTGTTATCGAGAAGCGCCGTAAACACCTCCCTCAAAGGAAGCTCGCAAGTATTCAATACCGGCAGCGTGTCTTCGAGTTGAAATGTGATAGTCTGCGGGGGATTCAATTTCCTAATAATATCTGTAATCAATCTATCGGTGTGAATTTTACGGACCTTATCAAAAACATATCCTGATTGAGCATATTTAAGCAATCCATCGAGCAACTTTGACATTCGTGAAGCACGTTGACGCAAGAGGAGTAAATATTTTTTAGATTGTTCGGAGAGCATTTCACCCAGATCTTCTTCTATCCATGAAATCAAATGCTCCATAGCAGGCAGAGGCGCTTTTAAATCATGCGATGCGTGATAGACAAACTGATCCAGTTCATCTTCAGCTTTCTTCACCAAAATCAAATTAGCAACTCTGGCTTTAAACTCCTTGACTGAGAATGGTTTTATCACATAATCCTGTGCCCCTTCTTCCAGCATACGGACACATAATTCATCGTCTGCTTTGGCAGTTAAAATAATAATTGGAGTTTTCAATAACAGGGGGTGTTGTCTAATGGTATGCACCATCTCGACACCACTCATATGAGGCATCATGATATCAGTAACGATTAGATCTGGATGTAAAGCGAGCGATTTTTGCAAACCCTCCCGGCCATCAAAAGCACTTTCAGTACGATAAATGGTATTCAATATTTTACAAATAAAATGATTCATCTCCTGATTGTCTTCTACTACTAGAATAAGCGGTCTACTGTAATAATCCTCTTCAGCTGCCTCCTTAATTAGATTTACTTTATTTCTGAATTCAGCAAGACTCGTGCTTATTTCTTTTTCCCCTAATGATGGCTGGCTATAGGAAGAATAAACCTTTACATTTTGAGGTGCTTTTAATGGCAATTCAATAGTAAAAATGGCGCCACCATTTTGAGCATTACCTGCCAGAATTGATCCCCCATGTAATTCAACGAAATCTTTTGCAATCGATAAACCCAACCCTGTTCCCCCTACCGTACGAGTTGTAGGTTCCTCAACCTGAAAAAAGCGCTCAAATATGGTTTCACAAAGATCAGGGGGAATACCTAGTCCATTATCTGCTATCTGAAGCTTGCATGTTTCAGGATTGATTTGCTCTAATCTAATCCAGATTTTTGCATTTTTGGGTGTAAATTTTATGGCATTTGATAAAATATTGATTAAAACATGCTGGATTTTGTCAGGATCCATTTGTGCTTGCAATTCATGAGGCAAATTTATTGAAAAAACCAGCTTACGCTCAGGAATTTGAGCCTCAAACAATGCAATTGTCTGTCGAATTAATTTTGCCAAATCGATATTGGTATAATGAAGAAACATTTTGCCAGCATCCAGCTTTGAGATATTCAGTAAGTCATTGACATGTTTCAGTAAGATTTGAGCATTATTTTCTATACGTCTTAATGTATTCCGAACAGATGAGGGAAGCGATTTTTCAGAAAGCAATACATCCAAAGGACCTAATATCAGCATTAATGGAGTACGAAGTTCGTGACTGACGTTAGCGAAAAATTGGGTTTTGATGTGATCCAGTCTAGCCAGATTTTTATTGGCCTCTTCCAACAGCTTGTTTGCCTCTTGAATTTCCTGGGCACGCTGATAGATCTCGACCTCCATTTCTCCAGCTTTGGTACGAAGTTCCTCCATTAACTTTAACTGCTCTGATCCAGTTTTTTTTAAATGGATAAACTCAGTAACATCCTCCACACGATGAACAATATATTTCACTTCCTGATCAGCCCCTAAAACTGGAGTATTGATGGGGCTCCAATAGCGTTCTTCAAATCCCCCTCCTTGTTCTGCGGGTCTCTGAATATCATATTTTTGTATGGCCATTGTATCTGCCGATTTGTTTTTTAGAACCCTTTGAAGCGATACATGTAGATTTTTAACGCCAGTTGCCTTCGGATCGTTGGGATTATCCGGAAAAACATCGAAGACATTTTTTCCCAAAATTTGTTTCCGGTCCACCATAGTCGCCCGCAAATAGGCATCGCTTACTCCGATGATGTAAAAATCCCTGTCTAATATAAGATATAAATCCGGCAAGGAATCAAATATAGATTTAAAATCAACATTTGAATGCGTATTTTCCCTTTGCACAGAGTATCCTCCTTCCTCTATGTAAGGCCTATTGACTATAATGCATGACGCAAGTCTTCGCGAGGCTGGTCATGAATCCGATGTGCCATTTTCAACACAGGGTATAAATAGCCAATTAACCCTACTTCTAATTATAATCGAGGATTTGAGACCTTACTAATTAGGAAACCTGATTGCGGTAGTTGCTTGTAATCACTAACAAAAAGATGAATCTCTTTCAAAAAGAGCAACTCTTGCTTTAGGGGTTTGACTTAATCTTACTCTCACAGGAAGTTTTCTTCAGTAATTGCTCTATCGATTTAAGAGTTTATCATCAACCGAATATTGGAAAAATGGAACGAGCAGTGCCATAGTTATTATCTGTTATTTCATAAAATAAATGGAGGTTTTTATGAATTATGTTGAAGGATTTGTCGCTGCAGTACCAAAAGCTAACAAAGAGAAATACGTTGAGCATGCAACAAAGGCTAGCTTGGTATTCAAAGAACATGGTGCTTTGCGACTGGTTGAATGCTGGGGAGATGATGTACCTGAAGGCAAAATCACTTCTTTTCCTATGGCTGTCCAGTGCAAAGAAGATGAAACGGTTGTTTTTTCCTGGATACTTTGGCCCTCGAAGCAAGTTCGCGACGCTGGGATGAAAAAAGTCATGGAAGATCCTCGTTTAAAACCAGACATTAACCCTATGCCTTTTGATGGCAAGCGCATGATTGATGGAGGATTCAACATAGTGGTTGACATCTAGTAATGAATCTACTTCAGATAAGGTGATAATACAGGATTCATATTAAATTATTTTATACTGCTTGAGTTCATGGTAGAGAGCAACGTCTTTCCTAAGCCAAGACGCAAGACCCTCTACCATTTCATTGACACCTCATCTGAATAAAATCAAGCGCGCTCGAATACATCTGTTGCATTACCTATATAGACTTTTGATTTTAAATGTTCGATTTGAACGCCTAATTGATAACCTGAGAAAAATAGCCAAATTGAGCGATTACTTTTTGAGAAATATTTTTAAGTTTAATCAAAATTTTTCAATAGGACTAATATCTGTTGTCGGTCTGCTAATCAATTTTGAATTTTAAGCATTCTCCCCTTCACAAAATGGTTCATCTGTTTCATCCATCCCCTGTCTAAAGATGGTGGCTTAATTGATATTTGAAAATCAAAATGTACAAATTTTATTTTAATCTACAATTAAATATAGGGTATTTTGTAACGAGATGAATATGACCACTTCCAAGCTTGAAAAAACGGGTTTGCATGTGCATGAAAAAATCAAACATCTGGTCAAGAGTTATGGAACAATGATAACCGGTGTTCCTGCAGAAATATTAGGGCAAAATGAGGCAGAAATATCCGTTGGTTCTGTAAAAAAAATGGGAAACATGAAAGAAAATATTGCTGAAATAGTTCGAAAATCCGAAATGACTCAACCAACAAACAGTTGCGGAAAAGCGAGCAATGAAGTATGCGATTTGCTTTTAGGAAAAGATGGAGCAAGCGAATTCGAAAAAATAAACTACCAAATCTTATCTGAGGATGGTGCCAACTTGAAAAGTTCTCTACCCAATAAAAATTTACTGGTTAGGGTTGAAATGGATAGATTTAATGCTCCCCAAAAATACCAAAAAATAAAAAGAGAGGAGTTTAATCCTGAGACTGCTGAAAAAAATAAAATTTATCTCCTGGAAGACCAACTTTTGTATCTCGATATATTTGGAAAAGTCATTGACCTGGGACAAACATCAGACACATGTGAAAGACTATTTAATGCTATTACCAATTCTTTTTATCAAAATTATATTCTTTATGATTCTTTTTTAGAGCCAGAGGAAAGTGAAGAGGAAGCAGCCATGTTTGAAATGGGTAAGATAGTTACAGCTAAAATGAAAAACATAGATTGTTGGACATCAACTCATTCTTTTACCATATTTGTTCCTGAATCAGACCGCGAAGACACGCGCACATTGTATCCTTATCAAGCTTATTGGACCAGTCATACTTTGCAACAATGGTTTTCAGGTGATAAAGATGAAAAATTATCACACTTGGGTATCGATGGTTATATTGAAAAACTGGCATTATTAAGCACAACAACTGACAGCAAAGTGCGTTCCAGTATTTATGGAGAATTATTTTCTCCTCCGGGAAAAGAACACGTTTTTTGTACTGGTATGAATGAAAAATTCTCGCCATTACGAGTCAAATTTAAAGTAGCTGAAGTCAATCCGGAAATAGCCTTACAAAACTTACAAGAAGTACAAGAATTCATTGCTATCAATTATCCTGGTGAGAACGAAAAAGCTCAATGTGAGCTTTATAAAACAAAAGCCCAAGAAGCGATGACTAAACAATTGGAGAAACGACTACTAGTAGAGCCAACTCACAAAAAAGAATTAGTAACTACCTATAAAGAATCAATCCCGCAATCCTTCTTTGGGAGCCCCTTAGAGACAACAAGTAGAATAGATAAAATGATCTCATCCGCTATAACGGAAGAAGACCTAAGGATTCTTGCAAAAGAAGCAGATAATCTATCTGGAAAGGAACAAGAAAAAATAGTTGAATTTTTTAAAACATTACCATCGGAGCAGCTGGCAAAAATCAAGTTTGAATCAGAAACAGCTCAAAAAGCTTGGGATGAACAATATGGTTTAGTTCTTCGTGGTAAGTGATAAATCCCGAAGATAGCTTGTCTATTTTCCAACTATATTGTTTATAAAAAAATAGTGTTGCCCTATAATATGGCAATACTATTGTAAATGGCATCAATATGACAAAAATAAAATTGGAATCACCAGGTTTCATGGTCCACAAAAAATTGAAAAGTATGTACCAAAGCTATGGTGTCATGATGACAGGTGTTCCTGCTGAAGTATTAGGACAAATGCAGGCAGAAAGATCTTTCCCTTGCATTGATAAAACAAGGAACCTTAAGCAACAAATTGCAAATGAAGTTTCAAAGGTATGTCATATGATGACTGAGCCAACTCAGAGTTGTGGACAAGCTAGTAATGATGTTTGTGATTTGCTTTTAGGAAAAATTGAAGCAGAGAAATTCCATTTTACCAAGTATACAGAATTGTCAGAGGACGGAGACAATCTAAAAAATACCTTGGAAAATATTGATCCATTCAATACGAATCTATTGATACGATTTGAAATTGATAGAGAAGACCCTCCCATTGTATTAGTCAAAATAAAAAGCGAAAATTTCAATCCGAAAACCGCTGTTAGAAATAAAATTTACTTATTAGAAAATAAATTATATCTTCTTGACAAGATGGGTAATCTTTTTGACCTTGGGCCAGGTAAAAACAAATGTACAAAGTTATTCAACGCAATTGGAGACTCATCGGAATATAGTCTTTGTGATCCTTTTATTCTTGAAGAACCGGAAAAACCTGAAGATTTTGCAATAAGCGAGATCGTCAATGTCTTTAACGAACAAAAAGAGAAATTTGATTTTTGGCTAGGTTCGCATTCTTTTACAATATACGTCCCTCAAGGCTTGGATAAATCACCACGCCAATTCTATCCCTATCAAGCGTATTTTGGTTCACACACTTTACAGGATTGGTTTGTCAGCGATAAAGACGAATTTCTATCACAAATTGGCATCGATAAGTACATTGAAAAATTAGCTGTACTGGGAAAAACAACAGACACGAAAGAACGCTCGGATATTTATGCCGAATTTTTTTCAAAGCGTGGCCGTGAAGCGTTTTTTTGCGCTCATCTTAATGAAAAAAGACAACCATTACGAGTAAAGTTCAAAATGACCGAAATTAATCCCGAATTGGCATTAAAGAATTTACAAGAAACACAAGAATTTATTGATACCCATCCCGGAGAGAATCCATCAGATAAAGTAGAAAACTACAGGAGTAGAGCAAAAGTAGCGATGACTGAACATCTGGAAAACTTATTAGAAATAAAACCTGAGTTGAATCTCTCATTATTCTGGAGAAATGTCGATAAGAAAGAACAGGAAAGTACAAATACAGAGAGTTATAAAAACAGGCGAAGCTAGTTAATGAAAAACCAAAGATCAATAAATTACAAAATGTTCTAAAATTATACTTATTAATGTTTGAAAATAACAAAGGAGTTTGATTTATGATGAGCCGCGAAAAAGGAGCTGGAACTTTTTTTAAAGATTATCAGAAAAAAAACGTAATGAGATTGTTACAGGACTCTCTCGAAAAAATTATGAACGAATGGCTGAAAACTGACGATGACAGCCATACCAAACTGAAAAGTCTTCAACAACTTTCAGAGATGGATGTTAATGCTAACTCATTTGCTGAACACTCACCACTTCCTGATTTTGTTACGCGTCTCTGGCTTGATCCATATAAAGCACTTGATGCCTTAGACCAAAACATTTCAAAAAGCGAAATCAGAAAGCTGATTAAAGAAACGGCGAGGGAAACAGAGCTAGTCTTCACTCATCAAAAGGCACCGCCCTACTCCTAATTTAAATTAGGATCGTGCAGGTATATTAATTCGTCATTCATTTTGGCCATATTATTGGCCAAAGTTGTATTACTGGATAAATACATTCATAGAAAAATGATTCAAAAATTAATTCACATTCAAAAATCCTTCTAATTAATTTGTCATGTTAAATTAAGCACCTGGAATCTGGCCTCCAGAGATTCGCTCTTATTCCACTACAAATTATTTTAAATACAAGGAGTCAAATGATAATGTCATCCTATGTTATGGGTTTAATCGAAATATTAAAAAATGATTTTATAAAAAAAAATCCCCCTGCAAAATTTGACACTGTGAAGTCTTATGAAGAATTATTGGAAAAATCAAAAATTAATCCCATAATTGCAGACTATATTACAGGTACTTCATCAGGGGTTATGCTGGTCGATTCCTATGAAAAACTATTAGAGCTCTCTAAAATCAACCCTCGTGTCGCTGATAATATAACAAATACTCAATTTGGTTTGGATTTAATTGATAGTTATGAAAAATTTCTGGAAATCACAAATATAAACGCTAAAGTTGCTTTTAATTTTCAAATATTAAATTATCAAAGATATACCAAACTGGTTAACGCATACAAACAGTCTTCACAATCTGAATCTCTTTCAAACTTAAATACCTCAGCAAGTTCCCAACTTTTTTTTAAGCAAAACAATTCTATCGAACAAGACAGAGCGCCTATTAGAGCAGGACAGGTAAGTTCGATTAATGGTACAGTTGGAGTCAGGCTGGAATGCGATGAAGATATCCAAAATACCTTCCGGGTGACTATGATGAATCAGAAACCTTAATAGTAAGTCTTCAATAGCTATTTTAGAATTTAAATTTAAAAAGGCCATAATCCACAAATATGAAAAATCGACGTGATGAAAAAACAATGCTTGACCTCATCATCAAAGTAGCTCATGACGATGAGAGGATTAAAATTGTGATTATGAATGGCTCTCGAGCGAGCCCATCAGCGAAAAAAGATATTTTTCAGGATTATGATATTGTGTATCTGGTAACAGAGGTGGAGTCATTTGTTCACGATAAAAACTGGATTAATCAGTTTGGTGAATTACTTATCATGCAAACTCCTGATGAAATGGATGGGCAATGGCCACAATTTAAAGGTAAATATACTTATCTGATGCAATTTAAAGATTGGAACAGGGTTGATTTAAGCTTGTTACATATCAATCAACTGGAAACTATGCCCAGAGACAGTCAAAGTATTTTATTGCTTGATAAAGACAATTTAATGGTACCCTTTGACAAACCTTCTGATGAAGATTACTTACCAAGCCCCCCTACAGAAATGGATTTTGTTAACTGTTGTAATGAATTCTTATGGGTAAGTACTTACGTTGTCAAGGGGCTCTGGAGAAAACAACTCATCTACGCAAAACACGTTTCAGAGCAGATAGTTAAAGAAGAGTTAATTAAAATGCTCATATGGCATATAGGAATTCAAACAAACTTTAGTCAACCGATGGGAAATTATGGAAAATATATTGAAAACTACCTTGAGCCCGAACTCTGGCAAGAATTTCTCAAGACCTATGTTGATGCTGATTATAAGAACATGTGGGTTTCATTGTTCAAAATGTGTGAACTATTCAATATACTAGCGGCAAAAGTTTCAAGTTATTTTGCTTACTCATTTAATCAGAAAGAATTCGATAATGTGGTAGATTATTTGCATGATGTAAAAAACAATAAAATTCCACCTTAATTGAACAAATCCACCTGGAATTAAAGATAAATACTATTGAGATATCGATGTTTATTTACTGGTTTTTGGTAAACGAATTGAGATCACTCTAACAGATGAGATGGAAGAAATTTTAAAGTTTGAAGGACATGCTATGCCCAAAACTCCAAACAATCGTAGTGTACCCAGCTGTAATAAAACACCAACCTTCTCAAGAGTCTTGTTCTCATATATGGCAGAACATCGCTGGAGTACAGCATTTTTTATTTTATTTGGCCTTTTTTGGGCATTTACTCTACCTTATATGTCCTACTTACTTGGGCAAATCATAGATGAAATAAAATTTCAAAATCCTGAACATGTTGACATCTTTAGCTTAGTCTTAACCTCATTAATTCTTTATGTTTCAATTCATGTTTTGCGAAGCTTGGGATATTACGTTCATGGTTTGTTTTCACTTGTCAGTATTCCTGAAAAAAAGGCTAATCTGATTAAACAACTATTTAATCATTTAGGCAATCAATCCATTGGTTATTTTGAAGACAAGCACTCCGGTTATCTAACAAATAAAATTACCAATGCCAGTTCTAGCATAGAGCCACTTATTTTTAATTTGTTTACGATTATTTATCCACAATCTTTAGCAATTATCCTGACGGGCATATTATTGTCTTTAGTCGTTCCATATTTTGGAATGGTTCTCTGGATCTGGGGGGCCACACTGATTATTTATTCATACCATTCCGCCAAAATTGGTAATGATAAAGCGATGCTCCTTGCGAATTCCAATAGTAAAGTCAACGGCAAAGTAGTCGATGTGGTCAATAATATCCATACAGTAATCTACAATGCTGAAATGTCTTTTGAACTTGATAGTCTGGATAAAGACATTCAGGATATGGTTCAAAATGATCGTAATTTGCAGCGTCACATGAGCAAAGTCATGCTGGTACAACACATTGCTATGAATATCCTCGTCGCTTTCTTTTTGATAGGGTCAGTGGTCGGGTATGATTACGGTTATGTCAGCATGGGCAATATCGTTTTTGTTATGACGTCAGTCACTGCTATTGCAGGCCTCACAAGTAGTCTTGGGAAATGCTTTCTCGATTTCGTTAATAATGCCGGGCGTTTAAATGAAGGGCTGAGCCTGTTGGAAGATCAACAGTTAATCACAGATAACGCCAATGCTCAAATACATCAAATTAATAAAGGTGAGATTCAATTTAATGACATTTCATTTGCCTATCCCAATCAAAAACCAATTTTTCTAAATTTTAATTTGACAATTCCAGCAAAGCAGAAAATTGGAATTGTTGGTAGTTCAGGCGCTGGTAAAACAACACTATTTAAGTTACTGATGCGATTATACAATGTAGAAAAAGGTGTTATTTCAATAGACAGCTTATCTATAAATGCTTACACTAAAAAATCACTTTGTTCACAGATTGCAATAGTACCACAACATTTAACACTTTTTCATCGTAGCATTTACGATAATATCACCTACGGTTGCAGTAATTTGGATAAATCAGATGTGATTTTAGCTGCAAAGAAAGCACACTGCCATGAGTTTATCTCTGAACTGCCACAACAGTATGACACTATTATTGGCGAGCAAGGTGTAAAATTATCAGGGGGACAAAGACAACGTATTGCATTTGCTCGAGCTATTCTCAAAAATGCGCCTGTCTTGTTACTTGATGAAGCGACATCAGCCTTAGACTCCAGAACTGAGCAGGCAATTCAAGATGGCTTACAAAATTTATTAACAGATAAAACCGCTTTAGTGATCGCACATCGTCTATCAACGCTCAAAGCAATGGATAGAATTATAGTTTTAGAAGATGGCAAGATCATCGAGAATGGAACACATACCGAACTATTGGAAAAAAAAGGAGCGTATTATAACTATTGGACACACCAATCGGAAGGTTTCATACGAGCATAAAGTAACCTGATACCAGCCTGTAAACTGTTAATATAATCCTAAGAAAAACTTATAACTATTAAAACATTACACTCTTATATCATTGTATCAATTCCTCTCGGCTTGTTTTTAAAATAGCAAGGCCTTATTGTCTCTCAATTTTATGATCACAAAAAATCAAGGGCCTAATTTTAAACGCTTAATATTTCCTTAAAACTATTATCCTATAATAAATATACGAAGTGTGAATATTCGTATCCATTAGAATCAGTATTTGCATGTACAAATATCAGTTTGGGAGAAAGTAAAATGCCTAAATACGTAGAAGGGGTTGAATTAACTCAAGAAGGTATGCATGCTATTTTTGCTCGTATGGGGCATGGCGATATCACCAGCGGCAGCATTTATAATGGAGTACCGACTATTGACACAGAAGCCCTGAACAGACAAGGCTTCATGCCTGTTTTAACAGGAGTAGGCCCCAGAAGAGATTCTGGTCACTGGATCATGTTAATCAAAGGACCTGGTAACCAATACTTTCTCTTTGATCCACTGGGTAAAACATCAGGCGAAGGCTATAAAAATACTTTATTAGCCCAATTACCTATAGCATCTACTCTTTCTGTTATTCCCAATAACCCCGGCTTAAACATGGGATTATGTGGCTATTGGGTTGCCTCTGTCGGGCTAAAAGCTCGTGCTGAACTCAACAAGGATAACCCTCCTGATTTAGAAGCCCTGGGGCGAACCACCACAGAGGAAATGAGAAATGAATTAACCGATAACGGTTATCTGAAAATTACAGGGTGGTTACGTGCTGTGGCTGATAAATTTCCAGCAGGAGATCCCCAACCTGATGCGAAAACATTAAGAGAAACTACTGAAAAAGATTTACACATAGAGATCCCCTCTCCTGTTCCTCCAGTGAAAGGCACAGCTCCTAAGGAGATTTCTACAAAACCTACTGCACCACAAGTAGCTCCCAAGCATTCTTTAGACAGTAAATTATTAGAGAGTGACAATGATGTTCTAGAAACCATAAAGTATGTACATAAAGAGTATTTAGGAAAACCATATCCTGGCCCATTAAAAAATCCAAAAGCACCGGAAGAAGGACGACTTCCTCCAAATGAAGGGCCCGATCGAGGACCTCATGGTCTTGCTCATACGGTACGAACAATGGCTTGTGCAGAAGTGATGATAGAAGAAGCACGTAAAGCTCAACTTAGAGGAGAAACATTAGGTAAAGCAAAAAATGGTCAGACTTTAGCTGATGTAACACCAGAAGAACTGAAAAAAATTCTCATCGCACAAGCTTTTTTTGTGGTAGGAAGAGATGATGAACGTTCAGGCTATGATGACGTACACAAGAGAAATTTTTACGCGGAATATCATGAGCAAAGTGAGCAAGCGTTCAGGAAATACGTTGAAGATAACAAGCTCATCGGCAAAATATTTAAAGATCAAAAAGAAGTCGATTTCTATGCTGCGATTATTCTGGACAAAAATCATGATTGGGATGCCTCCCCGGCACATATCCTGATAAATCAAGGCCATATGGTAGACTTAATGAGAACTAAAGCACCTGCCGAAGTCGCATTGGAACGTACCTACAATACGCTTAAATATACTTTAGGTTCGCAAGGTGCTGAAGTCGTCCTCAAGGCCCATCGAGATTTTTTCTTTGCTACAGGCGCTGTTGTTCCCTTAGTTAACCCTGAAGCAATTGATGACCCCAGTAGAGGTGGACCTTATGAAAATCCCTTTAATGGCGAGAAATACGTTATTGTAGAGGGTAAGGAACCAAAATCTACAAAAGACTTACCAAAACCTGTAGGTCGCAACTATCAACTGAAAGATAATGAACGATTCCTAACCATAAAGGAATACTACGCTTTTCCTGATGTGCAGCAAACCTACCCTGGTTACAAAACACGTTTGGAAGGAAGCTCTTACTATTTCCCAACACCATTTGCAGGAGAATGTGAACAAAACCCTGCAAAATGCCTGGGGGCTATCCAAAAAGCCCGATCAAAACTACAAACGGATGCTATTAAAAATGGCTTTCAATCCAGTTCTGATAAAGCGAGAAGACGACCTAATATGGATGAAATTGCGGCTGCCCGCATCATTCAGCAAATCATGTCTAATCCTGATTGCATCCATGACGATCATGTGCTTATCAATGGCCAAAAACTGGAAGAAAAATTCTTCCGTGACTTGCTGGCGAAATGTGATATGGCTGTTGTAGGTTCACTGCTCAACGACACCGACATCAAGAATATCGATACTTTAATGCGACATGAGAAAGACACTGAGTTTCACTCTACTGATCCCAAAGCAGTTCCAGTGAAAATTGGAGACGCTTGGGAAAATAGAATAAGAACGAAAGGTGGCGATGTCACTCAAATGAAGCATGATTTAATTTTCCTCATGCAAAATGACGCCTGGTATTTTAGCCGAGTCAACGCCATCGCACAAAACCGGGATAAAGGCTCCTCTTTCAAAGAGGTGCTCTTTACCACCTTAATGACGCCATTGACTAACAAATCATTAATGGATACATCTCACGTCCCAGCTCCGAAAAAACTGTATCGTGGATTAAATCTGCCACAAGAATTTACCAATAAATTAATCAATCAAGCCAATACGATTATTGCCAATACAGAAAATACGCTGTTTACTGATCTTTCTACTGAAACCTTCAAACAAATCAAGTTAAATGACTTCAGCCAAATGTCGGGCAGAACCTGTGCCAGTACAACCAAAAATATGAAACTTTTAACAGATATATGGGGCTCCAATGTCATTTTTGAAATGCTTGACCCGGATGGTTTACTACATCCAAAACAAGTAGGAACCCATATGGCTGGGTCTGAAGATGAATTTTCCGTTTATTTACCGGAAGATGTTGCTTTAGTACCAACCAAGGTAACTCTTGAAGGAAAAACAGACACAGGAGAAGATCGGTATATCTTTACACTGGTTGCTGTAAAAAGCCCTGACTTTATACCACGACATGAAAGTGGCTATGCGGTTGAGCCCTTCATGAAAATGCAAAAAGAGAAAGTCACTCAGGCATTGGACGCCATTGAAAAGGATAAAGGCACCTACAACATCGATGAACAACTAAAAAATCTAAGAACAGAAATGGTACGGCAAGCCAAATTGCCTCTTAGAGAAGGGGTTCTTGATAGAATCTCTCATCGTCTTTCTCTGGAAACCAGTGATAATAAAATATCACCTGAACGCAGAGATTTTCTTAACCAGCACGTCATCCCTGTCTTACAGGAATGCCATATTGCTCTTAGAACAAACGATATGGAGATGATGCAAAAAGCCTTGGCAAAATTCCCTACCGATAAGCAATGGTCTGCTTTTAAATCAGGAGAAGCCGTTAGAGCCAAAGCTCAAATTGATGTGTTAAAGCAACAGATTGAAAAGAGAATCATGCTGCAAAGCCAGATTATCCCGGCCCTCACGGAATGCAGTGAAGCACTGGATAAACAAAATCCCACAGAAGCATTACAAGCGCTCAATAAACTGCCTGCAGAAAAAGAAATAAGTAAGGTCAAGGGGATAGGACAAGAGTTAAGAGGACAAATCGTTGGTGTCAAGCAAGAACTGGCTGGAAATCTTGAAGCACTGCAACATGCAACCACTACTCCAATTGTACAAGATGCTGAGAAAATGAGAGTACGGTATGAAGCGCTTGTCACAGACGTGACAAAACGAGTCACCGACTTTGAGAAAATCAAACCCGCCAATCTTGAAAGCTATAACAAAACCATTGCTGATTTAAATAACATGCAACAGGAATTAAACCTTCTGCGTAATGAAAAAATTCGCATGCATACTGACAAAGATAAAGCAGTGGATTTTTCTGACATAGAAGCCTTGGAAAAGCGATTACAGGATGTTCAATCCAAATTACCAACTCAACTTTTAGAGCAAACGTCTAAATATGTTGCAAAATTAGCAAAAATACCGGGAGAGCTTACCTTTAATGACATCAAATCAATGACATCCAAAATGAATAGTTATCTGGAAACCTTGGAATTGATCCGTAATGAAAGAATAAAACAACATGGAACATCAACGGAATCTCTCGATATGTCTGATTTGGATAAATTAAAAGGGCAATTACAAACATTGAATCAATACTTGGTTGATGATTTGTTGGAAGATATTAAAGACTCTTTGAGCAATATCAAAGATATCGCTACTTTTGAGGAAGAATCAAAATACATTGAAAAATGTCTTGATCATTTGACAGAGCTTGAACAAACTTTGGATGGCTCAGAAAAAGCAATAAAACAAAAAGAAGACATCAGCACTTATAGAAAAGCCTTAATAGATAAACAGGAAAAAGCCTATCCAGAAATGGTGCAACTGCAATATAAGAGTGAAGGGCTAATCATGCAATTACGTGATTTATGTAATGTTCATCATGAAAATTTAGCTGAAGCAAGAAGAGAGAGACTTCAACAACTAGATAGTCAGGGAGGTGGACTTTTAGGTGGATTATGGACTGTAACCAATACCCTGGGTATTACTACAGATACTGTACATGTTGAAAAAATGCAGATAAGAATGAAAGAACAGGTTCTTAGAGGATTTAAGACTTGTCTCAACAATGACAAACAAAATGCAGATGAAATCATTGCCTTTTTAGCGAAGAAAAAACCATCGGAGTTGGAAGAAGGTTTAGGCATATCTAAAGAGAATGCAAAGGAGTTGCATGGACTACTACAGCAACTGGACACTAAAACTGCCTCAATAGATAAATTACAGGAAAACGCAAAATTAATCGACGAAATCTCAACTAAAATAGGGAAAGAACCAGTAAAACAAGATCACACCATCACAATAGATGAGGAAGAAAGCGATGACATAATGTATGGTTTCTAAGGAGTATTTTTAAGTGCTTGTTCAATTGTTAAATGATGTAATGAATAGTGCAAAGCTGTAGCAGATGGGAGACAAAACATCATCTTATTTGTTTCCTCATCAAGCTACCAGCTTTTTATTTTAAGGAATGATAAATTTCTTTATTGAATAATAATTAATCGTGTTGTAGCATTAAAGAATGCTATGTTTTAATTTAATCAAAAGGTGGTTATTGTGCCCATAATTTTAGATCCAGAAGTGTTAAAAGTAGCAGAATATGTCTATCAGGAAAGATTATCCAAACCCTACACTGAGGTAGGCTCAGAATGGGAATACAATCATAAAACCCCTTATGCCACTCGTGCGACAGGCACAGGGCATAATTTGCAACGATTCATCACGATAGATGATCAAAAACTTCATCGCCCCATTCATGGTTTGGCTCATACCATGCGCACTCTTTTTTATAGCCAATTAATGTATGAAGCTGCCAAAAGACAACCATATCCTCATCGATGTGCTGACGGACGCACTATCGCTGATCTGAGTGTACAAGACCTTAAAAAGCTTAACATCGCTCAATTATTCTTCGTAGCCGGACGCGAAAGCGAGGCTTCCTATGGTGATGCTTACCATCGTTATCATCTGTATGGCGCTAAACAATTCGAAGCATATGCCCGTAAGCATTTGACTCATCTCTTTTCAGAAAAAGAAATTATCCTTTATTCTCGCTGTATTGAAGACCGAATAGGTGATAGGTTTGATGAGACCGCTGAAGGCTATCTCATCCACTTATCGCACATGATCGATTTAATGCGCTGTAAAAGCCCTGTAGAAGTGTTTATAGGTCATTCACGAGGTGTTTCAGGTATCGTACCAACCTTGATTCAGCTATTTGGGCGCGAAGACGGTTTAGATATTATGCATTATGCACGCAGCCTTTTTGCTGCCACTGGAGAGGCTGTTCCTTATATCAGTTCATCAGAATGGCCTCATTTGGGCATTGAGTCTGATAGAGTGGAAAGAGCGCTTAAAATAGTAGGACCTCTTGAAGTGGAAGGTCAAGAAGCCGATGCTAAAAAAACTGCACAAGCTGGATTTTCGGTGGATGGCTGCTATGGCGCTTTGGTCAAAGTAGACACACCCGATTGGCATCATCAGGTTAAAGAAAAAGAAGGCTATGATGTCGATGAAGTGATCGCTTTGCCACAGCAAATCACTATAAGAGAAGAGCCTCCCAAAGCAAAAGAGTTTTTCCTGGTATCACTCCTTAGACACGTATTTTGGTGTTGTCCTTCATCTCAAAAAAGAGACGATGACAATACAGAGGTCTTGGAAAAAAAAGCTCAACTATGACAGAGGTAATGAGATAGCATATTCTATAACTTTTGAGGTCATGAGGACGCAGTATGTTTGGTTTCATAAAGAAAGTACTTGATTTTTTTGGTATTGATCAATCTGAAGATAATCCACCTGAGACTGCAGTGGAAGCAACTGATGTTTCAGCAAAAATTAAAACCACTGACACCACCCAGGAAGAGAGTGCAGTCAAAACCAAAACGGTTGAGCCTACCCAACCGATGGGTTCTGTCAAACCGGAAACAATCGCTCCTGTCCAACAAAAAAAGCACCAAGTAAAAGCTGAAACAACTACAAGCACTACTAAACAAAAGAGTCCTAAAGAAACAATCATGGATAGCCATGTGAAACAATATTATTTTGCCCGGCGCGGTGAAACAAGTACTCATGACTCCTCTCTGCCACCACCTGTGAAGGTATTAAGCGGGCGTTCTATCCCATTAAAGGAAATTCCTTTTGAAGCCACCAGAAATGAATTAGTCCAGATTTATCTCACTTCCATTGATCAACTCATCAAAAGCAACAAGGTAAGCTCTGTTCCACCACAACAAATTGCCTCTCACTATCTCTTTCTTAGATCATTTGCCAACTCAGAGAACGATGGAATTAAAAAAAATCAAATACTGTCATTAGCCAAGCCATTGGGCACTTACCTTGCCTCTAAAGAGCCCCATGTATGGAAAATAATCAATGAACTCATTGAAAAAAGTGAATACCCAATTATTCATTATTTAAAAAATAACCGTGCTCATTCCAATTTCATGCTGGCATTAATTCATGAGTATCATAAGGAATCATTAACCAAAAACCAAAGCGCCTTTATACAAAAATTCAGGGATTCCTCTGTCTTTCTCTTCCCTAATCCAATTTATACAGCATGGCTTGCTCATTCCTATGATGAAGATTCCAGCTTTAATCCTATGTTTCGTGAAAGATTATCCACCAATTTTTATCATTCCACTCTGACTGATAATCTCTTGTTACGAACAGAACCTAAAGAAGTAAGCCTTTCATCAGAGCATCATTATAGAAAAGAAAAGGGACCGATTGATTCTTCTTTGCGTTATCAAATGTCAAGCGATCGGTTATTGCGAATCCAGGGCAGAACTTTGTTATTTAGCAATCCCCCCAATGAGGTGGTCGCGGTTAAGGTACAAAAAAAAGGCGAGCCTAAGTCCACCTTGGAAGAAGAATATCAAATGGCAGATTATTTACTTAAACATCAACGTCGTTTGGATTTACAAAGCGAATTACCACAGCCCCTCGGACAATACTCTGTTAAAAAATCAGGGGGTTTGGAAATATGCAGAGATTCATCAAATTTTGAGCGTTTTAAAGCCTTAATAGACGACTCCGAAGACCTTGAAGTGTATGTTTATAAAGCCCCTCTTTCTTATTTCACTTACTTGCATGATGAACATCAGGATTTGGAACATCTGAGGACTTCTGTTAAAACAAATGTGCACGATCTCTTTGTTCTATTACGTGAAGGCATTGTGTTTCCCCAATTAGCTGACATCTTCCATACTCATTTTGGTGAAGACGAGCGCGAAGACAAAGGAAGATACCAGGCTTTGGTTCAACTGTTGAATGTTTTACAGTTCCAATTAGGGCGCATTGATAAATGGCAAAAAGCCGTGGAATTCGTCAATTTGCGCGGGAGTGGTTTAGCTGATTTAGGAGACAGTCTGCCCATAACAAGCCTGTTCACTTCTTCTGATTTCACAAAACATTACTTCTCGGAACTGCTCACTGGAGGTTATCATCCAACCTTCTTTGACAAATCATCAGGTACAGCCAACTCTTTATTCACCGGCAAACGCAGGTTATTTGGTAATTATTTGTATCTCAATACCATAGCGGAATATTTACTGGTTATTCAGTTAACACTTGGCAGCTACGGGGATAAAATCACTCGAGATATGATGGATAAACCTAAAAAGGAAGCAGTATGGCGAGAATTGGCTAACGTCATGTTTTCAAGTTGTGCAGAAGCCATTCATATCATGACTGGAATACCCCCATCCCGAGCACTAACACTACTAAAACAACGCGCTAATATTGAAAAACATTTCAGACAAACACAATTCTGGATGACACCTGATTATTCCAAATTGGATGAAGATACAATTCAAATGGAACAATACAGTCTTTATTCTGGTGAACCAGAATATGAATTCACTGATAAACTAGTCTCTGGTGTAGGGTTGTCTGTTGATGGTGTTCATCAAGACCTGGGCGGATACAACAGGGAAAGTCCATTAAGAGAACTTGAAAAACTGCTGTATGCCACAGTAACACTGATTGAAGGAACCATGCAACTTGATAAAGAATTTTTTAAACAATTACAACAAGTAGAGAAAATACTTTCAGGAGAAATCAAAACTGATGCCAATTCGTGCTTTGAAGCAGTTGCCAAACTTCTGGACCTTGCAAGACCGGGATGTCACTTTCAAAAAAGGTTGGTTTTGTCCTACTACGAAGAAGCCAAGCTTAAGTATCCCTCCTCATCCACTGACTCTTATGATTCACGTTTTCAAGCAGTCGCCAAGACTAATGCTGCGATAACCATTCAACGCTTCTGGAGAGAAGCTCATAAAAACTTGTCAGAAAAATCGGATATCGATTCTGAAAAACCGGAATCCGAATCTCCCCCTGATAAACGTTTGCACTAAGAGGATAACTTCCTAATGACTCCTTGAAAGCGTGCCATTCCCATGAAGAAGTCTATAAGAAAGACAGAGCAGACTTCTTCTCTGTTTCAAATTCATCTTTTACTTCCTGATTTTCTAACGTGTACTTTAAGAGAAAGAATAGAAAAACCCCTCACTTCTGTTCCAGCTATCCAATCCATGCACTGCCCTTTTTTTAAACACTTAATACTTTCTTAATCCTGAGCTCCTATAATGAAAATACAAATGAAGAATATTCACATCTATTAGAGCCAATATTTGTAAGTACAAATATCCGTTTGGGAGAAAGTAAAATGCCTAAATATGTAGAAGGGGTAGAATTAACTCAAGAAGGCATGCATGCTATTTTTGCACGAATGGGGCATCCTGAGATTAAAAGCGGTACTATTTATAATGGAGTACCCACTATTGATAAAGAGGCTCTCGACAAACAAGGTTTTATGCCTGTGTTAACTGGGGTAGGTCCTAAGAGAGACTCCGGTCACTGGATCATGTTAATCAAAGGCTCAGGTAACCAATACCATCTCTTTGATCCAATGGGTAAAATTTCAGGTGAAGGCTACCAAGACATTTTAACCACTCAATTGCCCGAGGGCTCTACCCTTTCTGTTATCCCCAATGACCCCGGATTAAACATGGGACTCTGTGGATATTGGGTCGCCTCTGTTGGACTAAAAGCACGATCTGAACTTAACAAGGATAATCCTCCCAATTTAGAAACCCTGGGTCAAATCACCACGGATGCAATGAAGGATGAATTAACCGATAACGGTTATCCGAAAATTACCGGCTGGTTAAAGGCTGTAGCTGATAAATTTCCAGAAGGTGACCCCCAACCCGATGCGAAAGCATTAAGACAAACCACTGAAAAAGATTTGCACATAGAGCTACCCTCCCCTGTTCCTCCAGTGAAGGACACCTCTCCTAAAGAGGTTCCTGTTAAACCCACTGCTCCTCAACAACCATCCTTACCCGTTTGGAATGGGTTTTCATTATTCACCGATGACACCGTGCGCACTGCTGCAAAATACGCCTATGACAATTATTTGGGGAAACCTTATACCGGGACCGTGGAAGCAACACCAGCCAATATCGGCGGGCAAATGGTATACAGACAAGTCCATGGTCTTGCTCATACTATACGGACAATGGCTTATGCTGAAATCATTGTCGAAGAAGCGCGTAAAGCCAAATTAAGGGGTGAAACATTAGGAAAATTCAAGGACGGTCGTACTATTGCTGATGTCACGCCAGAAGAACTGAAAAAAATCATGATTGCGCAGGCTTTCTTCGTTACAGGAAGAGACGATGAGGAATCTGCTAAAAATTATGCCAAATACCATGAACAAAGCCGAGATGCTTTCCTAAAGTATGTGAAAGAAAATGAACCCACCCTGATTCCTGATGTCTTCAAAGATCAGGAAGAAGTTAATTTTTATGCCCGAGTGATTGAAGATAAAAATCATGATTGGGATTCAACTCCGGCCCACGTGCTGATTAACCAGGGCCATATGGTGGATTTGGTTCGGGTAAAGCAACCTCCTGAATCATTCTTGCAGCGTTATTTCAGTTCCATGCAACGCTGGATAGGTACCCAGGCAACAGAAGCCGTTTTTTCGATACAAAGACAATTTTTTCATGCCACTTATGAAGCAGTGACAGGTTTTGACTCTGATAACAAAGAGCCTCATCTGGTTGTTTCCGGTTTAGGGCGCTATGTGATTGGTAAGAATGGCCAACCCATCAGAGAAGCACCGAAAAATGGACAAAAAGAAGGTGAGTTAAAAGTTTTTCCTCAAACTTATCAACTGAAAGAAAATGAACGATTTATGCGCGTCGATGAGTTTTTAAAACTTCCTGAAATCCAAAGTACTTTCCCGGGCTCTGGTAAACATTTGGAAGGCGGAATGCCCGGCATGAGTTATATGGCTTATTGGGATAGATTGAACTCCAGAGAAAGAGCACGATGTGAGAACGATGTGGATTTTTGTTTGAAGCAATTAGAAATAGCTCTTGACAAAGCAAAAATTGATCCTCTGAAAGAGGCATTTCAACCCAGTAAAGAGAAAGGAAGTAGACAACCCAATATGGATGAAATTGCGGCTGCCCGCATCATTCAGCAAATCATGGCCAATCCTGATTGCATCCATGATGATCATGTGCTCATCAATGGACAAAAGCTGGAAGAAAAATTCTTCCGTGACTTGTTAGCCAAATGTGATATGGCTGTTGTAGGTTCATTGCTCAATGACACCGACATCAAAAATATCGATACTTTAATGCGACATGAGAAAGACACCGAGTTTCACTCTACTGATCCCAAAGCAGTTCCAGTGAAAATTGGGGACGCTTGGGAAAATAGAATAAGAAAGAAAGGTGGCGATGTCACTCAAATGAAGCATGATTTAATTTTCCTCATGCAAAATGATGCCTGGTACTTTAGTCGAGTCAATGCCATCGCACAAAACCGGGATAAAGGCTCCTCTTTCAAAGAAGTGCTGTTTACCACCTTAATGACACCTTTGACTAATAAATCATTAATGGATACATCTCACGTTCCGGCTCCTAAAAAACTGTATCGTGGATTAAATCTCCCAGAAGAGTTTAAAAATAAATTAATCAATCAAGCTAATGCAATGATTGCCAATACAACAGAACGTCTTTTTACCGATCATTCATCAGAGGCCTTTAAACAAATCAAGTTAAATGATTTCAGCCAAATGTCTGGCAGAACCTGTGCCAGTACAACCACAAATTATGAACTTACAAAAGCCTGGGATTCCAATGTTGTTTTTCAAATGCTTGACCCGGATGGTTTACTAAATCCCAAGCAAGTTGGAAGCCATATGGCTGGGTCTGAAGATGAATTTTCCATTTATTTGCCGGAGGATGTTGCCTTGGTTCCGGTCAAAGTCACTTTTGATGGTAAAACGACAAAAGGAGAAGACCGTTGTGTCTTTACACTGGTTGCCGTAAAAAGTCCTGACTTTATCCCACGCCATGAAAGCGGTTATGCGGTTGAGCCCTTCATGAAAATGCAAAAAGAGAAAGTCACTCAGGCATTGGACGCCATTGAAAAGGACAAAGGCAGCTATAACATCGACGAACAACTAAAAAATCTAAGAACAGAAATGGTACGGCAAGCCAAATTGCCTCTTAGAGAAGGGATTTTTGATAGAATCTCTCATCGTCTTTCTCTGGAAACCAGTGACAATAAAATATCCCCTGAACGCAGAGATTTTCTTAACCAACACGTCATCCCTGTCTTACAGGAATGCCATATCGCGCTTAGAACCAACGACATGGAGATGATGCAAAAAGCCTTGGCAAAATTCCCTACCGATAAGCAATGGTCTGCCTTTAAATCAGGAGAAGCGGTTAGAGCCAAAGCTCAAATGGATGTATTAAAACAACAGATTGAAAAGAGAATCATGCTGCAAAGCCAGATTATCCCCGCCCTCACGGAATGTAGTGAAGCGCTGGATAAACAAAATGTCACAGAAGCATTACAAGCGCTCAATAAACTGCCTGCAGAAAAAGAAATAGGTAAAGCCAAGGGGATAGGACAAGAGTTAAGAGGACGAATCGTTGGTATCAAGCAAGAACTAGCTGGAAATCTTGAAGCACTGCAACGTGCAACCACTACTCCAATTGTACAAGATGCTGAGAAAATGAGAGTACGGTATGAAGCGCTTGTCACAGACGTGACAAAACGAGTCACCGACTTTGAGAAAATCAAACCCGCCAATCTTGAAAGCTATAACAAAACCATTGCTGATTTAAATAACATGCAACAGGAATTAAACCTTCTGCGTAATGAAAAAATTCGCATGCATACTGACAAAGATAAAGCCGTAGATTTTTCTGACATAGAAGCCTTGGAAAAGCGATTACAAGACGCTCAACCCAAGTTATACCCTACACTTGTAGAAGAAGCAACAAAAGGTATCAAAGACCTTGCAAAAATACCTGAATCAATTAGTTTTGACGATATCAAATCAATAACATCCAAGATTAATGGTTTCCTGGAAACTTTGGAATTTATTCGTAATGAAAGAATCAAAAATCATGGTGAATCTACCGATCCTCTGGATATGTCTGACCTGGATCAATTAAAAAATCAACTGCAAAGCGTTAGTCAGATTTTAGCTCAAACTTTATTAGATGAAGCCAAAAACTCTCTGGATAAAATCAAGGATCCGGCTACACTCGAAAAAGAAGCACCTAACATAAAACGCTGTCTTGATCATTTTGCTGAGCTTGAAAAAACACTGGACAGTTCAGAGAAAGCAACGAAACAAAAAGAAGACTTTAATACCTATAAAAATTCTCTAACGGATAAACAGGAAAAAGCCTATCCGGAGATGCTGCAATTGCAATACAAGAGTGAAGCACTGATTACACAATTACGCAATCTATGCAATATTCACCATGACAATTTAGCTAAAACGAGAGAGGTACTGCAACAGGAACTGAACAAGACCGGAGGAATACTAGACGGTTTCTTCAGTAGGATAACGACAGCGATAAGTCACGCTGAAACAAAAAAGGAAAAAGAACTTGCGAGATTTAAAACTGAGTTAAACAATGACAAGAGTGATATAAATCAACTTATTCGATTTCTGGCAAAGAAAAATTCATCGGAATTGGAAGAAGGTTTGGGCATAACAAAAGAGAATGCTGAGCAATTGCACGGACTGTTAAAGCAACTGGGCGCAAAAGCTACTCCAATAGATAAATTACAGGAAAACGCAAGATTAATTGATGAAATATCAACAAAAATGGGTAGCAAGCCAGTCTCGGCTGAACTTGTTTCCGCAAAAAAAGCGAGAGAATACTATCAATTTCTCCTATATGGAACGACACAAAAAGTTGGTGACTTTGAAAAGGTCAAACCTTTAAATCCTGATAGTTATAAAAAGGCTATGTCCGATTTAAATAACATACAAGAAGCATTAAAATTCCTGCGCAGTGAAAAATCCCGAATACATGATGATAAAGAAAAAGCAGTGGAATTCTCTGATATAGAAGCCTTGGAAAAACGAGTACAAAACGCTCAACCCAAATTACTGACAGCACTTCTGGAGAAAACAACCAGAAACATCTCAGCATTAGTAAAAATACCCAGGAAATTGACCTTTGAAGATATAAAATCAATGACAACCAAGCTTAACAGTTACCTGGAAACCCTGGAATTTATTCATAATGATAGAATAAAAAATCATGGTGATTCCCCTGAACCTTTGGATATGTCTGATTTAGACGGTTTAAAAAGGCAACTGCAAACCTTCAATCAAAACCTGACCGATGCAATACTAAGATCTACCAAAGATGCTCTGACCAGAATCAACGACCGAGCTAACTTTGAGGAAGGAGGACCTTACGTAAAAGCATGTCTTGGTCTTTTAACAGAACTTGAAAAAACATTGGACAGTTCGGTTAAAAGTATGAAACAAAAAGAAGAAATTAGTGCCTGTAGAAATTCTCTCCTTGATAAACAGGAAAAAGCCCATTCTGGAATGCTGGATTTGCAATCCAAGAGTAAAGATCTGATTACACAATTACGTGATATCTGTAAAATTCATCACGATAATTTAGCTGAAGCAAGAAGGGCCAAGCTTCTCTCACTTGATAATCAGGAAGGAGGATTATTAGGGGGATTATGGTCTGTTACTAACAAATTAGGTGTTACCACAGATACAGTAGGTATCGAGAGAATGCAAATAAAAATGAAGGAACAAACTCTAAGAGCGTTTAAGACAGAGCTTACTAATGACAAGCTTAATACGGATCAAGTCATTGCCTTTTTAGCAAATAAAAAACCATCAGAGCTGGAAGAAGGTTTAGGTATATCGAAAGAAAATGCCGAAGAGTTACATGGACTGTTAAGTAAACTCACTAGTAAAATGACTTCGAAAATCGAAATTGAAGAAAATACACAGTTAATTGATGAAATTTCAACTAAAATAGGCACTGAACCCGTAAAACTCGAATTAACTCGCACTGTAGATGAAGATGAGAGTGATACCTATCGTCGAGAAAGTGGTTACATTTAAGTGCTTGTTTGCTGGTTAAATGATTGAAATCGACAGCAGATGAGAAAATAAAGACTACGGGTACTTTATTTTCTTATCGCTAAAATTTTGTGATACTCAAGGCCCATGGAGCCCCGATAATCCAGGCACTTAGCGATTAAATTTTTCTATTTTATTTGGAGTCATGCACCAGCAGCTTCAGCAAGTCATCGTGGGAAATTGTGAGCCTGACTTATTCCAAAAACTCTTTGTTAGAGCTGCTTCACGCACAAAAATTAAGATAAGACTTAATCGAATTTTTAATAGTAACAAAGTGGGAAAACTCAAGGGCCATCAGACCTTTCGGCGTGTTTATCAATCGATTTAAATTTGCTAGAAATGTGTGCTCAACAATTTTGATGCACTACCTAAAATCTGGCCTGATTAGGGTACTACCATTAACCAACTTATAGAATCCAACAATACCATCTAGTGACAGGGCATGAGATTGATAAAAGAATTCTGTTCCATCGGATGCTAAACTTAATTTAGTACGAACAAGTTTTTGGAAAAAACAATCTTCTGCATATTGAGCACCATATTTATTCACTAAGTTGAATTCAAATTGCTGTAGTTTTTCTTTAGAAATATTCAACGTTAAAAGAAGTTTTTTGTTGTCCTCTTCTATATCATTGGTATTAACAATGTAATCTTCGAACGCTTCTTTAAACATGTGTCTGTTCTCTTCATTAATTTGTGATTGGAAATGATCTCGCGCAAAATTTCTTATTTCCTCTAAAATCATATCTTCGGTTAAAATGGTAATTAGGGGATGGCCGAGGACGGATTGGAAGAGTCTGCGCTTTACGCCTGAGAAACAAGAAGGTTTATCGCCAGTCAAATCATCATATTCTTCTTCTTGTTGCTTTTCATTAATTCGAGTTTGATCCCAATTGTGCGCGCGTCCAATCAGCGCAAGTTCATCAATAAAATGATCGAGTCGCGATTGGAATGTGTGGCCATCAATCGGTGGTGTTGAGTTGTCAGTAGCAGCCAACCAAAACAAGACAATCAGTGGTTGATATTCTTCAAACGTAGACCATCTCTCTCCACGTTTTTTATCGAAGTATACATAAGACGCCTCGTTGTTCATCCACAGGTTAGGTTTCGCAAGATAACGCCATGCCGTGTGATCCTTGTGTTGATAATATGCTTTTAGAGCCTGTTGATATTCATTTTTGTTGAGATTGAGTTTTTGGAATTCAGAAAAATCCATAGGTAATTTAATTTCAAGTCCATCATCACTGATTATCAAGGCTGGTTTGCTTTCATATCGCTGTCTTAATTGCTCACGCAAATCATTCATAAGCTTATCAACACCATGCTCCTTCAATGCTGGTCGATAATATTCAATTGCTGCATTTAGACGCTTTTGCTCTCCTTTAGTCAGTGCAGTCATAGCCGATTCACGATCTTTAGCAAGTCGAGCTAAATCCAATTGTCCTTGTATGTCTGCGTAATAATAATTATTTTGTTCAGAGAGTATTCTGACTTCAGGAATATTTAAAAGAATGGATGCGGCTTGTTGATTGCCTGTAGTTAAAGCAAGTCGTACTAATTCATTTGGTAGACCAACTGTAATTTCACGGTGTGCTAAATCTCTGACTGATGGAATACTCAGTAAAAAACGTATCTGATCATCGAAATCCCGGTCATTACGACGAATTATGTTTCTTATCATATAAAAGCAGATTTTTGCCTGCTCTGGATCTTTGACATCAAAAACACCATGAGCAGGAGTATTCAGACTATCGCGATGGAGCGTTAAGAGTAGTTGATCGATGAATGGTTCAATAATTTGCTCACCGTATTCACGCATATGCATTTCGGCATAGGCAAAACAAAGATTACTTTTTGAGAGTAGGGTTTTGCATTGTTCAATATGGCCATTTTCAAAAGCCTTACGGAAAGCATAAAAGTCTTCTGCTTTCACCATGTCTGTAATGAGATTTGGTACATTTGCTTCTAAATGCTTTAATATCTCAATATTTCCCCGAGCCGCTGCAAGTCTGTATGCATAAAAATTTTCTGCCTTTATCATGCTTAAAACCAGATCAGGAGCTTTACCTTCCAAGTTTTTTAATACATCAAGATGACCATTTCGGGCAGCGTCTCGATAAGCAGAAAAATCTACTGCTCTAATCATTTGAATGACCTGCTTGGGTTTTACCAGTGTCTCCAAATAATCCAACACATCTATATGACCATTTTCAGCTGCTTTTCTATATACAGAAAAGCTATTGCTTGCGATCAGTTCCAAAATATGGCTTTGGGCATGCCTTTTTACAAACTCAGCTAAAAGATGTACCTTCCCTAAAATCGCCAATAAAGAAAAAATTTTGCTATCTTCTAGTCCTAACAATTTAGCAACTTGTTCCAACATTGATAATTCCAAGTTTGGGTGGCTTAATGCAATAGCTAACCAGGCTTGTTTTTTTAGCCATAGGTTATTTAGTTTTGGAATTGCATTAGTTAAACGATACATTAAGTCTTTTTCTGTGACTTTCATTAATGAAAGTACTGTATCATTTAGAGTTTCACAAAATAGCTCATTGTCATTCCACATTGAGGAAGGAATTAGTTTTGCCTGCGGATGCTTCATCCGCTCTTCATCTGTTTTAAACTTGGGCATATTAGCTCTTACAGTTAAGAATAACCTCATCTCGATATAAGAATAAGGTTATGTCATTGAATTGTTGGGAAAAATATCGGTGCCATATAGATTTTTTCTTTAAAATTCACGCCCGAATTGTATAAGGAAACAGGATATTAGCACCGATAGTGAAAATATTCTGTGATATTGATGATTTTTGCAAGGGGTGGTTTAAAGAAATGTGTCATTATCGTGTTGAATCGCATTAAAGGTAACCCGGTAAAAATTTAAACAAGCATCAAAAAGCATTCGTTGCATCACAATTAAGGTAACCCGAAATTGTGGAGCTAACGATGGCAAAACGCTATGAAAAACGAATCGATTGGCAGCGAATATATCACAAATATCGGCGCTCTAATGTAAAGAAAAGAAGTCTATTATTGAATGAACTATGCGATTTGACTGGGATGAATCGCAAGTATTTAATTCGAAAGCTGAATAAAAAGAAAGTTAAGTCTTCTAAACGTCGAGGAGCGAAACCGACGTATGAAGCAGAAATTTATTTACCGATTATAAAACCCATCTGGTTAGCGGCAGATCAAATTTGCGGTAAACGTTTGAAAGAAGTTTTGCAAGATTGGCTTCACTTTTATGAAGAAGAGTTTGGCGACCTAGACGAGATTATCAGGTTTAAGGTTAAGCAAATAAGCTCAGCCACATTAGACAGGCTATTAAAGCCACTCAAGGCGAATTACAAAGGACGAGGGATATCTGGCACAAAACCCGGCACTATTATTAAGAATCAGATTCCAATTAAAACAAACCAATGGGAAGAAACCAAACCAAGGTTTATGGAGGCAGATACAGTGGCGCATTGTGGAATATCTCTAGAAGGTAATTTTGTCTGGAGTTTAACCATGACTGATATTTTATTAACTTGGACAGAAAATTGGGCAGTTTGGAACAAAGGGGCATATGGAGTGGGCAATGCCATTGATGATGTTGAAGCTAATTTACCTTTTGAAATCAAAGGGTTTGATTGTGACAATGGCTCAGAACTTTTAAATTATTATTTGATTCGAAAGTTTGCAGAAAGACCTCAGGAAACAGCGATCCAATTCACTCGTTCCAGACCTTATAAAAAAAATGATAACGCACATGTCGAACACATATCGGTCATTGTTAAACTCCATGCGAAATCCCCTGCTAAAGATGAACCGCAGTGGGCAACAGTATCTGCTTCTAAAAAGCCAGGCTTTTCTTCATTCCATTGATCTGTTTTTATCGGAATATGTTTTTTTAAAATGGTACCCGGTTTTGTTCCGCTCAACCCTCGTTTACCATTAACACGTGAACTGGATAACATACGATCTATTGTAGAGGCTGTAGAGGCACTCATCCTTAATAAGCCTTCATAAATTACAGAGTCTAATTCACCATAAATAGCTCCATAATGCGGCAACCATAATGGCAGGGCCATTTTTAACCGCTTCCCACATAACTGTTCCGTGCATAGCCATATCTTTTTTAATGGCTCTAAATAAACTGAACATTTATATTGGGGTGGACGTCCCCGTCTTTTTTATCAGCTTTATTGGTCTGTTTCTTTTGATTTAACAATCGTATTGCGTGTTTTTTGTGGTAACCACTTGCAGTACAGAGCTCATTTAATATCGTGCTCTTTTCTTTCCGGGTAGCAGCGTGATACCGCCTAATAATATTGTCCAAATACAGATCCATTGAAAGCTTCCCCATTTCTATGTCCTTTTTTTCTTCGGTAACATTTTTTATGAGGCAATTCGAACGAATTGTTGATTAGAAAAATATTTGTTCAGGTGTACTATAATTATCCATAAAGAAGAAAAATTGCTTCCAAATGAAGCAATAAAGTCGTGAAAAACTACAATGCCGTTAAGGCGTTATTGTAAAGAGAGTCTATAAATGCCTAAATACACTCAAGAAATGGCAAATTTATTTGCTAACCTAGAGCCTCATCAAATTGAACTGTTTGTTGGAATGCTTAGCGTTGATGCAATTAAAATAATACGCACTGAAGTTCTTCCACAAATTAAAGACACAGAGCGAAGAATATTTTTAAAGCAAACTTTGGCTGAATCGGAAGGACATCTTAAACAAAGCTCTAAAAAAAGTCAAGCATCTCAACAGCTGGAAAACATAAGCGACCAACTGAAAAATTTGTATGATAATCTGACCACAGTAGTCTTGTGGAAAATAGCTGACGACGATGCCCAAAAGCGTTTTATAGCGGAAGCAAATGATGAGCAATTATTGATTCTCAAGCGCAAAACAAGTCCTTATAAAGACGAGCACAGTAAAACTTTTAACCTCGCAATAGAAAATGAAATAGAACGACGAAAGCAGGAAAATCTTGGGCATTCTTCCATTAGCAAAAAAGAAAATTTGCAATGGGAAGCTAATGTATGGCTAAGCATTATTGATAAGATCAAAAAGGTTAATTCTGATCTTGAAATTGAAAGGAGAGAGCAGGCTGAGAAACAGGTTAAGCCAGTACAACCTCAGGGGCCTACCGTGGTTGAAAAGTCATGGTGGAGTAATTTTAAAGAATCTGTTTCTAATTTGTTTAGTAGTTCTAAACCAGTGCCTACACCTTATAAATTGGAAATATCAGAAAAAGAAAAAAGCGAGATAGATGAGCTTCGCAGAGAAGGGGCACAACGTATAGCCAATAATACTGGAGTCGTAAAGGTTGGGGAAGCAGAGGAACTTTCAGCAGAAGGTAAGAAAAAGGCCATGATGTCTCGCTTTGGGATGGTAATGGCATCTCAGATGGTGGCCGGCACAAAAAGTGACAATCATCGGATTCTATATAATGTCCTGGAGTCTTTAGCTCAACCAGAGGATGATGATGATGCTCTTGAAAAGATACAGAACGCAATTAAGCCCGTAATACCTGATACACCAGAACAACCTAACCCACTCAAAGGAAAACATGCTTGTGCAACTGGGGGAAACCCAGAATTTGTTACAGCATTTGAATCAGAAGTAGTTCAAAAATTACTAAGTTCACCTGAGCATTTCGAACAATATGGTGTGCGTCTATCTGAAAAGGAAAAAGAGAAAGTATTGCATTATCATGAGAATATGGAGCGCTCAAGAGATATTAATAATGTTATAACTTCTATTTGTTATTCTTGGGGGGGGTACGAAAAGGATACGGTACAAAAAGGTTATAAAAAATCTGAAAACTTTGAAACCAAGCAAGCGAGATATGAAGAGCGTCTTGGGCTAGCCAGCAAAGGCCTACAAGAAGCATGCGCCAAGCTTCAAGATGGCCAGTCTTTGTATTTAGAAACTGGAGTAGAAAATCATGCAATGCAACTTGTAATTAAAAAGGTAGGAAATGAATTCAAATTGTCTACCTATGATTCCTCCGGTGCTTTAGAAAATACATCGCTTAGCCAAAGTTTGTTTGGTTTGTTTAAACTGTCTCGTTTAAGAAGTACAGGAGCGATGCGACGTAACGCTTACTCATTTACTGTTCCACAAGAAAAATTGATTTCTGAGCAGGGATTGAATTATTTAAGTGGATTAATACGTTCCAATTCAATGGCCGGCTGGGCTCAAACACATATAAACCAAAATCTTCAAACTGCGACACGAGAAGAGATGAGCCATATGAACTGGTTTCAGCGTTTGTATGCATTAAGAGAAGCACGAGCAAAATACAAGGTTTATATGGATCATTTTGCATCTCTGGCTTCTCCTGATTCTCCTCCAAAATTTGATGACTTATTGCAACATCCACAAAATACATCAAACTGTTTTGCCAAAAAAGCACAATCTTGTGAATTATATGAGTTGGGTAAACCTGTCTATAAGAAATTTAGACTTGCAATGTTGTTGGAACAGAAAGATAAATTGCTAAGTGATATAGAAGGCCAAGATCAATTTGTGAGTATGGAATATAGAACCATGCTCAAAAACATTGAGCCAGAATATCTCTCTCCAACTGAGTTACATGAAATTTCGATGCGTTTATGTGAGGTAAAGGAGCCTCCAACTAAAGGGTATTATGAGAAATTTTTTCAAACGTTACTTGATGCCAGAGAAAAATTAGTTGAAGCCAATAATGATGATAATAAATTAGCTATACAGCGTATTGATGAAAAAATAGCAAGCCATGCTCAATCCTATTATAACTATTTAAGTAAAGGGAATCGCCAGTCAGAAATTCAGCAAATTTTTTCTTCAGAAGTATGTAGCCAAGGTAACTCATACAATTGGAAAACCGGGGCAATGCCCTTTAAAACAGGCCTTGATGGAAAAATTGATCCCACTGCATTAGGAAAAATTAGTGAATATGCATCTGCTCAAGCTTGGAAAGCATCCATGCAAATGCTCAATCACCAAATTAAAAAACTTAGTGTGAATGAGCGCTATATAAGCTCATCAAAAGAACGTTTATCTCATGCAAGCACACGAGAAGCCTCCGGTAAAGTAACATTAAAAGATCTGGAAAATGCAAATATTGTTAATTTTACTACCGGATTTACAAGGCAGGAAGAGACTAAAATTGAAATCAATGTTGGTGGAAAACGTAGAGAAATAGATAAGGCCACCTTTTTTGAATTGATAGTTAAAAATAAAGAGTCATTAACTAATCCCAAAGTAATTAGTCTTTTAGATTCTTTACGTAATACTTCTCCTGCAATAGAAAAACGATACATGAAGGAAGTATATCCAACACAACGTAAAGCATTTGAAAGTAAAGTGGAACAGAGTTCAAGTAAATCCGGTAAATTGTTAGAAGAGACAATTAGTTCTCTTAAGAAACATCAAATGCAAATTGAGCCAATGATTCAACGTTCTGATGAAAATATTCGTCTCATTAATGATGAAATTGAAAAAGAAAAACTAAACAGTAATGGAAAACGTTCTATAAAATTAGATAATTTAGAGTTACGTTTGGCACTACTTAAAATAGAAAATCAGGGATTGAAAGATCTAGAAGTTTCTGTTTCTACTAAGATTAAAAGTCTTGAATTGGAGGACGGTTCTACAAAAAGAAAGATCGCTAAAGCGGAAGAAACTCTTAAATTGCTCCAAACTCCAGGTGCATTAAAGTCGATTAATGAAATAAATCATGCCTTTTTAGATGCACGGGCAGAGCTTGAGAGTGTGGAGCGAGAGTTAAATAGGACTAAAAAAGAATTTGAAGTAAATGATATTGAAAATCACATTAATGACCGTATGGTACAAATTAATCATTACCGACAAAAAGTTGTGGGGCGTCATTTACAAGCCAATGCTGAGTATCGGATATTGGATGAATTATCAGCGGGTAGAATGGGAACAGAAAAAGACCGCAATCGAGACATGTATCGTCAAACAGAATCTGAGAGATCTGCATTTAATAAACAAGGAAAAAATACATTTTTACCCGGTTCAGTATTTCAGGAAATTCAAAGCTTAAATCAAAAGCTTAAAACAAAAGTTAATGAAATAGCTGAGCGTCAAATTATATTGGGAACAAATATTTCGGATACTGTTTCACTGACCTCCCTTGAAAGTGCGAATGACAAATACATGCAGATGGATCGCCAGGCTCAGGAACTTAGTAAAAAATCCATTCCCCAAGAAATTAAAGAAGAATGGGTACGTGAAATGTTTAATATCTGGCTAAGCCATGAAAGCAAAGACCGTTTATATCATCTCCAGAAAAAATATGGAGATGATCCTAGTGTAGGTATCAATCAAGCATTTCATCATTTTATAGAGCAAAAAGCTAATATCAAGTATGCAGCATTAAAAGAAGCCGGTTATGAAATAGATCTGGATAAAAGTAAAATTGTCCAAATGGGATGGAAACCCATCAGCGAGCAAGAATTAGAGGAGTATCATGAAAAACGTAAGCAAGCAGCTAGTAAACTTATGGAACTCTTTAAATTTAAAAGAGTTCTAGAAAAACTTGAAGAAGGGATTCAATCTAAAGAAAAAACAGTTACGCCCGAACCTGTTACACTTACAAGCGAGGATTTAAGTGCGCAACATGAAGTCTCATTAGTAACTAAAGGGTTTGTGCCTCCAGAAGTAACATTTTTATCACAATCACAAAGAGAGGCATTAGATGGAAGTACCTTAAAGTTTTTGCGTGAAAATCCAACTCCTCAGCCTAAGGGAGTATCTCGAGAAGAATGTGAACAATATTATAAAGAAGTGGTTGCTCACCTTCATAAATTAAAAATGCATAGTGCTTTAGAAAATAAAGCTCAACGTATTGCTGAGTTTTGTCATTCATCTGCATCAGGCATTTTTGGTTTACCCTATCCACCATCTCAAGAATTAGCCCTGGAAATAGCTCATAACATAATTGATAGTTACCGAGACGATGAAAATTTAATTAACGATTCTTTCTTAAAGTTGGAGAACAACGAACGAGCTCAAATCTTATCAGCATTAATTAAACTGAGCTTATCACAAATCGAAGTAAGTGAGTCTCAAAAAACTCCCGTTAATTCAAAATTTTATTCTACCATTAAACAATGGGAACGATTGCTTATTCCCGTAGATGAGGCCATATCAAGAAAAATCTCCATGTTGGCACCTGGGGGTACTGAACCTACAAATATGGATTTACTAAGAGAAGTGGACGTTGCCCTACATCAATCTCCAGTTAGTCTTGAGGGATTATATGAAGGACAAAAAGGATTACAAGCAGCTATTACCACCTATGGTATGGAAAAAATAGTTGAGGGCGCTGATGCGAATCTGCGTAAACTGGCTGATAGATTGGGTATGCGTAACGGGGAAGCTTTGTTAGCCTCTCAATTTATTAACTATTATTCAAATACTAAACTTCTTTTATCAAGTGATGGGATAAATAGTACTCAGGGACGAGAATTATTTTCCAGGGCTTTATTAGATGCATTTCAAAATGCAACACCTAGTGAGAAACAGCAACTTTTAACGTTTATTCAAAAGTTAGAGTTTAATGATGAAGTAGAGCCCTGCACATTAAAAACACCTCATCAAGCGTTTATAGATGAAGCTTTGTTGAGATGCTCTAATCTTGATCCAGAGGCATTTAGAGAATATTCTGTTGCAAAAGTAGAGGAACATTCCCCTGAGACGCTTCTTTCATTTATTGACACCTTAACGAAAGAATCTAATGAGGATGGAACTGACAAACTATTTGGATTTGCAAAAGAAATCAATATTCTTTCATTACAAATTGAGCACGCATTAAATAGTAAACCTGTAGATGCTTCACGTTTAGATGTGCTTTACTCTAAAGTTATATGCTCCAATCTAGCATATCAATTACTCCTGGATCAGGTAACGGAAGAAACTGCTGCTAATCTTGGTGAAAACTTTGAATATACTCGAGAAATGGCTCTAGCCCAAGCAAATATTAATAAATTACAGGATAATCTCATTAATTTTGCAGGTAACCTGGATCGTGAGTCACAGTTTTTTAGTGTTTTCAGTAAATATGTTAATGAGAAAAAATTCGATGGCCCCCCTATCCTTGCGCAATCTGCCTCACGATTCGATATACCTGGATTTATTTCTTTAGGAGGTAATAGAAGTCTTGATGTACTTCATGGTGCCGTATATGTTGGAAATAATCGATTAGGGATGATGCCTGCGCATTTACAATCACATATCGCAGTAAATGAATTAGGACTTAATCAGCTTCCTTTCAGGCCTTTGGGCGGTGGATATGCTTATTCTGAAGGTAAAGAAATTAAAGCATTTATAATGCCTTCAGAAGATGGAACGGTGACAATTCAGCGAGAATTAATGACCTTTGATGGTACTTCTGAAATGCTTCAGTATATTTCTCCCGAGAAGATGGATTCAGTTCCAATGGCATTAAAGCGCCGATTGAATGCGGAGCATTTCTTTATTGACTCTAAAGGGACTATACATGCATATACTTCTAATTTTAAGCCTATTTTAAAATTAGCAAAGCATGAAGAGTTATGGACTGGAGAATTGCTAGATCACAATGGCAATAAAACTACTATAAGTCTTGATAGCGAAGGAAACACACCCATAATTCAAAATTTGTCGCGGGTATTTCCACAGGGAGAAATGATTAGTGTTGATTCAAATACAGTGTACATACCTTCAATTTCGAAATATGTTATTTCTGATAAATCAGGCAGTAATTATTTTATTAGCGACAATTTAATCGATAACACTTCAAGAAAACATTTAACCATTATGGATCAAGGAAGTGCCCATACTGAAAGAGTATTAACTGAATCTGAGTCTCAAGAGGTTCTTTCATTACAAAAGCAAATTGATAAACTCAAAGAAGAACATGCTTTGATTACCAAATCAGATTTAGTAAGTAAACAAAACAAAAGTAAACTCGAAAAGAAAATTAAGGAATGTGAGTCTCGTATTCGAGATATTACCACTCCGGAAAACTTTGTTTTTGTTTCTGATTCAAAACAAATTCAATCTCTTGAACAAGAACATTTAAGATTAAGAAAGGAAATGCAACAAGCTTATACTGATTTCCGAGAAGGAGGAAAGAAGGATAAAGAAAAACTGTCAACGTACTATGAAAAAGCTAAAGAAGATTATTTACAAAGCAAGAAAGCACTGCAAAAAGCTGACTCTCAAGCAAATTATCTAAGAGTCTTTGATGTCAAAGAAGGAACTTTACATGCCAAAGATTTCGCGAGTATTCTTTATGTAGGCTTGATTCCTGGTAAAACAGATGTGCTAACTCAATCATTAGCATCTAGTGTACCAAAATTTCCTTTGAAGCTTAACGAACTAGAAGACTTAAGAAATCTTAAAGTTCAATATAAAGATAAATCACCCATATCCAAAGAAGAGCAATTGGCTTTAATTATGCTCATAGGTACGGAGTTACAGCATCATATATTAGAGCGAAGTGCGGCTGCAACTGGTAAATTAAGAGATTGGGACAGAGCTACGTACAATAAATTGTTAACGGAATTTACTGAAGAGGTAAAACGAGCTAATGAGCTCCATGGCAAACCCCCACTATCCCAATTTGGAGAGTTATGGCGGGCAATACAATCTGAGTTTTCTTCTGATAAAGAATTACAAGAAATATTTACCAAATCTGTGCCGTTGGTGGATACAGGTGAGAAAAAGCCTATAAACATCAACACCAAAACTACAAATATGCCTATTGAAACTATGGGGGCTCGTACCTTAGTTGAATTTAAACTCCATGATAATCCCCAGTCACTTATCGATCCGGAACAAGTAGAACTTGAACGAAGTTTACAGGGTATAACTGGATTCGAATCGTCTGTTCAAGCTCAAGAAGATGGTTATTATTATGAAAATTATGGGCTATTTAACACGAATACATTTGAAAAGTTGTTTAGTGTTACCTACCAGCATGCTGGTATTGGTGGATTAACAAAAGAACAGGTTACTGATTTGTTTAAGTTAATGGAAAAAGAAGGATGGATACGTAAAGTTCCAGGAATGGAGGATAAGAATAAATACCAAATAACACGCCATCCAAGTGAGTTTTATTCTTCAGCTAAAATAGCAGGTTATCTTAATGAGCTGGGGTTCGAACGGCATCAGTCCAATGCAATTTCTGAAAGATTGGAAATCTTTTTGTACCAGACCGCTGTTAATGGTGGTAGTTATAAGGTAAACGAAAAGAATCGAGAGGAACTGATTCAAAAAGTTACCGAAGCTCAAGATAAATGCAACTTAGAATATTTAGAAGCATTGGATAAAATTGAATCGACACTGGCAAAGGCTTCTTCAAAAATTACTTTTGCCGATTTAAATGCAGCATATCTCTTAAATGATTACAGCAGTATTCTAGCTGATTTCCCAGAGAAAGATAGAGCACAAGTTGAGATTGTTTTGAATAATGGTATGACTCGCTTGCTGTATTATAAAACTGAGTTAGATCATTTAAATGATGTTCAATTTAAATTCAAAATTGGACAGGATTCAACAGCAGTTGCTATGTTGCATACGCGCAGAAATTATCAATTAGATAAACTTCTTGATTCTGAAACTACTTTGGATGATAAATCAACTAAAGAAGAGATTCAAAAAGTTTCGGAAGAGCGAAAAATGCAACGAGCATTTCTACTTTTTGAATCTGAATTTGGACACCGATGTAATGCTCGTCAAGTGAACATTTTCCGTGGATTATTACTGGATGATGCCACAGATCCTGATAAAATAGATTCAGCTCAAGCAAGGATGGGATTTGGTAAAACCTCATTATTACCTTTGGTTGCATTGTATAAAACTGGTGATAAGCTAGTTCGGTTCATAGTTCCCAAATCGGCACTTGAAACCAATACAGCAGATATGTCTACAACCCTTACAAATATTCTTGGTCGCCGTGCGGTTAAAGATGATTTTCAACGTTATCGAATTGCAGCTGATCCTGAAACGGGTATGGGAGAGAATAGTCCATGTCTCAAATCATTACAGGACGCTAAGGCAGACTTGCAGAAACGACTCGCTCTCTACCATAGAGTAAGAGATAATAAAGAGGTTCTGGTTCAAGCTCCTAGCGTACGTAATTCAATGGAGTGTCAGGCAAAAATATTTCTAGACATGTTAATGAAGGTAACGGATGAGCCTTTACAGAAAAAAGAGCTAATGGCATGTATCTCTTTATTAAATGAAATTCGATCTTTGACTACTGTTTCCGTATTTGATGAACTTGATGCGACTCAAGATCCTGCTACAACAGAAGTTAATTACACTGCAGGGGAGAAAATTTCTCTTGATACTGCAGAAATTTATCCTTTGGAAGTGATTACTCAAACAATCGGTGCAACAGAAGATAAGTCTATCGAAAATCTTGCAAAAGTATTACTTAATAAATTTGGTATTGAAGATGTCGATGAGAGTATTTTTAAATACATCACTTCTTTAAAAGAAAAACAACCTCCTTCTGTCACTCCTTCTAACAGCACAGAAATTTATTTAATTCGCGCTATTCTTTCTGATCCAGTTATGCTAAGCATTTTTACTGAAAAAGAGCCAGGTACCGATTTTGGCGTGTGGTTTGAAAATGCAAAAGACGGATCTAAATTATATGATTACGAAGCTTTAAAAACAGGTAGGGACGATTCAAGAACCCCTCTATTAATTGCAATTCCTTATTCTGCAGCAAATACACCAAAACCCCAAGGTTCAAGATTTGATAATCCAGAAGTTACCGCGATTACAACTCTGTTATATTATCTTGATCCTCGCACAGAGATCAATGAATTGCCCCATTTGGAATTTTTAATTGACTCTATGAGAAAAGGTATCGGGGAAGCACCTTTCTTAGACTCCTCCGGTGAGCATCTAGAACCTGAATTTAAAAAACTCTTCAACGAAATTAGTGCATTAGCAGAAATTGAAGATCCCTTGATTCGTAATGAAGAGCGCAAAAAGTATTTCGCAGGTTTAGAGGAGCGAATTAAAGAAGGAGAGATAGCTCCAACGGCACTTCGTAAAATGTTGGCTCGTACCATCATTCAAGAGCAAGTAAAATTTGATGCTGGCAAGGCGAATAGTAATCGTTATGAACAAGGCACTACCGATGACGTTGTGATCGGATTTTCAGGAACCGCTGGTGATACCTCTTCTCACTTTAAAGAAAATATGTTGGATCCTGCCGCTGATGGCAACATGACTTTGGGAATTATGGGTAGGAAAAATTGCCAAGCTACTACGGCCTTGGATACGACGAGTTTTGCAGAAAAAGGAGAGGATTACAATACTGTTTTAGTCAAACAGTTAGCTGCTTCCTTTACCTCCAATACCCGAACACTGATTGATGTGGGTGGTTTATGCAAAGCATCTAATCGTGCTGTAGCAAAAGAGATTGCATTGCAGTTAAAAGAAAGTTCAGACAGCACACTTAAGAATCTTAAAGGAGTAATTTTTTATGATGATGTAACCAATATGAAAAAGCTTCTTGTTCTTGAGGAGTCTGGAAGAGAAAAAATTGTTGATTTAACTTCAGATATGGTTGCTGAGTCTGACCAAAAAGGTAGTTATTTCACCTATTATGATCAAAGCCACTCGCGAGGTGCTGATATAAAGCAGATGGACAAGGCACATGCGGTGTTAACAATGAATTTCAACGTAACGAATAATGACTACAAACAAGCGATTATGAGGATGAGAAAAATCGTTGATAAGTCATTAGGACAGTCTTTTTCGACAGCAGTTCCTGATAATGTTCGTGAAAAGATTATTGATGAACTTAATCTTGGTAAAGAACACACACTTACAGGTAATGATATTGCTGTTTGGTTAAGACAAAAAGAATTGAAAAATAATTTAAATAATATTTCAGTATTCACGATGGAGTTAGATTCCATCATTAAAAATGCCATTTTGCAACAACAAGGAAAAATTACTCAATTAATGTCTCAGTCTCCAATGACCGAAGAACAACTCGAGGCATTTCGTGAATGTATTCGGGAATTAAATAATATTTCACCTTTCATCTCTGGTGGCAGTACGGATTTAATTGAGAAATACGGTAAAGTTTATGGAACTGTAAAAAAAGAAGATTTTGTCAAAGACTTGCACGAATCATTTGGGAAGCGATTAAATCATGTTTTTG
Organism: Legionella pneumophila subsp. pascullei; assembly: GCF_900637585.1. Taxonomy (NCBI): domain Bacteria; kingdom Pseudomonadati; phylum Pseudomonadota; class Gammaproteobacteria; order Legionellales; family Legionellaceae; genus Legionella; species Legionella pneumophila. The sequence goes on from NZ_LR134380.1 coordinate 2,394,669, forward strand.
ATATAGTTAATCGTGCTAGAGAAAATATTAAACTTCCTCTTACTACAGAAAGCGATAGAGCCCCCTATGTCGAAATGGAAAAAAGGATTGTCCAAAAACGCGAGGCTCAATTAAGTCCGGAGTTTGTTATTCCTTCTTCTTCTAGTGCTTTGGCTGAGGCACAATCTGAAACTGAAAATCAATCCGAAAGTCAATCACAAAGCCAGAGTCAAAGTCAAACGCAAACACATTCTTTTTCTGAGGTGGCCAATGAGGAGGTTGTAGTTGAGGCAAAATTAAGAAAGCATGAAGTGCTTGATGAGCCCGCATCAATCGCGTATTTATCTGAAAGTGAAAAAATTGACAAATTAGTTTTAGCAAGTCAAACACCTCACATGCAGCATTTATTTAAAGATGAAGATCCTATTCGATGTAGTCCTGCCTATTCGGTATCAGGAGAAAAAGATCATATTTTACCTCCTGTACGTTATTTTATTGCTCGAGAAGAAGGTAATCCGAAGATAATCTTAATTAACCAGGATGAGGCTAATTTATTTAAATCATCTCCAGTAGATCCATGGAGTCTTTATGATGTCCGATTAAAAAAAGGAGAATCGCTTGAGCCAATGGTAGGTTCCTCTATTGCATCATTAAACGAGTCAATTTTGAAAAAAGTCAGTCTTGCCTCATTCCGTTATGAACTGAAAGGACAGGATATCGAATCTTTAGCACAATCTCTAGAGGGTATTTGTACGCCGAAACAACTTCATCCTTCATTAAGTATGAAATATGAAACAAGCAAAAATATAGCTAAAGATGGTGGTGTTTTCAGCTTGCCTAAATGGGGTTTTTATGGAGAAAAACAGCAAGATATTCAGTTTGCAATTGAGCAGACTCAAGTAAAATTCAAAGAAGGAAAATATGAAAAAAGAGGGGTTACTGTCTCATTTGGTAAAGGAGATGAAAGGGCTGAAGTGTTTATTTCTTCTAAATTAAATAAACGTATATTGGATGAAGTGGGCAAACAAGAACGAGCAGAAGTCCCTGTCGGACATCCTAAACTTAAGGCTGTAATAGAACAAGTTAAAAAAGAACATGATTCAGCAATGAAAGAGCGATCAGAACTTCGATCTGATTTAAAAGATCTAAAATCAAGAAAAAATAAAGTAATTCAAGACTCAGACCAAAAAATCAGCGAGCTTGAGGAGAAAAAAAGAAAAGCTATTGAACAAGCCAGAGTGGATATTTCTAAAGGCTTTGAAGATGGAATGAAAAATCAAATAAATCGCAGAAAATACTTTCAATCTTATTTTGCTAAAAATATTGGTGCAATGTGTAAATTGAGAGTAGGCGATAATAAAGATTTTGGGGTTCAAGTTTTTGGAAAAACATTTCCTACTTTAGATAAGGCTATCGCACATGCTGTAACTCAACTTTATGCAGAACATAAAAAGAAAGCTATGACTTCTGAAGAGTTAAACAGCAGAGTAGATTTTTATATTGAAGAGATAGTGAAAGCAGCAGAAGAGCGATTTCACTCAGTAGGACGTTATAGAGATAAAACGACAACAGCTTTGGAAACTTTACATGCTGCTAGTAAAGAAGCAACCCCTATGTCCAAAGAAAAAATCGAGCTTTTATTAAAGGGAGAGTTGCAAGATCTTAAGCAAGCGTGGATGAAAAGTGATAAATGGGCTAAATTAGTTGCTGCCCTAGAGGAGGTTACCAACATAACGGGTAAAAATTTATCCATAGATGAATTTCATCAAAAAACCCTTGAAGCCTTGCAAAAATTTGCATCAGAAAATGGAGAGGATCTTGATAAAACAGGTATTGTACCTAGATTATTTTCTTCATTGACGCTAGGAGAAAAACCTCCAAGTAAAGATGGATTTATGGTGGGATTTCTAAATGAAGACCCTAATAAAGTTCGAAATCATGCAGCAATTAGAAGTGATATAGCCAACTTTATTAAAAGAGGTTTTGCGGGAAATACGAATACTCCTTCAGAGGAGCAACGTGAGTTTTTTACCGCTGTTAACTCTTTGGTTAATAGCAAAATAAATCGCCACAACTATGATGTACCAGCAACACTATTAGATTTTGAAAGCCCTATTTCTTTAGAACGAATGAATGAAGGAATTAAGCAAACCTTAACAACACAAAACGTTCGTACTGTCAAAAAAGATATGGATTCAATGGCTAGAGAGTGTTCTGCTTATCTAGTTGGGCGTAAAGCGCTTGAAAATATACTGGATCATTATAAACCTTTAGAAAATAGGTCCTCGCAAATCGATCCCGTAGAGGGTCAAGAAGCAAAATTTTTCTCAGCAAACTTTGAAAGACTAACAAAGTTAGATACAGAAGTGCTCGATATTCAAAGACAAATAGATGAAGTTAAGTCACAGAAAAAAGCCCATCTAGGCCAATTAGAAGAAGAGCATGTTGTATTACGAGATAAACTGCAAAAAAATGGTGAAAAAGTATCTGAGCTTAAAGGGGAAATATCAGCATTAAACAAATTAATCTCCGGTATTAAAAAAGTGTTGTCAGTTTTCACTAACCATCAAGTAAAAATTGAGCAAGATGATCCTATCGATTTTCTTGATACTCATTTGGATCTCGGTGCAATTATTCAATCCGAAGTTTCTGCAACGGCAACTCTTACCTTTACACCTCCTGAGTTTTATGATCTAGAAAAAGATATGCAAGCACAATTTCTAAACATGCATGGCTTAGAGGAAACAACAGAAAGAAGGTCTGAAAAATCATTTGATGAAGCAGCAACTTTAGTCCGAGAAACTGCTGGAAAATTCCAAGAAAGGGAGAGTTTAACTGTTGGATTAAAACTGGCAAGTAGCAAGGAAACTGAACTGGTTGATAAAGTTCAATTAGAACAGGAAGCTCCAAAGGTAGAAAGGGCTTCATCATTTAAGCAACAATTATCTCAAATAAGAAAAGATCAAGTAGAAGCATTGATAACACCAATCGTGGAGCAAAACCCGACTAAGGCATTTAAAAATAAGTTGAAACACGAAATGAACAAAGATGAGGAAGTTGTGATGACAGTACCTGTACATGAAACGACTAATTCATTTAAAGATAAAATAAAGAAAATAAGAGAGAATGAGACGACTGCTCCTGATATTGCATTAACAGGACTTACGCCAAACCCTAAAGATTGAGAAATAGATCAAAGAGGAATAAATAAGAGAAAGATAAAAGTTGGCATGGTTTAATTGATTTTGAGGGTAGTGTTTAAATAACTGTGTCATCTCTCTTAACCGGAGTGTCTAAATCAATTGAACCACATCACTGTTGCTATTAGAATGCGCGAAAATACATTTCGAAAAAAATATGAAGATTACATTAAGCAGGACCCTCAAAACGATGATTTAAAACGAAAGGGTTATACTGCAGTTGCTGCCAAAATAGCCCGTGTGGCTTATGGCATCATTAAAAATGAAACGAATTATCGATGTTACCATGAATCGGTAATACCCAGTGGGAGAATCCCTTCAGTGCGGCCGTAGAGGCTTAGACCTCGTAGATAATGCTTGGAGCTTCCATTGGGACTTTATTTTGTTTTAAGTACAGTAAAGGCCTGGCAATTTGCTCTGGACCTTGTGTCACTATGGTTAAAAAACTCCTATAAAAAATGGAAACCATTGGGATTTATTGAGGTTGCTGTATAAGATTTGCAAACTAAAAATTTAAAAAATTGCTTTTTTCAAAAAAAATTATTGACTCCAGATTTAGTACGTTATCACAATCAAACCCCTTGATTTCAAAAGGCAAATTTTCTTCTATGTTTTGTATACCTTGCATCACCCCGGTCGCTCCTTTATTCCAGGTAGCACGCATTTCTGTCCAGCCACTAAAAATATCGGTCATTGTAATCGACCAGACAAAATTACCCATTAGTGAAGTACCACAATGTGCCACAGTATCTGCTTCCATAAAACCAACTTGGCTCGTGTCCCACTGGTTTGTATTAATCGGAATATGTTTTCTTAAAAGGCTTCCGGGCTTAGTTCCACTTAAACCTTTTCCATAGCGAGATTTAATGGGCTTTAGCAAACGATCAATTGTTGCGACACTCATTGCCAGCAATTGAGCAGATAACTCATCTAATCTGGCCTCATGATGTTTGTGATAATGCGGTAACCATATGGGCAGAGCCTCTTTTAGGCGCTTGCCGCACATCTGATCGGTAGCAAGCCAAATCTTTTTTAGCGGCTCCAACAATATACTTGGCTCATAAATTTTCTTTTTACCTGGTTTTTTAGGCTTTTTATCAGAGATTGGCAACTGTCTTAATAACCTTGCTGCCGCCTTACGATGATAACCTTGCGTTTCGCAAAATTCATCCAAGATACCTTTCTTCACCTCTCGATTACCTCGGCGATAACGCCAACGCTGTGTTTTTAAATATAAATCCATACGTACTTCCCCCATTTTTGCTTTCCTCCTTTCGGCAACAGGTAATTTGAGGCAATTCGCGAAATTGAATATTTTTTACACTTAATGCTTTATTAATACTACACTTCTATAATAAACATACAATTTGAAATATTTATTTCCACAAATGTGCTTGTTTGCACGTTTTAGAATATCAGTTTGGGAGAAACCATAATGCCTAAGTATGTCGAAGGGGTAGAACTAACTCAAGAAGGTATGCATGCTATTTTTGCACGCATGGGGTATGGCGATATTACCAGCGGTAGCATATACAACGGAGTGCCGACGATTAACACAGTAGCCCTCAACAACCAAGGTTTTATGCCTGTATTAACCGGGGTAGGACCACATAGAGACTCCGGCCACTGGATTATGTTAATCAAAGGTCCCGGCAACCAATACTATCTCTTTGACCCACTGGGTAAAGCTTCTGGGGAAGGCTATCAAAATATTTTAGCAGCACAATTACCGATGGGATCTACCCTTTCTGTTATTCCTAATGGTTCTAATTTAAATAGGGGGTTATGCGGCTATTGGGTTGCCTCCGTCGGTTTAAGAGCACACCAGGCATTAAATCAACATAATCCCCCTACTTTGTTGAATCTGGGTCAAACCATTACCGATGAAATGAGGAATGAACTTGATCATGACGGTTATCGAAAAATTACCGGGTGGTTACGAGCCGTTGCTGATGAATTTCCTCACGGTGACGAGCAATTAGATGCAAAAGCATTAAGAGAAGCTACTGAAAAAGATTTAAAGATAGAAATTCCTACACTGGTTCTTCCGGGCAAAGATTCCTCCCCCAAAGAGACGCCTGTCAAACCCACTGCACTGCAAGATAAATCCGTGCCTGTTTGGAATGGGTTTTCATTATATACTGATGATACCGTTAAAGCCGCGGCACAATACGCCTATGACAATTATCTGGGAAAACCATATACCGGACCAGTTGAATCGGAGCCTGCCAATTTTGGTGGGCAAATGGTGTACAGACAACATCATGGGCTTTCTCATACTTTACGTACAATGGCTTATGCTGAATTGATTGTTGAAGAAGCACGTAAAGCCAAATTACGGGGTGAAACATTAGGGAAATTCAAAGACGGACGTACTATTGCTGACGTTACCCCTCAAGAACTGAAAAAAATCATGATTGCTCAGGCTTTCTTTGTCGCAGGAAGAGACGATGAGGAATCCGAAAAAAACTATGCCAAATACCATCAACAAAGCCGGGACGCTTTTCTAAAGTATGTGAAAGAAAATGAATCCACCCTGATTCCTGATGTCTTCAAAGACCAGGAAGATGTTAATTTTTATGCCATGGTCATTGAAGATAAAAACAAAGATTGGGATTCCACTCCTGCACATGTATTGATTAATCAAGGCCATATGGTCGATTTGGTTCGTGTCAAGCAACCACCTGAATCCTATCTGGAAAGTTATTTCAAGTCCATGCAACTCTGGATAGGCACTCAGGCAACGGAGGCTGTTTTTGCGATACAAAGACAGTTTTTTCATGCCACCTATGAAGCAGTTTCAGGCTTTGATTCCAATAATAGAGAAGAACATCTCGTTACCTCTGGCCAATTCCGTTGTGTCATTGGTGAAGATGGTAAACCCGTACGAGAAGCACCCAAAATGGGGCAAAAAGAAGGTAATATAAAATTTTTTCCTCCCACTTACAAACTGAAAGGGAAAGAACAATTTGCATTCGCGAATGCAGGTCTTGGGCGCTATGTCATCGGTGAAGATGGCCAACCTATCCGAAATGAACCTCTAAAAGGTGAGAAACAAGGTACCTTAGCATTTTTCCCTTCTACTTATCAGTTACAAGGAAACGAACGCTTTATGCGTGTCGATGAATATCTCAAACTGGATGAGGTACAACAGCGATTCCCTGGTACTGGTAAACATCTGGAAGGCGGAATACCAGGTATGGGATATATGGATTATATGAATCGACTGAACTCTTTAAACAGGGCAAAGTGTGAAAACGATGTCGATTTTTGTTTAAAACAATTACAAACAGTTCACGAAAAAGCAAAAATCACCCCCATAAAAGATGCTGTTCAACCGAGTAAAAAAATAACAAGGAGAGAACCTAATATCGATGAGATAGCTGCGGCTGGCATCATCAGAGAAATCATGGCCAATCCTGATTCCATTCAGGATGATCATGTGCTCATTAATGGCCAAAAACTGGAAGAGCCATTTTTCCGTGATTTGTTAGCTAAATGCGACATGGCAATAGTAGGATCTTTATTGAATGATAAGGATATATCAAATATAGATAAGCTGATGGAACATGAAAAGAATACAGAATTTCATGAGACAGGAGAAGAGCCCGTTTCGCGTCGCGCTATTGGTAAAGAGTGGGCCGAAAATTATCGTATTGATAAGCATAATCAAAGAAAAACCCCTGAACATTCTATCAAGATGGCTCTTATTCATATGATGCAAGATGGTTCCTGGTACTACAGGAGGCTTAATGCTGTCGCTCAGGGACGAGATACTGGCTCTTCATTCAAAGAAGTTTTGATTTCAGCCCTGATGATACCCTCTACTTTTAAATCATTGACAGACATTCAAGAACCTGAATTTGGTAAAAAAGTGTTACAAACACATCCAACAAAAATTCATAAAGGCTTGATGAGTTTACCACCAGATATCACCCAGAAAATATTAAATCAATCTGAAGCAATTATCGCGAATACTACTATGGGATTATTTTCTGATCCTTCTGCAAAAACCTACCAACAAATAAAAATCAATCAATTCTCTCATTTACTGGCAAGAACATGTTCCAGTACCACGATCGATGAAAATGCCGGAACATTTTTTACCAATGGGGTGGATAATGAGAACAACATAAGATTAGACATTGAAGATCCAGATGGTTTACTAAACGCGAAACGAGTCGGTGGTATTGGTTTAGGTGGTGAGAATGAATACTCAGTCTATTTACCTGATGACGTTGCCTTGATACCTATAGCAGTGAATAAAGGCAATCCTAACGTGATTAGCTTGGTTGCCGTAAAAAGCCCAGACTTTATACCACGACATGAAAGCGGCTATGCAGTTGAACCATTTTTAAGAATGCAAACTGCAAAGTTAGCCGAAATCAAAAGCTCTGTTGAAAAAGCCCAGGGAGTACCTGATCTAAATATGATAATCGATTTACAAAGCGATTTAGGCGCAGTGGAATTTACAGATTTATCCCCTGAATATAAAAGATTTATTAAAAATACAGTCGGCCCTGTTTTGGAAAATTGTCTTTATGGATTCATGGAGGGTGATGCGGTTGTTTTAAGTAAAGCCTTAGCGGCATTTCCATCAGATACACAATGGTCAGCCTTCAATTTTGAAGAAGCAAGGCAAGCCAAAAGACAGATGGATGCCATTAAGCAAATGGTTGGAAATAAAGTGGTGCTTGACGCCTTGACTCAATGCCAGGACGCCATGGAAAAGCAAAACATCGCTGGCGCATTGGATGCACTCAAAAAAATCCCGTCTGAAAAAGAGATGGGTACCATTAGCAGAGAGCTAAGAGAACAAACCCAGCATATAAGACAAGACCTGGAATCATTGCAACGTGCCGTTGTTACCCCGATAGTAACAGATGAAAAGAAAGTAAGAGAACGCTATGATGCTCTGATAGAAAACACATCGAAAAAAATTAACGAGCTTGAAACAGCAAAACTCTCCAATCTTGATACTATCAAGAAAGGCATATCTAACTTGAGCAACATGAAACAAGAAGTAACCGTGTTACGTAATGAAAAAATACGGATGCACAGTGGAACTGATAAAGTTGATTTTTCAGACATTGAAAAACTGGAAAAACAAATACAGGTTATCGATACCAAATTAGCCGATGCTTATTTACTTGAAGTAACCAAACAAGTGTCAGCGCTTGAAAATGAAAAACCCAAAAATCAGCCTGAATTGAAATCAAAGATAGTAAAATTTTTTGATACAACTGCCGATATTGAAGTGTTGCGCAATGAGCGAATCGAAAAACACGGCTCATCAAAAGATCCGCTGGACCTGTCTGATTTGGATAAATTAAGCGGCAACTTACAGCACATTAATCAATCCCTGGTTTCTTCTTTGATAAATACCATCCGGGCTTCCATCAGCCAAATGGAAGCTAAAACTTTCCACATGCAGGAAAAGGAAATACAACAGAATTTTGAGTTACTCGCAAAACTCGAAAAAACATTGGATAAGTCAAAGACATCAGAAAAGCTAAGGGAAGATATCCCCAAACTCAATGACTTGCTGGTTGCAAAACAAAAAACCTATCCTCAAATGGTACAACTGCAACTCAAAAGTGAAGTCTTCATTACCCAATTACGTGAGGTATGTCAAGCTAACTATGACGATCTGGATAAAACAAGAAAAAACAGAATACAAGAGCTGGATCGACTGGACAGAGAAGCTGGAATAACAAGAATGGTAGGCAATATAATCTGGGGCTTTACCAACAAAGTAGGTTTAACCACAGATGAACGGCTTGAAATCAGAACTAAACAGCAATCGCTTGCACGATTCAAAAATGAATTATTTAATGACAAGATTGATACGGATGAGCTGATCTCTAATTTGGCAAGGAAAAGACCTTCTGAACTGCAAGAAGGATTGGGAATATCTGCAGACAATGCGATGGAGTTATATATGCTCTTAACTGATTTAGAATCTAAAACCACTTCGCCAGACAAACTGGAAGAGAGAGCGAAAGCAATCGATGACATTTCCACCAAGATAGGCAGAGAACCTGAGCATTTAAAACTTGTAATGATTGATGTTGATCAAACTGATAAAAAAGCTATGAAATTTTAATTTGCTTTGATCATAATAATATAAATTCCTGATGTCGGGCCAATAAGGCTCGACAGTTCTTCATTTTTTTGCATAGTTCATAAATTGATCTCTATCTTTTGAGAACTTATTTCAAAGATATGTATTTTGTTATTTTTTATAGCTTGGCACCCTCTTAGTATTTTTCCAAATATTACGCCCGAAATTGAATATTTTTTTTACACTTAATACTTTCTTAATACTACACTTCTATAATAAACATACAATTTGAAATATTTATTTCCATAAATGTGCTTGTTTGCACGTTTTAGAATATCAGTTTGGGAGAAACCATAATGCCTAAGTATGTCGAAGGGGTAGAACTAACTCAAGAAGGTATGCATGCTATTTTTGCACGCATGGGGTATGGCGATATTACCAGCGGTAGCATATACAACGGAGTGCCGACGATTAACACAGTAGCCCTCAACAACCAAGGTTTTATGCCTGTGTTAACCGGGGTAGGACCACATAGAGACTCCGGCCACTGGATTATGTTAATCAAAGGTCCCGGCAACCAATACTATCTCTTTGACCCACTGGGTAAAGCTTCTGGGGAAGGCTATCAAAATATTTTAGCAGCACAATTACCGATGGGATCTACCCTTTCTGTTATTCCTAATGGTTCTAATTTAAATAGGGGGTTATGCGGCTATTGGGTTGCCTCCGTCGGTTTAAGAGCACACCAGGCATTAAATCAACATAATCCCCCTACTTTGTTGAATCTGGGTCAAACCATTACCGATGAAATGAGGAATGAACTTGATCATGACGGTTATCGAAAAATTACCGGGTGGTTACGAGCCGTTGCTGATGAATTTCCTCACGGTGACGAGCAATTAGATGCAAAAGCATTAAGAGAAGCTACTGAAAAAGATTTAAAGATAGAAATTCCTACACTGGTTCTTCCGGGCAAAGATTCCTCTCCTAAAGAAGCCCCTACAACACCTACCGCGCCACAAGTAGCACTCAAGCATTCTTTAGACAGTAAGCTATTAGAGAGTGATGATGATGTTCTCGAAACCATAAACTATGTGCATAAAGAATATTTAAACAAAGACTATCCTGGTCCATTAAAAAATCCAAAGGATCCAAAAGAAGGACGCATACCTCCAGACGAGCAGAGCAGGGTCAATCATGGCCTTGCCCATACAGTGCGCACTATGGCTTGCGCTGAGGTAATGATAGAAGAAGCACGTAAAGCTCAACTGAGAGGAGAAACATTAGGCAAAGCAAAAAATGGACAGACTTTAGCTGATGTAACGCCGGAAGAAATGAAAAAAATTCTCATCGCACAAGCTTTTTTTGTGGTAGGAAGAGACGACGAACGCTCTGGGTATGATGAATTCCACAAGAGAAACTTCTATGCGGAATATCATGAAAAAAGTGAGCAAGCATTCAGGAAATACGTTGAAGACAATCAGCTCATCGGCAAAATCTTTAAAGATCAAAAAGAAGTCGATTTCTATGCCGCGATTATTCTCGATAAAGATCATGATTGGAATGCCACTCCAGCACATATCCTGATAAATCAAGGCCATATGGTTGATTTAATGAGAGTAAAAACCCCTAGCGAAGTTACATTAGAGAGAGCTTATAATGCGCTTAAAAATAGCGTCGGTTCGAAAGGAGCCGAGGCCGTTCTTAAAGCTCATCGTGATTTCTTCTTTGCCACTGGTGCCGTTGTTCCTCTAGTTAACCCTGAAGCAATTGAGGACCCCAGTAGAGGCGGACCTTATGAAAATCCCTATAATGGACAAAAATACGTTATTGTAGAAGGTAAGGAACCAAAATCTACAAAAGACTTACAAGAACCTGTAGGTCGTAACTATAAACTGAAAGATAATGAACGATTCCTAACCATAAAGGAATATTACGCTTTTCCTGATGTGCAGCAAACCTATCCTGGTTATAAAACACGTTTGGAAGGGACCTCTTATTATTTACCAACACGATTCGCAAGAGAATGTGAGCAAGACCCCGCAAAATGCCTGGGAGCTATCCAAAAAGCCCGTTCAAAACTACAAACGGATGCCATTAAAAATGGCTTTCAATCCAGCTCTGATAAAGAGAGAAGACAACCCAATATGGATGAAATTGCGGCTGCCCGCATCATTCAGCAAATCTTGGCCAATCCTGATTGCATACATGATGATCATGTGCTCATCAATGGCCAAAAGCTGGAAGAAAAATTCTTCCGTGACTTGTTAGCCAAATGTGAAATGGCTGTTGTAGGCTCACTGCTTAATGACACCGACATAGGAAACATCGATACTTTAATGCGACATGAGAAAGACACTGAGTTTCATTCTACCAATCCAGAAGCAATTCCGGAGAAAATTGGAGAATATTGGATTAAAGACCAAAATGAACATAATAAGAGTGGCAATATCACCCAAAAGAAACACGATTTAATTTTCCTCATGCAAAATGATGCCTGGTACTTTAGCCGAGTCAATGCCATCGCACAAAATCGGGATAAAGGCTCCTCTTTCAAGGAAGTGCTGATTACCACTCTAATGACGCCTTTGACAAGTAAAGCATTAGTGGATACATCAAAAGCCCCTGATCCGGATAGACTGTTTCGTGGATTAAACCTATCAGAAGAGTTTACCAAAGGGTTAATTGATCAAGCGAATGCCATCATTGCTAATACAGAAAATACGCTGTTTACTGATCTCTCTGCTGAAGCCTTTAAACAAATCAAGTTAAATGATTTAAGTAAAATATCCAGCAGAACTAATGCCAGTACGACTACGAATATTAATCTTGTAATAGAAACCTGGGATTCCAATGTCATCTTTGAAATGCTTGACCCGGATGGTTTGCTGCATCCCAAGCAGGTAGGACGCCATGGGGCGGGCACTGAAAGTGAATTCTCCGTTTATTTGCCAGAAGATGTTGCCTTGGTCCCAGTCAAAGTAACCCTTGATGGCAAAACAAAAAAAGGAGAGAATCGATATGCCTTTACCTTTGTTGCTGTAAAAAGCCCGGACTTTATACCACGGCATGAAAGCGGCTATGCGGTTGAACCATTTTTAAGAATACAAGCAGCAAAGTTAGCCGAAGTCAAAAGCTCTTTTGAAAAAGCCCAGAGAGCACCTGACCTTGAGACAATTTTCAATTTACAAAACGAAGTAGAAGCAGTGCAATACTCACACTTATCGACGGCTTACAAAAATTTTCTAAAAAACACCGTTGGTCCTGTTTTGGAAAATAGTCTTAGTGGACTCATGGAGAGTGACCCGGACACTTTAAGTAAAGCATTAGCAGCATTTCCATCTGATGGACAATGGTCAGCCTTCAATTTTGAAGAAGCAAGGCAAGCTAAAACACAGATGGATGCCATTAAGCAAATGGTTGGAAATAAAATAGTGCTTGACGCCTTGACTCAATGCCAGGAAGCCATGGAAAAGCAAAACATTGCTGGCGCATTGGATGCACTTAAAAGAATCCCATCTGAAAAAGAGATGGGTACCATTAGAAGAGAGCTAAGAGAACAAATCCAGAGCATCAGACAAGACCTGGCATCATTGCAGCGTGCCGTTGTTACCCCGGTAGTAACAGATGAAAAGAAAGTAAGAGAACGCTACGATGCCCTGATAGAAAACACATCGAAGAAAATTAATGAACTTGAAACAGAGAAACTACCCAATCTTGATGCTGTCAAGAAAGGCATATCTAACTTGAGCAACCTGAAACAAGAAATAACCGTGTTACGTAATGAAAAAATACGGATGCACAGTGGAACTGATAAAGTTGATTTTTCAGATATTGAAAAACTGGAAAAACAAATACAGGTTATCGATACCAAATTAGCCGATGCTTATTTACTTGAAGTAACCAAACAAGTGTCAGACCTTGGCAACGCAAAACCCAAAAATCAGACTGAATTGAAAGCAAAAATAGCAAAATTTTTTGATACAACTGCTGATATTGAAGCGTTGCGCAATGAGCGAATCAAAAAACACGGCTCATCAAAAGATCCGCTGAACCTGTCTGATTTGGATAAATTAAGCGGTAACTTACAGCACATTAATCAATCCCTGGTTTCGTCTTTGATAAATACCATTCGGGCTTCCATCAGCCAAATGGAAGCTAAAACTTTCCACATGCAGGAAAAGGAAATACAACAGAATTTTGAGTTACTCGCAAAACTCGAAAAAACATTGGATAAGTCAAAGACATCAGAAAAGCTAAGGGAAGATATCCCCAAACTCAATGATTTGCTGGTTGCAAAACAAAAAGCCTACCCTCAAATGGTACAACTGCAACTCAAGAGCGAAGTCTTCGTTACCCAATTACGTGAGGTATGTCAAGCTAACTATGACGATCTGGATAAAACAAGAAAAAACAGAATACAAGAGCTGGATCGACTGGACAGAGAAGCTGGAATAGGAAGAATAGTGGGTAATCTACTCTGGGGCTTTACCAACAAAGTAGGTTTAACCACAGATGAACGGCTTGAAATCAGGACCAAACAGCAATCGCTTGCACGATTCAGGACTGAATTATTTAATGACAAGATTGATACGGATCAGCTGATCTCTAATTTGGCAAGGAAAAGACCTTCTGAACTGCAAGAAGGATTGGGAATATCTCCTGACAATGCGATGGATTTATATATGCTCTTAAGCGATTTGGAATCCAAAACCACTTCGCCAGACAAACTGGAAGAGAGAGCGAAAGCAATCGATGACATTTCCACCAAGATAGGCAGAGAACCTGAGCATTTGAAATTTGTAATGGTTGAAGAAGATGAATCCAATAAAAAAACCATTGGATTTTAATTTATTTTAACCCAAATTACATAAAATTCTGAAGTCGGGTCAATAAGACCCGACTTTTTATTATGGATTTAAACTAAAAGAGAATATGTCCATCTACTGTCAACAAGATTTCGACTAGTTTGCATACAATTTAATTTAGGTATTGATTCTTCTCCCTAGTAGCTACATCGCTTACAAAAGAGTCACTTTGACTTTGCAAATTCAAATTTTTTACATGAGATCATTGACTTATTTAAGACATATCTTCATCCTTTAGATCATTTAGCATTGTTGACATAGGTATAACTAAAGATAACTTTGATATGAAATTCCCACAGTTTCAACAGGAGTGAACTTTTTCATTAATAATGTACGAATTAATAATCTCTAAAAGTAAAGAGTTTTTATTTTTCGTTTTGCCTTTCCACATGGAGTATTGGTTATGTCACTCTCTTCAGTAAAAAAAGTTTATAATATTTATTCTTCTTTTTATGATGTCCTTTTTGGATCTATATTCCATCAAGGCCGCTCTCTATGCGCTAATAAAGTTAATAAAAATGCTGGTCCGAATGCTTCTGTTTTGGAGCTTGGGGTTGGCACAGGATTATCTTTACCCTTTTACCGTCCCGATTTGAACATAACTGGAATCGATATTTCAGAAAAAATGCTAGAAAAGGCTGAAAAACGTATCGTCAAGAAAAAATTAACAACCCATATTGAATTAAAAATTATGGATGCCGCTAATTTGGAGTTTCCAGATAACCATTTTGATTTTGTTGTTGCCATGTATGTTGCGTCTGTTGTCCCTAATATTGATGCTTTCCTAAAAGAAATCTCGCGTGTTTGTAAACCATCAGGCGAAATAATATTTGTGAATCATTTTGCCTCTGAAAAACCTATCCTGCGTTTCCTTGAAAAAAAACTGTCGCATATTGATAATTTTGTAGGATTTAACTCAAATTTTTCTATCCATTCCATTTTAAATTATAAAGAATTTAAATTGCTGGAAACTCAAAAAGTCAATCTTTTTGGCTATTGGAAATTATTACACTGTAAAATAAATTGAAGTTTTACCAAAATACAGATAAGAGTTTTTACTTTTGAGCCAATATCAAAGAACAATAATAAAAATGCATCCCCTTTATTTTATGCGGTTGAATGATAGTGAAACCAATTTTTTCTAACATGTTCTGATATTCTGAGGCCCTTTTCATCACATTCACACCAAAATCATCGTGAAAAATATAACGATATTCCGAGGCAAGGCAGCTGTCGCTGTTATCCTCTTTATAAAATTCGCAAATACCCACTAACCCATTTTTTGGCAAAGCCTGATAAGCCATTCTTAATAATTTTCTGCATACCTGATCATCCCAATCAAACAAAACCCTTGTAAATAAAATGAGGTCATACCCTACTGGAAATGCATCTTCCTCAATAAAATCACCCTCAATCACATGCACTCTATGGTTTAATTTTCTCGATTCAATATTTTTTCTTGCCATTGCTGCAGACATCGGCAAATTGTAGACTGTCGCTTTTAAATGTGGATGTTTTTTAACAAAAGTACATGCCATAGTTCCATCACCACCACCCACATCCAAAAGATTATTGATCTTTTTAAAATTGATAGCTTCTAATAAACAATCAGTGGGCTGTTCAGCAGTTCTTGTCATCCAATCCTCAAGCCACGCTGCTTCTCCCTGAGTTTTCGGAGGCCAGGAAACACTCGTCTTGACTTTTCCAAAGCGCAATACATCAGTCAGATTTTCCTCTGCACTAACAAGCCAGGTCTTAAAAAACATTTCCATGGCTGGGAATTCTTCACTCTGGATTAACTCAATGAATTCCTCGGGTAATTGATAAGCTTGCTGACCATTAATCTTGATTTGTATTAAAAAATGCTCCGAACTAAGAAGATGCAGCCATTTCCTGGCCCTTATCGGCGTTAATTGTAATTTTTCTATAATATCCTTTTCCAAAACCCATGTCTTATTTTCAAATAAAGAAAATAAATTGACACCAAACATGGCTTCAACCAATTTAAGTCTGGTACCAGCAGCTACAAGAGAAAAATAATTTTCATAAAAATCGGCATTAGGCCTCACCTTTTTCTCTTGAGTTAAACCAGCCTCTTCCTCTTTATTCTCATTTTTTTTCTGATTGGGGAAAAATTTCTGTGACCATGCCTTTATCCACGATATTAAAGCGTTCATCCCACAATCTTCACTTAAAAGTATTA
The DNA here is from genome assembly GCF_900637585.1 of Legionella pneumophila subsp. pascullei. NCBI lineage: Bacteria > Pseudomonadati > Pseudomonadota > Gammaproteobacteria > Legionellales > Legionellaceae > Legionella > Legionella pneumophila. Next base: position 2,410,983 of record NZ_LR134380.1, read on the forward strand.
TTAATATGAGAATAGAACAGGACTTACGAAAAAGCCCAAGGTCAAGGTAAAAAATGTTTTTAATGAGGGAGTTTAAATAAAATAAAATAAATGACTGAATTAAACATTTTTTAACAAAGAGATTGTGTTTTTTCGTAAGTTCTGTAGAAGAGAAAAACCCTTTCAGCTAGTTCCCTCGAATAACACAATGGTTACGATAAGTAGGCAAATGCAAATATTATTCAGTGTAATAATCCGCATTTGCTACTTAAAAAATGACTGTTGGTTAGGCTTTTACATAGGGCTGGCAACACTACTGCTTAACTCTGACTGCTCCCATTCGCTCTCTTCAATATCATCAAGCTCCTCTTCTGACGAAGGATCCAGATAATTCCGTCCAATAATCTTACAAAGTTTCTTCTTATCATCCTCACATAAATAAGCAGCCAAAGCTTCAAGAGGATTACAGTCAGTAGAGTCTGTTTTAGTTTCAGATGGCCAATCATCATAAATTTTCCAATGGTCAACAATAGCCATGTAAAGGCTGTTAATCAGATATTTAGTATTATTTAATTTCTGTAAAAGAATCTTTTCATCAAGATCTCTTGGCAAAGAAAACAATGACAAAGCGAATCCCATCCAGCCTGTGGCTGTTGACTTGGCCTTTTTAGGTTCAACCTGAGCGAAATCCTCATAACATTGCCGAATACGAACAATCAAATCTTCTTGATAAGACTGATATTTCTCAGGCAATTTGGCATCAATAAATAACCACTCCAATTTTTGCAGCTTGCTTATCGCTTGTTTCACCTCATCACAATACTCCTCACTTATTTTCAGTAATCGGATGGTATCTCCGGATAAAGCTTCAATTTCTTGTGGAGGTAATGTCCAATGTAATTGGACTCCCGCATCTTGTAAATCCCGATAATGAACAACCGCACCGGAAGATTTTTTATGTTCACGTAATGGTCCACTGCTATGCAAATAAATTCTTTCCATTTTACCACTGTATCTTGGTACGGTAGGATGTTTACCCTCTTCAGTGATTCGGGCAATTTGCTCTTGAGACAGTATGCCTTTTAGCAAATCAATCATCAGTGATTTACAAGTGTAGGATTGATTTAAAGCGGGGCCCCACAGGGTAAATGACAAATTTAATTCAAATGGTTTCAACCTGGGCTGATGGCCTTTTTGTTTTGCCTTGATTTTTTCCAAAGCAAAAATTAAAGGAGAATAATCTTCATGCTCATAAATACGGTATTTTTGTTTGCCGGCAATCCCCTGTGATTCAACAACCTCCTTAACGGCTTGTTTCTGTTCTTCCAGCATTGTTTTGCATTTTAACTGCAATAAATCAAATTTTTCCCTGGTTAACTCAAAAGTAACTCCATGTAAACCATAGCCTACATCTAAATAACGCAGTTCTTCATGCCGTAACATGCCATGATTGCCCTTCAAATCAACATCCAAACCCAACTTGATTTTCAGTTTACTTAACCACGTATCGCGAACAGTAGATGGCACCCCATAAAAACCCCAATTATCGACTACCTCAATCCTTCCATTGTCATCCCATTGAGATAATAAAATGCAACTATGCCAAAAAGGATTACCACTAAACTCATGATCCATTGCACAATAGGTAACTGCATATCTCATTATTTTATCCTTAAGAAGATTGATTAAGAACATCTGCATGGATAACCAGGCAAAATCCAGAGATTGATTAGCTGAGAACAGTGAATTGGTTGAAACTGACTCACATAATACAATCCTATGAAACTATTACAGATCACCATATTGCCGTCAACGGCTAAACGGATAATGAAATAATCCCTGGAAATTTCCCAATAAAATCAAACCCAACCACCCAATATAAGAGTTAGCAGAAACAAATGCTTGACCGTTCAACCCAAAGACAAAATGGATAAAAATATGAAGCATTACAATCGACCTTCAATGAACAAAGCACATTTACTGTTTTGACAATAACTGTCTATAATGATTTAAAAGTGATTAACAAATGGATTTAAATGATCGATGCACAATGCCTCCTCTTTACCCTGACCAACAAGCCAGAACGTGTTAAAAAGGCTAAAAAACAAGCGCGGATGGAAGTAAAGAACCCGGAATTGAGAAGTCACAGGAGAAAAAGATGTTTGCTGAAATACCCAAAATTCAAGAACAATTTCATAACGTTTTTGACTATTCCCAATCCATGGCTTCTCTTTGGTTACAATCAATTGATAAAAGCCTTGAACAAGCAAACAAGGTAACACAATCTTTAATCAACTTAAATTCGCAACAGGATTATCCTTATCCCAATATATTAAATGATGCTATTGAATATACCGCTGACTTCATGCAGAGAAGCATTCTGTTTTGGGATATCATGCGTAAACGAGGCAATCAATATCTCAAGCATGAACAAGAGGGACAACCTCCTGTTCTCATTTTTTCTTATAATATGCTCATGGATGGTAGACATTTTGAGAGACCAGTCAATTATGCATTAGTAGAAATCATCCCGCCTGAAGGCATTCAGATTGATCCCGCAAAACGACCTTATGTAATTGTAGATCCTCGGGCTGGCCATGGTGCAGGAATCAGCGGTTTTAAAGATGAATCGCAAGTAGGACTTGCCTTAAGAGCAGGACACCCCGTTTACGTTATTATCTTTTTTCCCATTCCTGAACCCAATCAAACTCTGGTTGATGTCACTGCAGCCCACGAAAAATTTTTAAGCGAAGTAACCTTGCGTCACCCTCAAAGCCCTAAACCTTGCTTAATTGGTAATTGTCAGGGAGGATGGGCTATTTTAACGCTTATGGCTGCTAACCAAGATGTAGCAGGTGTCGCTGTAGTCAACGGTGCCCCTCTTTCCTATTGGGGTGGAGAAAATGGAAAAAATCCCATGCGCTATATTGGAGGAATTTTGGGAGGAAGCTGGATCGCCCAAATGGCTGGTGATTTAGGTAATGGCAAATTTGACGGAGCCAACCTGGTGATGAACTTTGAAACTGCCAATCCCAAAGTCACTTACTGGAGCAAATATTACAATCTCTTTGCCAATATTGATAAGGAAGAAATTCGATTTTTAAATTTTGAACGATGGTGGGGAGGCTTTTCTCTTTTGAATGTGAACGAGATGAGAGGAATAGTTGATAATTTATTTATTGGCAACAAACTGGTTCATGGCAAAATCCCCTTAGGGCAGTCAGGTAATAACCTCGATTTAAGAGATATTAGTGTGCCTGTTATTATTTTCTGCTCGGAAGGTGACAACATTACACCACCCCAACAAGCCCTGAACTGGATTTCTGATCTTTATTCAAACACTCTGGAAATCAAATTAGATGGGCAAGTCATTGTTTATCTTATTCATAAAAGTGTTGGACATTTAGGAATTTTCGTCTCAAGTGAAGTAGCTAAAAAAGAACATAATCAGATTATTGATTTATTAAATTACATAGAACATTTGGCTCCGGGCTTATATGAATTAAAATTGCAAGAAATAAAGGAAAACCCCAAATCTCCCCCCCATTACATCGCTTATATTGAAGAGCGTTCTATCAACGATATCAGGAAAGGACAGGAGAATAATGTGGCAATCTTCAACCTTGTTCGTATGGTATCCGAATACAACGCTATGAGTTATGACTTGTTTATGGCTCCGATAATCCGCAATATGAGTAACGAATACACAGCAGAATTGATTCGAAAATTACACCCGCTAAGACAGAACCAGTATTTACTGAGTGATATAAACCCTTTAGTGTACCCAGTATCATGGATATCACCCTTTGTTCGTCAAAATCGCATTAAAATTTCTGAAAATAATCCCTTTGTAACTCAGCAATTAAATTTTTCAAAGCTTATAAACTCACTATGGGATTTCTTCAGCACCTCTCGCGATAGTTCTGTGGAGATAATGTTTTATGCAGTCTATGGCTATATTCAATTATTAGCGCCATTTGATCCCAGAAGAGATATGATTGTCCATTCTCCTGAAAAAGATAATCAAGAAAAAATAACTCAGTCGATTATTGCACATATTAGTGATGGAGGCGTACCAGAGGCCATTTTGCGTATATTACTATTATTAGTGAAAGTTCAGGGTTATATCATTGGCGCCAATTTACCTGATGTCATTCAAAAATTACGTGAATGCAATGCGCTTAAGCATTTGGATAAAAATGGATTCAAACAAATTGTGCATTCACAAACCATAATGATAGAGCATGATCCCGAGCTGGCTTTTAATACAATACCTCACTTATTAAAATCACAAGAAGAACGCTCTATGGTGATTCAATTCATTGAGGATATATTAAAATCTTTAAAAGTATCCCCTTCAGAAAAATATAAAAAGAAATTTCAAAGAATTAAGGAGCTTTTACAAAACAAGGTTTGATATGTGATTCCAAATTGGGCCATATTGTTCTGAATCAAGCGCAAACCTAAAGATATCCTATTGAAAAATTAGCTCTTTATTTTTCAAGAAAATGCTCCTACTTTTTTGTCTGACCATTGGTTACAAATAGAAAAAATTAAGATAAATTTTGATCTTTACCTGAATCTCCCGCGCCATATCAATTGTTTATTTTGTTAACATTCTGAATGTATTGCTATAAAAGCCATTTTTTATAATTGTAAGTAAATACAACATGTCTAAAGAAATTAATATTATTTGGGTAGGACCACAACATCTTCCCTACAAATATCTACAGCATTTAAAAAAATGGCACAATTTAAACCCAGACTATCAAATCAACTTTATCACTGATGAACATTCTTCTTCCATTCAGCTTTCCGGAATAAATACTATTCACTGGAAACAATGTTTTGACCTGACGGATTTACGACAACAGTTTTTGTTAAAAGAAGCGGAGCGTGCTCTCCAGGAAAAAGCCTATGCCACTTTATCGAATATCGTTCGCAAGGTTAAAATTTTTAATGATGGCGGGTATTATTTTGATACTGATATCGTTCCTATGGAAAAATTACCTACAGTCACTAAAAATATCCCTTTCTTATCACAACCTAAAGCAAGTTATGGTGAAGAGTTTGCCAAGCACCGTTTTGTTGTTTCTGCACTTTATGGAAGTAAGCACTCTCCTGTATTCAATGAAGCATTGACAGTCATGCATGAAACTTACCAAGTGAAATCATTGCAAGATGCCATTAAAGAAAACCCTGAGAAAGCAGACTACCTTCGCTCCTATTATTCAGCATCGCTTATGTTATCTCGTTCTGTTAAACGACTTTATACAAATGAGCTGGATTATCAAAAAATGATAAAAGATTGCCAAAATGAGTTTGGAAACCCTACTGCATTTCAAATTGTACAAGACGGTACATGGGGCGAAGGGTTAAATACTGTTTTGATGGAAAGTAAACACCTTGCAGCTACTGCCATACAAAGATTTTTTCGGGCGGCGCAAGCTCTGGATCAAGTGAATGCCAATCAGTCAACGGCCTACACGAGATCCTCTGAAAAACCTAGATTCTTTTGAACAGAAATTGGCTAACCAGATTTAGTGTATGGTTACTTGAATTTTAAAGAACGGATTCTTTACATACCACTGCTTGTTAGTAGCGTCTACAAAATGTGTTATGGATGCCTCATAGACAAGCTGAGGCACATAGGTTGTTTGACAAGTTATTTAAAAATAAAATTACTATAACTTAAAAAGACATAGGTTATGCCCGGTCTATTGTTATCGGCTATTCTGACTGGTGTTTAAAGCGGATTATTTTAACAAAAGCCAACATTCCGTTAAAAGTTCCGTTTCAGCTACTTCATGATCAAAATTATAATAACAAAAGATACAGGGTAAATCTCCTAATTGTTCTGAGGTATTGGGTAACCAATCTCGATAAAGATAATAAACCACATCACCAATATTATTACGAGAACCTTTGTGTACCGTTACTGCATAACGGCCTGATGGCAGAAACTTTTCAATCATACCATCCAGTTTTAAATTTTCGGGAACCTTGATGCCAAGATCGATACGAAATTCAGATGGTGGTGTTGTTTTAGGATCATCATAAGCAAGGGCAAATGCTTCTCCGGGTCGTGGCTTAAGATTAATCGATTGAGATTTTGCCCAGGATACTAACTTGTTAATGCTTTCACCTAACAATTTAGGATCACCTTTGTGCTCAATTACAGCTAATCGTATCTTATCAATACTTTTAATATCTACTTTCATATCATTTCTACCTTGTCTAGGCAAACAATACGGTGGCTGCTCCCAATATGACCTCCCAAAACCTTGCCTAAACTGACTTGGGCTAAATCCACAAGCTTTCTTAAAAGCCCTGGAAAATGCTTCATGGGATTCAAAACCTGCATTGATTGCAATGTTAATGACGGACTGGTCTTTCTCGACAATAAGCTGATGAGCAGCGCGTTTTAAGCGTAGCCATTTAATATACTGCTGCAAAGACAACCCGGTAAATGCAGTAAATAAGCGATGAAAGTGAAATTTTGATATACAAAAAATTTCACTTAAGCTTTCAAGAGAAAGCTCTTCATCGAGATGCTTTCCAATGAAATCAATCATATTCTCCAATTTTTGTTGATATTTCACTTTCTTGTTTCCGATTATTAACTTGATTTACAGAATAAGAATATTGTTTTCTTACTGAAAATATTTGACCATTTTTGCTGATTTAATTGAGAAAAGTAAAATACGCTTGATTGTGATGTATGCAATTATTTTTGCTAAATTGAGGTGGCGATTGCGATAAAAAACAATCACCACCTTCTGATGTCACTATATCTTTAATAAAATCAATTTGTTACGCATGAAAAATGCTGTCAGTTATTCCTGCGTTTGAAAGCAAAATAAGTAATACCCAATATCAACCCATACACAAGATGCCCAACCAAAGGGGGTATGTTTTGTTTAAATCCTTCCATAGTCCATTTTGCAAATAAAGGCACCCCTGAAGCGAAATAGGGTAACAAGGTCATTGGGCCGCCGACCCACATTGCAAAACCGAACAATAACCCAAGAAGAATGGCAGAGACCCAGGAATGCATTAACCAATCCAGAACCAGGGCAAAAGCGATCCCGCTGCCAATGCTCATTACAGCATGCACCAAAAGGCCTCCTCCTTTTGTTGGCATATTAATCATACTTCCCAATGTTTCGAGCATGCCTCCCATAACTAAAAAAAAAGTAAAAACAATCCCTGCTATAATTCCTGCAATAGCTCCATGTGAAATACATCTTGAAAAATACATGCCAATCTCCTTATTAAATAGATCCCGATTTACCATTCAAAATCATCAGTTTACTTAATAATCAACAATTAAGGTAGAAAAATTAATGGCAATGTCTTAAAAAATTTTTTGCCAGCCACATCATCAACATCTTATTGTTAATAAAGATTTTTATATAACATATCGATTCAAATGTTCTTTAAATATTAGCCATTTTGCGATTTAATAAAGAAATAGATAACCCTGTATTGAGAACTCATGTCGGTAATAAATGGTAAGAAAATAATAACTATCATTCTGGGGATTGCATGCCTTTTTTGTTCAATACACCCGGTAAATTCGGCTCCTGATTTCTCAAACAAACCGCACGTGAGGGAAAAAAACAAAAATCTCCTTGGTGTTTTTGTAGGTGGAAATCATGCTCAAAATGATGAAGCGTTTACCTATGGATTTGAGTACCACCGAGTCCTTTCCATGCCTTTTGGGTTTAGTGCGGTTATTGAACATACACCCGTCAATGTGGAACATAATAATCAAATAGAATTGATAGGCCTTGGTACATTAAACGTATTCAGTAACCTGACTTTTGGCATAGGCCCTGGAATTAGATATGAAAAAGATGAACCCAACCGCATGGTTGGTCGATTGGGGATTGGATATATCATACATTTCCCTCCGGATATAGAAATCACTCCGAATATAGACCTTGATTTTATTGAAGGTGGTGAAAAAGAGCTGATCTTTGGTATTACTTTTGGCAAACAATTTTAAATAGCTCTTTTCCCCTATATCAACTGTCTCCCCTACTTTCTCTCTTTTTAAAAACTTTCTGATTGATAATCACGACTAAATAATAGCTTTTTTTAGAAGACCGGTGTAAATTTATGACTCTTTTTTCTTAAATAATGATTGATATGATTTCAATAACAACTTATTGGCAACAATTTAAAGATTGCATTGATCAACTTCGTTCATCTGTAAGCAACAAAGAATTCTCCAATCAAATAGCCGTCGCGGACCTTATGATAGAGATTGGCTTGACAATAGAACAACTCGGGATTACTCAAATCCAACAGGTTGGAGATCGATTGCACGAAAAAGCCAAATTGTTCGGATATCGAGTCCCATTTGTTACCCCTGAAAAAAAATATGAATTTTGTTTACCCAAAATAACTAACGCTGAAACCCTGATTTTTGCAATCGTTTACTATCAGCACCTTAAGAACTATGAAAATGTCGAATACCAAGGTTCTATCAATTGGTTTAGATCAAAGGTAATCCATGGTGTTAATGAAAAGAAAATTTCGACCCGTGCTCAAGCCGAAGCGATGTTGGGAGAAATTAGACAATATTGTCAAAGTCAAAATATTGCCTTTAATGAATCTGAATTCATAAAGAAAAATGACGAGTCAGCAAAAGAGTATACAACAAGATTGTTCAAGAATTTTCATACCGATAAAACTGCAAAAAGTGAACCAATCGGGCTAAAACAACTTAACGAATCAAAAGAATCCAACCTGTCCGATGAGCTAGCCAAGCTTGAAAAATCCTTTGAAGATTCAAGAAATAAAAGAAATCAATTGATTGTCAAAATAGATGCTCTTGCAAAGAAACTGGCAGACTATCATCTCCTTTCGCAAAACCACCATAAATTAAACAATGAATGGAATAACAAATGGTTTTTTACAAAATTTTTCGACTGGATCATGTCCTGGTTCTCTAATGATTCATTTATCAAAAATTTAAAAACCAGCTATGAGCAAGTCATTAATGCTGAACATGAGCTGAAGCAAGAATTTCACCCCTTCGACACCGCGGATGCCTATCGAGCTGAATTAAAAAAACAACTGGAAGAAACTCACATTGAATGCGATAAGAATCAAAAGCAAATTAACGAATATCAATTGAAACAGTTAGAATACAAACTTGAACAAAGGTTAGAACAAAAGCTGCAAGAAAAACTACAAAAGGACACTGCTGTTGAACAAAAAGAACCTTCCGTTACAAAAGTGCTATCAGAAATCAAACACGAAACCAATGGCAGTGATTTCTCTTCAAATTTAAATCATTATTATGGTTTCTTTAAAGAGCACTTGCCAAATCGAGAAACGTTGGGAGCGATTGCTGTTGGTGTCGCAGCCATTGCCATTCAGAATTTGATATAAAACCGTTTGAAATACGAGGTTCTCTCACTCAGGAATAAGTGGGAGTTCAACACGTCTTTCGCATAAGAAGCAATCTTAATCCGGGAAGAAAGTAAAACTTGATTCCCGGCATTAAATTTTACCTGTTCAAGTTAACACCTCAATAACATCGTGTTGTCATCAGCCTGGGATATTATTTTGCTTTCGCCAATCATGAAGTAACACCGAGCGTCGCTTTGCATAACAGACCCCCAGGTTTTGAACATCTACAATTCTATCGGCTCTAAAATGACGAAAATCCTTTTTTAATTCACACCAGGCAATCAAAACTCTTACTTGATCAAAATACCCAAGTCCAATTGGCCAAATCGTACGTGTTGAAACATTTCCTTTTAAGTCATGGTATTGAATAAACAATTTCAGTTCTTTTCGTATTGCCTTCCTGACTAAGGCCAAGGATTCATCTTCTCCTGAAATCACTTCACCAGGCCCTATTAATAAACTGGATAGCTCCAATTGCTGCCGCAAATCGGCAGGCAGCACAGAAGCGATTTTAGCCAAGGCATTATGCGCGGCCTGTTGCAAGTGAGTATCCGTTTTTTTAGCCACCCATCTGGAGCCTAAAACAAGAGCCTCAATTTCCTCTTCATTAAACATCAAAGGCGGTAACATAAAACCTGGCTTTAACACATAACCCAAGCCTGGTTCACCCTCTATATCAGCACCTTGAGCCTGTAAAACCGCAATGTCCCGATAGATAGTACGGGTACTTACACCCAGCTCATTGGCAAGAAATTGTCCGCTAAGAGGATAACGGTAACGCCGCAAAATTTGCAACAGATGAAAGAGTCTCTCAGTTTTGCTCATATTGGCATTGCTCTTCATAATAAAGATTTTTAAACAGTTCACGAAAACCAATCTTTTTATAAATATTCAAACCATAAGCAGATGCCTCTAAAAAGCACCAGGAAATATTGGTATCTCTGAGAGTCTGAAGTACAGATAAAATTAATTGTGTTGCATACCCTTTTTTCTGATATTTGGGAAAAGTGGCTACGTCATCAATTCGCGCACTGTCCCCCATAACAGTCAGAGTTAATGAGCAGACAATTTGCTCTTGAATAAACCCGGAAAAATGAGAAATCCCAGGGGATTTCTCAATAGCCTCTTGATGTCTCACCCTGTAAATCTTTGCAATCTCTTCCGTTGATTCAAATGCAGGGATAGTGGGTAAAATCCAGGCATCCATCTCATTATCCATGCGCCTTATCAACAAGTCAGACACAAGCTCAGAAATTTCAAGATCACCAATTGACAAATACATGGCAACGCCTTGATCAATAGGTAAGAATCCTGATTGAGCGAGTACCTTATCTGCTTCTGCATCCAATAAATAGTCAGGAATCACCAATGCCCAAGGGGTTGAATGAGACTCATAAAAGCGTTTGCATCGATTAATCTCTGCCCCAAGCAGAGTCGATTTACCTGAATAAAACACGGGATTTAGAGCAGGAATTGGCATTCCACTGTTACAAGCTTTCAATCCTTCCAATGATAAAAGCTCCATACTAATCAGTGAAAAAAAATGCCACTCCATTTGCTGGAAAGTTTCAATACGGCTGTTCATAAAATACACTCATCAAAATTTTTGAGCCAGGATAGGCTAAATTTTGTTTTCATAATAACACCAAAATCCTGTTTCATGTGTTTTTTATTATCAAGAAGGTCAATATTAGGCACTTAAAACACTACTGACAAAATCTGTCATGAGCCCTGTTTATACTGGCAATGATTAATAAAAAATAAGGAAAATAACATGTTAAGTGATCCGAATATGGTTTTATTTTACGTGAAAAACCCGACAAAAAGTGAAGAATTTTACAAGAATCTGTTAGACACTCAACCTATCGAATCTTCACCAACATTTGCTATGTTTGTCTTGAAAACAGGGCTTCGTCTTGGATTATGGGCTAAAGAGGAGATTGAGCCCCAAGCTCACCAAACAGGAGGAGGTATGGAGCTGTCTTTTCAGGTTAACAGTAATGAAATGGTCGATGAGATACACAGGCAATGGTCTGATAAAGAAATTTCTATTATTCAACCTCCCACACAAATGGATTTTGGATACACGTTTGTTGGTGTTGATCCCGATGAGCATCGTCTTCGTATTTTTTGTCTAAAGCGAACCTAAGCAATTGGAGTAATGACCAATCATAGCTTGTAGTATGGCTTTTAAGTGAGTGATATCACCCATCCCAACCTGCTACAAGCTACAATTACTATTAGCAAATGAACAAACATCGGGACATCGAACCCTGATGGCTGTATTTTTTAAAAAAGGAGATACAGAATGGTATGGGACGCAACGATAACAAACGCTATCTCTAATGCTGCCCATGCATTTTTCCTATTATTGTACTTCATTGGGGCCTGCATTCACTACTTAAAAAAAGATCATACTTTTTCACTGTTGATTGTATTTTTTTTCTTAAACCTGCTTGTTCTCAAGATCTTGGGGGTCTATGTCCATTACTACCCTTCCCATATGCATTTGCCTCCGGCCTGGATTGCTATCAGTTTGCTGGTTATCATGCTTAATTATCTGCTTGTCCAATCAATGCAAATGTCTGATATGTACAGAGTTATCGTAGTATTTCTATCCATCATTTTTACTTATCTGTTCCTGACCCACAATGGAAATTACACTTACATTGCCCTTCCTGTTATCCTTGTGTATTTGATTGCGGCTTATTATTCACAAGCAAAAGTCAGGATTGGCTTTGTCATGGTCGTTATATCAAACATGATATGGATAGTCACAAGGCATATTCAAAATTACATTGCTGGCCATGAAATTCCTGTAGAATATCGCTATGATAATGATGTCTATCATATCTTTTTAATTCTATCGACTTATGTAATCTATAGGGGTATTGCCGAGGGGCAATGGAGACATCCTCGTTAAAAAGCCAATAGCGATGGAGGAATAATCAGCCCAAAACCAAGTTGAAACGCTTTATCAATAAGCTGTGACTTGGTCACACAATTAAACTTGTATTTAAGCAAATTAACGTGATCTTCTATCGTTCGTGGTGAGCGCTCCAAAATAAAGGCGATCTCTTTCACACTTTTCCCCCTTAAGAGATAAAACAAACATTCTGACTGCTTATTTGTTAATTTAACAGGATGCATGTCATTTCTGATTTGGTAACTTTGCGCTTGCCTTTTATTATTTTTAATGGAATTAATCAAACTAAATAGCATGTTATTGATGGCTATCATAGGGATTTCAGTGGTTGACACCAAAACAAACGAACGATTTTTTTCATCAAAAATTTTTATTTTAGACGTAAGTAAAATGGTTAAACTGCCCTTACCCGCATAATATCCAATGTCTAAAAAATACTGATTCTCACCCTTCAATACAGAATTATCTTGCTGACTAATTTCTTCATGAAGAGCTGCTGCAGCGCAATTTAGTCGCGCATCGTTTAAGCCAATCATTTCATTTGGATGTTTAAATCCGGTTAACTGAGCCGCCTTATCATTTGCTGCGACAAAATGGAGAGACTCATTCTTAACTAAAATCGATTGCGGGATACTGGTAAGTAATCGAACTGCATCGAAATGAAATAATTCTTGCGAATGAATAAATGCATTCATGGATATCTTTTAATTAACTCCGACAACCTGTCAAAATATAGGTTTAATATTATCTGTTCAACTCCTTTTAACTCCTATTTTTTAAAAAATAAACCCGTAAAAAGCACGGTATCTTTTAGAAAAATTTCAAGCTATTTTCTACATTCTGTCAGTAAAATACTTTTAAAGGGAGCTTATAGTGAAGAAATGCCTCTTCAGTTTTTTATTTCTGTTTTCAACGTTTACTTTTTCCCAAAATTTTTCTCTCACTAAAGAAAATATTTCAACATTCAATAGGGTAAGCTGGGCTCTAAAGGGAAATAGACAATACCATACGATTCAAAACGTTTCGGGAAGAACTCTTCGTTTGGATTTGTGGGTTGATAAAATTGTTGCTGGAACAGCAAATGTGCAAAGTGATAATGTTTATATTCTCTGCGGAGAAATATCTCAACCGGTTTCTGCAGGTACTGGAATTATCTGTGATATTCCTTATCCAGGATTGGCAATCATTGCAGACTACCCTTATGTGAATGGGGTAACTGGTCAATTTAGTATTCATTATTAACGCCAAAGTGAGAAAAAGAATGAAAAAAATATGTTTTTTAGTACTTTCTTGTTTCATGCTTTCCAGTGCTGCTGCAAGCGGTATTCTTCACAAATCATATGCTTTAATCACTTCTTCAACTTACCCCTGGAGTTTGCCAGCACCTGGAGCAATAACCTTGTATAAAAATATCTCCAAAAATCCAGTGAGCTTTGTGTACACTACTGATAAAAGTTCTGATACAGTCGTTATAAGATGCCCTCTAAACGACATAGTATTACAAGCCAATTATACCTATGTATGCTGGCTGCCATCTGGAGAAAGCGCAAAAATTGAATTAAAGCCTTATTATTTTCGTAATGGCGCTTCTGGAACTTATTCTTTGATTTTTTAGCTTGATGAAACTATGCCATCTGGGAACTTCGTTTAATATGAATTATTTGGAGTTCCCTGACTTGAAACATCAACAGATCTCTTGCAGAAGCTATAGATTTCATTTTTTTGTCAGATTGCTCTATAAAAACAAAGCACTCTTTGATACCTTATCCAAATAGTTAAGAAAATCACTCCAGTATAAATATTTATGAGCACTGATAATTTATTACAGCCCAAGTTAATTGAGGCTACACTTGATGACTATCCAGTTATTCAAAATATGGCGCGATTTTATGTTTATGATATGTCACGTTATTGCGGTTATATTTCGGAAGAATGGGCATGCCCACCCAATGGACTTTATGAAAGTTATGATTTCAAAATTTATTTTACCGACCCTGAACGAAAAGCTTTCCTTATTCAAATCGACAATGAACTGGCCGGTTTTGCTTTATTAAATAAATTCGGAATCCAAGCTGTTGATTGGAGTATGGGAGAGTTTTTCATCCTGGCTAAATTCCAAGGGAAAGGCATTGGCCAATCAGTAGCCCATCAATTATGGCGCACTCATCCAGGTGAATGGGAAATATCGGTTATTCCGGAAAACATACCGGCTTTATCGTTTTGGCGTCAGGCGGTAATGACCTATACTCCTGAACAGTACAAAGAACAGATAAAGACAGTGAATTATGATATCCACCAATCCCAACGCTTTATTTTAAGTTTTAATACACATCAGCAGAACAAATCTTGCCATTCCATTCCTAAAAAACCTATTACAATAGATTTCGTGGATAATATCCCCGAATCTCTGGAAAAAAAGATGACAGAAGATCTGATAGCCTATGAAAGAACTCATGGCATTGATGTGAACTACAAGCGTTTTTCGATAGTACTATCTGAAGAAGGGGTGCCTTGTGGCGTTATTAATGCCTTTACTGCTTTTGCGGAAATATACATCGATGACATCTGGGTAGATAATGCTTATCGTGGTAAAGGATATGGCAGAAAATTACTGCAAACTCTTGAGAGTCATTTTAAAGGGCAAGGATTTAATAATATCAATTTATGTACCAGCGCCTTTCAAGCACCGGAATTTTACAAAAAATGTGGATATACGGCTGAATTTACACGCATCAATCAAGCCAATCCCAAGCTTTCCAAAACCTTCTTTGTGAAATTTTTTGATGAAGAAAATCAAACACAAGGAATACTCTGAAAAGCAGGACTTCTAAATAACTCCCCACATCTTATTGATATTCAGAAGTCCTGAAAAAGTAATTTTCAATTAAAAAGACTAAATTAAAGTGCCTATAAACCGTCTTATTCAAACTGATTACATTAGTTTGTTTCAAGAGAAAAATCCCAGGAAGTCAGAAACCAACGTCGAATATTTTTTTCGGAGTGTTTATGATATTGGCACCAATCTCTAATAATAGAGGAATCGATATCTTCTGGAATATCATGCATGCCCCGAGAAAAATTTCCCTGTAAAAGCAATAAACATCCCAAATTGTGCAAATAAAACTCAGGATCTATAAAAATCATTGAAGTAGGATCATATAAGCAAAAATTAATAGGTTTTTTATCGTATAATACATCCTGAGCGTTGAAATTGGGACCAAACTCATCATGAAGCCCTAAATTCCCCAAGATTTTACCATCAAACCAGGTTCTGGGATATTTGCTCATGATATTTTTACCGCCCGTTGCAGTTAAAATAATATCTGCGTTAGCCACTGCTTTTTCAAGCTTATCGTGATCCTCGGGTACAATAGCCTCTATACCAAGCCTGGAAGCCAAATCACATTGATGGGATGAACTATCTACTACGGTAACCGGTACTTGATGTTCTACACAAAAATAAGCAAGTCCTCGCCCTATTTTACCAAATCCAAAGATTAGCCAATTCTTGTTTGTGGGATCGACACCTGTGAGTTTTTGAATCGCTTGGTGAGAACTTTCAGCACAGCCAAATACTGTCTCCAATTGTTTCGTCATTGTGTGATCAATGCTTATAACTGGAAAATCAAGCTCTTTGAGACTACGATAATACTGATCCCCTGAGCCCGTTAACTCTATAGCTCCCTTCAAAGGTCTTCCGAGATTCTGATAAAGCTGCCCGCCACAATCCAGATAAACATCGAACGTTTCATCTCTTAAAAGGTCAAGATTTTCAACATAAGCAATTCCAGAATTATGAAGACAAGTAATCGCATCAGGGTGTGCCTTACAGAAAGAAGCTGGATTGGTTACGGTCACTTCAGCTTTTGCAGCAACAAGAGCTGCAATTTTTAGTAGTGTATTGGGAACCAACGGCACATGATGCAATATTTTCACCCCTTCCAGTGGTTTGTTTTTGCCCCACTCATTAATCTGAAGATGCATAAATGGCGCAATTTGCGGGTGATACATTTCTAAATACTTTAATAACTCCTGGTGCATTGTTTACGTCATATGAGAAAGAATGACATTACTATAATCGAACTCATTAGCAATAACACGAATTAATAAAACATATTTTAATTTGTGGGGATTGGGCGATTAAAAATAGATTGGGCCGTATAGGATTCGAACCTATGACCCTGAGATTAAGAGTCTCCTGCTCTACCAACTGAGCTAACGGCCCACAATAAAAAACAACTTAAACATACAATTTAATAGCAACAAGTATTCTATCTGTCAACTAACCCAAAAGTCAGGATATCAAGTCCCTGCAATCAGAAACCTTATAAGAGAACATTTTTATATTTTTTACTTGGTTTTTAATGAACCAATCATCCATACCAGAATAAAATCTTTATATGGTAGTATGATTTTAATCTCAAAATAAGTTAACTCAAAAATGCTGAAACTATTTGATGCTCATTTTCATATTATTGATTATCGTTTTCCTCTAATCGCTAATCAGTCTTATCTCCCTCCTGAGTTTACTATCGAAGATTATCTCCAACGGACAAAGCCCCTGAATATTTGCGGAGGAGCCGTTGTTTCAGGTTCATTCCAAGCCTTTGACCAAACCTATCTATTAACGGCTTTATCTATTTTAGGCCCAAATTTTGTAGGGGTTACTCAATTACCTGCAACTGTAAGTGATAAAGAAATTATTCAATTAAATCAAAAAGGTATCCGTGCTGTCCGCTTCAATATCAAGCGTGGCGGCTCAGATAATATCCATCAGTTAAAATATTTTGCTCATCGTATTTATGAAATGGTCAAGTGGCATGTAGAGATTTATGTTGACTCAAAGGAGATTGGTGATTTGACTAATCTTTTATCGGAATTACCGGCTGTCAGTATTGATCATTTAGGATTATCGCATTCAGGTTTTTCTGAGTTACTCCAGCTGGTGGAACATGGCATCAAAATAAAAGCTTCAGGTTTTGGGAGAGTCGATTTTGATGTTAAAAAAGCACTACGCACCATCGCCCAAATTAATCCAGACGCCTTGTTATTTGGTACTGATTTACCCTCCACGCGTGCCCCCCGCCCTTTTCTGGATAGTGACATTCAAATAATCCAGGATCTATTTGATGAGGAGCTGACAGAAAAAATTCTTTACAGGAACGCGTGTAATTTTTACAGTAAAAATAGTTCAGAATGAGATTTACACTTTATATTCCCCTGCTTTTCTATTTCTAAGGCCTTCATCTTCTTCTGCAGGCGCATTTGTAAATATCCTCAAATTCCCTTGACTGGCAGAGGTGTAATCAAGACGGGCTTTTTGATATTGTTTACAAATTTCACGTTGAAGCTCAATCGGCATCATACCGACAGCACCATACACTTTGACATTACCGCTTGGTTTCTTTCCAGGAGGATAATTTTTAACATCAATCACTGCATCTCTTAAATCTTTAATAAATTGCTTTTCGAAACCCTCTACCAAAGTGTGCACATGCGTTAGGCATAAGTGAAAACCATCCGGATTTTGTAGCAAATTAAGCTTCCAACCCCGCTTCTCCAATTCATCAGCAATGAAATGAGCATTGCAAGTGTTACTTCTAAAACCCAGGATGGACCATTGAGGATTACCATAAACATAAATATCCTGGCTGGTTAATCCATTGCCTTCCTCCAGTAATGCCGTCAATTCTTTTTGAATAGCATTGCGTAATGTGATAATGCTTTTGGCGATTTCCTGATATTTATTTTTCCCATAGTAAGATAAAGTGGCGTAGACTTCCGCGACACGAGCTCCACTGGTTGAACCATCCAGAATTCCTGGCGTAGCATACAATCCACCAGACCAGTTTAATGCGGCATAAACCGACAAAGCAGGCGAGTCCTCACTAAAAAGACAAACGGAGGTGCCTTTGGGACAACACCCATATTTATGCAAATCGGCTGAAATGGAAGTCACTCCAGGTACTCGAAAATCCATAGGATCTGATGAGGTGTCTAAAAAAGCCGTTAAAAATCCACCCAAACAAGCATCCACATGAAAAGGAACATTTTTTTTCTTTGCCAATTTACCTAGCTCGGAGACAGGATCATGAATTCCATTCATAAACGATGGGGCCGACCCAACGATTACAGCAGTGTTTCGAGAAATATAGGAACTCATGACATTGGGATTCACCGCACCTGTTTTTTTATCGACAGGCACGGTAATTAATATTGCTCCCGTTAATTCAGCTGCTTTTTTAAATGCAGCATGTGCGGTTTCAGGCACGACAATTTCAGGATAGTCAATGCCTTTTGCCCTTGCACGAATAACATAAGCAGCCATCGCCTCAATAATGCTGGTCGTTCCCCCATGAGTTAATAATCCGTAACCTTCTTTTGAACCATGAAACAGATTTTGACACCAACGAATCACCTCCGCTTGCATTGCATTAATTCGAGGCCATTTATCGTGCAAAGGATTAGTTAGAGCGGTTGCGCCATAAACTTCTTTAAGAAGTTCAGTAAGTTCCTTGGGATGAATAGCGTATAAGGCACCTGAATCTTTACCATCCCCTCTTCCTACAAGAAATTCTTTCTCAGGACCGTCATTAGTTATGGATAAGAAATCAAAATGACATTTTTTTACATCCACATCGAATGCACTCAAAATATCTTCGGGAGAAAGCCCTTTCTCCGGTATTTCATCTCTGAGAGTCATACCTGAACGCTGAATTCTCAATTTTTCTCTCGTTGAAGAGAGTTCTTTATTGAGCTCTTTTTCAATTATCTGATTCACACCAGGTAAATTTTTTGCCAAAGAATAAGCACTATCAATAATGCGCTGTTTCATACTGGCGTTATTACGGCTACGATACCATCTGGAAATCCATGGGTCATGATATTGATTATAAAGAAAATAAAGAGCGGCTGTGCCTAATATGATTTGATGTGCCGGAGTATCTTGTAATAATTCATCTAAAGAACTGACCGCTGTTGTTAATAAATCTGAAATAAAACCGAACATTGAACATATCCTTACGAACAAAAGGATGGATAATAGTCACTTTGAATAAAAAAATAAAGATCAGCAATACGTGTCATTAAAACAAAAACGTTCTGTTATTTTGCTTGAGCCAGATGATCTCCGAATACAAAATATCATCTTCACGCATTACGCATAATCCGTCTTTATAAGCTAAACTAAGCTTATCCAATGGATCATAACTTACTACTATATTGAATATCAGGGATAGATAACAATGAGCAAAATGTTGGCATTGTTCCTTCAATTACTGGCAATCATTCTTATTCCTGTTCTGATTTCCTGTAGTTCAGAATCCAATAAGCCAGCAGGGCAAATTTTGGCGGAAGTTGATGTCGCGCTTCCATTAAAAAAGAAAATTGTAGAATGGGATGAATACACTGGACGATTTCAAGCAGTAGAGGAAGTCGATGTTCGCGCTCGGGTCACTGGTTATCTTGAGGCGATCAAGTTCAAGGATGGTCAAACGGTAAATAAAGGGGATGTTTTATTCGTTATCGATCAACGCCCCTTCAAATATGCTCTGGCAAGAGCAGAAGCTCAATACGCATTAGCCAAAGCGCAATATGAACGTGCCATAAAACTTCAAAAAGAGAAATTTATTTCCGCTGAGGTGATAGATCAACGATTTCAAGACGTACAAGTTGCTGAAACCAGAGTGCAGGAAGCAAAATTGAATCTGGAATTTACTGAAATCAAAGCCCCCATCAGTGGTAAAATAAGTCGCGATTTTGTCAGTGTGGGTAATTTAATCCGCATGAACGACACGGTCTTGACTAAAGTAGTTTCTGTTGATCCCATTTATTTCTATTTTGAAACCAGTCAAAATGATTTGCTCAAATACATACGTCTTGAACGCGCAGGAAAAAGACTTAGTTCTGAGAAAAAACCCACGCCTGTCTTAATTAAATTACCTGATGAAAAGGATTATCTTCATCAAGGGGTAGTAGATTTTTTGGATAATGTGATCGACTCAGGCACAGGAACCATTCTTGCCAGAGCACTCGTACCTAATCCTGATAACGTCATTTATCCTGGCCTGTTTGCGCGTGTAAAATTAGTTGGAAGTGGGGAATATGAAGCAATTTTACTCCCCGATAAAGCAATCAATACGGATCAAGCTCGCAAATTTGTGTATGTGGTTGATAATGAAAATAAAGTGAAGCGAGTATATGTTGAATTAGGGCCACTGCGCGAAAGTGGGTTTTACATTATTCGAAGTGGATTGAAAGGGAATGAAAAGGTTGTCATTCATGGAATTCAACGTATTCATGGCTCAAACCAGGAAGTTAAGGCTGTGATGATTGAGCTGACGGAAAATTAACCCAGTTGTGTGTTGGAATTATGTTCATTTGATAGAGTTTTAATACCGCATAAAGCATATAAGGTTTTATAGTGTAGCCGATACGAAAAGGATTTTCTGGATGAAAATAGCTCTTTTCTTTATTGATAGGCCAGTATTTGCAACAGTAATCTCCATTATCATCGTTATGGTGGGGGTATTGTCCTATTTCAACTTGCCAGTAGAACAATACCCGCAAGTGGTTCCGCCTACGATTCAGGTATACGCCTCTTATCCTGGAGCCAATGCAAAAACAGTAGCTGAAACTGTTGCAACACCGATTGAACAGGAAGTTAACGGGGTGGAAAACATGTTATATATGGATTCCCAATCCACTGATGACGGCCAAATGCGTCTGACTATTACCTTTAAGCTTGGAACAGATCTGGATCAGGCACAGGTACTGGTACAAAATAGAGTGGCTGTTGTGGAACCCAAATTACCAGAGGAAGTCCGTCGCTTAGGGATCACTACTAATAAAAACTCGCCTGATTTGATGTTGGTAGTGAATCTTTACTCCCCTAATGGCCAATATGATCAAACCTATATTGGCAATTACGCTATTTTGCATATACGAGATAAAATCAGACGAATTGAAGGTGTGGGCAATGTACTCGTATTTGGAGCCAGTGAATATGCCATGCGCATTTGGCTCAATCCCGATTTAATGAATACTTTCAACTTAACAGCAAATGATGTTTTAGCAGCTGTTCGTGCCCAAAACGTGCAAGTCGCCAGTGGTAAGCTTAATTTGCAACCCCAGAAAAACCAATACGGCTTCGAGTACCATATTGAAACCAAAGGGCGCCTGGTTAAAAAAGAAGAGTTTGAGAGTATTATTGTCAAATCAGGCGAAAATGGACGTATCGTTCGCCTGAAAGACATCGGTCGTGTCGAGTTAGGTACACAAAATTATCTGACGAAAGGTTATTTAGACAAATACCCTGCTGTAGCATTACCTATTTATCAACGCCCGGGAACTAATGCATTAGCCACAGCGCAAGAAATCATTAAGACTATGAAATCGATTGCCAAAGATTTCCCCCCCGGGATTACCTATGACATTGCCTATAACCCCACTTTATTTGTTCAACAATCAATTGATGCTGTATTCCATACTATTTATGAAGCGATTGCTCTCGTTGTACTCGTTATTTTAATTTTTCTACAGACCTGGAGAGCCTCTGTCATTCCTATAGTAGCTATTCCTGTATCATTGATAGGAACTTTTGCCGTGATGCAGGCTATTGGATTTTCATTGAATTACTTAACTTTATTTGGTTTGGTTCTTGCCATTGGTATTGTGGTTGATGATGCCATTGTCGTTGTTGAAAATATGGAACGTAATATCCAGGCAGGCATGAATCCCCGTGACGCAGCCAGAAAAACCATGACAGAAGTAGGATCAGCATTGGTCGCGATGGGTCTGGTATTAATTGCCGTATTTTTACCTACCGTTTTTCTGGAAGGAATTTCCGGGCGATTTTATCAACAATTCGGTACAACGCTTGCAGTCGCGACTGCAATTTCTGTTTTTGTCTCGTTAACCCTGACTCCAACCATGGCGGTGTTATTGCTGCGTGCTCATCACGAAACATTACAACAAGAAGAGTTAGCCTGGTGGAAAAAGCCAGTATATGGATTTTTGCATGGATTTAACCGACTAATGGAAGGATTTTCCCGGCAATATGGGAAATTGGTTGCCAACATCACACGTAAAACGGCGTTAATGATTATTGTTTATGGTATTTTTATTTCCATCACATTACTTCTATTTGTTTACGTGCCGCGCGGCTTTATCCCAAGACAAGACCAGGGCTATTTTATTGTTGCAGTTCAATTGCCAGCAGGTGCTTCTTTGAGCCGTACTGATGCAGTCATCAACAAAGCAGTCAACAAAATATTGGCCATTCCTGGTATTGCTCATACCGTTAGTTTTACAGGCTTTTCTGGTGCCACATTTACTAACTCCTCTAATGCCGGAGCAATTTTTACTCCTCTATTGTCATTTGAAGAGAGACAACGCATGGGGATAAATTATAATGACATTCTTAAGCGTTTAAGACAGGAGTTAAGTACAATTAAAGAAGCCCTCATCGTGGTTATTCCTCCTCCACCAGTCCGCGGTATTGGAAATGCAGGTGGTTTTAAAATGATGCTTCAAGACAGAGGCGGCCGAGGCCTTGATGTATTAATGGAAGCAGCAGCAACAATGGTCAATGCGGCCAATCAGGAAAAAGCCACCACATCAGTATTCACTTTTTTTGAAAATTCAACGCCAAGACTTCACTTGAAACTGGACAGAGAAAAGGTGGAGCGGCTTAACGTGCCTTATGCGAATGTTGTTGAAGCACTGGAGGTTTACCTGGGTTCTGTTTTTATTAACGAATTCAACTATCTGGGACGTACTTTTCGGGTTATTGCGCAAGCTGATTCAGAATATCGCCATACTGAAGACGATATTTTACGAATCAAAGTCAAAAGCAACAACGGAGACATGGTGCCTATAGGCTCAGTTGCACAAATAGAAAATACCGTTGCTCCTTCGCGTATGCCTCGTTTCAATCTGTATCCTGCTATTGATTTGCAAGGTGACGTTTCCCCCGGATACAGTTCTGATGAAGCATTGGCCACAATGGAAAAACTGGCTCAGAACAATCTTCCAGACGGTATTGGTTATGAGTGGACAGAAATAGCCTATCAACAGAAAATGGTAGGTAATACTGCGGCAATCGCCTTTACTCTGGGTGTTATTTTCATTTTCCTTGTCCTTGCCGCTCAATATGAAAGCTGGTCTTTACCTTTAGCTGTCATATTAATTGTACCAATGTGTCTCTTTTCCTCCATGCTGGGAGTTAAAATTTTGGGTATGGAAAATAATATTATGACCCAGATTGGTTTTCTGGTACTGATTGGACTTGCATCGAAAAATGCCATTCTGATTGTGGAGTTTGCCAGACAACTTGAAAACCGGGGTTATAATCTCTGGAAAGCTGCCATCCAGGCGGCGAAACTTCGTCTGCGCCCAATTCTGATGACATCATTTGCATTTATTCTCGGTGTTTTTCCTTTGATTATCGCAACAGGAGCCGGAGCTGAAATGCGACGGGCACTGGGTGTCGCTGTATTTAGCGGTATGTTAGGAGTCACCTTTTTTGGCTTGGTGTTTACACCATTATTTTATGTTTTGATTAGTCGCTTGAGCAAGTATAAAAAGAGATTGACCAAGTCTTAAAACTAAATAGTCTTTTAGAAATCTGTCTTTTAAAAATCAATAAGTTTTTTATAAATAGACTATAGTTTAAAAATAGAGACTGTATTCTTTAGAAATTATTCTTATGAGGATATATGACTTCTTCAACTTCTGGAAAAAGTAATCAACAAAAGAATCTTTTCTCAACTTATTCTTCTGATTTACCTGCTCGACACGAAGACTTGTTTAATCTGTCATCTTACCCGGTTCTTGATGTAGAGGAGGCTATTAAATTTACATTAACTAAAGAAAATCTTGCCGAGATGCTTCATACAATGCTCAATCACTCATTACCAGATGAAGTAGATCAAATGATAGAATTTCATGACTTGGGAGATTGGGAAAAAACCCAAGACATAGCCCATAAAATTAAAGGCGGATGCGTTTATGTAGGAGCAGTGCAAATAAAAATGGCTTGTCAATATTTTGAATACTATTGGAAATCAGGTGATACTGACTTGTTAGAAGCATTATATCAACAACTTCTCAATACAATTGAAGAAAATGTCCGTTATATAAAAACCTGGCTGGACAATCAAAAATAAAATGAAAAACTATCTACACAATAGAGAACTGAAATAAAAAAACTATGATTCAATTTTCTTCTTTAGAGGAGGCAATTCATTATGCATTCCTATGTATTACCAATTACTAAACCCAGGCTAATTGTTTTGCTAATCCTTCTGAGACAAAAGAATGCATGGAACTCTCCTTTTGAACGACTCAATCTTTCCTCAGTTTACTCTAATTTTGTGTATTTTTTGAACCAAAGAAACCTTTTTTGAAAAACTGCTATATAATTTCACCAAATTATGTGTTTTATTTTAATTAAGGCCTCGAAAGTATGGAATTAAAAAAGCAAGATTTTAATTATACGGTAATTGACCTTTTTGAAGCACAAGTCAAAAAAAATCCAGAATTTCTTGCTCTTAAAGACAAGACAACTGCGTATAGCTACCTCGCATTAAATGAAAAAGCAAATCAATTTGCTCGAAGTTTGAAAAAAAAATCGGTTAATGAAGGCGATTTTGTTGCCATTTTATTAGATCCAGGCGTTGAATTTTTTATTTGTATCCTTGCTATCATAAAACTTGGTGCCATTTATGTACCACTCGACACCCTTGCCCCACCAACACGTTTGCAGGAAATCGTTAAAGACGCCAATCCAGGAGTTGTGATTACCCATGATGAATACCAACCTCTCCTCGAAGGAGTTGATACTGAAATCTATCTGATCAAACAACTCCATTTGGAATCATTAAGCCAATCAAAGAAAAATATTAAAAACACGATCATACCAACATCCCCTTTGTATATGATTTATACTTCAGGATCCACCGGCAAACCCAAAGGGGTGGTTGTTCCTAACAGAGCAGTGGTAAATCTTGCCATAATTGATAATATCATCGCGATACAGAAAGGCGAAAAAACAGGTCAATTCTGCAACCTGGCTTTCGATGGCAGTGTATTCGAAACATGGGTTGCTCTTTTAAACGGCGCAGCATTGCACATTATCCCCAATGAAGCCAGGAGAAACCATAATCAATTAAAAAAGATTATTAAAGAATTCCAAATCAAGTACTTACTGATTCCAACCGGCTACTTCCATCAGCTGATGAAATCATTTCCAGAAACCTTAGATCTTTTACATACTATTTCCTTTGGCGGTGAGCAAGTGAATGCTCACCTATTGAAAAATTTTATTGATTATAGAAAAAAGGCAGATATCCCCACAAAACTGGTTAACGTATATGGCCCAACAGAGGCTACCGTTTTCTCAAGCTGCAATATTATCTATAGCGAAAAAGAATATACAGATGAACAACTTGCTAGTATAGGATTTAAAACGGCCAACACAAAAACCTATATTCTTGATGAAAATCGCTGTCGTACAGAGGAAGGAGAACTTTGGGTCAGTGGGGTACACTTGGCTCTGCATTACCATAACAGCCCGGAGCAAACAAAAGAAAAATTTGTTAAGAACCCTTTTTCACGAAACGAACTCTATTCAAGAATGTATAGAACCGGCGATAAAGTCCGTCAGTTAACTTCTGGTGAATTGTTATACTTGGGTCGCGTTGATGATCAGGTAAAAATTGGCGGCTTCAGGATCCATTTAACTGAAGTCGAACAAGAACTCATGAATCATGAGGCCATAAGTCTTGCTGCTGTAAACGTAGAAATCGGTGGTGGAGCACACAAATTTCTTACTGCATACCTGGTCTTTAAATCAAAGGACATCATTGTTGATGCCGATGAAATTAGAAATTTTCTGAGCCGAAAACTACCACCTTATATGTTACCTGCCAAATACGTCATGGTAGAAAAGTTACCTCTAACTGCCGTGGGTAAAATTGATAAAGCCAAATTAGATAAAATAGCTCATACCGATTTATCATTTCATATTGACACATCATCATCAAACCCTATTGAAGAAACAATAAAAAATATCTGGCGACACCTTTTAAACCGCTCAAGTATTGAGCCTCACAAAAATCTCTTCGAATTAGGAGCAAATTCATTACTCATTACGGAAGCATGCGCTCAAATTAACAAGGAACTAGAGTGTGATTTACAGATAGTTGACATGCTGACCCACCCGACCATCCACAAATTAAGTCGTTTTCTTGAAGGTGATTTGGATAAAAATCTCACACGAAAAATAAAAAAAACGCCTTCACAGAACATTGCAATTGTTGGTATGAGTTGTCGCTTTCCCAAGGCTCGAAATATAGATGAATTCTGGCATAATTTGTGTCAAGGGAAAGATTGTCTTACTCATTTTGACGAAAATACTATCCCCACCTATCTTATGGCTAATGAAGACTATGTGCCTGTAAAAGGAATCTTGGAAAATAGCGATCATTTTGACGCTCACTTTTTTGGCTTCAGCCCCATTGATGCCAAAATTACTGACCCGCAACATCGTATCTTTCTTGAGTGTGCATGGGAAGCTCTTGAACATGCCGGTATTGCCCCAAGCAAACTGGACTCTAAAATCATCAGTGTCTTCTCGGGAATGACCGATAGCACATATCTCAATCAAAATTTACTTAAAAGCCAATGGTTTTGTAATGAGTTTGATCAATTTCAGCAAAGAATAGCTACAAGTATGGGAATGCTTAGCACCCAAACTTCCTATCGGCTCAATTTCAAAGGGCGTAGTGTTAATATTAATACCGCTTGCTCTACAGGTTTGGCTACAGTAGATCATGCCTGTCAAGACTTAATACTGGGACAAAGTGACATTGCACTGGCTGGTGCAAGCTCTATAGTCGTTCCTGAAACACAGGGATACTTTTTTCAAAATGGCAGTATTGTCTCACCCGACGGATACTGCAGACCTTTTTCATCTGAAGCAAACGGTACTGTTTTTTCCAATGGCGTTGGTGTCATTGTTCTAAAACGGTTAGAAGATGCAATAAAGAATCACGATACAATCTATGCCATCATCAAGGGGAGAGGAGTAAATAACGATGGAATAGACAAGTTGGGTTTCACTGCACCGAGTATGAGCGGCCAGATCTCATGCATTCGGGATGCGCTTCAACAAGCCCAGATTAGTGCAGAGGAAATCAATTTTCTTGAAGCACACGGAACAGCAACCGCATTGGGTGATGTGATTGAAATAAAGGCATTAACCTCTGTCTATCGAGAACAAACTGATAAAACCGAGTTTTGTGCTTTAGGCTCGGTTAAAGCAAATATTGGGCATACTGATGTAACAGCAGGTATTGCTGGTATTATTAAAACAGCTCTCTGCCTTTATCATAAGAAAATTCCACCTCTTATTCATTATAAAAAACCAAATCCCGATTTGGCACTGCCCGAAAGTCCCTTTTTTATCAATACAGAAACCTTGGATTGGAACACTTCTTCAAAACGCTATGCCGCAGTAAGCTCTTTTGGAATAGGTGGCACTAACACTCACATGATTTTATCAGAACATGAACATGAGGAAAAAGTGACTTCTGTTTCCCCCTTACAAGAGGAATTAATACTTCTTTCAGCAAAAACAGAAAAAGCATTACAGCAAAGTACTTACAGTCTCAAGAACTACTTAAAAAAATTTGATGACTCCCATCTTGGGAATATAGCCTATACGCTCCAAAGAGGCAGAGAAGATTTTCAATGGCGTCAATTTGCTGTTGGTAAAACAGTAGAAGAGATAAGCATCGAATTAAAAAAGAAAAACCCTTTATTTTTTAATGAAGAGATTCATCACAGCATTACATTTATGTTTAGTGGACAGGGAATGCAATATCCTCAAATGGCTATGGAATTATTTGAAACAATTCCACTTTTTGCAAAATACATGACATTAGGATCAAGGATTGCGCAAACTTATTTACATTGTGATTTGCTTTCTATTCTCCGTGAACCCAGCTCAAAAAAACTCAAAGAAACACAATACGCTCAAACTGCTCTATTTATTGTGGAATATGCTTTGGCAAAGGTCCTTATAGAGTGCGGTGTAATACCAGAGATGCTAATCGGTCATAGCATTGGTGAATATGTTGCAGCCTGCCTTGCTGAGGTTTTTTCTTTTGAAGATGGAATCGCTTTGGTGTGTGAGCGAGGGCTATTAATGTCAAAGGCACCAAAAGGTGCCATGCTGTCTCTCGAAGCAACACGAGATCAACTGGATGGCTTTCTGAAAATGGTTGATATTGATATTGCTTTACATAATGCCACCAATCATTTTGTTTTATCAGGCAGTGAACCTGAGATTGAGAAATTAGAAAATTACCTGACTACTCATAAAAAACCATTTCAAAAATTGAAAGTAAACCACGCGTTCCATAGCCGTTTTATGGAGTCCATTGAAATACCTTTTAAAGAGATGTTTACTAACATAAAACTTTCGGCACCCCAAATACCGGTTATTTCCAATGTAACTGGAGATTGGCTCTCGGCAAGTGAAGCGATTAATCCGGACTATTGGTATAGACACCTGCGTGAAACTGTGCGATTTTGCCGGGGAATCAATCGCATACTGCAAGATAAACACCCTATTTTTGTCGAAGTAGGTCCTGGACAAAGCTTATATGGATTTGTGAAAGAAATATCACATAAAAAGGCAAATGCTCTTTTTACACTCCCTGGTTATCAAAAGAATACATCTGACAGGTTTCAGTTGCTCACAGCATGCGGTGAACTATGGGCAAAAGGGGTCAACATTCGTTTAGAACCTCTGGTAGAAACGGATAATCGAAGACTTATTCCCTTACCTACTTACCCTTTTCAAAGACAACGATACTGGGTCGAGCCGGATAAAAAAACCATTGCCGTCAATGAAACCAGCT
Source organism: Legionella pneumophila subsp. pascullei (assembly GCF_900637585.1). Lineage (NCBI taxonomy): Bacteria > Pseudomonadati > Pseudomonadota > Gammaproteobacteria > Legionellales > Legionellaceae > Legionella > Legionella pneumophila. The sequence continues at coordinate 2,440,242 of NZ_LR134380.1, forward strand.
CTTTTTATAAACCTGTATGGTCTCATGAAAAAATAGCTCTTGTCCTTCCTGCTAATCTTAAAAATTTTGACTATGTCATTTTCAAAGATAAAACAGGAATAGGTCAGAATATAATTAATATACTAAAAAACCATGACATCGAGCCCATTGTTATTGAGCCAAGTCAGGAATTCAGGCAATTATCAAAAACTCATATCAATATCAATCCAGGAGAAAAATCGGATTACAATCAATTAGTTTCATTGCTAAAAAATACCCTGCGCAACCCAATTATTTTTCATTGCTTTTCATGTGATGGTTCTGAAGAAGGCTTTCTTGATTCACAGCAAATTGAAAATGGGTTAAATCTTGGGTTTTATAGTCTCCTCTATCTGACTCAGGCATTTTTAAATGATTTGGGAACCAATATGCCAATTTACTTGGCAATCATTACCACAGGCACACAACATGTTATTGGCGCTGAGAAAATATCTCCAATTAATGCCACCCTGGTTGGAGCTTCGCGCGTCATCCCACTGGAACATCATAATATTTCATGTGCGTTGTTCGACATTCATTTATATGAAACAACCCAAAATATTACTAATGCTGTTATCGACATTGTCAATTCTTCGATACAAGTATTAAAAGATCTCCCCTGCCAGTTAACTGCCTATAGAAATGGTTATCGCTGGGAACTCTCTTATTCCTCAAATCACAGCAAAACTGTTTTACAACGTTTAACAGATAATGGTATCTATTTAGTAACAGGAGGCTTCGGGGGGATTGGGCTATCACTGTGCCATAGCATCTTGAAAAATACGAAACACCCAACATTCATTCTTTGCTCCAGAAAGCCTGTAATCGATGAATCAGACTGGGAAAAAATAGCAACAGATACTACTCATCCCTATCACCATAAGGCATTACAACTACAAAAATTAAAAAAAAATGGAGCAACTGTTGTTTGTTATCAAGCCAATATTGGAAATGATAAAGATGTCGATCGTTTAATCACATTTTGTAAATCCAGATTTAAAACAATCAACGGTCTCATTCATGCCGCAGGAGTTGCCGGTGGCGGTTTGTTACAACTGAAAACAAAAGAAAGTGCCGATAATATTTTGTTACCGAAAATTCATGGTACCTATTGTCTGGCAAAAGCATTACGTCAATTCAATCTTGATTTCGTTGTTTTCATGTCATCAATCGCATCGATTACAGGAGAGAGAGGACAAATTGATTATTGTGCGGCAAATGCCTGCCTCGATGCTTTTGCAAACAGCAATCTATTTCATACACAATGTTTGCTTAGTATAAACTGGAACACCTGGTGTGATTTAGGAATGAGTGTAGAAACCCAAAGGCCGGAAGATATCGATTTTTTTGCTCGGGGAAATACTATCAATCCATTACAAGGACAAGAATTATTTTTGAAAGCACTCTCTAACCCTTGCTCCAATCTCATTGTCTCGAACTATAGTATTGAAGACTATTCCAGATTGATACTGGATAATAATCCTGTTGATACTGAAGAACATAAAGTCTCTCGCGACACGTTTAGCATCAATCACGAATTTTGTGCTCCACAGGGAAGCATTGAAAAACGTCTTGCAAAATTATGGCAAGACAATCTTCATATTGTCGAAATTGGTAGAAACGATGATTTTTTTGCTTTAGGAGGCCATTCGCTAAAAGCATTAAATCTCATCGAGAACATTAATTCTATTCTAGGAGCCAATTTATCTATTCAACATTTATATCAAGCGCCAACTATTGCCAAGCTTGCTGAAATAATTAGTTCAAACAACTCTGAGAATCAGATTGATATTGTAATACCCCTGAAAAAGACGAGTTCAAAGCAACACCCTTTTTTCTTCTGTCATCCTGCAAGTGGCATGATTTATTGTTTTGATCATTTTACATCCTCCTGGGACTACCCGATCTCTTTATATGGTCTTCAAGATCCCAGCATTTCTTCAGGAAAATTAATTTTTGAGAGTATTTCTTCCATGGCAAAGGCGTATACCCAAGCCATAAAGAAAATACAACCACATGGTCCCTACTATTTGGTAGGATATTCCTTTGGAGGAAGCTTGATGCATGAGGTAGCTCATCTCCTCACTCAACAAAATGAGCGCATCGGATTACTTGCCATGATTGAAAGCTGGTGCACTTTTTCAAGTAAGCAAAAATCCAAAAATCATTTCATTGAGGCCTATCTATCAAAAGAATTGCAGGCTAACAGAAATTTAGCCAATTTGGCATGGGAAAGAATGGAATTACTACTCAATCATAAGCCAACCAAAATCAAGCAGGACATGGTGCTATTTAAAGCAACCGATTTAAATCAAGACTATTTAGATGTCAATGATCCAATGAATGGATGGGGACAATATAACTCAGGGCAAATTATCTGCCATACTATTAAGGCGAATCACGATACAATCATTCGTGAGGCATATCAATTTATTGCACAAAAGTTAATTGAGTACAGGGACATTGAATGAGATCACAAACCATTCGTTTGACTCAAAATGATTTTCCCATTTTTGGAAAAGCATTTTCATTAGTTAACATTTCATTTCTCGTAATCAACGAGAATATGGAATTGGAATATCTCAATGATACTGCAAAGAAAAAGCTTAAAATTAATTGGAGCTCAACCGATAGACAATCTTTTTTCCAATTATGGGAATTAGCCAATCTAACTCCAATCCTGAATAAAAAAGGCAATCTTATTCCTAACAGAGTGTTGCAAGTGGGGAATTATTCTCTCCAATGGCAAAAAACAGTCGCAATAGTCAACGAAAAACATTACATTTTGTTAATGGACAAAGATGTTGCAACAACCTCACATCTTTTCGAAGAAATCGGGACAGCTATCTATGGTCAAATTGGATACGCACCTAAAAACAAAATTTCTGTCAAAGAATATATTCAAGAAATAACCAATTATTACACCTCCGTTATCGATAAAATTCCTTGTTATGTTTACTGGAAAAACACCCGTTTTGAATACTTGGGATGCAATGAAATGGCGGCACAGTTTTTCAGCTTTAAATCGACATCAGACATTATTGGAAAAAATGATTTTGATCTTTTTCAAGATCATGATTTCGCTAAAAATTATCAAGATCAGGATAAGCAAGTATTTTCAACTGGTGAACCTATTTTAAAAATGCCATCCGATCTCAAAGACCGCGATGGAACTGTTACTAATACCTTAGTCAGCAAAGTACCCATAACTAACTTATCGGGAAACATAATTGGGCTTGTTGGAATTACTGTTGATGTGACTGAGTTGACAAAAGCCAAAGAAGCCGCTGAAGCAGCCAACCAGGCCAAAACGGCATTTATTGCCAATATGAGCCATGATATTCGTACACCACTTACTGGGGTTATTGGAATGTCTGAATTGTTAGAAAACACAGTGAAAGACCCAGAACAAAAGGAAGAAGCGCACATGCTTCACGATAGCGGTGAAGAACTATTAAATATGTTAAACGACATTCTGGATGATGTTCATGCTGGGTTTATGGATAAAGAAGATATCCGCATAGAGACTTTTGATTTGTATCAATGCATTGAAGATCTGGTGAAACTCGAACGTCCTACTACAGTGATGAAGCATTTGGAATTAATTGTGCATATTGATAAATCTGTACCTCGTTATATCCAGAGTGATCGTAAAAAAATTCATAGGGTTCTTTTAAATTTATTGGGCAATGCGATTAAATTCACCCCTAAAGGTCAGATTACGATTCAAGTAGCATGCATTGAAGCTTCCGGAAACAATATTCATTTACAATTTAAAGTCAGCGATACAGGGATAGGTATTCCAACCAATCTTCAAGAAAAAGTATTTGAGCGTTTTTTCCGAATCAGCCCATCTTATAAAGGGATTTATAAAGGACATGGCCTTGGCTTACATATCGCACAATCGTATGTCAACTTATTAGGCGGCCATATTGCTTTAATAAGCGAAGAAGGAAAAGGAACCACTTTTTATTTCGATATTCCATGCCAAACAGGCATGCAGAAAAAAATAACAATCAATAAGTCAACAAACAGTTCAAAAAAGACAGATTCCTTAATCTCCACCTCATCCAACTCCCGATTAACTCCTAAATTGTCATCAAAAGCCGAAGAAAATTCTCCATACGTATTATTAGTGGAAGACAACAGCATTGCCTTGAAAGTGCTCGAGCTTATTTTATCAAATGAAGGTTATCGCTTTAAATCCGCTTCTAATGGAGAAGAAGCATTGGTATTAATTCAATCCGAGTCTTTTGATCTTGTCATTACAGATCTTGGCCTTCCTGGAATATCTGGTTGTGAACTTTCTGTTAAAATTCGTGAATGGGAAAAAAAGCATTCCAAAAAGCTTCTTCCTATTATTGGATTGACTGGACATACTAAAGATTCCTCTGAAAAAGGATGCCTGGAATCTGGTATGAACAATGTGTTCACCAAACCTGTGACTCCAGAGCTAATTCACAATATAATCAATCAATATGTATTAGGAGAAAAATAAAAACTTGGTTAATTTAAAATTCACTTGATCCATATAATAATAATCAACCTACCCCTTGAACCCTTCTAATAACGCATTAACTAAAGACACATCAGGCAAATCACAATTACAATTTTCACTACTCTAAATATGTATAATAAAATTACATTTGGGTCTAATTTTTGCTATAATTATTACAATATAGCTCCAAAAGAGTTTCTGTATAATCTTCAGGAGGAAGTCAATGTCACAACAAATTGGAAATGAATTTTTTGAAGCAGATATGGACATGCACCAACATTACCTTGATATCCTAAATTGCGTACCGGATATTGTTTACTGGGTAGATAAAGATTGTCACCTGAAAGGGTGTAATCAAAATTTTATCAAATTATTGGGCTTAAAAAAAATAGGCGATTTAAAAGGAACTCCCTATGACCAAATGGCGAAACATATGAAATGGTCAGAAAAACGGATTGAAACGTTTAAACTGGATGATATGAAAGTACTCTTTTCAGGTGAATCTCAGTACGATATAGAAGAAGAACCCGTATACAATAAAGATAAGGAAGCACTTTACTATAAGTCCCGTAGAGTACCATTGTTCGACAAGGAAAATAAAGTATGTGGTTTAGTAGTTGTGTTAACTGATATCACCAGACTAAAAAAATTAGAGGCGCATTTACAACAAGTTCATTCCCCGAGGAATACTAAACGCACTCAAAAGAAACGAGTGGCTGAACCCAAAATATTAATGGTGGAAGATAATTTCGTTGCTCAAAAAGTTGAAGAGGCATTGCTTAAGGAATTGCAATGCCAGGTTGATATCGCAGATACAGGAGATAAAGCGTTAAACCTTTTCGACCCAGGGAAATATGATATGGTCTTTATGGATATTGGGCTCGAAGACACCTCTGGCTATTTAGTAGCCAAAAAAATTCGCCAAAAGGAACAAAACACCAATTATCATGTACCAATTATCGCCTTAACATCTTACCAGGCTGATGTGGTGAAATACGATGTTGAGGATTATTTTATGGATGGAGTGTTAACTAAACCTTTAACAAGCGAGCAAGCAGAACAATTAATCAAACACTTTGTTCATAAAGAAGATATTATGGTTTCAGGCTTAAAATCAGCAAGGGATAATTAAGATCAATTTGCTTACCCGACAATAGCTGATTTTTTTGTTAACGCGAAACAAAATAAAAGATTGCCAACGCTTGATAAATAGAGAAACTGTTAAATTGATGCATCTGTGCATGATATGATTACATGCATAATCTTACCGGCGAGGGCAGTATCCTCATAAAAACAAGACACATCCTGCATAATATGTGAGAATAGATTTCAACCATAGCAAAGATATTTGTCGTCGCTGGTTTCTTGGGTATATCTTCCCTTACCATGATTATTGATACTGGAGAATGAAGTGATATGGGATCCTGAACGTTATGTGCTTGGAAACTATATTCAAAATGAAATCAACGAAGAATTTCTAAAAACAATTCACATCGATCTGTCTGGAAATATTTTAGATATTGGTTGTGGAGATGGGCGCTATACCAGCTTGTTGGCGAGCAAGATAAAGCATGGACAAATTCTGGGAATTGACAGCTCTGCGCAAATGATAAGACATGCCAATCAACAATGGGCACGAAAGGGACTTTCGTTTGAAGTTCATAACATTGAGGAATTTCACCAACCGCAATCTTTTGATTTGGCGTTCTCATTTTGGTGCCTGCATTGGACCAATATCCATATTTCTTTTCCAAATATTTTTCATCTGCTAAAAAAAGAAGGTAAATTGTATGCTGTCATGTCTTCCTTTTCCGATCACAGCATTTTGCAAACTTGGAAAGAATTGGCCAAACAAAACCTGTATAGGGATTTAACAGAACAATATATCTCTCCTATCAATGAACAATATTTTTACGGCGTGGTTAACCTTCTCAACAGATTACCTTTTAAGCGAGTTAACCTTGATTTGAAAACTTGCCGTGTTCATTTGCCACACATTGATTATTATAAAAATTTACTTCTAACCATGCCTTTTATAAAAAGGATTCCTTCTGAAAGGACTGAAGTTCTTGTTGAAGACATGTTAAAAGCATTTCAAACTATTTGTGAAAGGAGATATGGTGGCCAATTATATTATGAAACTCGACCCATATTTTTAGAGGCTATCAAATAACCCAAAGCGTCAGGAGGCAAGACTGTGCATTTAAATTTTAATATGGCTCCCGGCATGAACATACCTATGGTCATTGCAACCCATGATAATTTAAAAGCAAGCACCACCCCGCTGTTACATTTTATTTCTGAGTGTCATGAGGAGGTAATCAAAACACTCAATCAATTTGGGGCAATCGTATTTAGAGGATTCTCCTGTCAAGATGAGGACTGCTTTTCAAAAGCAATAGACTCATGTGCTCTTGGCACGCGATGTTCGACAAGCGATTATGATTTACCAAGAACTGTACTGACGAATGAAATTTACACATCAAGTGACCTCCCTGCCCATATTCCTTTACCACTGCACCATGAAAAACCCAGATCCCCAAAACCACCCAATCACATCTATTTTTGCTGCATCATTCCGCCCCAGGAAGGTGGTGGAACAATCTTTGCGAACGCTGAAGAAATATGGATGGCTATGCCCCAAAGCATTCAGCACAAGATTCTTGAATACGGTGTTCAATATAAGCAGTTTTTTCATGGGCCATCTTTAAAATATCGTGTATTAAAAAAAATCCTGGGGAACCATTGCGTCCGAAGTTGGGCAGACTATTTTGGCACAGAAGACAAAACTGAAATAGAACAAAACTTAACCCAAAAGCAACTGGAATGGGATTGGGTAAATCATGGTAATGATTTGATAGTACTAAATCATTTACCTGGAGTATTAAAGCACCTTCTAACCAATAAAATGGTCTGGTTTAATTCATCTGCCTATTTAAATTATTATTCGAATTTGAACTATGGTGAATTAAAAAACCTGCATTCTTATAAGTATTGGGCATGCCGATATCTTATTTTGAAAGATATGCTCCCCATGATTTGTCATTACGGTAATGGCCAGGCGTTTTCTGCAAAAGAAATAGCAGTAATTAACCAAATTATTCAGCGTCATACTCACGTCCTTCATTGGCAAAAAGGAGATTTCATGATTGTGGATAATTTTACTTACATGCATGGCAAACAAGCTCATGTTGGAGAAAGATTATTATATTCATGCATGACGGCTTATTAATGCTGGTTTATTTTTTATCCGCTCCCTTGCGCTTCGCGGCTCAGTTTTTGAACCATAGTCCGAACCGCGACTGTGAGGGAGCGGATATGGTATTCCCATACAAAATCTTGCCGAAATCTGGCTATACTTAAGGTAAATAGACCTTCCAGGTTAATTTGTTTATACTCAAATTCTCTCTCTGTTATGGTTGTTTTTATTATAACTCTTTGCCAGACAAATAATTTTTGTGCGTAGCCAGGCACTTTCAGGAGCATTGTAAGTGGTAAACGTAACTATGAAAAACCAAGCAAAAGACCTTTTGAATGAACCCATTGCCATCATTGGAATGAACTGTCAATTTCCTGGGATTGATTCTGATATAGAAGATGTTGCTGCCTTTTATGACATGCTGATGAAGGGTCAAACGCCAATTAAAGAAGTGCCTAAAAATCGCTGGAATATTGAAGAATACTATAGTGCTGATAGAAAAAAAGCAGATAAAATCATTAGCAAAAAAGGCGGTTTTTTAGATAATACTCATTTATTTGATGCTGCTTATTTTAAAATATCTTCAGCCGAAGCGAAGCAAATAGATCCCCAACAACGCCTTTTTCTCGAAGTGGCTATTCGAGCTTTAAACGATGCCAATATCCCATTAGACTCTTTAAAAGACTCTGACACAGGAGTTTATTGTGGAATTTCCACTCACGAATACAGCCAACTGAACTATAAAGACCATATCAAATTTAATGCCTATACGCCCATTGGAATAGCTAACAGTGCTGCAGCAGGAAGACTTTGCCACTTTTTGAATTTAAAAGGCCCCAGCATGGCTGTTGATACAGCATGCTCATCTTCCTTCACAGCACTCTATCTCGCAGCCACTGCATTGAGAAACCAGCAATGCGATATGGCAATTGTTGGAGGCGTTCATTTGAGTCTCTGTCCTGAAAGTTTTATCGGATTAACCAAAGCCAATATGCTGTCAGCAACTGGCCAATGCAGCAGCTTTGACAGTAAAGCAGATGGCTTTGTTCGGAGTGAAGGTTGTGCAGTAGTTGTTGTTAAACGTTTAAGTGATGCCCTAAGAGACAATAACAAAATCTATGCGCTCATCAAAAGCATGGTTATTAATCAAAATGGCGATGGAACGGGGCTTGCTGCCCCCAACACCAATGCCCAAATTGCCATGCACCAAGCAGCATTGGAACATACTCATTTAACTGCGGGTGAAATTGATTACATTGAAACCCATGGAACAGGTACCACGATAGGCGATCCCGTCGAATTTAATGCGATCCAAAGCATTCATCAGGGTCACCACTCACTTGAAAAGCCCCTCATAGTAGGCGCACTGAAAAGTAATATAGGCCATACCATTTCATCATCAGGCCTTGCTTCTTTAATTAAAGTACTTTGCTCTTTGCAAAATGAAGCGATTCCCCCCAATTTACATTATTCAAATCCAAACAGCTTAATTGCACCTGAAAGTATTCCTGCGCTTCTACCCATTGAAGCAATTCCTTTTCCCAAACTCAAAAATAAAAAAAGATATGTCCAGGTATCCAATTTCAGCTTTACAGGCACAAATGTAAGCGCCATTTTGGAAGAAGCGCCTGAGATGGTGTCATACGAGTCAAAACAAGACAACAATGAACCAAAATGTTTTGTTGCTTCAGCCAATAGTGAACTCTCATTGAAACAATTAATGTCACGCTACGAGCATTATTTGAAAAATTCTTCTTCAACCTTAAGCGACATATGCCATACCTTGATCAATTGTCGAGACCATTACAAATTTCGTTGCGCCATCATTGTAAACGATAAAAAAGAACTCATTAAAAAAATGGAATCGAAAGACTATGAAATAAAAAAAGTAGTTCTGCAAAACAACCCCAGAACCGCATTAAATGATGCCAAACTCATTTACGAAGCTTATTTATCCGGCATTAATATTAGTACTGATGATAAAAACGCAGCTTACAACAAAGTGGATTTACCGCTCTATTATTTTGACAGAAAACCCTATTGGCATGAAGTCAGAAAACACGTCAAGAATGATCATTGGCTGGATTCTTTATATCAACAACCAATGGAACAACAAGTTGAAACCATCAAAGCAGAACTCACCTCTCAAATCAAAACACTTTTAAAGAAGGACAATATAGATCCGCATCAGGATTTGGAAACCCTTGGCCTAACTACGCCCTTATTGGAATCCCTGGATCAAATTCTTGAGGATATGTTTTCCCCCCGATATCAAGTGCCTTCTCTCTTATCTTTACGCTACTTAACCATGGATAAACTGGCAAGACATTTACAAAAAATGATCATGCCGCCTGTCGTTTACCGGCAACCATCAATCAATGTACTCAATGTTGAACCTGTAGCTATTATAGGCATGAGTTGCCGTTTCCCCAAGGCAGCCAATGTGGATGAATTCTTATCTTTGCTGGAAAAAGGCGAAAGTGGCATGATCGATATCCCTTTAGAGCGTTGGGATAACGAGAAATTTTACGACCCGGATGTCGATGCCTTAGGGAAACTGTACATCAAGCAACTGGGCTTCATTGATCATGTAAACCATTTTGATGCGGAATTTTTCAATATCAGCCCGCGTGAAGCCAAGCTTATGTCACCTCAATTGCGTGTATTTATGGAAACCAGTTATCACGCGCTTGAAGATGCCAATCTCTCTCTTGATGCGGTCAAAGACACTAATACAGGAGTTTTTGTCGGAGTGGGGACTAATGAATATCCCCGAGTTTTAGCTTATCAAGGCGTTACCTTAGAAGATTTGAATATTTACTTTGCGACGGGGAATGTTTTAAATGCCCTGGCCGGTCGCGTCGCCTATTCCTTTGACTTTCGTGGTCCAATACAAGCAATAGATACGGCATGCTCATCCTCCATGACTGCCATACATAATGCCTGTCTGAGTCTGCAATCCGGCGACTGTAATATGGCTCTTGCTGGCGGTGTAAACATTATCCTAAGCCCTGATTCTAACATTACCCTTTCAAAAGCCAGAATGCTCTCACCCGATAGCCGCTGCAAAACGTTCAGTGAAGATGCTGATGGCTACGGTCGCAGCGAAGGGTGTGGTGTGGTGGTTTTAAAACGCTTAAGTGATGCCGTTAGAGACAACGATAATATTCTGGCGGTAATCAAAGGCACTTCGATCAACAGCGACGGTAAAAGTGGTGGTTTCACTGTGCCCAATGGCGCGGCTCAAGAAGAAGTCATTCTAAGCGCTTTGGCCAAAGCCAAGCTGTCACCTGGTGATATTGATTTTATCGAAGCGCATGGGACAGGTACGCCTTTAGCTGATCCTATCGAAGTAAATACGCTTACTAAGATTTTTAGTGAGCATCACAGCAAGGAAAACCCGCTTTATATAAGTTCAGTAAAAACCAATATTGGACACTCGGAAAGTGCATCTGGCGTAGCCAGTGTTATTAAAACCGTTTTAAGCCTGAAAACCAGAACAATATTTAAGCACCTGAACTTCAAAAAACTTAATCCTGCCATTCAATTAATTAATACAATAATCCCTCTTGATAAAACCGATTGGGCCAAGAAACAAGGGTTAAGGTGTGCGGGGGTTAGTTCTTTTGGTTTTAGTGGCGCTAATGCCCATGCCATCATACAAGAAGCTCCTGATGGTAAAAAGGAAGCGCGCGTTCTTCCTGAAGAATCTCTGCTCGTTTTATCAGCAAAAAGTAAAACCTCTCTGGAATTATTACTGGCCAGTTACCAAAATTATTTATCCAATACCCAGGAAGAATTTGCCGATATCTGTTATACAGCAGCAACCTGCCGCACTCATTTTATGTATCGTGTGGCAATTAGGGCGAAAAATGCTGCCCAAGCGGCCAAAATTATAAAAAACAATGAATACAGCATTTATCATATCACCAAAGAAAAAGAATGGGCTCAACAACCGGGCACACTTGCAGAATTGCAAACAGCCTACCAGGATGGATTTCCTGTCAATTGGCCTGAATTTTATCGCTCCCTCGGCCATCATTTTGCAAAAGTAAAATTACCCTTATATGAATTTGAACGTATAGAACATTGGTTTGGTGACAAAAACAAGCTGAAAGACGCACCTCTGCCCAAGGACTGGTGTTTTCAAATCCAGTGGCAAAGTGAACCATGTGATAAAAATAATCGAAAGCTTCGAGGAAATAGATGGCTTTTAATTGGCCCCAGGCATCTGGCTGATGGTTTCAAAACTCAAGGCCTGGAAATTATCCACGAAAAGGAAGAGCATTCTCAAGACAAACTGGAAGGCATCATTTTTGCTGAGGGTTTGTACCCGGCAGCGTCTGATATAGAAGCCAACATTGACATTCAAAAAAACACATTAAAAAAGTTGCTGAACTTAATTAAAGAGCTCAATCGCAAGTCCATTGATTTGCAATTGATTATTCTTACCAGCAATGGAATTGCTGAACTGGCGAATGACAAACACCCAGTCAATATAAGCAATAGCCCTCTCATTGGTTTCTGCAAGACTCTCGCTTTAGAATTGCCACAATTCAAAACCATTCTAATCGATCTGGATAAAGTCGAAGAGGACAATTACCCGGCACAAGTGACAGCAGAAATCAATTATAACCATGGTGCGCACTATGAACACATAGTGGCTTACCGTGACGGGGAAAGGCTGGCTTCCCGTTTAAAAAAGACTCCTCTGGAAGATAGAAGGCGATTACTCCATGGAGTGAAAGGACGCTACCTCATTACTGGCGGTTGCGGTGGTTTGGGATTGGTAACTGCCCAATCTTTGCTTTCCTCCGGAGCAAGAGAATTAATTCTCACCTCAAGAAATATCGATAAACCAAGGATAAAGGAAGCCATTTATAAAATTAAATCCCATTACCCTGGCGCCAACATTCGAACTGTTAGTCTAGATGTTACTGATAAGGAAAGTTTAAAAAATTTATTATCAGAACTTAATGCCGATGGTTTGTTAAAAGGCATCATCCATGCCGCTGGTGCTGCTATTAAAGCCCCTTTGCTTGAACATCAGGATGAAGATGTTGATTATTTATTTTCAGCCAAAGTGAAAGGTGGATGGTATTTACATGAACTAAGTCTGGATTGCAACCTGGATTTCTTTGTTGTCTATTCTTCAGTTTCCTCTGTATTTGGAAGCAACAAAGAATCCGTTTATAGTGGAACGAACAGTTTCCTCGATGCCTTGATCGCGGAACGCCAACGTATGGGGTTACCTGGCACTGCTGTTCAATGGGGACCTTGGGGTGAAGTAGGAATGGCCCAAAAACGCTCCCGAGATGAAGGATTAAAGCAAGCGTTAATCAGCAATGCACAAGGCCATATAATCATTAAAAGCCTCATCAACGACGAGTTCAAACATGCCACTATCATATCTCCAGAATATCTCAAATTTATGCTGGATTTTGTACCCAAGCCCCTACCCGCCTTTTATGGACACCTTGATGAGGAGCTTGAAAAAATACCACAACAGCATCAAAGCCCGGTAAAAAATCTGTCTCCATGGCTTACTCAATATCTGGAAATTAGTGAAGAAGAGCGATTTAAAGCCTGTAAAGCAATGGTTTCTGATATTTGCACAAACATCCTTGAACTGACAGAAAATGAAGACTTAAACGAAGATGAAGGTTTTTTCGAGTTGGGTTTTGACTCGCTCATGATTACTGAATTAGCAAGTGAGCTAAAGAAAAAGCTGGAACCATTCCTGAAGGTTACAGTGACCATTGGTTTTAACTACCCATCCATCAGCAAGCTGGCCAAATACATTGAATCAGAACTTGATAAGAACTTAGTCAAGACACAAAGTCCAAAATCAGCTCCCAAACTGACTGATGACGGTATAGCGATTATAGGCATGAGTTGTTCATTTCCTAATGCCCCCGAAATCGCTGCCTTTGAAAAACTGTTGGAAGAAGGATTAAGCGGTATCAAAGACATTCCAAATGAACGCTGGGATAATAGCCAGTATTACGATCCAGATATGGATGCGCCAGGTAAATCCTACGTCACGAAGCTGGGATTGATCGAAAATATTAAATATTTTGACGCTGCATTTTTTGGTATTAGTCCCCGAGAAGCCAAATTGATGGAACCTCAGCAACGAGTATTCCTCGAGTGTTCTTACAAAGCATTGGAAAATGCTAACTATCCTTCAGAATCTTTGCGTGGCAGCCTAACAGGCGTATTTGCTGGTGTAGGCCCCAATGAATATTATGCGCAACTGGAAAAATCAGGATTTTCAAATGAAGAACTCAGTGCCTATTCCATCACTGGTAATGTGCTCAATCTCATCCCAGGCCGAGTAGCCTACACTTTTGATTTTAAAGGCCCATCAATCAGTGTTGACACGGCATGCTCTTCATCATTGGTTGCGATTCATTATGCCTGCCAAAGTTTAAAAAACAAGGAAATTGACTACGCTCTTGCAGGCGGTGTAAATATACTACTCATGCCGGAATCTAATGTAACTTTGTGCAAAGCAAAAGCATTATCGCCTGATGGTCAATGCAAAACCTTTGATGAAAAGGCTGATGGATACGTCAGAGGCGAAGGTTGTGGCGTGATATTTCTAAAAAGACTCTCTGATGCCTTACGGGATAATGATCATATCCTCGCCGTTATTAAAGGTTCAGCCGTTAATAACGACGGTAAAACGGCTGGATTAACCGTGCCTAATGGTAAAAGCCAGGAAGAAGTCATGAAAAAAGCGCTCCGTCAGACTGAATTATCGAGCACTGACATCAGCTATATTGAAGCGCATGGCACAGGAACTCCGTTAGGAGATCCCATTGAAGTGGACGCCATCAATAAAGTCTACGGGCATCAACGTAACAAAGAGAATCCACTTTACCTGGGTACCGTTAAAACAAATATTGGGCATCTTGAAAGCGCATCAGGCGTGGCTGGCGTTATAAAAACCGTGATCAGCCTGCAAAAGAAAACTATTTATAAGAATTTGAATTTTAATAGATTAAATCCCAATATCAAACTGGATGGTACTCAACTTGCCTTAGAAAAAACAAATTGGAATACGAATACAAAACTCAAATACGCAGCAGTCAATGCGTTTGGTTTTAGCGGTACGAATGCACATGTTATCCTTGCGGAGTTTCCTAAAGAAGAAAAGTCCAAAACCTCAAAACCCTCTCAAAAACATTTGCTGGCTATTTCAGCCCATTCCAAAACGGCTTTAGATAATTTGACTCAACGATACCAACAGTATTTAGAAACGACTGAACATCATTTTGGTGACATATGCTTTACCGCAGCGACTTGCCGAGAACATTATCATTACCGTTTGGCGTTAATCGCTGAGAATGCGCTTGAAGCTAGCCGTTTACTAAGTACAGGGCAATTTGCCTTATCTTACAATGAAAATATTACACTGGATTTACAAAATGACAAGGCACTTAATTCTCTGTTAATGGATTATCTGCAAGGGAAACCAGTTGATTGGAAATCCTATTATGAATCCCTCAAAGGAGAATTTACAAAAGTCCTGTTACCTAATTATACCTTTGACTGCAGCGAGTATTGGCTGGATAAAAAGAACAAAGACAGCTTGGCCACCCATAAAGGCGAGCAACACCCGCTTTTAGGGCAAATGCTTGCCATGCCAGGAAATGAATATCTGTTTCATCAGAAACTGGATTTGGAGAATTTAGCTTATATCAAACAACACAGTGTTTTTGAAAAAGTGATTTTTCCAGCAACAGCCTATATTGAATCGGGTTTGGCAGCTGCAAAATCCATATTTCAATGCAGTGCTTTTCAAATTGAAAAATTCAATATCGAACGCCCGCTATATCCTAAACAAGGCCAAGAGTTTCAATTACAAGTAAAACCTAAAATGGACGGGCAATACAAAATCAATCTGTTCGCAAAACAAGAGAACGACTGGCAAACTTTCTGTGAAATGGAAATTCATGCCAAGCCCACAACAGCCCGAGAATCAATCCATATTGATGAGCTAAAATCTTCCTTTGGCGATAAAGTAGAACTCACAGACATTTATGAGCAATTTAAGAAAAGCTCATTATTTTACGGCGATGAATTTCATGTCCTGCAGGAGGGCTATGTTCAGGCGAACAGTGTTCTGGCTAAAGTCACATTGACTAAGGCAAGCCAAGGCCAGGACTATTATTATCATCCTGTTTTGCTTGATGGCGCAATGCAAAGCATATTGTTATTAAGTGTTAAAAATGACGAAAATAAAAATTTTAACGCCGAAAACGTTACCTACATACCCTATGCTTTCATCAGTATGACCGTTTTTCAGGAAGCACCACGAAGCCTATGGGTGCACTTGACCAAACAAAACACTGAAGACGCGAGCGATCTTTGCGTTAATATGAATTTATACGAGCAATCCGGTTTATTAATTGCTCGAATTGAAGGCCTTAAATTAAGAAAAGTGACACGAAGTCATTTTGTTTCTTATGACTCCGCTCTAAACCATCTTTATTACACGGAGTGGAGCCCCATTCCTTTAAAAACCATACCTAACCAAGATATTCCCGAACTCCTGGTCATTACAAAAAAACCAGGAAAAGCTAAAAAAATATTGGATGGCCTTAATTATCATCTGGTTGAAAGCATTAGTAACTGCGGAAATATCGAGAACAGCAATATAGTATTTCTCTATGAACAAGAACAATTTAATGATCTTTTTCATTGCTGCCAGACCTTATTCAGATTGCGTCCCAAGCGCTTTATACTGGTTACGGAACATGCTTACGCTATTCAAGACCATGACCAGGTCAATCCTTACCATACAATGGCTTGCTCTTTCTGGAAAAGCTTTAGAAATGAATATGAGCTCAATAAAAATTATGCCATTGATTTAGACTCCAAGAGTCACTTGGCCACAGCGTTAATGTATTTATTTAATACAGATACTTATGACACTCAAATAGCAGTCAGAGATTTGCTTTACCTACCCAGGTTAAAGAAAAAGCAATTGGTCAGTAGCACTACCCCAGAGAGATTAATCGATGGCAATGCCACTTATCTTATCACAGGCGGTACTGGGGGGTTAGCCAAATCCTTGATGGAATACCTCATGAGGCGAGGAGCTAAACACATTGCCATTAACAGCCGCACCCACTGTCCGGATGACATTAAGGCATTAATAGAAAAGGCTAGTCAAAATCAGATTGAAATCAAACATTACATGGTTGATGCCGGAAATTATCAGAAAATGGAGCAAGTGATTGGAGAAATACAACAGAGCCCCAACCCATTGAAAGGCGTATTTCATTTGGCAGGTTTGATACAAGATGGACTCATTGTCAATTTGAATGATGAAGCAATGCAAAAAGTACTCAGCGCGAAGATGGATGGCGCTTTAATTTTACATCAATTAACCCAAAATATCCCATTAGAATGGTTTGTCCTGTTTTCTTCATCCGCTTCCTTGTTAGGTGCCAGAGGGCAAGCAAATTATGCCGCAGCTAATGGGTTTTTAGATGGTTTAGCCCATTTAAGGCACCAGCAGGGCTTACCTACAATTTCTATCAACTGGGGACCTTTCCATACCACAGGAATGGCAGCCAATTTGACTCATACCCTGCAGCATTATGGTTTTTTACCATTAGATAAGGACAACATTGATATTCTTGATGTGCTCCTGAATAGCCAATTGCCTCAAATTTCACCCTGCCCTATGAATTGGGATGTTTATTTCAAACATACACCGAAACAAACAGAATTATCTGCGCTGGTTAAGGCGAAACCATTACCTGACCAGTCCTTTTTAAACACGCTTCGACAACATTCCAAAGAAGAACGCATCTCAATATTATCACAAGCTTTACGTGAAATTGCAGCTGATGTACTGGCTTTGGATGATAGCGAACAAATTTCGATACAGCACGATTTGTTTTCAATGGGCATGGATTCCCTGATGTCCATGGATATCAGAAATCGTATTTATGACAAATTACAATGCCAAACGCTAAGCTTACCGATTGAGTATTTTATTAATACTCCTACCATTAATAAAATCGCCAGACATATTTCTGATGAATTAGACCATATTTTTGATAGTCACTCTGACTACCACCCTACTGAAAATCCACCAGAAAGAGAAATTGCATTATGTGATTTTCAATACGTATTCTGGGTGCTTAACAAGCTGGATTATCATTTTAATATCGGTACACAAGTACAATTACACGGCAGACTCAATAAAGATTATGTCCAACGGGCCTTTGATTTTGTTGTGAATCAAAACAGTATTTTCTGGATTCATTTTAACAAGGATAAACCAACCCAAAAATTGCATAGAGTTGGGCAATTTGAATTAATTTACCAAGATATTTCTCTGAATCATGAAACAAAGGCTCTGAATAAGGAATTCCAAAACAATATATTGCGCGCTATCCCCCTCACCAAAGAACCCTTAATTAGAGTGTATTTGTATAAGATTAATAATGACTTGCATGAATTACACATCGTAATACCCCATATTATTGTTGATGACGCATCATGTGAAATGGTTTTTTGCCAATTTAAAAACAATTATGAAAAACTCACTCTTGGGAAAGAGTTAGTATCTACCCCAGAAAAAGGCTCTTATTTTAATTATGTGAAACAAAATAATAGTCACTATCAAAAAAACCTGAAAAATAAAATTGATTTTTGGCAGCACTATAATAAAGGCTTTAAAATGCTGAGTTTTGGTAATAGATATCATTTATCCGATACCTCAAAACAAACAAAGCACTTATTTCATTACCCTATTGATCCTCAACATGCTGAACAATTTATAAATTGGCATAAAGCCCAGAACATCAATGTCAGTACTGGATTGATTGCTGCATGCCAAATTGTTTTCTACAAATTAAGTCACCAAAATAAAATACCGATCATTTTAATTCACAGTGGCAGGGAAGGTGGGGAATATAAATCAACCCTGGGTTTGTTCTCGGAATATAAAAGGATAAATCTTACTTTAAATGAGAATGGCCAATTCATTGATTGCATTCATGCGATTGAAGAGCAACTCTTAAAAACAGCTTCCTATCAAAAATGCTCTCATCTCATCAAAGACAGTGGCTTGAAAGGTTCGAGCTTATCCTTTGGTCAATATTTAACTTTAGCGTTAAATAAGATGTTTATGCTGAAACACTTTAAAGAAAGTAAGCTCCATTCCATTATCATTGACTATTACCTGAAATACTTAAGTCGCCTGGCATCCTTCAAAAAAAATATTTCAATGAAACAACGACTAAATCAACTGTTTAAATTGGATATGTCATTGCAAAAACCGGAAAGATTAAGAGTTCTCGTTAGCGTGACCCCCAGCTTTTTTAGCAAAGAAAGCCCTGATATGAGTTTTGCTAATCTTGATTACAGCTATCCTAATCATTTTGCATGTATGGATAGGCCGATAGGAAATCGAACGCTTTGGATTTATTTCTCCAAAAACCAGGATGGTGAATATCAAATTTCTATTAATGCACCATTAACAATAGAGTGTAAAAATACAATCGGAAATGGTATTAGCCAGTTTATTACAACTTTTGTAGAGAATAATAATTGGAATATTGCAGAATTAATTCAAGCAATGGAGGATTCCTCCATTGCTTCTTGATTTTACTGAGCTTGATTAACCGTAGTGTTGTCATTTTTTATTTGTTTAGGGTTTGATGATGAAGGCTGTGTTGAAACTTTGGGTACCACAATATCCGTTCCAAATTTGCCTTTTATCTTGACTTCACCTGGCTGCAATACAGCAGATTGGCCATTAGCTCTACGACAACGCTGGGTATGGCATTTCATTTTACAAACTCCCTGGACACATCCATAGCATCCCCAGTTATCCCAACAGCAAGCCCAATTGCCTTCGATTGTTGAGGTAAAAGTTCCCCCTGCCAACTGACATACATCTTTCATTTCAGCATTCGTTGCACCCGTATTCGGCGCAGCATAAACATTAATCGATACAAAGCTAAACAGAAAGAGGAAAAGCGCCCCTGCCATCCTTAAAGATTTCATGATTCACCTCCTTGGAATCGTACTATCAGGACTTACAAAAAAACCTAATCACTTTGTTAAAAAATGTTTTTAATTCGGTCATTTGGTTTATCTAAACTCCCTCATTAAAAACATTTTTTGCCTTGACCTTGGGATTTTTCGTAAGCCCTGACTATTTAATTATGGCAAAACCCAGAAATTGTTCAAGTTTTAAACATAAAAGCCTTGAAACACTGAAAAGCATTCACATCAGCTTACTTCATTTTTTCTATGCCAAATACTGAATAGAATACAAAAAACCAGGGTTGCGATAACAATACCTAAAGCAATGAAAATCGGTATCTTGAACCAAGGTACGATAAGCATCTTAAAGCCCACAAATACTAAAATAAAGGCAAGCCCATATTTGAGAAAATAAAAGCGTTTGTGCATATTCACAAGCAGAAAATATAAAGCGCGTAACCCTAATATTGCAAATATATTAGAAGTAAATACGATAAAAGGATCATTGGTTATGGCAAAGATCGCTGGAATGCTATCCACAGCAAAAATCAAATCACTGACTTCAATAAGAACTAGCACCATAAAAAGAGGCGTTACATAGACAAGTTGATTTTTCCTGAGAAAAAATCGCTCACCATGTAATTCCTCAGTAATCCGCAAATGGTTTCGCATCCATTGCAGTATGGGATTTTTTGCAAGTTCTGGTTTATTATCAGCAAAAATAAACATTTTGATTCCCGTTATAATCAGGAAAAAACCAAAAATATAAAGAATCCAATGAAATTGATTAACTATCCATATCCCTAACAAAATAAGTATTAAACGCATAGCAATAGCGCCAATAACACCATAGATTAGAACTCGATGTTGATATTTGGCTGGTATTGCAAAATATTCAAAGAGAATAAGAAAAACAAAAATATTATCAAACGATAAAGATTTCTCTATCAGATAACCCGTAAAAAATTCAAGGGCTTTTTCATTGGCTACGGAATAGGTGAAATTCTCGATAAGATACCACCATAGAAGAAAATTGAAAATAATAGCTAAAGTGAACCACAATATGGTCCAGGATAAAGCTTCTTTGGTGGAAATACGATGCGCCTTTCTCCCACCAAACACAAACAAATCAACAAACAGCATAATGAGCACAAATGCTAAAAAACCCAACCACATCCACCACTCACTGATTGAAGTCATTGATTCCTGCCATGTCTTTTCTATGGTTTTTATATTTCATCGATATGTTTTCATTATAGTCATAGTAATTATCCGCTTCAAAAATATTTATATTCAATTGAAAGAAACCTAGGGAGGAGAAGAAGAAGGGTCCAGAGTAGCTATCAATTGCATAACCCCCAACTCACCATTGGTTTTCCTGGCTACAGTTAATTGAAGATTCAGCAATTGGGAAACTCGCATGGTATCATTTTTATAAGTTACTTTTAAGGGCAATGCTATAACCCAATGGTTTTCTCTGGTTTCAATGAACTCTGCTACCCCATTGATTTCACTAGTCATATTGAGTCTTTGCATTTTAATTGCCTCAATATTCCCTGATTTTATCATGGCAGAATTAAACTCAACCCATCCATTTTCCGTGTAGCATGATTGCAGTCTACTTAACTGAGACTCAATGGAAGTAAAATCAAAAGCAAAAGATTGTGTTGCGGCATGTTCAGCCCATCTTAAAATAATATTCTTGTCTGTTTTTATAGTTGCTGCAGGGATTTTATAGTGACAAGAAATGGTTTCTTTTGATTGTGATTGCTCAGGTTGTTTGAGTTGACTGTTTTGAGAATCGAGGAACAATTGAGGCGATAACTGAAGAGAAGTTAAAGATTGTAATACCCCACTCGAGTCAATACTCTTATTCTTAACCACCAGATTATTTACCATTTTTTGATTTAAAGCCAGATGAACATCAAGGTGTTCAGTTATTCTCTCCTTGTCTTTTTGATAAACAACTTTTATAGGTAATTTAATACCCCATTGATTTTCTTTAACTTCGATAAACTGGGGCTCTCCTTCTATCTGGGCACTCAAAATAGGCTTTTGGTTCTTAATTGCTTCCATATTATCTGATGGTTCTCTGATGGATTGCTGATATTGAGAAAAAGTACGCCATAAAGGCAAACGATTAATTTGTGAAATCAAAGAATTCAATGATAATCCAGAAGAATGCAAACCGATCTGTTTTAACCAGTTTGGATAGAATTTTTGGCCTTTGTTACTAAAATCATTAAGAGTAATTTTGTTAGAATCAACATCGTTAACAAGGGGTCTCTGTTGAGATAAAGCCAAAGATGGAATTTTTGCAGATTCAGGTACATCAAATGATGGTCTTCTCACAAGATTTTGAGTGGAATTTAATGGCATCAGGTTTGGCATTGGTTGAATAATAGCCATTCTCTGCGTAGTCCTGCTACTCAAAGTAAGATTTCTTTGAGAACGTTCTCCATGAATTGAAAACAAAGGCACAAAAAAAGAAGCTGTTATTTTTCTTGCAGCATCTAAACTGGTCTTCTTTCTCTCAGCCAGGATTATGCTCATACTTTTGATTACCTCATCAGCTGGCGTCACCTTTTGAGCAAGTGGTGCCAGACGAGGAATAGCTATCATTTGCATAATCCCTAAACTATCTTTATTTTTCCAGCCTATTGTCAGATAGATATTAAGAAAATGAGTCACTCTTTTTTTATCATTTTCATAAACAACTTTTAAGGGTAATATAATTTTCCATCGATTATCCAAAGCTTCTATTATTTGAGCCTCCCCATCTCTATATCCTTTTACTGCCAATTTCTCTGTTTTAATAGTTTCTATGTTATTTGACTTGCGTAAAGCATTTTGCAATTGCCCCCATCCCTTTTCGGTATAACAAGAGTGTAATTGATTTAATTGGGATTCTATGGACGCAAAATTCAAATTAAAAGACAGAATCGCCGCATGTTCAGCCCAATTTAAAATGATATCTGAATCAATATGAGAAATTTCAGGCGAGATTTTATAATCACAATCGATAATATTGTGATATGCAATATCCTTTTTTTTAAAGGGTTCCATTCGCATTGCAGTATCACTGTTAACAGCATCCTGAGAATAGGCTTTCATACCCAATAAAATAAGTAATACACCATAGAAGAGATGTTTTGACATAAAACAGATTCCTTATTTTGTATCTACAAATCCCTTATGAACATGTAAATTTGTCGGATATTTTAATTTATTCTACTGTTTAATAGTTTGGTGGTAACTCATTAATTTTTCAAATACTTTAATAAATATTGTAATTGCAACATAACCGCAAAAATTGTTATTCAGTTCTGTAGACTATTTCATTTTAGATTGAAAAAAATTCTCATTTTGCTACTTGAAATTGTATCAATCGACCCTACCTAAACTTACATCAAAATATGGTTTTACACCTCAATTGTGAGACGTGGAGCAGCCAGTAAGGTGCTCAGGTAATATTAATCTTGGCCTCAAAGTTAAGGAGATATATTATGAACACTACCTCATTATCACTAACCCCGTTACTACGGCATTCCGTTGGTTTTGAACGATTCAATGATTTGTTTGAATCGATGCGAAATACCGATGATTCAACCTATGCCTATCCGGCCTATGACATTGAGAAACATGGAGAAGACAGTTACACGATTACAATGGCTGTTCCAGGATTTCAGGAAAGTGATCTGAGCATCATGGTGCAAAATGATCAGTTAACAGTTAGCGGTCGCATTCAGGAAAAAGAAACCAAGGAGTCTGAATACTTACACCGAGGCATTGTGACGCGAGCCTTTGAACAGACCTTTCGACTTGCAGATCACATGAAAGTAACAGGTGCCGAAATAAAAAATGGACTATTGTCTATCAGCTTGATTCGTGAAATACCGGAAGAAGCGAAACCACGCATCATTCCAATTAAGAGTATTTCTGATCAAGAAAGCAATAAAAAGAGTAAAACCATTGAACCAGAAAGCAAGAAAAAAATTTCCAATTAAAAAAATGTGCCGGTATATATGGGAAATCCGGCACAGATTTTAGATAAAATAGCCAGACTTCTCCTGCACATGTTCTATTTAATAACTTTTTACAATAAAAATACCAGATAAACTATACTTTCAATTTAGAAAGCACATTAGTATTACAGAGGCTCGAGCAAACAACTGAATATGAGGCCATTATGAAGCGTGGTTTATTTGTCCATCTCAAACATGACTTACCAGCATCCATTGTTGTTTTTTTTGTAGCTTTACCTTTATGTCTAGGCATAGCATTGGCTTCTCATGTTCCTCTTTTTTCAGGAATTATTGCTGGTGTTATTGGTGGAGTAGTCGTAGGGTTTATCAGCGGCTCAGCTCTTGGAGTGAGCGGGCCAGCAGCAGGACTTGTAGCAATAGTCATTACCTCTGTAGAGACATTAGGCAGCTGGGAAGCTTTTTTGTTAGCTGGTGTAATTGCTGGAATATTGCAAGTAATTGCAGGTTTTCTGCGAGGTGGAATTATTGCCTATTACTTTCCTTCTTCCGTAATCAAAGGCATGCTCACGGGAATCGGTATCATTATTATTTTAAAACAAATTCCTCACTTATTAGGGCACGACGTCACACCACTTCTGGTGAGTATGTCGGATGGTGAATTGGATATTAATGACATTAGAGAAGCATTGGATGATATTAATCCTGAGGTTGTTATTATCAGCGTTGTTTCTCTTTTAACCCTGATTTTTTGGGAGAAAGTGCTGGTAAAAAAACACAAACTGTTTGAAATGATACAAGGCCCCCTTGTCGTGGTCATCCTGGGAATTGCTTTGAACTTGTTTTATGAACACCGACTAACAAGTTTTTCCCTGGATCCATCGGAACTGGTTCAACTGCCGAAATTTAACAAAGCATCCGAATTATTTAATTATTTAACACTGCCTGATTTTTCGCTCATTACTAACCTGAAAGTATACAAAATAGCAATCCTCATTGCCCTAATTGCCAGTTTGGAAACACTGCTCTGCGTAGAAGCTGTTGATAAACTGGATCCCTACAAGAGAGTAACGTCTACAGACCGTGAATTAAAAGCCCAGGGGTTAGGAAATATACTCTCTTGCCTGATTGGCGGACTACCCATTACACAGGTTATTGTGCGTAGTAGTGCCAATGTCGCTTTTGGAGCAAAATCCAAGCTGTCCACCATTTTACATGGCTTATTACTTTTTATTTGTGTCATCAGCATACCAGAAATACTCAATGAAATTCCACTTGCATCATTAGCCAGTATTTTGATTGTTATAGGCTATAAGTTAGCCAAGCCGGCTTTATTCAAACAAATGTATAAAATGGGATGGGAACAGTTTGTACCATTTCTTATTACAATTGTTGGAATTATTTTTAGTGACTTGCTTTTCGGGATTACTTTAGGCTTTTCAGTAGCTATTTTTATTATCTTGCGCCATCACTTTCTTAATTCCCATGATATTATTAAAACCTGTGGCAAAAACAAAACCCAATACTGCCTAAAACTGGCGGAAGAGGTAACTTTTTTAAATAAAGGAAGTATAATCAACGAATTAAAGAATATACCAGAAGGTGCAGAGGTAATTATTGATGGGTCTCGATCCAAAATTATTGATCATGATATTAAAGAAGTCTTTCAAAATTTCATTTTGAATTCAAAAACTAAAAATATTCAAGTTAAATTAATAGGAATTTAAATCATGTGGACTTTAACCAAAGAACAACAACAAGCAATTACTCCAGAGAAAGCTATTGAGCTCTTAAAAGAAGGCAATAAGCGTTTCGTTAGTAACCTTAAGTTAAATCGCAACTTGCTCCAGCAAGTCAATGAAACATCACAAGGGCAATTTCCATTTGCTGTTATTTTAAGTTGTATGGATTCACGCACTCCAGCAGAGCTGATTTTTGACCAAGGCCTTGGCGATATTTTCAGTATTCGCGTTGCAGGTAATATTTTAAATGATGATATCCTGGGCAGCATTGAATTTGCTTGTCAGGTAGTAGGTGTCAAGCTGATTGCAGTTGTCGGCCATACTCAGTGTGGGGCAATTAAAGGAGCCTGTGATGGTGTAAAATTGGGCAACCTGACGAATCTACTGAATAAAATCAACCCAGTGATTCAGGAAGCCAAAAAGCTGGAAGCAAAGCACGATGTTCATAGCCCAGAGTTTTTGAATTGCGTTACCAGTCTGAATGTAAAACATACCTTGAGTGAAATTACACAACGCAGTGATATCGTACATCAATTGCTTGATGAAAAAAGAATTGCAATTGTTGGTGGTTTATATCAGCTTGAGACAGGAGAAGTTCAATTTTTTGATGAGTGATATCAAGACATCAATAACTTTCAATAATGCAACTGTTTTGAGTAATGGATCAGTACCCCAATGTTGAAGTATTCTCTAACGATCTGATTTTAGTTCAAGATGAAACAAATACGGGGCTGCTCTCTTAAAGTTTTGATGTCTAAAGCTTTTACAAGTAATTGATGCGGACTGAGGATTGTAGTCCGCATCAATGAATCAATGATATTTTTTATTCAGGTAATAAAACCAAAATAAAATTCCGAAATAGAGAAAAAGTGGCTTGATAATAAAATTAACAACTAATATAAAACGTAAAAAAAATTCATTGGACAACCACAAGACGCTGCACACAGACAAAAGTGGAAGCGTTGAATAATCAGAAGAAATATATAATTTTACTGTTACTGTCTTAATCAAATAAATACCAACCAACATAACCAACAGAGCAATCAGATGGCGTAAGAGATATACAATTGAAAAAAGTGTTTTCTTTTTTATAAGACGACTCATTTATGCCCACTCTCATAAGTTTTGCCCTTACTAACTAATAGAAAACATCTCACCCAGATTATTCTTCAATGCATTTTGATAAACTGCTTCAGCAACACTTAAATCCTGTATTGCCAAACCAACGGATTTAAACACCGTGAGTTTATCTTTATAGTCAGTATTCTTTTGTAATAGCCATTGCCCAATTTCAATAATGGATTCCTTTTTTAAATGATTGTGCTCGACTGCGCTAATGATTTCGCCTGATTCTGCTAAAACAGCGTCTAACTGATCAGCAATCACCACTGCCCGGCCTAAAACATCATCGCCAATTTCCTTCATTGAAGGATGATGAGAG
This sequence comes from Legionella pneumophila subsp. pascullei, assembly GCF_900637585.1. Classification (NCBI taxonomy): domain Bacteria; kingdom Pseudomonadati; phylum Pseudomonadota; class Gammaproteobacteria; order Legionellales; family Legionellaceae; genus Legionella; species Legionella pneumophila. The sequence continues at coordinate 2,467,141 of NZ_LR134380.1, forward strand.
CCTATGGCATTAATATGGACATGCGGCGAAATGTCTCCAAAATGAATTAGTGGTTCTGTACTATTGGTTGCTGTACAAATAATATCGGCATCTTTCACTGCCAAGGCGACAGAAGAACAAATTTTCATATCAAATTGATCTTCAAATTCTTTAGCAAATTTCTCGGCATTTTTAGTATTGCGCGACCAAACAAAAACCTGTTGTATATCTCGTACAGAAGCAACTGCCTCAAGTTGCGTTTTCGCTTGTGTCCCTGACCCAATGATTGCAACCCGAGTTGCGTTATCGCCTGCAAAATATTGTGTTGCCAGCCCTGAAACAGCGCCTGTTCTTAAGGAAGTAAGGTAAGCAGCATCCATTAATACTTTAGCTTCACCTGTCGTTGCGTCAAGCAACATAATAAAACCGGTGATAGTAGGCTTGTTTTTAGCTAAATTTTCAGGAAAAATGGATACTACTTTTAAACCAAGGCTTTTTTCCTGAGCAAGATAACCTGGCATAGTCAACATTAATCCATTTTCTTCTTCAATGGCAACACCTGTTCTCAGGGGCAATTTCACCGTGTTATTTGCCAATTGAATAAAAGCACTTTCCAAAGCATTGATGGCTTGCGTCATTGTAATGCTCTGCTTCACGTCTGCTAAAGATAATATCCTGAGACTCATATCAATAAACCTTATACTTTATATTAATTACGCTATGACTGAATGCAATCACATCTTATGGTTTTAAATCAAATAAGGTATTTCCTGTTTTCATGTCAAATGGAACAGAATAATGTTCATGAATGATTTTCCATTTTCCATTCATTTTGCGGTGTACCATTGTGCCGCGCATCCACCCTCCTTGTGTTTCACCCTTTTCGTTAGTTCCTCCGCAATAAGTCAAATAACAGGAAACCGCTAAATTGCCATCTATCACAGTTTCTAATTCATGCACTTCAAATACTGTAGAACCCGGACAGAATGAAAGGCAGGTTTCCCAATGCTTTCTATAATCATCAATTCCCTTAAACTGAAGCTGAGATACCGCATCAAATGAACGAATATCTTGTGCATAGTGGAACATAATTTTATTGATGTCTTTGTCACGAGCTGCATTGGCGTAATCTTCAATGAGCTTATGAATTATTGCCACCTCATTTTCCTTATGGGCATCAGAGTTCATGATTATCTCCTGTAATTGCTTCTTCCTGAATCTTAATTGTAGCAAATTCTGCAAAAAATCTAATGAATTATTGATCTATAACAGGATCCGCTGATTTTTCAACTCAAGCCAGCAGAAATGTCAAGCAACCCGTATAGTCCGAATTATCCACTATGGTTAATTATAATAGCAGCAAGCTACATTCTTGAAGACAAATGATTAATAATGGTAAAGTCAATTCTTATAAAATCAGCCTAAAAGTCTCATGATTAAAATAATTCGGGAAATGCCAGGCGGAGTTGCTGCACTTTGCTTAATCCAGGCATTTTCGACTTTTTCATACGCTATTCAATATTCTTCGCTTGCACTTTTTATTACCAAACAACTAGGAATTGCAAATTCATCTGCCAATGGCATAGTGGGACTGTTTTTAAGTTTCAGCTATATTTTTCAACTAATCGGCGGTGTCATCGGGAGTCGTTTTATAAGTAACAGGTTGCTATTTGTTACAACTATTCTTATTCAAAACATGGGGTTATTCTTTTTAGCCCAAGCGCACCCCTCCACGCTTAATATAGGCTTAAGTTTGTTTATGGTAGGTTCAGGTTTGAATATTACTTCCAGCAACAGCATGCTTACTCAATGTTTTTTACCCCAGGATGATCGCAGAGAAAGCGCATTTTTTCTCAGTTATGCTGGCATGAATATCGGTTATTGCGCAGGCTATATAGCCTGCGGTTTTTTTGATTACTCCAACCAGTATCAATATTTGTTCTATGCAAGCATCCTGACCAATTCCATTGCATTATTGATTATTATGAAAAATTGGACATACCTTGGCGATAAAAATTCACCATCATCCAATCACAATCAACAAAACCGGTTTTTCATAAAAAATATTCTGGCAATGGCTTTCATTTCGCTTCTTATTCCCTTTATGTGGGTATGTTTTGAATTTGCAAACTTTAGTAATGGATTGGTTATAATTACCTGTTTATTCATGTTTCTTATCATCTTTATCCTGGGATTGAAACAAAAATCCTCTTCCAATAGGAAAAAAATGATGGCCTATTTGATTTTGGCAATCAGTTCAGTTTTATTTTGGATGATTTATCTAACTGGGCCAATGGGCGTAACTCTTTTTGTCAAAAATAATGTGGATAAACATCTTTTTACATTTGAATTGGCTACTCAATGGATAAAAAACATTAATCCCGTGGTCATTATTTTAGGAGCGCCAATGATGGCCATGCTTGTTAATAAATTAAAAGCAAAAGGTTTTCACGTTTCTGTTCCCGTGCAATTTTCTTGTTCCTTCGTGTTTTTATCCTTGTCCTTTTTATGTCTTATATTTGGAATTATTTGTTCAAATTCCTATGGGTACATCAGCGTATACTGGATCATAGGCCATCATATCTTGCAGGGAATGTCTGAGTTGCTTCTTGGTCCTGTTGGTTATGCATTAATTGGAAGAATAGCTCCCCCAAATTTACAAGGGATTTTAATGGGTACCTGGATGTTGGTTACAGGTGTCGCAGCCTCTTTTTCCCAGTATTTCTCCAATGCCATGGTGCAATCAGAATCTGTAGACCCTCTAATTACAAATCAGGATTTTCTAACTGTATTTAAGCAATTGGGACTATGGTCTTTACTCTGTGCGATCTTGTTATATTTTGTTTCAGGTAAATTAACCAGGATAATAAATGGTGCACAAGACAATAAGCCTGTTAATGAGAGCAAGGTTCTGCCAATACCTCACTCCAACTAATCATTTAATAATACAAAATATTGCTTTGCTCATCAGGTTCTTCCAGGCTTTTTGCAACATCCAGGTAAATTTTCGGATTGTACTGGTACAAACGTAAGAATATACTTTGGGAAAATTTTTCCTTTGCCTGTTTTCGCCTGTCTACCTCTTTAATAGAACATACCTCATCAAGCAGCGACCAAAACTCGGCGTAATCCAAACGCTTTACTTCACTCGCCGACAAACTTTTTATATGCTCGTCTACCTTACCCGCATAGTTGCTAATTCTCTGGAGCAAAAACACATGCTTACTCATAAGATCAGTATCAAGTGGTGTTAATACATTGTACGATGGGGATAAAAGCTTATGCAGCTCATTATAAAACACAGCCAAGCCCAGGGTATTCTTATCAATCTCAAAGAATAAAATAGTGTCTCGAATCTGACATAATTCATTTAAAAAATTGGGAGGAATCTCTGGCTGATGGGTAATTTCTTTTAACCAGAGTGGAGTTTTTTTCCATTGCGCAAGTTGATTGCAAACTAATTGTTTCTCTTTTAATTGGTTTTTAATTTCCTCAAATTTTTCTCTACTAATAGTTAGCATGTTTTTTCTCTTATGAAAAAGGCAAGCTGTACCTAAGAAATTTGGGTACAGCTTCCAGAATTGGGAATATTTGATAAAGCTTAAAATTTTTCAGATCACATGATATATTATTTGACAATTGACGTCAAAAAAAGCCAGTATGATTTTTATTTAAAAGAAGAGAAAAACAATCATTAGGATGATTATCGACACTAAATCCGATTTAAGTCAAAGCAGATTACAACTGCATTCCCATTTTAGGATCTTCTCTTTCAGGCATTTTAAAGCTGGTGAACTCTTCTTTTGACGCCTTGAATTCGCCGCCTTGGTAAACACTTCCATTCCCATTGTATAATTTTCCATCCCCATTAGAGTAAGCGAGCACTTTATTGGTTGCCCCATCGATAACGATAAAAGATCTGTTTTTTCCAGCCTGATCTTTAAAGAAGTTACCTGCTGCTTCCTGAGAGGGGAAAGTTAAATGAGTTTTTCCGTCCTTCGTTTCGGGTTCTTTATACCAACTTTCCTTACTATAAAGCTTTTTGTAGTCTTCAATAATAGGATCAATATCCTTACCCTTCACATCAACTTCTTTTACAGGACCCCTTTTCTTTAATTCTTCTTCCATTTGCTGGCTGGTCATCTGCAAAAATTCCATATATTTTCTCTCAAGCTTTATTCTTTCTTGCATATCTTTCTCATTTAAAACTTGCAAGTCTTCCTGCTTTTTCTTTAATTCAAGTAATCTCTCAAGATCTTTTTGTTTTGCACTCATTCTGGATATCTCCTCGTACTTATTGAGCTAATTTTAGTCTAAAAATTTATCGAAAATTGCTCTGGGTTTATTGTTTTTACAGATTCCTTACAATTATAGGCTGCTCCATTCACCTCAATGGAAATTGGATTTTTAACCTTTGACACAAATGACAGGAATTAATTTGGCAACTTTTTTTGCCAAACCTGACATTTCAGCGGCATCAACAATCGAATGAACGTCTTTATAAGCTCCAGGCGCTTCTTCAGCAACACCACGGTATGACCCACTACGAATTAAAATCCCTTGTTGAGCCAATTTATCTACTATATCTCTCCCATTCCATTTCTTCATTGCCTGATGACGACTCATAGCGCGACCTGCACCATGACATGCGGAGCTAAAAGATTTTTGCTCAGAACTTTTGACTCCTGCTAATACATAAGAGCTTGTTCCCATACTCCCTCCAATAATCACTGGTTGACCTAAGTGGGAAACGGATTTAGGTAAGTTTGGATGACCCGGGCCCAAAGCACGAGTTGCGCCTTTTCGATGAATAAATAAGCGCCTTTTCTTGCCATCCACCTCATGAAATTCTTCTTTGCAAGTATTGTGAGAAACATCATAGATAAGATCAATCTGAGTGCCAGGTAAAATATCCTGAAACACATTGCGCATAAAATGAGTGATGATTTCTCTGTTGGCTAAAGCACAATTAATTCCAGCTCTCATCGCGCCTAAATAATTTTCTCCTAGTTTTGAATGAATAGGGGCACAAGCCAATTCTTTATCAGCCAGCTTGATACCGTAATGTTGTGATTCAATAACCATGGAACGGAGATAATCAGTACCAATTTGATGACCTAATCCTCTGGAACCGCAATGTATGCTAACTACAATATCCCCTTCATTCAAATTTAAAGCAGTCGCTGTATCGGAACAGTAGATTTGCTTGACTTCCTGCACCTCGAGATAATGATTCCCTGAACCCAAGGTTCCCATTTCATTTTTCTGGCGCTTTTTAGCATGCTCAGAAACAAAATCAGGAATAGCCCCTTCCACACAACCGCGATCTTCGATACGCTCCAAATCAGCAAGCTCACCATACCCTTGTTTGACTGCCCACTGCGCGCCTCCTCGCATCATATCATCCAGCTGTTTTATAGTTAAATGAATGCCGCTTCTACTACCTACTCCAGCTGGAATATGTGCAAATAAAGCATCTGCAAGGCTAAATTTGACGAACTCCAATTCATCTCGCTTCAATCCGGTCGATAGGAGTCTTACCCCGCATGAAATGTCAAAACCCACACCACCTGCTGAAATGACACCTCCCTCATCTGGATCAAAAGCAGCCACACCACCAATCGGAAAACCATATCCCCAATGCGCATCAGGCATAGCATAGGCACTAGATACAATTCCTGGCAAGGTAGCAACATTAGATAACTGTTCATAAACCTTCATATCCATATCAAGAATCAGCTGTTCTGAAGCAAAAATAACCCCTGGTACCAACATCTTTCCATGTTGCGGTATTTGCCATTCAAAATCGTTTATTTTTTTCAAGAGGCTTAAATCCATCTCTGTTCACCACATTAATTCCTGTTAAGGAGTTTATACATCAACAACACACTGAGCTATCCAGGTATCATTGTTTTTGTACACTTTTAATTCAGTATAGGTGGCACCTTTGACCTCGACAACTGGTTGATGCTTTTTTTGATCAACTTTTTCACCCTTAATGACCGCATCCAAAGCAAAGCGATTGAGTTTTACATGAAACTCACAAAACAGCATATTATGAATTTGCATATTATAAATTACAGCATTTAGCCAATCAGTAAATAAAATTTCCTCATCGGGTGCTTCGCAATGAATTTTTTTTGATAGAACAGGTTTGACCAGGGTTGTATCAGTAACTACATTCGTTAATGACAAAGCCCCCATTTCAAAGGCATCTGCGAGAGTAGGCCCGATTCCTCGGACTCCAATATCTGCCTCATGAGTGAAATGTTCCCAGCATTTATTTAATGGTAACAAGTTTTGTTTTTTGCTAATAATTGCAACTCCTTTTTTGCTTCCATTAAGATTTCTTTTTGCCCGGCAGCTAATTTGCTTCCAGCTCGATTATAAATATACCATCTAACCTAAAGTATAAGTGCCCGGGAGCTCAATTTCGCCCATCACATGATCGTTTGTGACAATGAGTGATACTTGATATTGACCTGAAGGCAAATCTTTACGTGAGATAACTCCATTAAATCCTGACAAATCAAGGTGCTTACCATCCTGCTTAAAAGCAAGATTAACACTTTGTTTTTGCATTTTATTCATACTGTATAAATAAGTTTGAGTTCCCATCGACAACTTTAAAAACACTTCTCCATTTCCAGCATCCAAATTGGGAATATAAGCCCACCCACTGACAGAGATAGTATCTGCGCCAATCTTGAATTTATCGAGGCCTCCCCTGGCCTTTAAAACCTGTTTGGGTATCTCAAGATTCACTTGAGTTGCTGTCGTTTGAAAATTAACGAGAGGATAGAGCAAATCACGCTCGACTTTTTCATAAACAATCAAATCAGGATGATATTTTTGAATTAAATCGGACAAATTCCAGGAAGTATTACCTGAATGAATACGCACTGTATTATAAAAATCATTATGAAAATAAAAACTTAGAGATTCTGAGAAGCTGTCTCCTATTAATAAACAGGTTTGTCTATTTGGTACGGCTTTATTAATATTCTCGTAAGGGGCAATAAGGATTACACCATTTGGGTTACCTTGGAAATCATCCAACTTAATTTCTTTTCCATAAATATCTCTGCCAAATAAATCGATTTTTAAATTCGAAACATCAGGAAGAGGATTGTTGGATTTGATATGCGTCAACTGAAGAAAATTGGTGAGATCTGAATAGGTGGTTTCTCGAGGTATGAAATTAAATTGTAATTGTCTGCTCTGTAATCCTTTTTGCTGCATATAGTCTGATATTGCCTGGTAAGCAACATAAGCACCAACATAATTCCAGTGACTATCGCCCTTTAAATAAAGGTCACCATACTGTTTGCCAAGGGTATTTTTGGCTTCAATTTCCTTTTGTCTCAAATTGATAAAATCAATCCCTCGAGCAAACATGCCTTCTTGCAAAAGATCAAGCCTGTTCTTATTGGGGCTTTTATGAATGTTAGCCGGTAAATATTCAGGATAAATCTCATGTTTATCTGGAGCAATCACCACTAGAAAAGGGATTTTACTTTGGTTAGCCAGTTGATTCATCTGTTTTAATACAGACAATTTCAGAAGAATTTCTTCGTCCGTGGGTTGATTTCTCCCTGTGTATTGATCGATGGATGCGGCGTAATCATTGCCCAAAAACAACCAGTCTTCTTTCCCTAAAATTGCTTGCCCTGGTTTTATGCTGGCCCCAAGCTGGTATACGACGTGACTCCAGAATTTACTCAGCGATGTCATGAATAAGGTATGATCAACAAACCAATTTTCAATACCCTTAAAATCAGTACGACCTATTTTTTTTATATTAATGGGTGGGAGCTGATGTGGTTCTCTATTTAATAAAGCCCTCACTTCATCAGCTTGTTTTTCAAAAAACATACCAATCCCTGGTACAAAAATGATTACCAGAAACGCAAAAATGACCAGGCGATCTGAAAGCTTGGAAAAAATACGCATCATCAAAACCTAAAATAAAGGAAAGGGTTATAAGAGTTAGTACTTAATAATAATATTGAAACAAGTAAAAGCAGTATTCCCAAGACCTTACTGGATTGTTTGTACGCTATAATCCAGTTTTTATTTCTGCTTAAAATGAGACTATCCCTTATTCTGCTGTTAAATCCTAACGCAAGTATAATACCCATAATAAAAGCAAAAATGAGGATAATATTAATGCATGCTGCTATGGAATCGATATTGAACTCAGCAGGCACAAACATTGTTTTCAGGAATCCCAGTGCCGACTGAATATTATCTTCCCTGAAAAATACCCATCCGATTGTCACAACAGATAGTACATAACCATGGCGAATGACCTTAGGTAATTTTTTTATAAAATAACCAAAATGGGTTCTTTCCAGAATAAGGAAAAACCCATGAAATAAACCCCAAACAATAAAAGTATAATTAGCACCATGCCATAAGCCACACAAGCCAAATACAATGATCAAGTTAATCTGTGTTCGAAACCTGGACTTATAACTCCCTCCCAGTGGTATATATAAATAATCTCGGAACCAGCTTGATAATGAGATATGCCATTTCCGCCAAAATTCCTGTATAGATAAGGCATTATAGGGAAAATTAAAATTTTCCTTGTATTTAAACCCAAACATCAAACCAAGACCTATTGCCATATCAGAATAGCCAGAAAAATCAAAATAAATTTGCAGAGCATAGGCTATAGCTCCGAGCCAGGCTACCCAAAAAGTCAACTCATTGGCAGGCAAATAAAATACATAATCAGCAAGTTTTGCTACCTCATTGGCGATAAGAACCTTTTTTGCCAAGCCAAAACAAAAACGCAGAATTCCATTACGTACCCCTGCACGCGTTATATATCTCTGATAAAAAGAATGTCTTATATCTGCATAGCGAACGATTGGTCCTGCCACCAATTGTGGGAAAAAGGATACATAACAAACGAAAGTAACAAAATTACGTTCTGCTGGTACTTTTTTCCAATACACATCAACAACATAACTTAAGGCATGAAAAGTATAAAAACTTATTCCAAGAGGCAGCACAATTTTACTGATTCCCATGACATTTAAGTCAAAGGCACTGTTCAGTGAGTCAAGAAAAAAATTAAAATACTTAAAATACATGAGCATGGCCAGTGATGCGCTAACCGATGTAATCAAATAGATTTTTCGTTGCCCTGGTTTTTTGCTGTCCTCAATAAATAGGCCACATAGGTAATTTATCAAAATACACGCAAGCATAATAAAGATATGATCTTTCTCACCCCAATAATAAAAGGACAAGCTAAAGAGCATTAAAACAAAATTTTGCCACTTGATACTTTTAAAACAGACTAGATAAGTCAGGTTAAGGCACGGAAGAAATAAAAAAAGAAATATTAAAGATGAAAAAACCATTCTATCTCCGTGAAGGCATTTGCGGAATTAATTAAACTTGCATTAACTGCACAAGATGTTAGATTCATCGCGTGAAGCGCATTATAGGGAAGTGTTATCCGTTGTGCAAATAGAATACGATAAAAAGAACAATCTGCAAAATCTGAATTGAAGCTACCATTATGACATGCATTAGCTATACTTAACCTAATCCAGAATTCGTTGATGAATTAATAATGCAAGATTCCTTTTTCTCATTTTTATCAAGCCCCATCAATTTACTATTTCTTTTTGTTGCATTTTTTTTGCTTTTTGTAACACCATGGCTCTGGAACATGGTGAACTCAGCTCAAAACATTCACAAGCTCCTTGACCTGATTGGGATTAAGAAAAAAGAAAATTCACTGTTAGTAACAGGGCTTTTATTTCTTCCACTGCTACTGATAACAATTTTCATTGAATGGTTTTGGCCTTTGGAAAATATCACCTTGTTTCCCATACTGGCCTCACCCTATATTAAATTCAATATCATTGCGGTCATTTCAGTAGTCATTCTTTTGATTTTAATACAATTTGATAAAAAAAAATCAATAGAACTTTGGTTGCTTGCCTATGCATCTGTACTTTATTTATTGTATCTGATTATCATTATGGCGACTGTAGTAGTAGGGATGAATGCTTTTCCTGCAAGCCATTATATTTTTGCCCCTGAAAGTAATATGACAATCAATAAGACAATCATTTATGGTTTATTAATAACCCATTTAATTTTTGTCTGGTTAACCTTGTCGCTTAAATTCACATGGCGTTTATTGTTGATGATACTCTATACTCTGGCCCTGTCTTTTGCTTATTTCACTTTTATAGTCTCCTGAATTATTGTATTGCTGCGTTGCAAACGTTTCTGCAGTGCAGAAACTCCGCTCATCAAAATATTTTCACTTTACCCGAACAGGACTTACGATAAACCCCAAGGTCGAGGCAAGTGGTCTACCATTGCTTTCATGAACAAACCAAGGTATACCTAGTTTACCAGATACGGTTATCGACACAGATTAATAAAAAATTTTTACAGGATGTAGCATTCATGAACCAAATGGTACTTTTCATCATTTTTATTATTCATTGTTATTTTTCTCAATCATTCGCCGAACAGGAAAAACCATACAATGAACTGTACGTCAAGCAAGCAAACCTGAAGCAATATCCCAGGGAAATCAATAGTTATCCGCCTGGTGTAGAAATCACTATTGGTGATTTGCATGGAAATGCATTGAAATTGCTCTATTTTTTAATTCGCAATGATGTGATTAAAATGGATAAAGAGGACTATAAGTTATTTGTGACTATCTACCAAAAAAATCCTGATGAACTGACAACAAAAGATTTATCCTTTTTCCAAATCATAATCAATTCCGCTGAAATCAATACCCAACACAAGATACGTTTTCTGGGAGATGATCTATGTGATCGCGGTATGAATGACTATTACACTTTGGCTATTTATAAAAAGCTCGACCAGGCCAATGTCCCTTTTGATGTGATTCTATCTAATCACGGCAACTTTTTTTTAACAGCCTATGAAAGGCCTGAGCAATCTTTTAACTACAATCCTTACGGTGAAGGTGAAAACGAATCCACAGTGCAATCCATGCTGAATATGGGAAGACTCATTGATCGGGGATTGATTGATAAACAGGACATTTTGGAAATGATTCAAAATCATTACTTGAAACATATAGTACTTCCTGGCTATACGCATAATAAAGATAAAAATGAGCTTACTATTTATACTCATGCACCCATCGATTTAGGAATAATCTCATTATTAGCTAATGATCTGCAAGTTCCTTTTAATGACTCAAACTTGCATGAATTAACCAAAAGTCTTGACGCAATTAACTCCAAAATTAAACAATGGATCCTCTCTAACACGTTCTCTAAGCATTACAAGGAACTTAACGACGAACACCATCAGGCCAACACAGCAAGTCCTATTAAGCAAATATTGTGGAATCGTGATTATTCTATCCTCCATCGCGACGCTAATCCCAATAACAAACTCTATGGCATTAATTATGTTCATGGCCATGACTCTATGCCCAATGTGTTTGATCTGGATAACTTATTTGGGAAAGGAGAGGATTTTTACAAAGGACCTTATGCTGTTCATATTACGCATGCCTAACTGTCAAAAAAAACCAACCCTTTAACTAAACAGGAAGTGAAATTGAAATTATAGCCCTAACCATCGAATAAAGCGGTTTGTCGTTTTTAAATTGAGGGCTGGTTTTGATTCAAAATCTATTTTATAGCTTTTAGCTGGCTGCTGAGTAACTCGTGATGTATCAGAATTGGGTCGAACTTCCTTAATCTTACCCATATTGACGATCTGCATTTGGGTTTCATAATAGCCATGCTCCATAATAATGACAGGTATTACAAGATGAATTTCTCCCAAACCTTCCCTGTTTCCCTGAAGCACCAGTTTGTTAAATTCTTCATTACTTAAAGCAATGTATTCGGCATTGTTAATTTGGCGTCTTAACATGCGGGATAAAGGAGGTTGAGAATGAAAAATACGCTCATAATTATCTGCTGACATAGTAATAATAGGCTCATGCTCTTCACGACTATTATTTTTATTAAGATCCACAAATAAAATATCTTCCCGTATTTCATCGTCAACAGGAGCTTTAGTCTCAGAAAGCCTGTTAATAGCGACTTGATCAGATTTCTGTTTACTGCAATTTAAAAATTTCGACTTATTAAACCACTCATCGCTAGGATAATAAACAACCAGTAAAGAATTATCTTTTATAGTATCAATAATTTGTTTTTTAATTGGCAAAGGTAACGCAGGACAGCCCCAACTACGGCCAGGCCGACCATATCTTTTGATGAATTGTTCATCCATATACCATCCGCCATGCATAACAATATACCGATTAAAGGCGTTATCATTAAACTTGGTATCCAAACCCACTAATCGTAAAGACAATCCTTCTCGACCATAATAGACTTGCTCTGTTTTATAAACACCAATACTGCTGGCCTTACTATCAAATTTATTTGAAAATTTATCCGTTAAAAGAGTCCCTGATTTTATCCCATGAGATACATAAGTATGAAATAATAATTCTTTTTTATCCAAATCAAATACCCATAACCGTTTTTGATTAGAAGGCATGGAATAATCGATAATGGTCAATATATTATTTCTATCCACATGATAAGCATTAGCGCATTGAATAGTCGTTATCACCTTATCAATAACGGCAGGTTGAAGAGAATTTCCCTCGTTTTGTAACATTGTTTTTATTTCATTCAAAGGCATCTTGATTGAGGGTATTTCACTATATAAAAGACTCCCTTGGGGATCGGCTTTTGACACTGGAATCGTAGACGTTGAAAAATTAAATGATGTTACTGCTAATAACCATAGCAGATAAATAATCATAGTTTTTCCTTGTGATTGAATTGATCTTATATTTTTTATTCCCTGTACTAATTAATATAGAACACGACAAAACATCATGTCCAATTTTTAATTAAAAGATATTTTTTTAACACAAATAGATTTGCGTAAAACTCCAAGGTCAAGGCAAAAAATGTTTTTAATGAGGGGCTTAGATAAACTAAATTGGTGATCCTCCGGGTACTGCTGCTTGTCAGCGATACCAACTAAGCGCTCTCTGGATGCCTCAGACAATCTGAGGCACGTAGGCTACTTAGAGAATCATTTAAAAATCAAGTGACTCTATCTGTTTCATTCCAGGCATCGTCGCTGTTTCGAGAATAACTAAATTGACTTGAATCCATTCAAAACGATCTTGCCTCTGGAAGTACCACTTTCCAATAGAGCATGTGCTCTTCTTAAGTTTTCAGCATTGATCAACCCCAGGCACTCGGCAATTGTTGTCTTGATTTTGCCAGCATCCACCAATCTGGCCACCTCTGTTAAAATATCATGTTGCCTAATCATATCAGGAGTTTTAAACATAGAGCGGGTGTACATCATTTCCCAGTGAATAGAAATACTCTTCAATTTAAATAGTTTAATATCCAAATCCTGAGGATCATCTATCAAAGCAAATTTACCTTGTGGTTTCAGGACCTCAACTAATGATTTGGCATGTTGATCACTATGGGTCAAACTGATCACATAATCCACTTCAGAATAATGTAAATTCCGCAATTGAGCTTTCATGTCTTTAGTATGATCAATGACATGGTGAACCCCGTTATCCAGGATCCACTGAATTGACTCAGAACGTGCTCCTGTGCCTATGATGGTTAACTGGGTAAGTTGCCTTGCCAGTTGTACCAAAATAGAACCAACTCCCCCAGCCGCTCCGGTAATTAATAGAACACCTTTATCTTCTGCTGATAATTGCAATCTATCAAATAAAAGTTCCCAAGCTGTTAAACTGGTTAATGGAAGTGCTGCAGCCTCTTGAAAGCTTAATGATTTCGGTTTTTTGGCCGCAATGCGTTCGTCAACCAAATGAAACTCACAATTAGACCCTGGTCTGGTTAAATCACCCGCATACCATACTTCATCGCCCGGTTTAAACATAGTCACTTCCGAGCCAATTTCAGTGACTACCCCAGCAGCATCCCAACCTAATATCTTGGGTTGATGGGGCTCGGGTTGAGCATTACGGCGCACCTTGGTATCTACAGGATTCACTGCAACAGCTTTGATTTCAACTAAAATATCGTGACCAGTTGCTTTGGGAAGAGGAACATCCAGGTCCATTAAGGAGTTATTATCTGTAATGGGTAAAGACTGGTAGTAGCCTATTGCTTTCATAGAAATTATTCCTTTAAAAATACTGGGAATTCATTATAGGGTCAGAAAATTTTCTAAACAACAGCACAAGCCACTTCTCATATAAACAGGACTCATGAAAAACCCAAGGTCGAGGCAAAAAATGTTTTTAATGAGAGAGTTTAGATAAACTAAATGACCGAATTAAAAACTTTTTTTAACAAAGAGATTGGGGATTTTCGTAAGTCTTGATGAAAAAGAAATCACAAGTGTATCAATCGTAATCTATAATTTAAGGGAATCTATGGAAGACTAGAGTTCTCAATAATCTCAGATAAGTAAACAATAGAAACAGGGAACATGATGGTCATATTAAAAAATCTCATCTTGACATTAATAATCTCTGCATTACTTGTTACGCCGTGTTTTTCTGCAGGATTAACATTGGAAAGTCCGGCATTTGCATCCAATGCCGTCATTCCTCAAAAATTCACATGCAGCGGCTTAAATTATTCTCCTCCATTAATATGGCATGATCCCAATCTGGGCACTCAATCTTATGTGTTAATAGTGCATGATCCTGATGCCCCTACAGGTAATTGGATACATTGGGTCTTGTTTAATATCCCTGCTCAAGTGAAACAACTTGCTGAAGGCACAGCAACTCTGGCTGGAGCAACCAGCGGGTTAAACAGCTGGAATACTTCCGGTTACAGCGGTCCCTGCCCACCCACAGGTACACACCGTTACTATTTTACACTCTACGCATTAGACACTTACCTTAATCTTGGCCCGGATGCCACTGCTCAAGATGTGGTGAACGCCATGAAAGGCGATGTCATAGACACAACTGAATTAGTAGGACTTTATAGTAAGAATTCATCGCAATGACATTGCAAAAATGCTTTTCTCGCCCGCTTCAGATGCAAATACAAGAAATAGCAAAAATATACCCGGATGGTTATAGCCCCTATCAAAATCCTTTATTAGTTATAGAAATCTCATATGGAATGTATTGTAAAGAACTTTTCAGCAATTGAGTTTATTTTGCCTGATTAATCATTGACAATAATTTCTTATCCTCTTCATTGAGCATGCGGTCTGAATAATCAGGATTTGGCGCATACCACCATTTCTTGCCAAAGTATTCCTGTAAATCGGGTGATTGAAATGGACGCCCATATTGCGCATAAATAGTATTTCGTAAGAATCGTAATTCTTTATTACTTAATCTGGCTAATTTGCTTAATGCGTCATCTGAATTCAACCAAGGATAAATCACCTTATAGCGAACATAACTAATCCCCGTAAATAAACAAAGTGACAAATCTGCTTGGGGTTGAAAATGCCGTAAGTCCCAGATGTATTTTCTATCCCCTCGTGAGCCTGAAATTTTCATCCCTGATGGGGTAGGATTGAGATAGTCTGCCTTTGGATCTATCTCAGAGCATAAACGCGTTGGAGTATTGGGAATCACTTCAAGCCTTGTGTGTCCGATGCTGCCATCCTGCCAAAGCGCACCTGTTTTTAAAACGTAACGAACCCAATGATACCCCATCACATCATGAGTAGCTCCTGTCGAATAATCATGATGAATATTGACTGTTGCTAAGGGTGGAAATGTGGTTTTCCAGAAATAGGCATCTTCATAATACAAACCTTTATTCTGATCTGGAGCGATATTACCGCGTTGTGCTGGAACTTGCTCATCATTTACTGTAACCAGAAAATCATAAACCAATGCTTGACCAACATTAGTCTGCTGCCCCGCTGGTAAGGCAATTTCTGAGTTCCCATCGTTTATAGGAAAGGGAAAAGCCATTGAAATAGTGACTTCTTTATTTAGTGTATTTTTAAAAGTGAAATTACAATTATAATGCCAGGAGCCATTCATATGAGGCTCATTTAAATTCCTTCCACTAATCCTGATTAACTCACTGACCATTTTGATATGCGGCTGAGAAACAGGAATTGGCAAAGAACCCTCCCCACCCACAGCAGTATCATTAGCCAACAAAACCTGATTTGGTAAAAATAGACAAGAGACCACAGCAAACATCTTTTTCTTAGACAAGCAATGATCATTCATCATGAGGCTGCCCTGGTTTCAAAATAATATAAAGTATAGTTAAAAACAGAAGGATTTTCTTACTTATGAAAGACAGGAAAATACAGGAGATTGCTCACATTGATTAAATCACGAGTATGGCTCAATCTTATAATCCTAAATCAATTGGCTAACAACAATAGTTCTTGCCCCTGCTTGCTTTCTGAATTCCATCAAATAAATGCCTTGCCAAACACCCAGTAGCAGCTTATTTTCCTGAAATGGAATGGTTAAAGAGGAGCCACACAAAATTGACTTAATATGAGCGGGCATATCATCTGGTCCCTCTATATCATGATGATAATGCTGATATTCAGGAACAAGTTGGCTAAAGAAATGATTCATATCAAGCAATACATCAGGAGAAGCGTTTTCATTTAAGGCAAGTGCCGCGGAAGTATGCTGAATAAACAAATGCAATAATCCAGTACCTCTCAAAGTGGTTTTTTGCATCACTTCATTAGTGATTAGATGAGCACCATAAGGTTTTGGAGGCAGTTGGATTATGTCATGTTGCACCATAGGCCCTCAACTTAATTGGATAATGAAAGAATTATACGAGCCAGAACAAAATGACACCATATCCTGAACTCTATTTACATTATAAAGCAGTACCTCCTGTCTTGATAGTCATCAACTTAACAAATCTCTGGATTAAAATCTCCCACTCGCCTATTCTAAAATATAATAATAAATGAACCAAGCTTCAGGAATGAATATGGCCAAGGATAAAGGATTTTTTAAAAAAACCAAAACAGAGAAAAACAAGAATTCGGTCAGTACCTACCATGTAGAATGCGCCATCCAAATCCCTTCTGAAATAGACAATGAGCAAATGCACCGCATGCCAGCAGGTGGTGAAGAAGATCAATACTTACGTATAAAACACATGTCAGCGCTTATAAAAAAATATGGAGACTTACCTGTTATTACAACTCAGGAAACCAGGTTACCAGACAACTGGCTAGACTTATTTGCAGCGATAGATGAAGGGGATACACCAAAAGCCCACGCACTTTTTCATCTGCTCCCGCAAGACGATATTATTTTACGCGCACTACGAGCCGTTCATTCCGAAGATTATCTATATCAACTCATTAAATATTGTATTCAGGCGAAACATTTTGGCTTTAAACAGCTGAATGCAGATCTGGTTGTTACTCCAAAAACCTTTGAAATTTTAATCAGGGATTGCGCAACAACTCTATTCAATCCGGCAAAAGCTCATTTCTCCTTTGGTTTGCCAAGCCACCACGCCTACACCCAAATGGGAAGCGGTTTTTGTCTGATCAATAAAACAGCCATGCTGATGAAACAGGCTGAGTTGAGTTCAGCTCAACCACCCAAATTTGTCATTATAGGAACTGACGTTAATCGCGACAATGGCTTATGTGACATTTTAAGACACTCATTTTCCCATCTATCGATTTGCCACATCGATGTCTTTGATTCGAGAGTATACCCGCAACAAGATTTTGCCTACATTAATAATGAATTCAACTCTGAAGGAGTAGATGTAGGGAAAAATATCCACGTCTGGCATCACAATAATTTAAACTATTATGCCGTGGATCTGAGTTTAACATCCAGAAAATCAGTAGGCGTACATCCCGCTCTTCTTTTTGCTTTAGAACAACTAAAAGAATCGATCAGGGAGGCGAAAGCAAAAGGGCAAAAAATTGCATTATATCTCCCTACCGGGTGGGACTCTCATGAAGATGAAACAGCGTATTGTGGTAAATTTGTTAAAGGCCGGATGATGGGAAAAACTGCTGCCCATCAATTCCGCTTTAATGACGGTGATCTTGGCTACTTCTATGAATCCATATTCACTTTGTATAATGAGAATAAAGATTGCATTGACAGCATCTATTGGGGGTTGGAAGGTGGATATGACAGAACCATGTATGAAAGAGAGCTTAAACTCCTCTTGCAAGTGATTGGGAAACAATTGCTTCCTCAAGATTCTAACTCGCATAACATGTCGTATTAATTGTTATTATTTCGAATCCTCATCGCTTTAATACATAGGAAAACTGAGAAAAAGGCATTTTTTATTTAAAAATTACTTAAAAATATCTCTGAGAATAAGACCAGTTTGCTTTCCATTTACCCTCCAGTCGCAAATTACAACATTATTGTAAATCTTCTAGGCAAATGATACTCTTTGCGCGGAATTAAAAACAACTCAGGAGTAAACAACATGATGTTTCAATCTAAATTAGCGACTTTTTTTGGCGCTTTAATTCTCGCCGGTTCTGCTTTTGCTTCTCAACAAGGTGCTTGCCCGGATATCAATGTAATCAAGGCGGAAGGTTTGCCTATGGTTGAAGAAATTGGCATGAATTACTATCTGGCTTATAATATTAGTGATTACAGCACCTCTTCTGTTTGGGGTTTTTTCATTGCTCCGATTGAAGCAGACTCAGAAGAAGGCGCTTTGGAAGCATCGAATGAAGTGTTAAGCATGATGAATGCTCCTGGAGTTCCTCATCAACAAGACGAAGACATCATTTGCAGTTATGACACAGGCACTCCTAATTTAATCGCTGCGGCTATCAAAGATGGCTCTCAAATTTCTCCAATGAAATTAAAACAATACTTTAAGAGCGCTCGTTAATTAGTGCTCCTTTAAATACCCTGTAAGTTACTGAATACTTGGCAGGGTATTTAAATACCCTTTCAGAAACATACAATCTATTAGAAAATGCTGATGCTATGCACTATACTGATGCTTTAATGCCTTTTCAATGTTAGGCCATTTAAACTCAAAACCAGCTTCCAAAAGTCGTTTGGGTTTTACCTTTTGCCCATGATTGATTAAACAATCACCCATTTCACCAAATAAAAGATTAATTACAAAAGCAGGGGTCCACAATAGCAGTGGTCTATGCAGAGACTTGGCAAAAGCTTTAGCAAATTCTCTTTGCATGCAGGGATTTGGTGAGGTCACATTCACAGACCCAGTAATTTCAGGATGATTTAAAAGAAACTTATAAGCATTGACCAAATCCTCACTGTCTATCCAGGAAAGATACTGGCGACCATTTCCAATAGTACTTCCTAATCCGCAAATAAAACTGGGATAGAGCTTTCCTAAAAAACCTTTTCCTTTTTTTAAAACAACCCCAAAACGTGTGGAAGTCACGGCAAGGCCCGCCTCCTCTGCCTTTTTTAAAGCTTGTTGCCAACGAATTCCTACTTCACTTAAGTAATCCTTTGGATGTTCCCAATTAATTGCTGTGTCTTCAGTCAAATCAGTTGCGTCACCATTTTCCTGTAAGCCATAAATCCCAACCGCATTGGCACAATAAAAGTGAGGTTTGGCATTTTGCTGTAAAATCCAGTGAAGCAATGTTTCTGTTGTTTGAACTCTTGAACTGATTATTTCTTCTTTTATTTTTGGCGTCCATCGTGAAATGGCTATATTGACACCACATAAATTAATTACAGCGTCAAAGCGACTGGCATCCTGGGTATTTAATTCATCCCAGGACAAAGAGGATGCTTTTGTTGTAACAATCTTTTTTATTACGTCCTTATCACGACCCAGTACGGTAAAATGGTGCTCCTCTCCCATTCCACGAACTAACTCTTGCCCTATTAATCCAGAGCCTCCTGCTAATAAGATATTCACAATGAACCAAGCTCCTTTCAAGCCATCTTATTTCATTAATATAAACTTATGAATACCGTTTGTCATTAGTACTGTGTCTCAATAAAGTTTGGGAATTTGTAATTTTTCAACTGCAACCGGCCTTTTAGGGAGGGCAAAAAATGATTTTTTTACTCCACTCTCTTCCGTTCGATGGCAATGTATTCCGCAATCATTCAACAAGATTTCTTTAAGAAAATCAGTGAATTTACACAGAAAAATACCCAGCATCAGTCTTAAACCGACAAGACGATGTTCTTTTTGCTCAAAAGCAGCCTTTGACATACCTGAAAATGGAACTCCGTAATTCTGTAACTGACGTAAAATATACAGATTTGTTCTCTCAACAGCAGAAACACTCATATAGATTGTTTTTAAATGTTCCGGTGGAGTATCTTTAATAAAATAAGCAACCATGTAGTATTGATTTTGCTTTATTGACTCCAGCAAATACCCCATCTTTCTTTTATCATCTAAAGGTTTTTTACTTTCATTTAATTGGTTAACCAATAATTTGACACATTGGACACTTCCACTGGCAATTGCAGAAGGAATGGCATCCTCAAGATCTGAAAATCCGGTATGATTTCTTTTAAAATAATTCATTACCTTAGCTAATAGAACAGGATTGCCCCCTTTTGCCGCAGCTCGAATCGCTTGAATAGACGAATTAAATGGCAAGGCACCTTTCATTGCAAATAAAGTATCATAAACTTCTTCTCTCCCATTCTCCAAAGCCGCATGAAATAGCCTTTGGAAGAGTTCTGTCTCTCTATTTTTTCCCAGTAAAGCTTTTAATGCTTCCACATTGTTGTACATAACAGCATATCCAGCAGCCTGATGATCATTATCCTTTGCTCCTTTCTCAAGCAAATTTTTTATTACCTCAGCATGACTAACCATTGCAGCATGCTCTAAAGTATTAAATGTTCCACCATGAAATGAAACAGCAACGTCATTAATATTATTTTCGCTTAAATAACGATCATAAAAGAGAGTGACTTCAGGAAAAACTCTTGGCTTCTTATTTTCGGGATGGCGGATAACATTAATCATCATCCCCAAAAGCCCCCCCTTAATATAAAATCCATTATGATAGCCAAACACATTGTAATGTAACTCAGAAATCAACTCGTGTTCATCGGAGAACTCTTTAGTACCAGAAGAGTAATTAGGATCGTACACAATGTATTTATTATTTTTTCTCCTGACAGCTACAGCATGCGCTGTACCACTAACACGGAGAATCTCGTCCTCTTGCAGGGCCATATTTTTAAAGATTTCTTCCCAATTTTTATCATGAGTTGTAATTGCAAAATCAAAAGAAGAAGCCAAGGGCTTATTGTTTATTGTCAAGGCACACATGGAATTAACCTGACTTAGTTTTTTATTAAATTGATGTGGGAATAAAGTGAGAACGACATCATAGACAAATTGATTCACTTCAGACTCTATTGCTGAGTCTGGCTCCATTCTGACTATCTGAGCAAGCAATTCAAAAAAGCGATTTTCCTTACCTTCGAGAACGTATTTTGCATACACGGTAACCAGGCCATTGCAAATTCCATCTTCATTCATACTAACTGGCATGTTATGCCATTTGAGATACTGATTTAATCGATCAATAACTTGACCTTGATCAACCGCTTGACTCATATCATTGTTCTAATCCCTGATTAATTAAACGGTCTGAATGTTACCTCAGATGAGCTCTCTTCATGTTCAGGCAACAGATTAACAAATAATTTATGAAGAGTTTCCTTGCTGAGACTTTTCTGTAGTTTCTGCTCCACCCCACCTGTTTTTTTTGTTTCGTCAAACTGATTTTTTAAAAAAATCTTCATCTCTGAGGATAATGAAGCATTGCTTTCAATTTTTGCTTTTTCAGTTTCAATCTCCGTTTGATACTGTCTTTCAAATTCTCCCAGCTTTTGTTGGGCTTTTCTAGCCTTATCAATCATCCTTGCCGTATCTGACTTAAATATTTCGTGGATATTCTCTGCAAGCCAGTTGGATAATTTTACTATCCAGGTGTCATTTTTCTCAATAAAATCAGACAATTGTCTTCGAACAATCTGATTTCCTTTAAGTTTTTCTACCTTATCCTTAAGCTCAATCTCAATTTGATCATATCCATCAAGAACTTTGTTTGTTTCCTTTGTTGCTGTTGCAATTTGTTCAAGATGGTCTGACGTGGCATTCATTATCAGCTTTTCCAATTCAGGACTATCACCGGATATTTGCCTATATCCCTGAAGCAATTCATCACTTTTGATACCCAGTTGTTTTTTTAACTCCATTAACTGCTGTCTTGCCAATTCCTTCAAAAGAGCTTTTGCTTCACTGTCCTGTGTTGAAGGAACATAAGCTGCAACAGTATCTTGAACCGCTTGCGGAGTTACCTGGCGATAAATGACAGTTCCCAGAGAAGTTGCCCAGCTTGCTCCCCATAAAAGGGTCGAAGAAACGGTTTGATACAAATCCGGGTTCTTGAGTTGTTCTATTTTCCCTGCCAACTGTTTTTTTAATTCCCCGCCATCAGTACTCATGAGAGCATTAAAGTGGTCTTTATGGCTGGCTAGCAAATCTAAAAAATATTGTCTTCCTGTTACTTTTCTATCGTTTTCTTCTACTGTTTTCAGTAAGACTTCAATTTTTTTAATTTTTTCACTAATCCTGGTCTTTTCTTTCCTTAATTCCACAATACTTGATAGTCCTTCAGCTACTTCTTTCAAGCTAACCTTTAACTTATGCAGTTTTGTTCTTTGCTCTTCATCTTTACTTAAAATTTCAGTGAATCGCTCATTAAAATATTCTTGTATTGTTTTATTTTCTTTGTGAGCATCTGATGATAGATTTGGTTTCTCTGACAGAATTTTATCCAGGCTTTCGACTTTTGCTTCTGTCTTTTCTAATAATTCATCCAGTTTTTGATTGATTTCATCAACATTGATGAACCAGCCCACGAGTATTGCATTTTTATTCAGTGATCTCTTTGCAATGCATAACAGAGCATACAGATCAGCGCATAATTCTTTAGCCAATTGTGGATCAGAGTGATTTTCCATATCCAATAAGTGTTCTGTCGTTTCTATTAAAACTTTCACTCTGTTTTTGGCATCCGACTTGGGATTATCATACACTTTACTAACAGTATTATTTAATTCAACTAATAAATCCTTTTCCTGACTATCAGAATCTGGAATTTTTTCCAGGACTTCATCCAATTTTAATTTGGCATAGAGTAAAACACCCAGAGTACGCCTTTTATGTGCGTCCATTTTTTTAATTTTTTCAGAATCAGGATTAGCCACGTCATTTCTAAGCTTAGCTAAAGTATCAAATGATTTAATGTATTCCTCCACTAATGGAACAGTTTTAATATATGCCTGTTCTGCTTTCGCCTTTTCTTGGCGCCATTCATTAAATCGCTCTTCTTTGCTCTTCATAATTAACCCTAATTGCCAGTTCGCACTCTTCCAAACAATATATGGAGAAATATCCGCTTAATCTTAGCTCCAGTATATTCTTCTATTATTATCCAAATATTATTCATAGAATTTATCATGGTGGAAATTATATCACCTAATTCATCAAAACCAGGTTTATCTTGGCAAAAAAACTACATAGATAATTCATTCAAACCATTTCTTCTTGAGCAGAACCAAGAAATTCTTACATTAATTCCATTACTGAAAATACTTCACAAATTCATAATCATGACTCTGCAAATTATTACCACTACATACAGGACTTGCCCATTTGTCAGCACAAGGTTTATCCCGGTTAAAGGACCACATTGACAATCCCCCCAGCAAGTTTTTCTGTGCAAATTGTTTTAATTGCGCTGCATTAGATAAGGTAAATTGCTCTGTATTCACATCATTTACACCGATCATTGGCGTCACCTCAATCATACGCCATAAAGCCTCCGGTTTTTTATCCGGATAAATTTCCTGCAAAAATTGATGGAGATTCGTTGCCGCGGATATCGCATAATCTCCCATATCGCCACTATAAGCCGGTCCATAATCCATGGCCATTATGTTCACATTAAAATGAAGACCAAGAGTAGCCGCTGATGTGATTATCTCTTTTCCAACAGAGGTTAACCCCTCTGGCATCACTGGGAGAGTAAAGCTTAACAAGACGTCCGGATGCTCCTGTTGGAATAATTTCAAAGATTGTAACAAGTTAGGAATATTGGCTGTTCCATTTTCTATATCAAAATCCAGGACATTTGCATGATATTGATTAACCACTTGTTTAAATGTATCAATTAATTGATTTTTATCACAATGATAGGAAATATCCGTGCCACTCGCCCCACCGAATGAAACGCTGAGTTGCATACCATCTTTTGACAAAGTTTCGAACTGTTTTTTACCCCAACCTTTTGCCACACTATAATTTTGCTGAGCTCCCCAAGCAGGTTGGCATTGACCACTGTCTGTAATAAAAGCCAAATGATAAGCTTTGATCCCCAGTTTTTTTGCTGGGGAAATCAAATCCATTGGCTCCATATCCTGTGATTGCGAATCCCAATGGGTATTAATCGTTAAATCAACATAAGGACTAAATATAGGGGCAGAGGGTGAAACCGCTGCAACATTACTGGATAATAACATGCCATTTAATAAACATAAAAATCGGCTATATCGCATTCAATAGTTCCTTTAAACCCAAATTGTGTTTATTTTTACATCATCAGGATAATTAATCAATCATTTTGTTAACAGATAAACAAGTTGACAGGGTATAAAGGTTTGCACTACCTTTTATCAGACCTTAACCATCGCTTCATCCAAAGAAATGGTTACAATTTTTATTCTCTTTTTGCAGGTTTTTCTCTTTACGGTAAGGAAATGTTCATGAAGAATCTCTATATAGATCCTGATATTACAAAAGCCTCGACAATCTCTTCTGAATTTTATACATCAACGGAATGGTTTGAATTTACAAAAGAAAAGATATTTAGTAAAACCTGGCAATTTTGTATCAGTACCGAAGAACTGGCAACGAATAGACAATTAATTCCTTTTACCCTACTGCCTGGATTTCTTGAAGAGCGCTTACTGTTTGCAAAAGACGAACTGGGTACTATTCGTTGTTTGAGTAATGTATGTACCCATCGAGGTAAAATTCTCATCGAAGAACCTTGCGTGGCGCATAAAATCAAATGCGCCTATCATGGCCGTCGGTTTAATTTTTGTGGTGAATTACTTCATATGCCTGAATTTGAACTCACAAAAGATTTCCCATCAAGCAATGATAACTTAAGTCAAATTTCAACGGGTATTCTTGAGCCATTTCTTTTTGCTTCACTCTCACCCGTTGTTCCATTTCATGAAGTTTTTGCAGAAATTAAAGAAAGGTTGTTTTGGCTCCCTATGGAAAAAATGCGATTAAGCAAAGAAAGATCCAGAGATTATCTGGTCAAAGCGCATTGGGCCTTATATTGTGAAAATTACCTGGAAGCATTGCATATCCCTTTTGTGCATCCGTCACTAAGAAAAGTAATCGATTGCAACACCTACACAACAGAACTCTTCCGATACTGTAATCTGCAATTAGCGTTGGCAAATCCTGATGAAATCAGCTTTGATTTACCCAAAGGGGCACAAGATTATGGCAAACGAGTTGCTGCCTATTATTTTTGGATATTCCCCAATACCATGCTTAATTTTTATCCATGGGGTTGCTCTGTGAATGTGGTCAAACCACTCAGCCCCGAGTTAACTCAGGTTTCCTTTTTATCTTTTGTGCTTGATGAGTCCAAACTTGGAAAAGGCGCTGGCGGAGAGCTTGATCAGGTAGAACTGGAGGATGAAAGAGTGGTTGAATCCGTGCAAAAAGGGATAAAATCTCGCTATTATGATATGGGACGTTTCTCCCCGACAAAAGAACAGGGTACTCATCATTTTCAAAGATTACTATGTGAGTTTCTTAATGATTGAGAGTAGATCTGACATAAGCCCAGATTTGTAACGAAAAAATATTTTTAATAAATAATATAGATCAATTAAGTAACTGAGTTAGAATTATTTTTAGATAAAGATTAGGGCATTCTACTAAACCCTGAATCATGAATATAACCCCTAGTGGAGAAGGACAGGATGGTTGCTCAAAGACACCTTTATATTTTTACCCTGCTTGGATTATTTCTAGGGGTAACAATGGACATACTGATACGCAATCACAACACAACTGCATTCATATACAGTGTTGTCACTATCTTTGGTATTTTATTTGCCCTTACTTATAATAACGTCAATTTGCCGCGTCTGCTTGGGACCAGCTTTCTGCTTGCTTTCTTTTTATCGATACCCTTGTTTCCATTGAAAATGGACTACTCTATGAGAGACTATTTTCATTTTTTTACTTTTTTTGCTGGCTTTCCATTTTTTATCTACGTCGCGCATTGCTTCCATTACGCTTTCCATCATGACAACACCTGGCGGGTAAGTTATAGCAGTTTATTTGCTGGAGTATGGAATACCATTCCCCTTTTGTTTATTGCCTTCGTCTTTTCCTCATTGGCCAATTTACTGATTGTACTGGGATCTTTTGTATTTAAAACTGTTGGAAATAATTATTTGTGGGATTTGTATTTTTATAATCATCATTTCAAATTAATCAGTAACACAACCTTATTTTTTATAGGTTTGGGTGTTGGACAACAAAATCTCAACATCATTCATAACATGCGCTTTTTATTACTTAGAATCATGCATTACCTATTCCCTCTTTTGGCAGCAATAAGTATCCTTTATTTTATATTATATGTATTTCATTCTTTTTCGAGCGGTCAGGAACACATCAATCCGTTAATAGTACTAATTCCACTGACTACAGCAGGCATCATATTCTTCAATGCCTATTTTCAGGATGGGACTATTAAATCAGACTACCCTTCCTGGTTAAAATTATCCTTAAGAGTCTATCGAGTCATTCTGCTCTTCCTGACTTTATTGATGGCCTATAAAATCCTTTCTGGTTTCTCGCTGGACATTAATACTTTCATTTACTTACTAGTTTCCATATTATTCAGTTTGACCTATGCCATCACTGCATTCTTGAATGAAAACCAGGAAAAACAATGGATTTATATGGGAAATATAGGTACTGGAATATTTTTTATTGTCACCCTGTTTCTCTGTAATCTCCCTTATATTCCTGTTGAATTCACAATTGGTGGAGGAAAAGCAATCAATTTAATCGTTTCAAATCCTTCATAGAAACTAATACTCTGTACATGAAAAAAACCTGTCATGTACAGAGAAAATAGTATTAGACCTCTTGTCTACTGCTGACTTTCAGGGAAAATCACTCGAAACCCTGGTTCTAAAATTTGACCTAAGGGGTTTTGGGATAGTTCACTACTAAAGACAGCTTTTCGCAACTCGATTAAATGTTGAAAATGTTTTCTTAATCCTGATTGGGTTGATATAGACTGACTAAGAAAATATTCATAAATTTTTATTTTTTTCATTAACTCTTTTGAATCCAATTGCCCATTACTCATATAATCAGCTAATTCACGTGCCCCTTTAAATTGATCCTCGTTGTTTCTTAAGTTGACCAAAAATTGTTTCATCCATTCTTTGCCATTAGTTTGGCTGGATTTCGGTATTAATTTTAATAATTCACATCGTTTTGATGAAAACAAAGGATTGGTAAAATCGATCATCAGCACAGATTGTGCAAACTTCTTGCTAATTATATTGTCTTGGATAAGTTGCTTAATCGCGTTAAGATCAGCTTCCCCCTTGACTGGAGTAAGCCAGGCATGGTCCGCATCCCGTAAAGAAGTTTCAGGGAAACGAGTATCAAACTCGTCCAACAATTGATTATAATTTTCAATTGGAACTGTTAAATCAATATTACCTAATAATGGATTAAGCCAAAACGCTGATGGAATGGATACAACTGCCCCTGATGAGTCAGAGCTGGACTGGAGATTTATTTCTGTAGTGCAAAATAAAGGCCGTAACTGCTCCTGTAATGACAGTTTTCCCTGAAATGTTTTCATTTTTTTACTATCGATTAAATGCCACATTCCTGTTCTTACTTCACTGGCAAATAAACTGGCATCAATGACTTGTTCCAATAATTGGCTCACATCTCCATCGGGCTTATTGGGGAGCAAAGTAAGCGGACGTAGACTAGTCCACCAATCATTATGAGGAAAGGTCAGTTCCTTAAGGATAGGCCCCCCTGAATTGTGGCAAGCTGAACATCGCATACGACTGCCAAAATGATTTTCACTCTCTGGACTTATTCTATATAACCAGGTGTTATCTTTATAAGCATCCTTGGAATTTCCTCGATAAAACCAACGTACCTCCCCATTTTCTATCCCTCGCAATTCATAAAAATTATAAAGCGTTTTTTTAGTATCCCAGCTGATTGCTTCAATCAATAATTTTCCTTTCCTGGGTTTTTGATCCAAAATGATTACGCCATCTTTTAAACGAGTAAAATACCCCAGAAATAACTCCCCCTTTGCAATCAATTGATTAGTAGCTAATGCACCATACACGGATTCAAAAAAACTAAAACTACCTTCAGTTGGATTATTTCTTCCTCGATTAGCGACCATTCCTATGACTTCTTTTAATCCTCTCAATCTCATAGAATTTCTTAATTCCTGTATGGATTGAGGACAAGTTTCAGCATGAGATAACAGATAATACAAAGGATCGGATAACTTTTTATTAACAGGTTGTTCGTTAAAATAGATCACGCAATTAGCATGGGCGAGTGAAGAAATAAGCAGCAAGACATAAACGATTTTTTTCATTCTGGAACATCCGTTTAATCAAAGAAATAATTAGCTGGGTCACAGCCTGATTACAATAATCTGGGTTCATTAAGTGATAACCAGGAAAACAATACACTAAATTCTGATTTTTATTAGCCCAGGCTTGAGATAGAACGCCTCATTCTATTCGGGAATAGGTCTAACATTGCCAATTTTTGCATTTTCCTCAATAACCTGGTTAACAAAAGCATTGCCATAACCTATCCAGGCCCCTTTTTTAATTGTTGTTCCTGGACCAATTTTAGTTGTCATTCCAACAAAAACATTATCTTCTATCACCACAGGCGATAAAAAAAGATAATTTCCTACATCAGAATGACAACTGATAGAAACTTGGCTGGCGAGAGTGACATCCTTACCAATTGAAATGAGAGGGCAATCCACAAAATCGATATCAAATGAGTTCATAACGAAAAATGACACCTTAATTCCCAAGGCACGCCAATACAAATATTTAATAACATTAAAGGATTGTAATAAATGAACCAGACCAACAATTTTCGCTGCCCGAGAGAGTGCAAAATGACAAAACCAGGCGATCATGGTCTTATTTAATTCCCGTTTGTATCGACCTGGCTTAAGTGTTGGCAGACTGATCCTGATAAGCGCAATGATAAGAATAAAAGAAAAAAGTAATACAAACGGTGAACAAATTAAAACAAGCCAGGTTTTTGAAAACCCATAATACAAAAACAAACCGGTTATGCTAAATGCGGCCACACCAGGCATTAAACTCAGCAATATAGAAATCAAATCAACAAAAATCAATAAAGAAACAGTCAACTGACTTTTTTTGACAGGTGCTTTTTTATTCTTAACTGTCGTTTTTTTGCGCTCTGTCATCACGTGATTTCCTTAAAAATAATAAACAATTCCTTTGCCAACTGTGGAGTCTGTTTTATTTAAACCTGGGGGTATACTAGCAAAAATAAACAAAAGATTGGAAGATACATTATTAAATTCAAAGAGGTCTCTTCATTCTGGTGAAATTAATTTTATACTTTTCTATTTTTGGGGTTATCGAACCCGGGTGTATGCAAAAGTGCTTTCACATACACCCAGATAACTCACAAAAGTTTCAGTATCCCAAGCTCTTGAAAACAGGTAACAGCATTTATTTTTTGGCCTTGTAATTATCCGTATATTGTTGTCCTAAAGTTCTAGCCTTACTCAGATCCTCTGGATTCATAGATTTCTCAAGATCACTTGCATTGGTCGCTGCTTTTTCAAAGCCATTATTCTTGGCTGCTGTAAACCAGGCATAAGCTTTTACAGGATCAGCTGCAACCCCAATACCATCTCTGTAATAAACACCTAATTGATTTTGAGCCTTACCATACCCTTGCTCAGCCGCTTTTTGCATCCAGTATACGGATTGTTCAAGACTTTTTCCGACTCCATCACCATAGAAATACATATCAGCTAAATTAAATTGTGCATTAGCATTCCCGAGGTCTGCGCTTTTTTGATACCAAAAAGCCGCCTTTTGCAGATCCGATTTACCTAATTTTCCAGAGTCATATAAATAACCTAACTCTAATTGTGATTTGGCATGACCTTGATTCGCTGCTTTTTCAAAATACTCAGCTGCCTTCAGATAATCTTTAGGAACCCCATCCCCTTGTTCATACATCAAACCAAGATTATATTGTGCACTGGCATTACCTAAGTCAGCTGCTTTTGTATACCAATTGAGAGCCTGCGTTTTATCTTTTTTCACCCCTGTACCGGTGTCATAATTATAACCAATAGCCAAAGCCGCATTAGAGTTGCCTTGTTCTGCTGCTTTTTTATACCATATCATAGCCGTATCGGAATTCTGAGGTACACCATTTCCCGTATCATACATATAACCCAAACCATATTGGCCATCTGCATTATTTTGATCAGCTGCTTTCTGGTACCATTCAAACGCCTTTTTATAGCCCTCAGGTGTATTAAGGTACCAGTAGAACCCTGCTAATAATACCTGGGCGTCGACATTGCCTTGATTAGCTGAGGCGAGTAATAATTGCTCTGTTTTTTCTGGACTATAGGTTACACCTTGAGCATTATAATACATCTTACCCAGCAAATATTGAGCCTTGGCATCTCCTTTATCCGCTTCAGGAGACAGCAAAATAAATGCTTTTTCGTAATACCCTTTGTTATAGGCCTCCTCACCTTCCTGAGTTGTAGCGATAGCTGAAGAGTTAATCACTGTGAGTAGAGAAAGAGATAAAATATATTTTTTCATATCCATGATATATACCTTATTTTAAGAGCTATTGCTTTAAAGTATATGCCATAAATTTAACAATGTATAAAATGCTTTCTCATTTTGTTTTTTATATCGTAAATTGAGTTATTAGATCATGAAGCACGTCCTATTTATCACCTGTATGAAATTGCAAAACAACCTATATTATTCTTGACATTACTGATATGTAACTTACTATTAAACTGTTTTTCAAAGCGAGACATAAAAAAAAGACGTCTGCTATGGGTCCTGTATGCACTCCAGGAAGCGTTAATGTCCCTTGCCCTTCAAAAGCATGGGATGTTGGAATTCAAGCTCTTTATCTGAAGGCACTTTATAACAATAATTCTTTTAGCACGGTGAATATTGGTAGCGGTAGTGGTGTAAGAATTTTTGACGAGCTTGATAATGATTTTGAGTGGGGATTTAGACTCGAAGGCTCATACCATTTTAGTACAGGGAATGATCTAAATGTTAACTGGATACACTGGCGTGATGATAATAAATTACGACTGGCTCCTACCCCAGGCAGATTGGCATTACAGCTGAATGCCAGTGTGACTAACAGATATTATGGTAGCGCAGAATTTGATGCGGTGAATCTTGAATTTGGACAACATGTTGATTTTGGTGAGTACAAAAATATTCGATTCCATGCGGGTGTTCAATATGTGGATATCAATAATGAAACACGCCTGGATGAAACTATAACAAACGCCATCAATGATCTTGCGTTTTTAAATGGCACTTAGTCGTTAACTTCAACCCATTCATTCTCTGGAGCAGGCCCTCGTATCGGTGCTGATATGTCCTATGACATCGGTAAAGGTTTTGCTATCTATGGCAATGGAGCGGCCGCAATATTAGTTGGTGACAGCAAATACTCTAACAATGCCCCTTTTAACGCAATAACACGCCCTGTCCGCTCTACCTATACAACCCTTGCACCAGAGTTAGAAGCAAAATTAGGTGGTAAATATACCTATCTTATGACACAAGGTAATTTGACGTTTGATGTGGGTTATATGGTAGTGAATTATTTTGATGCACTTCATCGAAGTGACTTGAGTTTAGTCCCTGTGGTTGAATATAGAGATAATATCAATTTCGGATTACATGGCCCTTACGCTGGTGTAAAATGGATTGGTTATATGTAAGTAATGCAGGATTATCAATTAGCCAAATTGAATTACCACAATTTGGCTAATCATCCATGTTTCAATTGAGGTAACAGGCTATTCATTGACAAATCATCCGAATAGCCAGGCATTTTTTCTTTATTAGTTCTGATTAAGTTTGTAGTTTGAAAAAAATCGGGTTTAAAAGGACTTAAAGCCTCTATCCCCATGCCTAATAAAGAACCAATAAACCCCATATTGGCAAATCTCTTGATTGTAGTACCTTGTTGATTTGTTCCAATGAGTATCTTATTGACGTAACTAAAACAATCATTATCACCTGGTTTCATTTTGGTTAATATGAAAGACGCTGTCGGAGCATTGGTTTCCTGAAGTTTTTTATGATAGGCCAGCATTTCCACAATCTTCTTACCACTTACTGTTCTCGTTTCGCTTTGAGCTGGAATTTCTTTGGTATCGGTTGGCTGAGGGGTAAACTCTATTAAATACTCACGATTTTTAATCTTAATTTTTATATACGCATGGTGACCCACACACCCATGAAGCAAAGATTCACCAATAAAACTGGCTAGAAAGGAGTTAATTTCATAATCGACCTTATGATTTAGAAATTCCTCATACTCGCTATCATCATTGAAAAGTTGCTTAATTTCACTTTCAACTTCGCCAAGATAAAATGAAAATGGTTTCATTTTATTTGGACTAAACATGGATAAGGAATATTCCTGATTGACATTGTCCAAACTCTCACCCAAACCATCGAGACCAAATTTTATTTGTCGCTGTAACTCATTCTTAAATAGCTTTTTAGGTGCCCTGAAACCCAAAAGTCCACCAAGAACTGTACCTGTAAATGTTCCAACAAGAAAACCGATAACCGGTTTGTATTCACATAAACCGTTAACAAAACCCAGTATTCCTCCTAACAATCCACCAACCACTCCTAAAGCTACAGCAGAGAGAATACCACCAATATGCAGTAAAATAATCATCACTTGCGCTGTGAAATGATGAGTTTTTGCCACTCGTTGCAATTCGGAGAAATGAAGAACCAATTCTTTCAGTAATTGGCTTGATGGACATTGATTATCTAAAAAATTGGGGGTTTTTAATTCTTTTAGTTTATGCAAGGTATCCAACAATTTTAGCAACACTGCTAAAAACTCGTGCCTGGATGGGACATTTTGAGATTTTATCGATTCTAACAGAATGTACAGATAATATTTAAACTCTCCTGCAGGCAAGTCGATAACACGCTGCCTGGCAAAATCTATCTTCAAGAAATAATTTTTCTTATCTATCATGACATAACAAACCAGCAAAGAAGCACCAAGGAATAATATGGCTTAAAATAATACTATAGCCACACTATTTGATCAAATGCAAAGCAGTGATTCTGGAAACAATCTCCACTACCATTATTGATAACTACCCCTCGAAGCCAAATAAAATAGGCCTGAATCTCTCTATCCTGATGCGATTAGCAAGAAATGAATTTGTCAGCAGATGCTTTATCTCTCAGCAATAACCTCCTGAGAGATAAATTTCGGTTTGGTTTGCCCATGCATGCCAGCTAATAATTTCTCCTTAGACAGTTGCAACAGGGTCACAGGTAAAACCTCTTCCGTTTCCACACTATGAGCATAAGTCGGACTAATATGGATTAATTGCTCATGCAATTTTTTCAGTGATAGCTCAGAAATCTCCGTCTCATCATCAGTAACCAAAACAATACGATTCCCCACACTATTGCGCGCAAAATACCAATAAGGCTCTATATTAAGATGCGTTGCCAGCACTGCGCTTTGCAATTCTTTACCAGTAATTGAGCAGGTTTCCAATTTTAAGAGTTGCGTTTTATAACAAAACTCAAGTTTTGGTGAGCTGTTCAAATAGCCGGTACATTTCACTATATCCTTGAGTCTGTAGCGGACAAATCCCATAGCTGTTGTCAAAAATACTTCGTATTTTTTTCCTACTTCCAACTCCCAGCATTGCAAAAGATTATCTTTTTCAATTGCCGCTCCCTCTGGAATAAACTCCACAATATGGGCACCGGGATGTAAGATTCCCCCCACGCTGTCAGATTCTATAGGTACCGTTAACCACCCCTCGGTTGCGGAATAAGTGCCATCTACCAATTTAATCTCAGAACCCAGCAGTTTTTGTAATTGATGGGCAGGATATTCACAAAGTCCGGATGTCCAACAACCAGCCATTTCCAGAGATGGCCACAGTTGTTTGAATGAGAGATTATCAGCCTTGGCTAAAGCCTGCAAATGTCCTCGTCTTTTACGGGTTATCTTAAGAGGCGGAAGATGTGATGGCAGAGGTTTATTATCCAATAAATAGGGAAGATAGTCTTTAAAACCGTCGATACAGCGCTGATAAAAAGCATCGATTACCATAGGCGTCACAGCAAATATAGCACTTAAATCAGAAGCCAAACCGTAGATAGGTCCCCACTGTTCGTAAATCTCATGGCTGGCAAAGACCTCATCAGGCATGGCATAAAATCGTTTAATAAAAGAAGGCAAATGACGATAATTAAAATTACTAATCCATCCTGTAGGAATACCAGCAGGAGTCGTTTTATGAGTATCTACTGCGACAAGATACAACATTTTTTCCTTAAAAAAACCAGGGAACCGTTGAGTCAGGCTGTAAATATACGGGGCCATCGTTCGCTGAAATTGTTTCTGAAATGAATCCGTTATAGGGAAAAATTTTCTGACCCCCGATGTTCCTGAAGTTTCTGACCAAAAAATCAATTCCTCACCATTAAAAGGTTGAATGGTAGAATGCTGCGCTGCCAACAATCCTTCCTGATACTCTTCATATTCTGTAATTCCAAAGTCATTAAGAGCCACAGACGATAGATCTTTTAATAATTTCTGCCAATAAGATGATTTTTTCAGCAACGGTACAATTTCCGAATTCCATAAGCGATCTCGGGCCTCTTTAGGATGCTTAGTATCATTCAGAAAAAATTGATATTTTTTCTTTGTCATGGTAGCAATTAAAAACCTCTTCCAATTCATCCCTCATTACTCCGCTATATGTATTGGCATAATAGAAAACAGCTGTTTTTTTTGAAAAAAAGAATACAAACGCTCACTCATAGCTTCTTGCAACACACTATCAATCATCGAATCTGAATTCAATCGCTTAAGAATTAACTGCATCGCCAAATCCAGCCAATCTGTATTTTGCAAACCATCAGAAAGTGCCTCCTGATTATAGTGCCAGAACTGCAAACAACAACTGGCTGCAAAGATCCAGCAATATTTTTCTGCCAAACGAAAAACAGTCAAACTGCGTGGGTCAAATAATTTCTGATCATGTAAATGGATGACTTCCTGATCCAGTTTTTCAATTTCATGACGTATTGTAGTGATAAGCGGATTGATTGGACTTGAGTTTAAGCACATGATGCCAGCCAATACATCATCTTCTTCATGAGTAAACAAGCCCAAATTATCCTCTTCAAGAGGAGGACAAGACAAATGAATATTAAAAATTTTCTCTATTTTTTCGGAATGCTCTACCCGGTTTTTACCCCGCATTCCTGTCTGAGGTAGCAAATTACCTGCAATAAGGGATAAATTAACCTGGGTACTCCCATCAAACAAACCAACCACTTGAATGTCGCGTCTTATTTTCTGAAAAATAGCCCATTGAGTGGTTCGCAGATAAGCTCTGGCACCTAGAATGATGGCACACTGTTCTGTTATATCTTCCCCAATCTGCGGAATAAGAAATTTGATAATTGCTGACCAAAGGCTCATTTTTTCTGGTATTACTGTACAGGCGCGAACCACGACCTGAGCTGTGCAATCCGCGATTAATAAAAGAGTAAATAACTCACCCAGCCGTTGTTTTACTGCTGGTATTTCAAACACTGATTTGCCATACAGTTGCCTTTGCAAGCTGTAAGACACTGCCAGCCTCAAAGCAGTATCAGCTCCTCCAATCGCCAAGCAGGCACATAAGGTTCGTGAAATTTGGAATACCTTATAGGTGATTTCCAAACCACGTTGTTCCTTACCTATTAATGCGTTTTTAGACACGTTCACCTTATCAAAAGAAAAACCACTGATGTCTAACCCTCTGACTCCGTGAGTGGGCAGCTTAGGTGTGGGAGAAATCCCCTTTTCGGTTGATTTTTTATCGATATAAAACAAAGAAAAACCTAATAGCCCTCCCTTCTCATTAGTACGACACAACACCACAGCATACTCGCTCAAGGTGGCAAAATTAACACACCATTTTCGTCCTGAAATTTCCCAACCCTCTTCAGTTGGTTTGGCATTCATCTTATTGGAGGTCAGATCGGTTCCATGCTCTTCTTCCGTCAAAGCCAAAGCGCCTATCTGTCCCTGGCGAAGATGCTCGCTCAAACGTTTCTTTTGCCTGGAACTTCCCGCTATCCATATTGGCAATGCAGTAAAAAAAGCCAATCCAAACATAATAGCCATAGTGATATCACGTCTGGCCAATAATCTGGTTAAAGTATATATTTCATCCAGAGAACTCAATTTACCTCCTAAATAATGAGGTATGGTATAGTCCAAATAACCCCATTGCTTAATGAATTCCATTGGTGATGTAGCTAATATTTCCTGCTCGTCAGCGAGTAAAATTTGTTGAAAACTAACAGGAGAATTGTCATCCCAAGGATTACCCAAGCATGACTCGAAAAACTCAGACAGTTGTATCAAATTCTCATAAGAAGTCATTATTTTCCTTATACAATAGAGTGTTTTGCCAAAGGCATGGTTTCCATACTTCTATATAAAAGCTCTAAATGAGATGCCAGGCGACTGCGAATTTGAGCCGGTTGGATAATTTCATCAATCAAGCCTAGAGAATAAGCCTCCAGGAGGGAATCATCAATTTGAGACTTATCTGACAATTGGGGCTGTGATGATTCCTGTGCTGCTTGACCATCCATAGCTTGCACCTTACTGGTCGTTTCCTTACCCATGACACCGAGATTTGCTGTTTCCAGAGCCAAAACCAAATCGCCATTTTGCGATTTGGTTTGCATCATAAGAAAAGCAGCCGCTCCATAACATTTACGCACAATAACACTTAATCTTGGCACTCTGGTTTGCATCGCGACACAAAATCTTGCTCCATGTTGCAATAATCCTTTTTGTTCTTCTCTTTTGCCAGGCATAAAACCGGGAACATCGATGAAAGTTAAAATCGGTA
Source organism: Legionella pneumophila subsp. pascullei (assembly GCF_900637585.1). Taxonomy (NCBI): domain Bacteria; kingdom Pseudomonadati; phylum Pseudomonadota; class Gammaproteobacteria; order Legionellales; family Legionellaceae; genus Legionella; species Legionella pneumophila. Next base: position 2,504,431 of record NZ_LR134380.1, read on the forward strand.
TAGAATAAGCATCACATATTCGTATAAATTTGGCTGCTTTTTGAGCTGCATCAGAATCGATGGCCCCGCTATAACGAATACTCTGATTAGCGACAACCCCTACAGCAAAACCGTGCAGGTGTACGAAAGCACAAATCATTGCCTGACCATAAGTCCTTTTGTACTGGATAACGTTTGAATTATCCACTACAGCCTGAATTAAATTGAGCATGTTAAATGGTACTCTGGGATTTGCAGGAATATCAGGAATGGGATGATTAGGCTCTATTATAGAATGAACCGGCGGGCGCTCATTCGTATGCAGAGGAAAAAAACCAAGCATGGCTTTCACATGATTTATTTGTGCTGTTACACTATCATCCACGAAATCAGCAATGCCCGTTGTCGTTGCATGCAATGTTGCACTCCCCAGTTCACTCATAGTCACTTTTTCACCAATGGCTTGTTGCACTACCATAGGGCTAGTCACCATAAGATAACTTCTATGCTTGTTAAAAAATAACAAATCCATTAACACAGCAGAATAGGCAGGTGCTCCAAGAGTGGGGGCAAGTATCACTGCAAATTGGGGAATAATTCCAGACAATCTAATATTGCGAGCAATAATTTGCGTGTATTCATCACCACTTAATAAATTTTCTTCGAGAGAAACACCTGGGGATGCTAAAAAGGCAACGATAGGAATGCGTAATTTTTCCGCTTTATCCATTAAATGAATAATCTTTCTAGCACCTTGGCGGGTAACATAACCCCTGTTGACCGAAGAATCGTGGGCGTAAATCGCTACTGGCCTTTGATTCACTTTGGCTAATCCGGTAATCACCTCAGCGCCAGAAAGGGAATAAGGTTTATTATCCGGAATATATTCAGAACCTATTGGTAAAAAGCTTCGTTCATCAATTAAATTGTCTATCCATTTAATTAACGTCTTATCTGTATGTTGGGAAGACATACTTCTTTCCTCTTGCAATATTTAAATCTTGGAATCTGAGACTTTGTAACTTGGAAATTTGATCAATACTCATAATAACTTAATTCCCAAAATAGGCTACTCTTAATTGTATAAGTTTAGAGCTATTTATACGAAAAAGATAAAAATTCTTGATCTGGCCGAGTAGAAAGAGTGTAATTTCAATGACCATCACTTTACATGCTCCAGACAAGATAAGGCCACTTTATGAATATTTTAAAACCTGATATACAATTTGAAATTACTGGGGCATCAAGAGTTTTGCCTGAATCGGGCCCTATCACAAATTTTGAAATTTTAAAAAATTTTCCGAGAACTGCCGATAAATCTCAAGGTTTTCTCGAAAAATTCGCAGAAAAAATAGGTGAAGAATTTGGCTTTCATACTCGATACTGGTGCCACAAACCTTGGGAATCACTCGATAATTCAAGAGAGCTCACTTCTGAGTCATTGGCTATTCAAGCAGTAGAAAAGCTTATTGCGCATTATAAACCGGAAGAGATAGACGCATTTCTCTTAGGGTCCACAACCAATAAACGCTTTACAGGCTCCCAAGCGGCTGCTGTACTCGGAAGTTTGGGATTAAATGCCCCTGCTTACGATTTAAAAACCGGTTGCTCTACCTCTTTATCAACCTTGCATTTTGCTTACGCATTGATGGCTTTGGGCTATCAAAAAATCTTGGTTTGTTGCTCTGAAACGCTTTCCAAAGTGATTGACCCTGAAAATGAAAAAACCTGGATAGGTTTGGCTGATGGAGCAGCCTCCTTACTTTTGGAAAAAAATAAGCAGGGGTCTTTCACCATTGAAAAGAGTTTTTTTTCTACCGACGGTCAATACGTAAACGCATTCACGACTCAAGGCGTATTCCCGCCGACTCATGAGCAAATTGATTCGATTGGTTATCATTTAGTCGGTGATGAAACCTTGATGAAAGAATTAGCCTATTCCAGATACATGCAAATGCTTGATAATTTATTGCCAACAGAAAAGGAAAAAAATGAGATAACATGGATAATTCCACATCAGGTCAATCGAAAATTAATAGATCAAATACTTCATGAAAATCATTTAAACAACAAAATAATAATTTGGGATGCTGATACCATAGGCAATATAGGCGGTGCATCGGTTCTCTATACATTAGCAAGGGCAGTTGAGGAAAAATTGTTTGATAGCTCAGGAAAAATTCTCCTGATGAGTGTAGGTGGTGGCCTGTCCTATGCGGGGCAAGTGCTAAACTATCAAAAAACCTCATATAGCGATTAAGGTGTTTTATAGTGAAAAAAGAATATTTACAGTGCCAGTCTCTGGTTGACATCGTAAGGTTAAGAGCTTTACATAGCCCTAACAAGAAAAGCTGTACTTTTCTGAACAAAGAGTTAGAAGAGACGATGACTTATGAGCAACTGGATCAACACGCCAAAGCCATTGCCGCAACTTTACAAGAGGAAGGAGCACAGCCTGGTGATAGGGTCTTGTTACTGTTTGCACCTGGACTGCCCCTTATCCAGGCATTTTTTGGCTGCCTTTACGCGGGTTGCATTGCTGTACCAATTTACCCCCCCGCTCAAGAAAAATTATTGGATAAAGCACAGCGCATTGTAACCAACTCAAAACCAGTAATAGTACTGATGATTGCAGATCATATCAAAAAATTCACTGCAGACGAATTAAAAACAAATCCCAGATTCTTGAAAATTCCTGCCATCGCGCTTGATAGCATTGAGTTAAGCAAAAGCAGTAGTTGGCAACCAACTTCTATTGAGAGCAATGACATTGCATTTCTACAATACACTTCCGGCTCAACCATGCATCCTAAGGGTGTGATGGTGAGTCACCATAATTTGCTGGATAATCTGGGTAAAATTTTTACTTCTTTTCATATGAATGATGAAACCATTATTTTCAGCTGGTTGCCCCCCCATCACGATATGGGTTTGATTGGCTGCATTCTGACACCCATCTATGGTGGAATTCAGGCGGTCATGATGTCTCCCTTTTCATTTTTACAAAACCCGCTTTCCTGGTTAAAGAATATTACGAAATACAAAGCGACTATCAGTGGCAGCCCCAATTTCGCTTACGATTATTGTGTCAAACGAATCAGGGAAGAAAAAAAAGAAGGGCTCGACTTAAGTTCATGGATGACCGCATTCAACGGCGCTGAGCCAGTAAGAGCGGAAACCATGGAGCATTTTTATCAGGCATTTAAAGAGTTTGGGTTCCGTAAAGAAGCATTCTATCCATGCTATGGCCTGGCTGAGGCCACTTTGTTAGTAACCGGAGGAACACCAGGAAATCCATACAAAACGTTAACCTTAGCCAAAGAACAATTTCAGGATCATCGCGTGCATTTTTCAGACGATAACAGTCCGGGCAGTTACAAGTTAGTCAGTAGTGGTAATCCTATTCAAACAGTTAAAATTATTGACCCTGACACCTTAACCCCATGTGATTTTGACCAGGTTGGTGAAATTTGGGTACAAAGCAACAGTGTCGCCCAAGGTTATTGGAACCAACCCGAAGAAACAAAACATGCATTCCAAGGGAAAATTAAAGAAAATGAGAGTAGCTCTATCTATTTAAGAACTGGGGACTTGGGCTTTCTCCATGAAAATGAGTTATACGTTACTGGACGTATTAAGGATTTAATTATTATTTATGGTAAAAATCATTATCCCCAGGACATTGAGTACAGTCTGATGCATTCTCCTCTACATCACATATTAGGGAAATGCGCTGCTTTTGTGATTCAAGAAGAACATGAATACAAACTTACGGTGATGTGTGAAGTAAAAAATCGCTTCATGGATGAAGTAACTCAAGATAATTTATTCAATGAGATTTTTGAACTGGTTTACGAAAACCACCAATTGGAGGTACATACTATTGTCCTGATTCCTCTTAAGGCCATGCCACATACTACCAGTGGAAAAATTCGCAGGAATTTTTGTCGTAAACATCTTTTGGATAAAACTCTGCCAATAGTTGCTACCTGGCAACTCAATAAAATTGAGGAATAAAATCATGCAGTTTTTGGCGCCAGATGTTCCAGATAAAGTAGCAATTGCCCAGGAAAACCAAGCAATAACCTTTGATGAATTAACACATGCAGTTTTAGAGTGCTCAAACCAACTCCTGAAACTTCCAAAAACCATCATTATCCTTTATGCAGCACCCGACATTGAATTTATTATTCAACTGTTAGCCTGTTTAGAAACAAATCGACCTATTGCCCTTTTCCCCAATTCCATTTCAGAAGAGGAAAAGCAAATACGGCTTTCTCTTTTGGGTAATGCCATAATGATCAATGAAAAAGGAGAATTGCAGGAAATATATGAAAATAAAACGATTAAGCCCCATCATCAGACAGCACTTGTTCTCTTCACCTCAGGAAGTACAGGAAAAGTTAAAGCAGTTCAACTATCAAGCATCAATATAAAAGCCAACTGTCATGCTGTTATGAAGGCGCTGGAATTTAAAAAAGTTCAAGATCAATTGCTATTTTTACCTTTATCCTATTCTTTCGGCCTTCTGGGCCAATTGCTCCCTGGTTTAATGTTTGGACTTAGCACCCGACTAATTACTCATTTTACAGACATTAAAATGCTAATGGAACAAGGTACTATCCCTCAAATGTGGAGTGGTGTGCCCTCTCACTGGGTAGCTATCAATGCCATAGCAAAACGATACCCTGATAGCGCAGCCAAAATTAAAGCGATTGTTTCTGCTGGCGCTCCTTTATCCACCGCGCTCAGGGCGGATTTGAAACAAATATTTCCTAACGCTATCATTTATAACAATTACGGATTAACTGAAGCGTCTCCAAGGGTACTGACTTATTCCAGTGATGATCCTTTATTTACAGAAAATTATGCAGGCTATCCTGTTGGCGATTGGAAGGTGAAACTTTCTACTGAGAATGAATTATTGATTCGCGGCACTCAAATAATGCTGGGTTATCTTGGTGAAAAAGATAGCACTAAAATACAAAACGGTTGGTTATCTACAGGAGATATTGCAGAAATATTACCCAATGGGTTAGTAGCAATTAAAGGCCGTCGAGACAGCCTTGTTAATATTGGGGGAGAAAAAGTTAACCTCTCTGAGATAGAGCAAAAAATTTGCCAAATTGATGTGATAAAAGAAGCCATTGTTATCCCTCAGGAAGATAGGATATACGGGATACGATTAGTTGTTTGTATCGAAAAAACAACTCTGCATTCCCAGATTTCCAAGCAATATTTAACAGAAAAAATACAAACACATTTGCTACCCAGGAAGTTACCTATACAAGTACATCTCATGCCATCCCTGCCCAGAAATAAACATGGGAAACTTGACAGGAACGCACTGGTTTTGGATATTGACGACCTTGATGAGAAGGAAAAAAATAATGCTGAGTAATCGAATAGAACAAGTACTGGAACGAATTGGGCTTACCAGTCTTCCTGAAAACAAACAGGCGAAACTTGAGCAAGGTGGTCTGGATAGTTTGATGCTGGCCTTGTTAATCATTGAGTTGGAACGGGAATTTGAAATTAAAATCCCTGTCATTCCACTGGAAAAAGAGCGTTACGAATCGATCAATACTATTGAACAATATCTCATTGAGTTGGGGGCAAAATGAATATCCTGATTACTGGTGGCTCCTCTGATATTGCACAAGCCATAGCGAAACGACGCAGTGAATCAGGCGATAAAATCATCATTACCTGTTCTAATGACAGCAGTCTTAATCAAACTCTTGCCATATACCGCCAACAAAGCATAGAAGTAACAGGCTTCGTTTATAACTTTTCAGACCCTCAAGCGTGTGAAAACGATTTGGAATTGATTTTAAAAGAACCACTAGATGGCATAATATTAAATGCATTCACTCGGGTCACTCAGCTGCGTAAATTACACGCATTGCCCTATCACGCGGTTCGTGCTTACCTGGATAACAATCTCAATGGCAACATTTGGCTTATTCATCGTTTATTACCTTACTTGCTAAAAAATAAATTTGGGCGACTAGTCCTCATTTCAAGTCTTTCAGCGACAGCTGGAACCAGCCGATATCCAGTTTATTGTGCAGCAAAGGCTGCTCTGGAAGGATTATTCTTAAATTTGGCTGTTGATTACAGTGCTAACAATATCTTATCTAATATAGTACGCGTAGGCTTAATTAAAACCTCCAGAACAGAGCAATTTTGGAAAAATCCAGCCTATCAGGAAAAAGTAATGCAAATTATTCCACAGGGCACTATGGGTGAACCAAGTCAGGTTGCAGAAGCCATTGATCCTCTTTTGTCAAAAACCTCTTTTATGACGGGATCAGTAGTAACAGTCAGTGGTGGTCTGCCTTTAATGCGTTCAGAAGGATTATTGTCATGAATTTTTTCCGCTGTGAAAAAGCCATCTACCTAAAAGGCCCCTTTGTCGCGCTTCCCGAGAGAGTCATGAGTAATCAAGATGTTCTCACTTGGATGAATAGCACCCAAAATCCAGCCGTGATTGGGTTTTCAACTGGAATTAAAAACAGACATTGGGTGAATGAGGATCAAGCTTGTAGCGATCTGGCTGTGCAGGCGGCAGAACGATTGTTTATAGAAAAACCCAGAGAAAAACAGAACGTGAATCAAGTGATCCTGGCCACTATCTCAGGGGATTATCCCTCTCCCCCAAGCAGCCCTCTCGTACAATACAGACTTGGTCTACAAAACGCCGGAGCTTTTGATATAGGGGCTGCCTGTGCCGGATTTGTTGTCGGTTTGCATACGAGTGCCGCTTTAGCACAGACCAATGGTGGTTCGGTGTTGCTCATAGCCAGCGAAATTCGCTCCAAATTCCTAAATAAAAACAATTTTGCAACCAGCGTTTTATTCGGTGATGGGGCAGCAGCTTGTTGTGTTTCTCAAGATAAAGAAGACGCTGATTTTTGTTTTATAGCGTCTGCGTTGTTTGCTGATGGTGAAGTATACGATGCCGTCTCAACCCCAGCAGGAGGTTCTCGCTTACCTGCTGCGGTTTGCAATGATCATGAGCAATTTTACATTACCATAAAAGAAAGTACTGCTTTATTTGTAAAAGCAGTCCATGGCATGGCAGACAGCGCCAAGGATTTTCTAAAAGAATTAAATCTGACAATCTCTGACATCCAATGGCTTGTTCCTCATCAGGGAAATAAAAATCTGGTTTTGTCTGTAGCAAAACAACTAGGTTTCCCTGAAGAAAAAACGATAAAGACTGTTGAAGAAACAGGAAATACTTCGGGCTCCAGTGTAGGCATTGCTTTAGATCGACTGAGATCGGATGGCAACATAAAATCCGGTGAGAAGGTACTTTTGGTGGCAGCAGGTGGAGGAGGAATTGCAGCCTGTTCTTTACTGGAAGTTGTCTGATTTGACTTCAGGGATTGTTAAGGTCTGGACTTGCGAAAAACCCCAAGGTCAAGGGAAGCGATTGGCGAATTCTAATTTAACAAATTGAATTTTATATAAAAATAAACAAGATCATCTTTGAAATTTTTTCAATTATCCCCTGTCCTTGTTCGTTTGGGCTGAGGAAGCACTTGAGGCTGTCTCAAAGCCTTGTTGGTTCTTTTCGTAAAGGCTTCGAGACAGCGTAAACGCCTCCTCAGCCCAAACGGATAGTTAATCTATAAGAATAAACAATTTTAGCTTCACAGCCCTGGATCAAAATGCCCAAGCTTACTACAAAAAATGAAATGAACGATAACTATCAAGCTTGGGTAAAATCATATAAATCTTTGTAAGTATGAAAATTCATCGCATCTTCTTCACTGACCTCTAATTGATATTCTTCACTCAGGATAGCCAAAAGTTCAACAATTTTTAAAGAATCCAAATGTAAATCTTCGATTAGTGCCGTATCATCATGAATGTCATCAGATTTGGAACCAGACAATTTGCTGATAATTTTTTTCAATTCTTCATCGGTAATTTTCATTAATACCCCTTAATTTGAAATAGCGTCATCTTGCAATCCAAGATAATACCATGCCACTAAAGAACTTAAACCTAAAATCAGTAATATCATAGCTAAAGAATATTGGCCATACCCCTTAACTCCGGCAATAAAACCGCTGGTTAGTGCCGCACTTAAATCCTGCATGCTGGCATATAAAGCTCCAACTGTCCCAGCCATTTGTGGAAAAGGATGAAAAGCACCAGCAAAGGCATTAATAAATGTAAATCCAGCACCAGCGCTGAATAAGGTAATTGGGATCATAATAGAATAGATTTGTGACCAACCCAGTATTGTAATAAGTAACAAGCTTAAACCACCGGCAATCATAAAAAGAACACCGGTACAAACCATAAAGGATATTCCTTTGCGCATGACTAACTGACTGTTTACAATCCCGCTAAAACAAATGGCGCCCGCAATAAAAAAAGTTAAACGCCCAAATTCCAAAGGGCTCAAGCCCAAGGTATTTTGAAATAGAAATGGCGCAATCGTAAGATACGAAACCAGTCCAGCAAAGGCAAAGCAAGCACACAATGTATATCCCAAAAAGACCTTGCTACGTAATAAAGTGAAATAGTTCTTTGCCATCACTTTGATTTTTGTAGCCTCAGGATTTAAGTGTTTATTCGTCTCAGGAAGAATACTAAACGCCAAAAGCCAAACAAGGATTCCAAAAACAAATAAGAACAAAAAATTGGCTTTCCACCCCGCCTTCTCTTGAATAAATCCTCCTAAAGTGGGTGAGGCCGCCATAATAAAAATACTGACGACACCTACATAAGAGCCAATTTTAGCCAGCAAACGATCGGTAAATAGATCTCTGACCAAAGATCGCCCCACTGAATTGCAACAACCAATTCCAAAGCCCTGGAGAAATCGACCCAAAATTAACACACTGGCGGTGGGGGCAAAAAAACAAAACAAACTACCTAGTATACTTAGCCCAACGCCGAACAGTAACGGAGGTTTTCGTCCTATCTTGTCTGATAAGGGGCCATAAAAAACGTGAGATATGCTTAAACCCAACATAAACATAGAAATAGTTAACTGAATGGATGCTTCGGTACTATTCAACGCTGTGGTAATAGCGGGAAGAGAGGGAATATATTGATCTGTTGTGGTTTGCATCAAAGCCATCAACATTAATATGACAAAAACTAACCAAGGATCTATTTTAGGGGTATCAGTTTGACCGAGATGTTCCTGATGCATCAAATATCCTTTAGAATAATTTCTAACGAGGCTGATAACAATATCATTATTTACAAGCAAAACAAAAGTATTAGAAAATAAGACATAAGCCACAACGTCAACAAAATCGAAAATACCCATTGCAAAACGTCTATCACTGTTCAAAGGATATTTATGGATATTAATTTAATGGTTTTTGCCTCACCTCTTTTCTTGCTCCTCATAGGAATTGAATATTGGGTAGCCTATTACAAAAAATCCGGTGTCTATCAATTAAATGATTCGGTCAATAATTTCAGCAGTGGTATTCTTGAAGAAATTGGCGCACTCCCCATCAAGGGCCTGATTATTTATGGTTACTATTATTTATATGAGCATTACGCTATTTTTAATGTTAATCCTCGATCGATTTTTTCCTGGCTGCTTTTATGGATTGGGGTTGATTTTTTCTATTACTGGTACCACAGAGCAAGCCACAGAAACAGTTTCTTCTGGATAGGTCATTCAGTTCATCACCAAAGTGAGCACTTTAACTTATCTGTTGCTTTAAGACAGGGTTATTTCCAGACATTAACTTCCTGGGTGTTTTATTTGCCCTTGGCCCTGATTGGTTTTCCAACCTGGATGTTTGTCATTGTCGCTTCTATCAATACCATCTATCAATTCTGGATTCATACTGAATCCATCCGGAAAATGGGTTGGTTTGAAAAAATATTTAATACCCCCTCTCATCACAGAGTTCATCATGGCAAAAACCCTCAATACATAGATAAAAATTATGCGGGAAGCCTGATTATTTGGGATAAACTGTTTGGCACTTTTGAACCTGAAAAAGAGCCGGCTGATTATGGAGTCACCGAACCCCTGGATTCATGGGATCCTTTTTACGCCAACATCAAAGTGATCAAAGATATTCTGTATTATGGTAAAGGGTTAAAAAACAAGTGGGACGTATTACGCGCGTTCTTTATGCCGCCAGAATGGATCATTCATCGCTTACAACAAGAAAACTCCACTATCTCAAAAAGAACAACGGTTAAAAAAAATACGAGGTCACCCGCAATTTATATGTTAACCAATACTGCATTTGCAGTTTTCTTATACACTTATCTATCTCTTGTTTTTGATCCCGCTATTGTCACATCCTGGTTAATTGGAGCATTAATTTTACTGACACTTTTTACTCTTGGTCGAGTTGCAGATGGCAATAGTAGTATTCTTTATTTAGAAATAGTACGTGCAACATTGGTGCTTTTAATACTATTGCTATTAAAAAACTCTCTGTTGTTGTCATTTGGTTTCAGTGTTTTGTTTTATGCCATCAATTATGCCTTATGCACTACTTTTCCTTATAAAAGAACCGCATCCTCTTTCTGAAAAGCAGGCATTGTTCGATGAGGATTAACTCTTAGTGTATGGTAGAAGTATGGTTTTGTCAGAATCAGTCTCGCAGGTAATATGAATTGTTTCTTGTAAAGATCCTCTTTATAATCAATGCCTGAGTTGAAACAACCGCTAAGGATAGCCTGATGCATAATATTGCAAATGAAACACCTGTTCAAATAAATCACCCATTTGATCCGGTAACCAATGTTTTAAAATGGGTTTTACTAGTCACTGCCATTCTTTGTTTTCTAATCCTCATCTGGGGCACTGTTAAAACCTATCAATTGGTACCTCCTTTACCAGACCGTTTTGTGACCTCTACAGGTGAAACGGTGATGACATCACAAGACATCGTGGAAGGAAAAGCAGGTTTTCAACGCGCTGACTTAATGGACTATGGCAGCTTATATGGTATGGGCTCCTATTTTGGCGAAGACTATACAGCAAAATATTTGGTACGTTTGGGAGAGTTGGTCCAGGAAGAATTGGCCAAAATTCGTTTTAATAAAACCTATTCTGAGTTAACAGAAAGCGAGCAATTCGTTATTAATAAAGAAATGCAGAACTCACTGCAACGCCTTGATCTCAATAAAAAAACGAGCATCCTGACACCGGCAATTGCCACCTCAATACGGCAATTACAGGCTGAAATCAGCCAATCGTTACTGAATCATAATTTTATGGCGGGTTATACCCAAGCTTACAGCTTAAATCCTGATACCGCGCTTAAAACTGCAAACTTTCTTATTTATTCCTCCTTGACAACAATAGCTCGCCGCCCAAATCAAAACATATCTTATACCAATAATTGGCCATATGAGCCAAGCGTTGGCAATACACCATCATCAGGGACGTTTTATTGGACCTGGATTTCATTTTGCTTTGTGTTTATGGGATTTGGTGCGGTTCTCTACATCTATCACCGTTATTTAAGTGATGTTGATCATGGACCCATGGAACCTATTTTTTCGGGTTTCAAACCCCTAACTCAAAGCCAGCGTAAAGTAGGCCAATATTTCCTTGTAGCTGCTTTGTTTCTTTTGCTTCAAATTGCAGTAGGAGCCATCATGGCTCATTATTATGCCGAACGGGAAAGTTTCTACGGTATTAATGTCAATACTTGGCTGCCCTTTAATTTCCTTCGCGACGTCCATATCCAAACTCCCATTATCTGGATTGGGCTTTCATGGATAAGTGCAGGCATATTTATGGCACCGATCATTAGCGGCAAGGAAGCCAAAGGACAGGGATTTTTAGTTGACTTCCTGTTTTATGTCACCTTGCTCGTAGTAGGTGGAGCTATCCTTGGCAATTACCTGGGAATTATGGGTTATATTGATAAAGCCTGGTTTTGGCTAGGTAATCAAGGCTTGTCTTACATACAATTAGGAAGGTTGTGGCAAATCGGGTTTTGCATTGGATTGTTTCTTTGGAGCTTTATTGTTTTCCGTGGTATGTGGCCTACATGGGACGGATTAAAAAAAGCCACCATTGAATTCTGGACGGGTCGAATCAAACTTGAAAACCTGTTTTGGGCCAGCACTATCAATGTCGCTGTTTTATATTGCTTTGGGATGATCCCCTTAACAGGTATTGAAAAATCGTTCACCATAACAGACTTCTGGCGTTGGTGGGTTGTGCATCTATGGGTTGAACAATCCTTTGAGTTTTTTGCTGCCTGTGCTACCGCCTACGTACTTATGGGAACTGGTTTGGTTTCCAGAAAAGCCGCAGAGAGAACAGTATTCTTTGAATCCATTTTAATCTTCCTGGGTGGAGTAATAGGTACTGGTCATCATTGGTACTGGACAGGTACTCCCGAAATTTGGATTCCACTGGGTTCCATGTTTTCTTTTATCGAAGTCTTGCCACTGGTTCTTCTGATTATTGATGCGATTCAGCATCGACAACTGATTAAAAAGCAGGGAGCGTTTACCTACAATCTTGCTTATCTTTACATATTGGGAGCTGCGTTCTGGAATTTTGTTGGTGCTGGAGTGTTCGGTGGAGGTACGCTTAATGCGCCACTGATTAATTACTATGAGCATGGAACATTCCTGACATTGAATCATGCTCATACTGCTTTATTTGGTGCATTTGGGCTTCTTGCTCTCGGGTTAATCTATTTTTGCCTAAGATATGCTGCTGGTGAAAATAAAACATGGAATGACCGCTTGGGTGTTTATGCCTTCTGGTTATATAACGCTGGTCTCTTTTTATGGATTGTCTTAAATTTTTTCCCAATCGGCTGGTCACAACTAATGGCAGTATATGAACATGGACTATCCTATGCCAGAAGTCTTGAGTTCTACAACACCACATTATTATGGCAATGGCTTCGTTTTCCAGGAGATGTCGTATTTGCCTTGGGGGCTCTTCTTATGGCTTATGATTTTATTGTTAAAATCGGACCGTTTTTCCCGAAATTTGCCCGTAATCGTCGTTTTATAGCAGGCTCGCCAAAAACAACAGCCCCTGGCGCATGACAAATGACCTGGAAGACAGACCCAGGTATTTTGTTTTGCTTATTTTGAGAAACCGAGTTTACATGAATGTCGACATCCAGTTGATGGGTGTCGCGTTGCAATAAAATTACTTCTGTTAATTACATTACACTTGTGCCAAATAGGGACGATCAAATTCTTTAGATCGCTCCGCCTCGTCTTCTTGCTCCACAGGCAAGAAACCTGCGGTTTGCGCATCCCACATGGATTTGTATAATCCATTGTTTTCTATCAACTCTTGATGTGTACCATCTTCTACTATTGTTCCTTTATCAAAAACCAGGATTCTATCCATGTTAAGAAGCGTTGAAAGACGATGTGCCACAACTATGGTTGTTTTTCCCTCACATAACGGCTGCAAGGATTCTTGAATGCATTCTTCAGTCAAGGAATCCAGTTGTGAAGTGGCTTCATCTAAAATCAATATGGGAGTATGATGCAAAAACGCTCTTGCTATGGCGATTCTTTGTCTTTGTCCGCCTGACAACTTGGTACCCCTTTCCCCTACTATAGTATTAAAACCATGAGGCAAATTCTGAATAAAATCCATGCAATTTGCTAAAGAAGCTGCTGTAACTACTTCATCTCTTCCGGCATCCTCTTTGCCATATTGAATGTTTTCTAATAAAGTGCGATGGAATAGATTGGTATCCTGGGGAATCATACTGATTGATTTTCTTAAAGAATATTGTGTGATCTCGCTAATGTCTTGATTATCAATCAATATCCTTCCACTATCTACATCAAAATAACGAAGAATTAAATTAATAAATGTGGTTTTACCGCCCCCGGAATAACCTACAAGTCCAACTTTTTGTTTAGCCGGTATGACTAACGATTTATTAGTAAATAATTCCTGACCATCTCTATGACGAAATGTCACATTTTCAAACCTGATTTCGCCATGAGTGACTTTCAACTCTTTTGCATTGGCTATATCTTGAACTTCTATAGGTTGGGATAATATGGCGAGCGCCTGCTTTACTATCCCTATTTCGACAAACAAATCACAAAGCGAATTACTGAGACTCCACATTTGATTCATAATGGCAAATGAAGTGGCAAATATAAAGACCACGTCACCTGTGCTGATTAAGTTTCTCTGCCAGAAACTGATGACTGAATAAATCATAGCGATTAACATAATACTGACTGGAACATCGACTAAAAGACGAAAAAAATTGATGAAAAGAACCAGGCGCTTATTGCTTTGAACCTCTTTATTTTGTGTTTTCCAAACGTATTTTTTTTCATACTCATTTTGGACAAATAATTTTACGGTATTAATATTATTCAAAGAATCAACGATTTTTCCTTTTAAAATACTTTTATCTTCCGCATTCACTCTTGCCAGCTTATTGATCTCTTTTGCTGAATAAAAACTGATAAACAATTGAATTATGATCCAGCTTAACAAAATGAATGCAAACCAGGGATTAATGGTTAACATTAAAACGATTGAAACAACAATTGCTGCAAAAGTAGTGTTTACATTACAAGATACAATTTTACGAATGGCTTCCAATGATCGGGGTATATCGCTTATCTTATTAGCTAAATTGCCTGCTAATTGATTAGAAAAAAAATGATGAGAATGCTGGATTAAATAACCGAAAAGGGTCATACGAATATTGGCTTGAAATTGAGGAACAAGGTAGGCTTGCCACCAATTATGCAAGCGCAACACCAGAATCACACCAAACCAGGCAACTCCACCCAAATACAAAGCCGGTGCAATGTCTTGAAAAATGCTTTCTTTTCCCCCTTTATGGTTTGTTATCCCATCAATAATCATTTTTAAAGCATAGGGAATCACATTCGTTTCAAGCACCATCACCACTGGCGCCATGAAAAACAAGGCATAAAGCCAGGGACTTTTTTTAATAAAATGCCAGGAAAATCTCAGGATAGTCTTGGGCAATTGTTGTAAGTCAGACATATTCACATCCTTGTAAAAAATCTGGAACTTCTTATTTAAGATAACAAAGCCAAAGATAAAGAGTAAGAGGTTACAGCCAATTAGATGATAAATTGTTGAGTTTTTGCATTTTAAATTATCACTTAATAAATTTTTTGCATAAATATGTGCCTTACCAAAGTTTAAGGGATACTAAGCCATAAAATAGAGAGACAACATAATACTCCCAAAAACCATACAGTTGAACGCAGGGAAGACCAGTTCAGCAAGTAGAATAAATGGTAAAAAAAACGAGAAATAATATAGGCAATGGCTAGATATTGTGTCGGTAAAGACACCGAATTAGTTGCCAAAGCAGTTAAAGAGGCTGTTGCAAATATCAGTAAAGACTCAAAAGCATTTTGATGGGCTGCCAGAGCTCTTGCGCCAAACCCTTGCAAGCGAGCTTGTTGCTCTCTGGGATAACGATTATCATAGCCACCTGCTTTATGCATGGCATAAGCAACGGGTACTTTTGCCAGATAAGGCAGTAATACGGCGATAAACAAGCATACGATCATGGTAAACATAGTTCTTAGAGTCTTTCTGGTTTATAACTGAATGACATATTAACCAGGTGGCTTTCTCAATTCAATCGGGTAAATTTAATTTCAATCCACTTTAGTGATCAGGAAAACTCCTTAAATAGCTTTTAAATTAGTTTATGGTCATTTTTTGGCCAAATATTAATAAAATTGCTATAATTTTATTCTATAGTATCTTTTGGGTATGATAAAATGAACGAGTATATTGAGCTTTATGAACGCCACAAATATGAGGGAAATAATACAATAGATTCCTTGATTCTGACTTTGAATAGTTTAAAACAGAGCAGGGAAAGCTGGGGACAGGATAACAAGCTTGCAAAGTATTTAGGCTTTGGATTGCGTAATGCTAAACACCCTTTTTTTCAACCCAAAGTGACGCAAAAAAATTTACAAGTAATAGAAACTGTTATCGAAAAATTAAATGCTTTAAAAGAGAGTCCAGATTACCAACAAGAAGGAGAGACATCAACAACTCGCCTGGATATTTTAGGGATATTAGGAGAGCGATTTAACGAATTATCCAAGAATGGTAAAACTCGTGAATTATTTAATTACGTCATGTTTAATGAGGGTTCAATTGATTTCTCAATGAGAGAGAGCACTCTTGTGGAACCATCACCTTTAGAAATTCTTACTGGAAATGAGGAGCCTTACGAAGATGAACAAACGTGGGAACCTCCCTATATTCATAAACTACTCGATTCAAAAGGAATACCATATACAATTTTTGACTCTTTAGAAACGAATGATTTAAATCTTGAAAATGATTTGGGCGATCATGTCAGGTGGGCTTATGACAATATTTATCGTTATTCCTATCCGGACTCGCATCAGGAATCAACTATAGCTAGATTTCATCACGGCATACAACATGTTACCCGAGCTGCAAACTATGCATGTGCCTTTGCCAATTTATACAGGAGACATGGTAACGAGGAAGCCCAAAATTTAACAGAAACAGACATCAAACTCATTCAAATTGCTTTGTTATTCCATGATTCGGCCCGAGAAGGAGATGATGAAGATTTATGGGATCATGAAAGTGCTATCCTTTTATACTATTATCTGACACGCGTTTTACATATTGATGCAGAAACAGCAAGATTTGTAGCTGAGGCAACTGCGAACAAGGATCCGAGTCCGGAAAATGGCTATTTTCAACTCATTGAGGACGAATATGGTCAATTATTCTGGCAGTTTGCGAAGTATGAAGAAGGAGATTTTCCTGCAAAAAATATCTATCAAAAAATAATTCATGATTGCGATTGTCTTGATATCATAAGGGCAAGAAATCAATACGATGCCACCTATCTTGATTTTTATAAGGATATAGCCAGCAAAGACAATCTCGCTTTAGAGGAAATGGCCGAACTTGTCGTAGAAGCCAGAGGCCTTATCTATAGCCAGGGTGATTCATACATTACTAAAAAAGCAGAAATCAAAGCAGGTTATGAAAATGAAGAAGCTCATGCCCGCATAATCAGAGATATGCAGTCAGAAGCTTATCCAATACTCAGTACATTGTATGGAAAACTGTTATCTATAGAAGAATTACAGGCTATGACCTTGGTTAATCTTACTCCCTTCGATGAAACAGCAGGAATGGCTGGAGAAAATCTTGCTGCGGCATTGAGAGAAGGGAGAGTTCTGGCCCGTGGCATTACTACACCAAGTGCCATGCCTGCACCCAGACCCAATAAACCGACTCTAACAGATGAAACATTGGCCGAAAGAGAAATGCGAAAATCCATGCGCTCTGACAATATTAACATCAAAAGCAGAAAAGAAGCACCTAATCTCAAATACAAAAACCCTCTGCGCTCAACCTCCATACTCGGTTATGGAAGTGGGGTCTATCCAGCTGCAGGCATGTTGATCTTCAATCCGGATATAGGCCAAATTAAGAGAATTTCAGCTGAGGATTTTGATAGTGGCCGAGGTCAAAAAAACCATCTAGCCCATTTACAAGAAAAAGAATACAAAGAGTCTCGTGAAATTCTGGAAAGGGAACTTGATGATCTTCATCATAAAATGAAATTGGGCTTATTTGGCAAGAAAACGCAACTTGGCTCAAATTACGTTGAACTTTTATATGACATTAACAAATACGATGCCATTTTCTTTACTAATGACCCAACCATAGGAAATGAAATTGCCTATAATGATTTCAATCCAGCCCATCCCCTGTCCCCTCTCTTGCAAGCCATTTATTTACAGAAGCAGTATGCAAGACAATATGAAGAAACTCGTAAAGCTTATTATGAACGCTATGGACAAGAGAGGGGTGAAACACTATTCCTCGAACGCTTTGGCCCTAACCAATTTTTACCAATTTACGAATATTCCGGCTTAAGGAATAAGTTAACGCCTTATGATACAGAAAAGTTAACAGATGAGAATATTGTTAATATGTGGGTGGAGATGTCTTCTGATTTCATGAGAAATGCTCTGTCCCATATGGGTATAGATAATAGCTATGATTTTTACGATGAACTTCTTTATAACATGAGTATTGAAGACATAAAAGTTTTAAGCATGTACAAAACAAAAGGAAATATATTGGCAAAAGTTAATCAACCAGCTGATTTAAGCTACAATGTTGAATTAAGGGAGAAAATTACTGATGCCATTTCCAAAGCTAAAGAAAAAATAATAGCAGAATATGAAGAGGCTGTTTTCAAAAGACTTCAAGACAATCAATTATCTCCATTTTCAAAAGAAGCATTTTTAGCACTAGAATATAGCCCTCGTTTGAGAGATTTGTGCTCTGATAAAATAAAGGATGATCTATTACGCTTTATATACTCCCCAGATGGAGTCATTTCTTACAAATTATCAGATATTGCCTCAACCTCATTAAAAGAAAAAACAACGACGCTTGATATCCAACATTACAGCGCTGATGAAAGGAATTTCTTGTGTAAAAATCAATTTTTACAAGCCTTTATTCTATGTCAGCAATTAGGTTTAGAGGGAGAAATACAATTCTTGCGCAACAAAGTGAATGAATTGGCAATACAAGTTATTAATGATCAAAATGCTTTCATCACAGGGAGCAGATATAAATTGCAATCAGACTTACATCAGATGATTAACCTAAACAATATAATGACTTTAATAGATAAGGACAATCACCTAAGGGATAACATTGAATCAATCTTATTGGAAATAGTTTCTAAACTGATAGACACCTACACAAATGAAAGGCTGAATTTATACGACAGCTACATGTTACTTAAGACACTCCAAAATGCAGGCATTCCAGATGTCAAATTAAAACACTACTTTAGGCCTGTATTAATCAAAGCGAATGAGACCCTCCATGAGAGGAAACCCCATGATTGGGGTCATTATTGCTCCATTGCCAAGTTGGTAGGAGATGAAGCGAAACCTTATATTTACAGCTGGTTGAATGATTACGACAAGCCATTCTATTCCGAGATTAATTCGATGCTTGAGACATTTAAGAATGCCGGGATTGTTTTTGATGATGAAAATTTGGATGTATTCAAATCATTATTGGAAAAAATTCATTACAATGATGTGGCCTACAACTACGTTCGCTTATCATATTGGCTTAGGGTGATGAATAACCTGCAGTCCTTAGCTTCTGAAAGCCATTATTCAGAATCCCAACTGGAAATCTTAAAAAACCAATTTGATAGAGTAATTGAAAAGCTTATCAAGACTACAAAATCAGAGTATGAACATGCTTCCCACTACTCACAAGAACAAAAATGTTACCGTCAATTAACATCGTTTGCTGAAGAAATTAACACCATTTTGGCCTCTGATTTTTGTTTACCAGTCCCTGACTCGCTGATTAGGGAATTCAATTTGACTCTGATTGCCTTTAGTGAAATGGACTTAAGCCAAACTAAAGTGGATGAATCAAAGTTTCATCTTTTAAAACAACTTCATAATAAATTGCCAAATCCGGAAAAAAGAGAGCATGCGATGGAAAAGCTCACCGAATGTATGGATTCAAAAAAACAAGTTGAAAAAGATCAAAATCAAAACATTTCAGCAGCTGGGTTCTAACCTGATAATGTCAGACTGTGTCGATTCTGATTTGTACTCTTTACGCATTTAAAGTGTATATCAATGCATTGAGCGATGATAAAATCGTTCAGTTTGTAAAGTTTAAACCGTATTTTATGCATTATCATGATTTGAGGATTTTGCATTTAAGATTGATGTTCTTGGCATGTACCGTTACTATTAAGCTCATAACACTCTGTAAAAACGGAAATAACGGAGAAGTAAAATGAGTGATATCAGTCGTGGCGATATTCAGGTGAAGGGTTTTACTGATTCAGAAATGGATTTTCAATTAATACGACAACTGGGATCCAGCAGCTATAGAGCCGCATCAGTAGGTGAATGCTTAAATATTGCAAACACCATGAAAAATGAAGACCCTGAAGAATGGGTCAGGCAGTTTGAACGGTTAGCTGAGTGGCAAAAAAAAGACGGTTTGGAGCGCATGGTAAAAAACCACGTTATAAGCGGCCGAGAGCAATTGTTCAAAGCCTGCAATTCTTTTCGTGCCGCTGAATATTACTCTCCTCCTTCCTCCGAACATCACAGAAAATTGGGATTGAATTCAGCAGATTGCTTTTGTACAGCCATCTCAAGCATGGACATCCATTTTGAAAATCATTCCATTCCTTATAAAAACATCAATCTCCCCTGTTATTTTATCTCCCCTGCCAATGATGGAGAAAAGCGAGACACCGTCATGATAGTCAGCGGATTTGATGGAACTCTGGAAGAAGAGTTTCTCATGCGTGGATTGGCTGCTGTGGAAAGAGGCTACAATGTGATTCATTTCGCAGGTCCTGGCCAAATGGATGTCTTTCGAAAATATCCGGACACTTATTTCGAGCCTGATTTTGAGCAGGTGGTCAAGAGAATCATTAATTATTTTGAGTTCAGGCAAGAAATCAATATGACCAAACTGGCATTGATGGGCATTAGTTTTGGCGGCTATTTTGCAACCCGTGCAGCGAGCCATGAACCAAGAATAAAGGTTTTAATAGCCAACTCCCCCATTCTGGATTTACATGCCTATATGTGTTCCTTTGTAAAAATGGATCCTTGTGAAATGCCCGATTCAGAGGATTTTAGTATTGATGACTTACCTTCTATACCCAATGAAATGATGCCTCCCCAACTCAAAGCACAAACAGAACATTTAATCAAAAGATTTGGGCAACCTACTTTTAAGGCAACATTCAATTATTTAAGAGCATTCACTGTAGGTGATTCATTAAATACTATAAAAATACCTTGCCTTGCATTATTGGGCAGTGGTGAAGGAGGAGAGCCTAGAAAACAATTCCAGGAATTTTGCAAAATAACAAACTCTGAACAATATGAATTTAGTGATTTTGAGGGCGCTGGAAGTCATTGTCAGGTAGGCAACGTTTCTTATTCGAATGCTGTAGTTTATGATTGGTTGGATAATTTATAAATAATAGTGTACCTCTGCTTATAAAGGGATAAGAAATAAAACAACCGATTTATTCGAGCACTGTTGAACCAAAAGGAATTAAGTATCATGTCACCAGATGATTCAAAGAAAAAATCAAAAGGACACATTGTCTTGTCTTCACACCCGGCACGTCATACACAAGCCCCATTAAAAATCAAATGGGGTGAAAAAAATCCTAAAGACAGAGGACCTGTTATTGCCTCTCTCACCAACATCAAAAATCGAAATGCCGTTGGAACTCACTCAGGGTCTTATTCTGTTTACAGAGCCTTGGCAGTAGCCGCTGGTCTGCTGGATCCTGAACACGTTCCTGATCTGACCGACACCATGCCTCCTGTCGATATAGGGCCTCATAAACAATGGAGTGAAGCAGGAAAAATTGTTTCCCTCGATCCCTGGGGGCATCTTGTGGCTTCTGTTTTCTCCGAGGAAATAAAAGCAGGATATGACATCAGACCAACAATTGCAGTCACAAGAGCACATATTAATATCCCGGAATTGCATATTGCCATGCAAAAAGGCAGATTAAAACCTGATGGAAAAATTTTAAGTGAAACAGGGGATGTTGTGGTAACCAAGGCAGCGATTGAACCAGTGTGGTACTTGCCTGGAATTGCAGAGCGCTTCCAGGTTTCAGAAGCATTGCTAAGACGTACTCTTTTTGAACAAACAGCAGGAATGTTCCCTGAATTGGTAACCCGCAGTGATTTGGATGTTTTTTTACCACCTATTGGGGGCTTAACTGCCTATTTCTTTGGCGATGTGACCACTATTCATAATCCAGAAATCGAATTAACTTGCCGTATTCATGATGAATGTAACGGCTCGGATGTCTTTGGCTCTGACATATGCACCTGCAGACCTTATTTGGTTCATGGAATTGAGTTATCCATTGAATCCGCACAAAAAGGAGGAGCAGGTCTTATCGTTTATAATCGCAAAGAAGGAAGAGCGCTGGGAGAAGTCACTAAATTTCTCGTTTATAACGCCAGAAAAAGACAGAAAGGTGGGGACACTGCAGCCAAGTACTTTGAAAGAACGGAATGCGTTGCCGGTGTTCAGGATATGCGTTTCCAGGAATTAATGTCCGATATTCTTCATTGGCTGGGAATCACTAAAATTCATCGTTTTGTTTCGATGTCCAATATGAAATATGATGCCTTGCTCAAATCCGGAATTAATGTCATTGAACGGGTAAAAATACCAGATGAACTGATTCCCCAAGATGCCCGGGTAGAAATAGATGCCAAGCGTGCAGCAGGATATTACTCTCCTGAAGGAATTATTGATATCAACGAATTGGCCAAATCCAAAGGACGCGCCCTTCATGAATAATCAAGAGCAACAAATACAAAATGTTCTGAATATGCTTCGTGATCCTCACAGCATCCGTGCGCAGTCACATCGTATTTTAAATTTGGCGAAACAGAATCAATTAGCACATTTTTCCCTGAACCCTGAAAAAATGACAACCACGGCATCGTATATCGTAGACATTATCACCAGCCGTTATCCTGAGCTTGATATTCCATATCACAGCCGCTGGCGTCATTTTGAAATGGATGGCCTTCCCCGAATTCATAATTTACGCAAACAACTTGAGCCAATCTCTCCCTCAGCATGGGGAAAAATACTTTACGAACTGGTCATCATCAGTGTTTTTCTGGATGCAGGTGCAGGACCACTTTGGAGCTATAAAGAAGCCATCACAGAAAAGGAATACAGTCGCTCTGAGGGATTAGCACTGGCCAGTTTATACCTTTATGAAAACGGAGCATTTAGTACTGATCCAAATAATCCTTTTCGCGTGGACGCCGAGCGTCTGCTTGACTTTAAAGAGACAGATCTCATAAAAGGTTTTCAGGTCACCTCATCCAATTTGCTTGAAGGAATCCCCGGGCGAGTATCCTTGCTTAATCGCCTTGGAGAAATTATTCATCGTAAGGAACACTATTTTAATCACCAGGGACGCCTTGGCGAGTTTTATACTTATATTGGATCCTTGCAAAATAACAAAATACTGTCTGCTACCCAATTATTTCAGGCCGTGTTAGAAGCTTTCAATGATATATGGCCTGTTCGATTGATATATCATGGTGTATCTCTAGGAGATGTCTGGATCCATAGCGCATTAAAAACCAAAGAACCAGGCTCTGAATACATACCTTTTCATAAATTATCGCAATGGCTCACTTATTCTTTAATAGAACCACTGGAGCAAACTGGTATCCATGTCACTGATTTGAATGCACTGACCGGCTTGCCTGAGTATCGAAATGGTGGTTTACTAATTGACACCGAACTATTAAAAGTAAGAAATCATGACATTCTGGAGCAACCTCAAGACCCTGGCTCAGAACCCATAATTGAATGGCGTGCCTTAACCGTGGCCTTGCTCGATGAGTTAGCGTTATTAATCAGGCAACAACTCAACATGAATGAGGAATCTCTCCCTTTAGCCAAAATATTGCAAGGTGGCACTTGGGACGCGGGACGACAGATTGCTCAAAGGAAAAGAATTAATGGAACACCTCCAATACAAATTATCAGTGATGGCACGGTATTTTAATAAGGAATAATAATGGACTTCAATCAAGTAATGGTTATAAATCATCCCCTCATTCAGCACAAACTCACCATAATGAGGAAAAAGGAAACCAGCACAGTAAAATTTCGAACACTGATGCACGAAGTAAGCATGCTATTAGCTTATGAAGTCACTAGGGATCTGGAAATAGAATATGAAGAAATAGAAACTCCTCTGGCTACTATGCAGTCACCTGTTTTGAAAGGGAAAAAACTTGTTTTTGTCTCGATATTACGCGCGGGCAATGGTTTACTGGATGGCATGTTACAACTAGTTCCTACCGCCCGAATTGGTCATATAGGTCTCTACCGGGATCCTAAAACGCTCGAAGCAGTCGAATACTACTTCAAACTACCTGAACATACAGAAGACAGAGATGTGATTGTTGTTGACCCCATGCTGGCAACAGGAAATTCAGCCATCGCTGCAGTTAAAGAGGTCAAAGCCCTACATCCCAAGTCAATTAAATTTCTTTGTCTACTGGCTGCTCCTGAAGGAATTTCCAATTTTCATGGAGAACATCCTGATGTTCCAATATTTACCGCAGCCATAGATGAGCAACTGAATGATCATGGATACATTGTCCCTGGTTTAGGCGATGCAGGAGACAGACTATATGGCACAAAATTAGCTCATTAATGCTGAATTATCCTTATTTCTGGATATCAAATCAGCCGATAGTACGTTTAAACAATAATTAAAATTGTCTTATTTTTCAGCAATGACCGCTTTCACCTTTTGATAAGGACAGGACTTACGAAAAACTCCAAGGTCATGCTGAAAAATTACCACCCATTTTTCTGTGGACTCCCTCTGAGTAGTTATGCGGGACAACAGATGTGATGTATCAAGATTCTGAAGAATTTTGGCAGGGAAATGCTAAGAAACAAACACCGCAAATATAATCTCTTGGCATATCCCTTATTGCATAAAGTCATATCTACAGGACTTACGATAAACCCCAATCTCTTTGTTAAAAAAATGTTTTTAATTCGGTCATTTAGTTTTTCTAAACTCCCTTATTAAAAATATTTTTCGCCTCGACCTTGGGTGTTTTCGTAAGTCCTGAGCTAATCACTCTAGGAGGGAACGAAGAATGTTAGAACTGAACGACAAAGAAAACGCAGTCATTAAGGCTATACATCATAATCATAAGAAACAACTTGAAAGCCAAATGATAACTCGTTTTGGGGTATATTTTGAGCAATCAAACCATCCTGAAAAATTATATTCCTGGATAGAAAAAATTGAAGACACACGCCTGTTAGCTAATCACTATCTGGATACTATCGCTCTAAGTCGAGCTCCAAGCACCATATCGTCATTG